>NZ_JAUEQW010000001.1:0-919788 GCF_056498045.1 Trinickia sp. Z7
GATGATCCTGCGCAAGCTGCGGCTTTTTTACGCCCTGATTCTCGTCGCTTTGCTTGGCTTCGAAACCGCTACGCCGTCGGCAGCGTGAACTCATTTGCCGAGCAAAATGAATTGTTCAGGGCCGACTACTGACGGTGATCTCTCACCTGAATTTGCACGTCGAATTCGAATTCGTGAACTTGTTCGTCGGAGAAAATCGCACGCCGGCCTATCTCGCGCTCAGTCCTAGCGGCACGATTCCGGCCTTCGTCGACGGCGACATCGCGTTGTTCGAAGCCTCGGCCATCATGATCTACCTGGCGGAGCGGGCTGGCTCGACGCTTTGGCCGGCGGGCGCTGCGCGTTTCGAGGTGCTCAAGTGGATGTTCTGGGCCGCCGAGCATTTCCGGCGCGGGCCGGCGGTGCTCATCGACGAGCGCTTTATTCATCGGCTCAAGGGGCAACCGGAGAGCCCGGCATTGGTTGCCGATGCGTTGAAATCGATTCATCGCTATGCGGCCGTGCTGGACAGGCATTTACGCGATCGCGCGTTCGTGGCCGGCGACACGCCGACGCTGGCCGACATCGATCTCGCCTCGCCCTTCAGCCACGTGCCGCGCACGCGTGCGCCGTTCGATGCATACCCCAACCTGTGTGCTTGGCACGCGAGATTGGCCGATGCGATACCGGCCTGGCGCGCAACCGGAGACGAATTGGAGCGGCGGATCGCCGAGATCGAAGCATCGTTCGCATGCGGCGACGCCTCACGCTTTGGCTTACCTGCCGCCGCCCTCACACCCGGTTGAGCTGGGGCAGTGCACGGGTCACGCGCTTTCGCGATACTCGTTGAAGCCGGCTCCCGAGTTTCGCAGCGCATCGAGTTCGATGCCGAAATGCTCGCGCAGCGCATTCGAACCGGCCGGCGTAATCGTGACCGCGCGCGTTTCCTGTCCGCGCTTGAGCCATGCCCAAGCGCAGAAAGCGTTCATCAGATGCGCGCCGAGCGGCCCGGCGATATGGTATTGCCGTTCCGTCCAATCGAGGCAACGGTGGGCGTGGCCGGTTTGGTTCGGGAACGGGCCGCCGACGTCCAGCCCGAGCCGCTGCAGCAGCGCATGTCCCACCGGCGTGAGTTCGTATTCGTAGTCGCTGCGCTCGGCGAGATACCCGCGGCCGATCATCGCTTGAGTGACGGCCACGCCGACCTGGCCCGCCAGATGGTCGTAGCAGCAGCGCGCAAAGCGCAGTTCGCGGGCGCAGCGATTGGGCGTCGAACGCCATTCGGGCGTGACCGGGCCGACCGAGGCCAGGCTTTCGAGCACGCGCGGCACATGCGGGCCTGCCAAGCTGTAATAGCGGTGTCGCCCCTTGCTCTCGACACGCAGCAAGCCGCCATCCAGCAGCTTCGATAAGTGGGAACTCGCCGTTTGCGCGGTCACGCCGGCTGCATCGGCGAGCGCACCCGCGGACCGGGCGAAGCCGTCCGCGAGCGTAATGAGGATGATCGCGCGCACCGGTTCAGCGATCAAATGCGCGACGGTGGAAATATTGTGCTGACTCACTGTTGCCCTCAGGTTCAAACAATCTATTTATCTTTTTTTCGTAGATTTTTTAAACATAGCGAAATGCTTCGATACGCTTCGAAGCATTCTCGATGAGTACGCGATTATAGTCAACAGACCATTCCGAACCGGACTCATTGCCGTGAATGAAACGAACGAATATAAGAAAAGCGTGATATTGGCGACGAGTTTGAGCTACGTCGTAGTAATTCTCGATACGACGATCGTCAATATCGCGCTCGCGAAAATCGCCGCCTCGCTGGGAGCGGACGTAGCCGGGTTGCAGTGGGTCGTCAATGCCTACACGCTGACTTTCGCAAGCCTATTGCTGACGGGCGGGCTGCTGGGCGACCGGCTCGGGGCCCGCAACGTCTACTTGACGGGCCTCATCGTCTTCGCGGCGGCGTCCGCGCTGTGCGGATTCGCACCGAGTTTGCCGGTCCTCGTGCTCGCGCGCGTCATGCAGGGCGTGGGCGCCGCGTTGCTCGTGCCCTGTTCGCTGACGCTGATCAGTGCGGCCTATACCGACGCGCAGCAGCGTGGGAGAGCCATCAGCGTCTGGGCCGGGTGCGGCGGCATTGCGATGGCCGCCGGCCCGCTCGTGGGTGGCTTGCTCGTTCACTGGCTCGGATGGCGCAGCATTTTCGTCGTCAACGTGCCGATCGCAGCGTGCGGCGCCGTGCTTACGCTGCGCATTCCGGCCACGCGCCGCGCTCGCGTCGAACACATGGACTTCGCCGGGCAAGCAGCGGCCATCGTCGCGCTTGCATGTTCGGTGGCGGTGTTGATCGAGGGCGCTAAGATAGGGTGGCGCTCCGCGCCCATCGTGGCCGGCATCGTCGCGGCCGTTGCGGGCTGGATCGGATTCGTCTTGATCGAGCGTAGGCGCGCGCGTCCGATGTTGCCACTCGCGCTCTTTCGGCATCCCGTGTTCTCGGCCTCCGTGTTCGTTTCGCTGATCTCGGCGCTCGTCTTTTACGGCCTGCTGTTTTTACTGAGCTTGTACTTTCAGGAAGGTCGCGGCTGGCAATCGTTGCAGACCGGTCTGGCGTTTCTGCCGTTGACGGTGATGGTGACGGCGGGCAGCTTTTCGGCCGGCCGGCTCGGCGCGGCGTACGGCACCGGTCGCGTGGTGATCGGCGGCTTCTTGCTCTATGCGATCGGGTTCGCGGGGTTGCTCGCGCTCGCGCACGATGCGCCGTATTGGCGTATCGCCTTGTGCTTCCCGGCCGTCGGTTTCGGCTCCGGGGTCATCACGCCGGCCGCCACGGCGACGCTGCTCGGCGCCGTCGACAAGACGCGCGCCGGCGTCGCCGCCGGCGTGCTCAACGCGAGCCGGCAGACCGGTTCCGCATTCGGCGTCGCAATCTTCGGCTTGCTGCTCGGCGCAGCGCAGCCGACCGGCTCTGGCCTGCTTGCCGCCGTGAGCCTCGCCATTGCGCTGTCGCTGCTGGCGGCCTTCTCTTGGCGCATCACGCTGTTGCTTGCCGCGCGGGCGCCGGGCGCCGTCGCCTGATTCCCGCTGCGCTTCATCGCGTCCGGGCGCGCCGCGCTCGGACATTTGCATGCCCGCTGTTTCTCTGTCGCTTCGCCCATACGAGGACTTGAAATGCGCTATTCATCAACCGACGGCCCGGTCGACCTGGTGGGAATCGGGATCGGGCCGGCCAACTTGAGCCTTGCCGCATTGCTCAAGCGCCACCCCCGCGTGCGCGCCCGCTTCTTCGAGCGCCGTGCGCAATTTCAATGGCACGCTGGCTTAATGCTGCCCAACGCGTCGTTGCAGGTCCCGTTTCTGAAGGACTTGGTCAGTCTCGTCGATCCGACGAGCGAACTGTCGTCTCTGCAATTCTTGGCGACGCATAAGCGCCTGCTGTGCTTTATCAATGCAAATTTCCCACAAGTGCTCAGGCGGGAATTCAATCAATACTACCGGTGGGCGTGCGAACAATTGGACAGCCTCGAGTTCGGCCGCGAAGTCGAGGCGGTCGAACTCGACGGCGAGACCTTGACCGTACGCGGCAACGGCTGGAGCCAGCCGACCCGCAGCATCGTCCTCGGCACCGGGCTGCAAGCGGCCGTCCCCGACTGCGCGAAGCCATGGCTTGGCGCCACCTTGCTACACGCGTCGCAGTACTTGATCAATAACAATCCGGTGGAAGGCAAGCGCGTCGTCGTGATCGGCGGGATGCCGTCCCCGTCGGCAGCCGCGTGTCCTTCTTCGACCATACCCCCGATGGAAATCCGTTGTTTGGGCCTGACCCGCGCGTGCAGGGCCTATTCGTGGCGGCGGGCCTGTCTGGACATGGCTTCAAGTTCGCCCCGCTGTTCGGTCGTGCGGTCGCTAGCTGGGTCGCGACGGGTACCGTGTGCCGGCGGATGTCCGCGTTCGACGTGGCGCGTGTGTTGGCGTGACGGCTGCGATCAATTTTGATCGAGATGCGCGGCGCAGCGGGCAACGATAGGTGGAGAATCACTGCCGCCATGATGAACCGTTCGGCGAATCGTGAACGGGCCTATGCCATTAATGCCGATGGCGGTGATGGATATCCGGGAAATGCGCATGCGAGTGCGTAATAGGCAAATGCACGTGCGGATGCGTATGCGGTTCGTCGCCCTCGTACGGAAAGGCGTGCGTGTGTTGATGATGCGCGTCGTGGCGGTGCCGGTGCGTGTGCTCGAGCCGGTCGTGCGTATGGGCGTGCTCATGGCGCTCGCGCACATGCAGCCATACTCCGAACGCCATCAATGCCGCGGCGACCCAAAACGTCACCGAAGGCAGTTCGGGCCACAGGACGAGCGACAGGCCGACGCCGAATAGCGGCGCAACGGAAAAGTAGGCGCCGGTGCGCGCGGTCCCTAGATGCCGCAGCGCGATCACGAAAAGAACAAGGCTGATGCCGTAGCCCGCGAGGCCGGTGAGCATGGCGCCGCCCACCGCGCCGATCGGGGGGAAGGTCGCCCCGATCGCAAAGGCGATCGCGAGGTTGACGGGACCGGCAATCAAACCCTTCAGGCAGGCGATCACCATTGCATCGTTGGCGGACACCTTGCGCGTCAGGTTGTTGTCGATCGCCCAGCACAGGCATGCGCCAAAGATCATCAGTGCGCCGACGGGAATGGCCATCTGACCGGGGTGCCACGATAGCAGCACGCCGCCCGCGACTATGGCAAGCATGCCGAGAAATATCTGGCTGTCCACGTTCTCGCGAAAGACGACCCAAGCGATCACCGCGGTCATCACGCTTTCCAGATTCAGCAGCAGCGCGCTAGTGGCTGCAGGTGTGCTCGTCAGGCCGAGCATGAGCAAGGCCGGCCCGGTGACGCCCCCGGCAAGGATCGCGCCGAGCAGCCACGGCCATTCGGCTTTTTGAATGCGATGTTCGTTCGAGGGCTGTGCGCGGGTGCGCTGCAGTCGCCGCGCAACGATCCCGAGGCCCAATCCGAGCCCGCTGCCCAGATAAAAGAGTCCGGCCACGAGAAAAGGCGACATCGAGCCCAACAGCGCTTTGGCAAGCGGCGTGGCCGCGCCGAACAAGGCGGCTGCGGTTAGGGCGGTAAGTATCGCGGTGGGGCGTGAATTCATGGGGTGGGGTGGGGTGGGGTGGGGCGCGGCGAGCGAGCAGCAAGCGACCGAGCGGTGAGCAATGCGCCAATGATCGCATAGCCGCTCATGCCTGCGGCGGCTCATGAAACAACGGCCGGCGATGACTCGGTTCGCAAACATGGGGTTGCGCTTCGCATTGCAACCGGCTGTTCGCGGCATCGGTTGATACATTCGGGTGCGACCTATCGGTCACTGGGGGTACACATGGCATCGCTCGTTCATCGCTTGCTCCGCGCTTCGGCTTCCCTCCGCTTGCGCCATCTCTTCAGCGCTGTCCTCCTGATATTCGCGTGCACCGCAGCAAGCGCATCGCGTGCGGCAGAGCAAAGCGATGATTCGCGAAATCCTGCCCTGGTAGTAAGGATTACTAAAGGATTGATCAAGGGTATTGAAATGAGCGGCGTCCGCGAATTCCTCGGCATCCCGTATGCCGCGCCGCCGGTCGGCCCGCTTCGCTGGCGCCCTCCACAGGAGGCCGCACCGTGGCAGGGAGTGCGGCCAGCCACCCAATTCGGCAATCGGTGTCCGCAGAATGCTCCCGGCGTGTTCGGTTCGCCGAGCACGACGGAAGATTGTCTTTATCTGAACGTGTTCGCCCCGCTCACAGGACATCGTGCTGCATTCCCGCGCCGGCCCGTGATGGTTTGGTTTCCCGGAGGAGGCCTCTTTAGCGGGGAGGGTAGCGATTACGATGGCAGTAAGCTGGTGAAGGACGGCGATACAGTCGTCGTTACGCTCAACTATCGGATCGGCGCATTGGGTTTTTTTTCCCACCCGTCGCTGAAAGCCGAAGGGCATGCTGTTTCGAACTACGGAATCATGGACGAGCAGGCCGCGCTTCGATGGGTGCGCGACAATATCGCCTCGTTCGGTGGCGATCCGGATAACGTGACCATCTTCGGTCAGTCGGCCGGGGCGACGGGCGTGCTCGCGAATCTCGTATCACCCGCATCCGCCGGGCTTTTTCATCGCGCAATCAATCAGAGCGGGACGCGCTACACACCGGTGCCGGCTACTATCGCCGTGACCGAGGCGGAAGAGTTCGCGCAGGCGGCCGGTTGTCCGGATCAGGCCGCGGCATGCCTGCGTTCGCTGTCGGTTGAACAGATCCTAGCAAACCAAGGCGCGCTCATTGCGACGCAGAAAGCCAGCTTTCCGACGATCGATGGGACGATCATCACGGGAGATCCGCTCGCGCTGATCGAGCGCGGCCAATTCAACCGAGTGCCCGTCATGACCGGTCTCGTAGCGGACGAACAGGCGTATTTCCTTCCTGAGGTTACGGGAGGCCCAATTCTCACAGCTAGCAGCTATGAGGCGTTTCTCGATTCCTTTGGCGCCCGGTACGCGGGCGCGCTCGCGGCCTCGTATCCGCTACGAAGCTACGCGAGTCCCAGCCTCGCGGAGATCGCCGCGGCACAGGGGATGAAGGTCTGCGTTGCCCGCGCACTCGACAGCCGGCTCGCGCGCCAGGTGCCGACCTACACATATCAATTCAACGACGAAGCGGCGCCCTCGTATCTGCCGCCGCTGAGCTATCCACCTCGCGCCTACCACACGGCGGAACTGCAATATCTGTTTCCGCTATTTCACGGCGGCCAGGGCACGCCGCACGCGCTCGATCAGCCGCAGTCGCAACTTTCCGACGCAATGGTTCGCATGTGGACGCGCTTTGCCAGAACCGGCAGACCCGGTACGAGCGCGTCGTTCGGCCCCCAGGCCTGGCCGCGCTACGACACCGCGCGCGATAACGTCCAAATTCTCGATATCCATGGCATCAGGACGGCCTACCATTACGGCGTCCAATACGACTGCGCTCTCTGGGACCCGATTCTCGGTTACTAACGCGGTGTAAGGAGTTTCGCACTGGCCAGCGTGGGGCCAAAATCGCCATAGAACGCGCGGATGATGGTCGAGGATCTCACCTCGCGCCGAGCGGCAACTGATGATTGCTGCGCCGACATCGCTTGCGCGATACCAGCCCGGCTGCACCTCGACACCGATAGCGGCTCACCCGCCGCTCCACTTGATGCCGACTGAGCTCGATCCGATCGGCCGAACGCCGCGGCATCAACCGCGCTTCGGCGACCGCTTCGGTCACTTTGGGCCGATCCAGTTCGTGCATGCTCATGCCGATCATCCCGCCATTGGCATTGGCGTTCTTGGCCACGATGGGCTCCCGGCAACGCGCTACGAGGGCGCCATGGCATGCGCCGATCAACCGCAGACTACGACATTGCCGAAGAGCCACGACATTGCCTACGCCAATGCGACCAAGGTCGCATGCTCGGGATGTCCGATCCACACTACGACGGCCGAGTAGTTGTCGGCGCGCGGCGCGATCCTCGCATGACGCGCCGCCTCATGCTCGAGCAGTCGAGCCCAGTCTTCGGCGGAATGCACGATACGCAGCGTGCGTTCGAGCGTGCGCTCCGAGACCAGTTGCCAAAAACCGTCCGTGCAGAGGATGAACGCGTCGCCATCGACGAGCGGTAGGATACCGCTGTCGCTTGTCGAGAGCGGGCCATGCATGCCGAGCGCTCGATGCAGCAGGCTCGGGTTCACGCCATCGACGGCGAATCCGGCGTCGCGCATTTGCTGCGCCACGCTGTGATCGGACGTGCGCTGCGCAAGCGCGCCATGCCTGAACCTGTACAGCCGGCTATCGCCGACATGCAGCCATTGCGCGCGCGCATGAAGTCGATCGATGAACAACGCGACGACGGTCGTGCTCATGTTCGCGTGCGACGGATCGCGCCGCTGCCCGGCGGCGATGGCTTCGCTCGCGGCTTGCACGCATGCGTGCGCCGTTTCTCGTGAGAAGGTATCGGCCTCGCTCCAATGCGCGATGATCGCCGCTACCGCTCGCTCGGCGGCGACATCGCCGCCAGGCATGCCGCCGATGCCGTCACTGACGACGAAGCAAGCCCGTTCGGCGTCGATTCGATATCCGACGACGTCTTGGTTGCTTTGTCTTGCGCCTGCGCACGAGAAGTGCGCGCAGGACACATGCATGCTCAACTGGCGCGGGCGTTTTCACGCCGCGCGTGATAGTTCTTCACTTCCTCGTCGTAGGCGTTCAAGAAGGCCTTGCCGAACACGGCGCCGAAATCGTCTTCCACCGCGAGGGTCATCTCGCGGTGCAGGCGCGTGTAATTGCGCCATAGCGAGGCCGCGCGCAGGACCGGCAGCGCGCGTTCGAGCCGGTTCGGCGCTCCCGCGCGCTGGGCCATCCGCTCAGGGGAAGCTCGGCCCAACAGATCGATGAGTGCCGCTCGCATGCCGGCCACGATCGCGATCTGATGTGCATGCAAGTCGTGGAAAGCGTCCTCTACGGCGCTGGCGGGCGTCATGAATCCTGGGAACGGCAAACCGAACATTTGCTTGAGCGCCGCGCTGCCGTCCGGGAGCAATTTGAGCGGATTGTTCTCGCGATCGAGCAGAATCGTCATATCGGCCTTGACCTCTCGCTTCAGAATGCTGCGCGAGGAAAGGAGTTCCACGGTGCCGTTAGCGAACAGCGACAGCAGTTGGCCCGCCGTTTTCAATTGATCCGTCGACCAATCGCAAGCGACTCTATCGAGCCCAGCACCGTGCAGGAACGCGGCAAGCAGTGCATCGGCTTCGCGCCCGGTTGCTTGAGCTTGCGGCATCGAGGCGTCCGGCGCGGCTACATGCCTTGCATGCGCTGCGTCAGCGCCTTTGCCGTCTGCAGCATGAGCGCAGGGCTGCGTCTGAGCCACGGGCGCGGGGGGTGCCGGCACTTGCGTGGGGGCGTCGAATTGGCCCGGTTCCGGCCCTCGAGCGGGCGTCAGATCGGCACGGTCAGGCGTATGGGCATCCTGCGCTGTCGCCGGCGTGAACAACGCGAGCGGATCGGTGGGGATCGTGCGCGGCGCATCCTCGTTCGCCGCACGAGCGCGCGACGCGCGGGCCGCAGGGTCCTTCTCCCGATGGGGCGAATCCCAATCGGCTCTCAACACGTACGGCCCGATACGGATTGCATCTCCGGGACGAACGACATGCTCTTGTGCGCAATCGAGCGAAACGTCGTTGATCTGCACGAGGGCGACGCTGCTCAGATTCTTCAGTTGGCAATGCGTGCCATCAGTTTGAAGCAGGGCTTGCAAGCGCGATATGCGGCGCGTCTCGTCAGGAAGCACCAGCTGATTGTCGGCGTTGCGGCCGATCGTGCCGCCCGGCGGCAGAAACTCGACGGAAGTCTTCGATTCGGCGGGTTTGCCGGCGTATTCGATGACGGTCAGTTGCATAAGTCGTCCCAAGAACGAAAGGTTCGGGGTGAGGGCGGCCGTTACGTCAGGAGCCTATGCGCTGGCGCGCGGCTTCGAATGCCGGCCCCCAAATCGGGTGTCCCTTTTCGGCATTCGATAGGTCGAATTTCGGATCGAGACGAAGGGCCTTCTCGAACTCCGAGCGACACATCGAGACACGTCCGGTAACGCAGTAGCTGAATGCCAGCAGCTTGTGCGCCGCGACTTGTGTTCGACGGTCCGAGTCCGTCACCGCATCGCTGTTGCGCAAGAGCCGGATCGTGCGCGAGTAGTCGCCCGACGCGAACGAGGCCTGCGCAGCCTGCAGTGTTTCGTCTGCGGCTCGCTGGGTAGGCGACGCACTCGAGCATGCGGCAATTCCGACGAGAAGGCATGCAACGCATATCAGCGCGGAGAGACGCCGCTCATTCACTACGAAATTCTCGTTATGCAGCATGGCGATATTAATCTTTACCTACCAATTTTGGTTGGTCGTATTTGAGGAAAGTTGCATATCTTCGAGTGTTGCTTCGGTTGATGCGAAATTTCAACTGAACTATAGTCTATTCACTTTTTGATCGAGGAAGAAATCAAACGCCGAACGAATTATGTAAGGGGCGGATCACGCTATTTTAGGTAAATACTGAATATGTCGGCGCACGAATGCCTGAAACAGGACATCGTCTCCGTCTGGGGCGCGTTCGTGTTCGCGCAGGGTATGTTGGATCTTCTCACCGCGATCGCAGCCGCGAATCGAAATGACTCAATTATTTGCTTGGAACGGCAAATGCAGGGATTTTGCTCTTTCTTTATTTGCCGTCGTATTGCTTCTATTGAACGGATGCGCCGAAACCGAAAAATCTATTCCGGTTCCATATTCAGTGACGTTCGAAGCGGCCAGCGATGTAAATGTCGATAGCCAGAGAAGACCTTCGCCCGTGGCGTTGCAGTTATTCCGGCTCAGGTCCGGCGATGCATTCGAGCGCGCTGGCTTTTTCTCGTTGCAAAACAAGCCGGCGGATGCGCTCGGCGGCGACCTCGTCGGCGCCGACAGGTTGATTCTGCGCCCCGGCGAATCGCGCACGCTCCGCTATACGGGAGACGAATCGGTGCGCGAGCTGGGGGTGGTCGCCGGTTTCCGCAACCTGGAACAGATGCGTTGGAAGGCGGTCATAGCGCTGCCGTCGCCGCGGCAAACGAACCTCTGGAAGTTTTGGCAACTGCCTCCACGCGAGATGCACTTCGTCGTTCTCCTGCGCAAGGATGGCGTCGACACGCAAACCGGGAATCGATAGATGCTGATGAGCCGAATCGCGAATTCTAGTCTTCTTGCCACCGCGGGAGATCGCGTCGTGTGGTCGGAGGGCATGTTCCTGCGCCCGCAGCACTTTCAGCAGTTGGAGCGTTTCTTCGAGCGTTATGTTCATCTCCGATGCGCACAGGGCCAGCCGTTCTATTGGGGGTTCTCCGCCCTCGAGATCGATCCCGAGGCACTGGCGCACGGCAAGGTCGTGCTCGAAAAAGCCGTCGGGGTCATGCCTGACGGCACGCCGTTCGAGTTTGCTCGCGCAGGCGAGGCGCCCGAACCGCTGGACGTCGGTGCGCAGGCCAAGGGCGCGACGGTCGTGCTCGCGGTGCCGCTTGCACGCGGCGATGGCGTGCAAATCGCGTTCGATGGCGATGGCGCGCACGCCGGAGCCCGCTTCGTGGCACACGAGCGCGAGCTTGCCGATATCAACGAGATCGCCCTCGAACCGGCGCTCGTTCAACTCGGGCGTTTGCAATTGCACTTGATGCTCGATTCCGACTTGGGCCCCAATTGGCACGCGCTCGGCGTACTTCGCGTCATCGAGCGTCGATCCGACCGCCAGCTCGTCGTGGACGACGGCTACATTCCACCGATGCTCGACGCTCATGCGGACGCGGTGCTGAGCGGCTACATACGAGAGTTGCATCGGCTTCTGTTGGCGCGCAGCGAGGCGCTTTCGAGCCGGCTCGCGGCCCCGGGCCGAACGGGCATATCGGAAGTCGCCGATTTTCTCCTGCTGCAGCTCGTCAATCGAGCGCTCGCTTTCGGCGCTCATGCCGAGAGCATGCCCCGCGTGCATCCCGAGCGGTTGTTTAGCGAATGGCTCGAACTTGCCTACGAATTTGCGACCTTCACGAGCGACACGCATCGGCCGCCGGCGTTGCCCGCGTATGAGCACGACGATTTGCGCAAATGTTTCGGCGAACTATTTGCGCAATTGAGGCGATCCCTGGCGACTGTATTGGAGCAACACGCGGTGCAGATCCCGTTGGAGGATCAAGGCAACCGCGTCAGCGTCGCTGTGATCGCCGATGACGACTTGCGCGAGCACGCCGGGTTCGTCCTGGCGGTGCATGCCGATCTGCGCGCCGAAGAGATCCGCCTGCGCGTACCCGCTCAAATCAAACTGGGGCCGGTCGAGCGAATCCGCGATCTCGTCCACTTGCAATTGCCGGGCATCGCGGTGCAGCCGTTGCCGGTGGCGCCGCGCGAGATTCCCTATCACGCGGGCCACGTTTATTTCGAGGTCGACAAGGGCGGCGACCTATGGCGGCAGCTCGAACGATCCGGCGCTTTGGCATTGCATTTGGCGGGCGAATTCCCCGGTCTTGCGATGGAATTTTGGGCCATAAGGGCGTAAGGCAGGCTCGCGATGAACGAATTGCACCCGTTGAACGATCCGTTTGCGGCCGCGCCCAGAGCCGGTCTGGCCCAGCCCGCCGGCAGGGACGCCCACGAGCATGGCGACGATGCGCGGCTCGGCGCCGGCGGGCACGAGGGTGAGCTATCGCCGACGTCGGCGCTAACCGGATTGGCCGATCCACGCAATCCGCTCGTCGGAGCGGCCGGACCGCTGCTCAATCTGGTGCCGCAGATTCGTAGCACCGTACATCATCCCAATCCGCGTTGGCTGCGAGAACATCTCGCTGCGGAGATCCGTGCATTCGAGATTCGCGCGCAGCACGCCGGTATTTTGCCGGAAGAGATCGGCGCCGCTCGCTATTGCCTTTGCACGGCGCTCGACGAAGCAGCCGCATCGACCCCGTGGGGCAGCGCGGCGAATTGGTCGGCCGACAGCCTTCTCGTCGCGTTTCACAACGAAACGTGGGGCGGCGAGAAATTCTTTCAGGTGCTCGAACGCGTGTCGAAACAGCCACGCGAGCACCTGCTTCTGCTCGAGTTGCTCTTTTACTGCTTGGCCTTGGGGTTCGAAGGGCGCTACCGCGTACTCGAGAACGGCCACACGCAGCTCGACGCTTTGCGGCGACAGCTTGCCTCGTCCATCAGAAGCCTACGGGGAGAGTTCGATCCGTCGCTCTCGCCGCATTGGCACGACGCACTCGCTAGCCATGATCCGCGGCGCGCGATCATCCCGCTCTGGGCGTGCTCGGCCCTGGTCGTGTTGCTCGGTTTTGGCATTTTCGTCGCGCTTTCGCTGACGTTGGCGGGCCGCTCCGACCGTGCTTTCTCGATGATCGCCCGGCTGCCGATCCCGAAGGTGCAACCGGTCCTTGCGCAAGCGCCGGCCGCGATCCCTGCGACGGGGCCGCGTCTAGGGGGTTTTCTCGCGCCCGAAGTGCGCGCAGGCCTGGTCGAGGTTCGCGACGAGGCCGATCGCAGCGTCGTCGTCTTGCGTGGCGACGGGCTGTTCGACTCGGGCTCGGCAACGATCATCGATCGCTACCAATCCACGCTCGCTCGCGTCGCCGATGCACTGGATCGAAGCCCGGGCGCAATCGTCGTCGCCGGATATAGCGACAACCAGCCCGTTCGCACCGCAAGATTCCCGTCCAACTGGAACTTGTCGCTGGCGCGCGCCCAAGCCGTCGCCCGGTTCCTGGCCGATCGCATGCGCGACACGGACCGCTTGCGGGCGGTAGGGCGAGCCGATGCCGATCCGATCGCGTCGAACGACACGGCCGCGGGCCGGGCTCGGAACCGTCGTGTGGAGATCACATTGCTCACCGCGCCGGTGTCGGCCGAGCGCGCGGCGTCGGCTGGGGTGTCGCGATGAATTCCTTGAGGGGGGTGTTGCCGAGAATGGCTCACGCATTCGCGAACCGCCGTGTTTGGGTGACGATGGGCCTCGTAGCCGTGGTCGTGGCCCTGTGGTTGGTTGGGCCGCTGATTGCGATCGGAGATTATCGACCGCTCGAGACCGTGTCGGATCGTGTTTGGGCGACGGTATCGATCGTTGCGATATGGGGAGCGCGTCGGGCTTGGCTGCGCTGGCGCGCCGCGCACGTCAATGCCGAGTTGCTGACCCGGCTGCACGAGCAAGCGCCGGCAACGTCGCATGGGAGCGAAGCCGAAGCGGCGCACGTGCGCGAGCTACGCAGCCGCTTCGACGAGGCGGCCGCGCTGCTGAAGTCGGCACGCCTAGGCGATGTCGAGACGCGCTCGAGCATGACCCGCTGGTTCGATTCGATGACGCGTCGCTATCTTTATCAGCTTCCCTGGTATGTGTTCATCGGCGCTCCCGGATCGGGCAAGACTACGGCGCTCGTGAATTCGGGTTTGACATTCCCGTTGGCGGAGCAGTTCGGCAGAGCGGCTATCCGCGGCGTGGGTGGAACGCGTCATTGCGATTGGTGGTTTACGAACGAAGCGGTGCTGATCGATACCGCAGGACGCTATACGACGCACGAAAGCAATCGGGCGCTCGACGAAGCCGAATGGACCGGGTTCGTCGGCCTGCTGAAGAAGTATCGTGGGCGGCAACCGCTCAATGGTGCGTTGCTGACGATCAGCGTGTCGGATTTGCTCGATGCCTCGGAGGTGCAACGCACGCAACATGCAATGGCGCTGCGCAAGCGCTTGCAAGAGCTGCGCGCGCAGCTGGGCATTCAGTTCCCTGTGTACGTGCTCGTCACCAAGGCGGACTTGCTGGCCGGATTCTCCGAGTATTTCTCGAACCTGGGCCGCTCCGAGCGCACGCAAGTCTGGGGATTCACCGTCGCGCTCGATGAATCGCCGCACGCTCCCCTCGATTTGAGAGCCGTTTTCGAACGCGAATACGCGATTTTGCATCAGCGGTTGAACGAAGCGTTGCCGGAGCTGCTGAGCGCCGAAGCCGATCCGTCCCGGCGCCACTTGATCTATTCGCTGCCGCAACAGTTTGCGGGGCTGAAGGACGTTCTCGGTCAATTCGTCGCGCAGGTATTTTCCCCTTCGAAGTTCGACTCGATGCCGCTATTGCGCGGTATTTATCTCACGAGCGGGACGCAGGAAGGGACGGTGTTCGATCGCGTGATGGGAGGGATAAAGCGATTTTTGAGGATCGATCCTGCGCCGCCCGCTGCGCAGGCCGTCGCGTCGGGGCGCAGTTTTTTTCTGAAGGTGCTGCTGCAGGATCTGATCTTCAAGGAAGCATCGCTCGCCGGCACCGATTTGCGTTGGCGCTTGCGTAGAAGGTTGCTGACGGTCGCAGGCTACGCCGCGGTAGCGCTCCTATCGTGCGTGTTGCTCGTTGCGTGGCTCGGCAGCTATTGGCGCAATCGCGCTTACGTCGACGAGGTGGCCGCACGGGTGCCCATAATCGACCGACAACTGCGGGATGCGCCGATCTCCGATCCCAACGATACGCGGCGTGTGGTTGCGGTACTGAATATGTTGCGCAACCTCGCGCTGACCGACGAGGTCGATCCCGAACATCCGGTAGCGCGCTATCGTTGGGGACTATTTCAAGGCCGCAAGCTCGAATCCGCCGCCGATGACGTTTATCACCGCGCGCTCGACGAGCTTCTGCTGCCGCTTGCCGTGCGGCGCATGCAAAGCGCGCTGCGCGATGCTCCCGCGAACGATCCGGCCTATGCCTATGCCGCGCTCAAGGCCTACTTGATGCTGTACGAGAGCGATCACTACGATCCCGTATTCATGCAGGCGGTGCTGGAACTCGAGGAAGCGTCCGCTGGCTCGGTGCCGATGAGCCCGCGTGAGCGCGATGCGCTGCGCCGGCATCTGTCCGCTTTGTTCGACGGCCGGGTCGTGCTCTCGCCCTTGCAGCGCGATGACGCGCTCGTCGCTCATGCGCGAGACGGCTTGCTGAGGCTGACGTTTGCGCAGCGCCTGTACGCACAGCTTGCCCGGACGTTGCGTCCAGCCGCGACCGTCTACGATGTGACCGCTGCGCGCATGGCTGGGCCCTCGGCGGCGCTCGCGTTTAGGCGGCAAAGCGGCGCTCGCTTGAACGAGGGCGTGCCGGGGCTGTATACGTATGGCGGCTACTGGAACGTGTTCGACAAACGCTTGACCGATGCCGTGGATAGATTCGGGCGAGAGGAGACCTGGGTGCTCGGACTCCCGTCGTCCGAAATCGCAACGCCTAGCGTGCGCGACACACAAGCGAGCGAGGTGCGATCGCTTTACTTCGACGATTTCATCAAGACGTGGGACGACTACCTCGGCGATTTGCGCCTGCAGCCGAGCGATTCGGTCGCTCAAACCGCACAGATGGCGCGGCTGCTGTCATCGCCCGATTCGCCGCTCGTGCACATGGCCAACGCCGTGGCAGCCGAGACCTCGCTCTCGCGCAGCGACAATCCGCAGGCGGATCTTGCGTCTCGCGCCGAGGATAAGGTGGATGCGGCGCGCCGATCGCTGTCGCAAATCTTTCAGCCGCAGCCAACGGCTAGCGATCCAGCGCCGGCGAATCGAGCCGAGCCGGAGTCGGTCGTCGACGCTCATTTCACCGATATCCGCGCGCTTCGGGGCGCGGCCGCAGGTGCGGCGCAAAATGCCGCGATGAGCGATACGCTGAAATCGATCGATGCGCTCTACGTCTATCTCGTCGGTGCCGATTCGGCATTGCGTAGCGGCGGCTCGCCGCCGCCATCGAACGCCTCGGCGCAGCTCAAAGCGCAAGCGGGGAGAATGCCGACGCCGTTCAGGCAAATGCTCACTGATCTAAGCGATTCGGCCGATGCCGATCTCGTCAAGGTCGCCGACGCCAACGTGGCGCGCAGCGCGGCATCGGAAGTCGGCGATTTTTGCCGGCAGGCCATTGCAGGGCGCTACCCGCTCGTGCGCGCATCGTCGCGTGACGCGACGCCAGACGACTTCGCGCGCCTGTTTGCCGCCGGTGGCTTGATGGACGCGTTCTTCCAAAAGAACTTGCAGGCCCGGGTCGATACGAGTTCGCATCCGTGGCGCTTGAATGGCGCCGCCAATGCGCCGTTCGTTGCTTCGTTCGAGAACGCCGCCATCATCAGAGATGCGTTCTTCAGCGGCGGAGAGCGGGTGCCGACGATCAAGCTCAACATCACGCCGCTGGATTTGGATCCGTCGATCTCCGAGTGGTCGCTCGATGTCGATGGTCAAGTCGTGCGCTATGCACATGGCCCGCAAGCGCCAATGACCGTGCAATGGCCCGGTCCCAACGGCACCAATCAGGTGCGCGTGCAGATCGTCGATCAATCGGGGGCAAGCGACGGCTTTGTCGCCTCGGGCCCGTGGGCGTTGTTGCGATTGTTCGATCACGCAGCGTTGATGCGCACGGGCACGGCCGAAAAAACGCGCGCTCGGTTCAGCGTCGGCGGCAAATCGTTCGCCGTAGAGGTCACGGCCAGCTCGGTGCACAACCCGCTGAATCTTCCTCAATTGGAGTCGTTCACGTGTCCGACACAAGGCTGAGCGTGGCTTGCTCGAATGCACTGCACTCGCTGCCCGGCTGGTACGGCAAGCTGCCCGGCTCCGGTGATTTCGCCGATCGCCGCATGCCGAGCACACTCGCGCATTCGTGGGAGCGGTGGTTCGCGCGCGGGATGGCATCGATGCGGGAACGCGCAGGGCGGACGTTTTTGGACGGCTATGCCCATGGGCCGATCTGGCGCTTCGCGATTCCGGCTGGCGCCGGCGCCGGGTGGGTGCAGTTCGGTTGCATCGCGCCAAGTTGCGATCGTGTGGGCCGCCGGTACCCGCTGCTCGTCGCCCATGCGCTCGACTTGGATGGGTTTTCGCGCGACTCGGCCGCATGGGCGAGCGCGAGTCTTTCGGCGATCGGCGAGGTGCTGGCCGAGGCGATTCGGTGCGCCCACGCGCCGGAACAGTTCGACTGCGAACTCGCGCAGCGGATGGCTTCGGTGTCGGGCGATGGGCTGGACGAGATGTCGCGCGCGAGCGGCTGGCCGAATTTGCTCGAGTATTTCGACCCCGACGGCATGACGAGCTTTTGGTGGACGAGCGCGGACGAGCGCGGATCGACCAGCACCGAAGCGCATACCGGCGTGCTCGATAGCGCGTTGTATGCGAAGTTGTTCGGCGGCGGCGAACGCTCGCCGCGCGTGAACGGTTGAGGCGCCCGGTTTGACAGCCGGACACGGACGTTGAAGGGGAGGTCTATGACGGAATCTCGATTCGCTGAGGCCGAGGTGAGTGCCGATCGCGGCGCCGGCGCCAAGGTGAAGCCGCTGCCGAGCGGCCACCGGCTTGGCGAGTTCGAGCTCGATTCGGTGCTCGGTGTCGGCGGCTTCGGCATCGTCTATCGTGCATTCGACCGGACACTGCAGCGAACCGTGGCGGTCAAGGAGTACATGCCGACGATGCTGGCGCGGCGAGCGGGCGACTACACGGTGGGCGTGCGCGCGTCGCGTTACGCGCACGCATTCGAAGCAGGGCGCACGGCTTTTCTCAACGAGGCGCGGCTGCTGGCTCAATTCGATCACCCCGGCTTGCTCAAGGTGCTCCACTTCTGGGAGAGCCACGGCACCGCGTACATGGTGATGCCCTTTTACGAAGGGCAAACACTCGCGCAGCGAAAGCGCCGAGTAGAGCGCACGAGCGAGCCGGAACTGCTCGATCTTTTCGGGCCTCTGCTCGGCGCGCTTCATACGCTGCATCGCGCGCAGTGCTTTCATCGCGACATCTCGCTCGAGAACATCCTGGTGCAGCCCGGAGGGCAGCCGGTTCTGCTCGACTTCGGGGCCGCGCGCAAGCTGATCGGCGACCTCGTCGACGAAACGGCGATGATTCTGAAGCCCGGATATGCACCCATCGAGCAATACACGGATGATCCCGCGTTCAAACAGGGTCCATGGACCGACATCTATGCGCTCGGAGCCGTCGCGCACGCGTTGATCGCTGGCGACTTGCCGCCGGCTGCCGTCGTGCGCAGCATCCAGGACCAATATCGTCCGCTCGCCGGCCGGCAGTGGGCCGATGACGGCACACACTACAGCGCGCGACTGTTGGCGGCGATCGACACGGCGCTCGCTTTGCGAATCGAGGATCGGCCCGCATCCGTGCCCGCGTTTGCGCAACGGTTGGGCTTGCGAGAGACGATGCCGGGCGTATTCGTGACGCCCGATCGCGCGGCTTTTACACCGCTTTCCATCGAGACCGAGCCTGCTTGGACCCACGCCGCCGCAAGTGTCGCGGTCGAATCGGAGCCGGGTTCGGCGATACCTGCGCCGGTCCAGAGCGAGGTGAGGGCCGCATCTCCCAGCACATCGACAGCCGATGTTCATGCCGACGACACGCTGGAGCCGACGGCGCTGGATGTGACGGCAGCAACGGGTCGCAATGATCGGCCCAACACTTCGCGTTGGCGTGCGCTAGGCGTACGGCGACATGCGGTGCGGGCACTCGCCCTACTCGTGATTGCGGCGGGCGGCGTGACGCTGCTGCGATTGGCCATGAGGCCGTCGTGGCAGACATCACCGGCGCCTGGCGCGACAACGACGGCGCAGTTAGCCGCGCCGCAAGCGCTTCCAGCGCCGCCGCACAGCGCGCCGCTGGCAACTGCCCAAACGCTCGCGGCTGTGCCTGACGCGCAGCAGAGCCTCTCCGGACCGGCGTTGGCCGCGGTGCAAACGGCGTCTTCCCCGGCAACGGCTGCCCGCGCGCCCGAGGCAAGCCCCTCCGCATCGGGTGACGCAGCGCAGCGCATGGCATCGGCCGCATTGCCGAGCGGAGCATCGAACTCGGCATCCATCGCGATGCAGGCGCCCGCCGCTCGCGACAAAGCCGAAACAGCACCCACGGCCAGTGAGCCCGGTGCGCCGCAGGAGGCAGGCCCGCTCGCGGCGGCAAGAAGCAAAGTGCTTCGGCCGGTTCTCGTGCGGCTCTATGTTTTTCCGTGGGGGGAGGTGTACGTGAATGGCGTGAGGCGAGGCATCAGCCCACCGTTTCGGGCGATGAATCTCACTCCCGGCACCTACCGCATCGAAGTGCGCAACGGCACGCTGCCGCCACTGGTGCGCACGATCACGCTCGACGCCGGCGAATCGCCCGTCGAGATCCGCTACTCGTTCGAGTGAGGCGCCGATGAACGACGCTTTGCTCGCGCCGATCGATGCGGACACGCCGTGCGGCCCCAACCTCGAATACGACGCCGATTTTTTGTTGCTGCAAGAGTATGCGAACGGCAAGTCCGAGCAGCAATACGGCGATACATTGATCGCTGCGCAGCCGCCCGATTGGTCTCGCATCGAGCAACTTGCCGCGTCGCTGCTCGCTCGCACGAAGGATCTGCGCGTGCTCGCACATCTGACGCGCGCCTGGATGCAGGCGGAGGGCCTCTCGGGATTGGCTCGCGGGCTGCACATGGCCGCGGGGCTGCTAGACAGGTATTGGGAAGCGGTGCATCCCGCGCTGACGGTCGATGGTCAGTGCGATCCGCTGCCGCGCGTCAATGTTCTACGCGAAATGACAGGCGACGGCGGCTGTCTGAACGCAATGCGCGATTGGCCGTTGTTCGGGGCCATGAATGTTCGATCGATCGCAAGCGCGCTCGCGCGCCGCGGAGTCGGCGCGCGCGAAGGTCCCGGCGACGCCGAGAGGATCGCAGGCGATCTGCGCGCCGCGCATGGAAGAGGCGAGGCTGCGCTTGCAACCGCACTCGATGCTCTGGATGCCTTGCGCACGCTTCGCGCAACGGTGCGTACGCGCCTCGGCCATGAATGGGCGCTCGATGAAAGCGCACTGGAGCGTGATCTATCGGTCATCGCGCAATGCTTGCGCGCGGCCAAAGGCGATGCGCTCGAGCAGGGGCCCAGCGCGGGGCAAGCACCACGCGAGCCCGAATCGCGACCGTCGTCGGCCATGGTGATCGATACGCGCGCAGACGCCGCCGTATGTTTGGACGCTCTGTGCAGCTATTTCGAGCGACACGAACCAAGTCATCCGGCTCCGTTGCTGCTACGTCGAGTGCAGCGCCTGCTCACCCTCGACTTCTACGAAATCATGCGGGACATCGCGCCGGAGGGGTTGGGCAAGCTCGAGTTGCTGAGCGGGCGCGGCGCCCATAACCGAGCGGACGGCGACAGCACGGGAACGTAACCGCAATCGCACTGAACTTCCGAGGAGAGACACTGCCATGCCAGCTTACAAATCGTCTACGAGCGGACAGAAATTCATTGCTCGCAACCGTGCGCCGCGCGTGCATATCGAATACGACGTCGAGCTATACGGCGCCGAGCGCAAGGTCGAACTGCCGTTCGTGATGGGCGTGCTTGCCGACTTGGCCGGAACGCGCTCAGACGAGCTGCCGGATCTGAGTGAACGCAATTTCGTCGACATCGATATTGATTCCTTCGACGAGCGCATGAAAGCGATCGGACCCGCGTTGTCGCTCGATGTCGCGAACACTTTGACCGGCGAAGGAAGACTGCACGTCGAGATGGCGCTGCAAAGCCTGGACGATTTCTCGCCGGGCGCCATCGCGCAACACGTCGAACCCCTGAGGCACCTTCTTCAAGCGCGTACGGAGCTATCGAATCTGCTTTCGTACATCGATGGCAAACGCGGCGCGGAAATGCTGGTGGCTCGCGCGCTGGCAGATCCCAAGCTGTTGGCTGAGTTGTCCTCGCCCACCACTATAGAACCGTCGCACAGCGATGGTCTCGACGACACCGCCCAGGGAGCCGATCATGCCTAGAGTCGAAATACAAGCGCAACAGGAGCAGCGCCCCCCGCTGGCCGTCATCGAAAGAAGCCAATTTACTGCGCTGCTCGATAAAGAGATCAATCCGAAAACGGAGCAAGCTCGCGTCGCCGTGCAAAACGCGATGCGCACGCTCGCTCATCAAGCGCTCGAGCATTCGCTGACTGTCTCGGACGACGCCTACGACGCGATCCGGCAACTGATTGCCCAACTCGACGCCAAACTGACGGGGCAAATCAACGAGATCTTGCACCACCCCGATTTTCAGCGGCTCGAATCGGCATGGCGAGGCTTGCACTATCTCGTCAGCAACACCGAAAGCGACGAATTGCTCAAGATCCGAGTGCTGCCCGCGACGAAACGCGAGCTGGCCCGCATGCTCAAGCGCCACAAGGGCGTGGGCTGGGATCAAAGCCCGCTGTTCAAGAAAGTGTACGAGCAGGAGTACGGGCAGTTGGGGGGCGAGCCGTTCGGCTGTCTCGTCGCCGACTATTATTTCGACCATAGCCCGCCCGACGTGGAAATGTTGCGCGAGATCTCGAAGATATCGGCAGCCGCGCACGCGCCGTTCATTGCCGGCGTGTCGTCATCCTTGATGCAGATGGACTCGTGGCAAGAGCTATCGAATCCGCGCGATCTCACGAAGATCTTTCAAAACACCGAGTACGCTGCGTGGCGAAACCTGCGGCAATCGGAGGATTCGCGCTATGTCGGGCTTGCCATGCCGCGCTTTCTCGGCCGGGTGCCCTATGGCGCGCGCACGAACCCCGTCGAAGCGTTCGACTTCGAAGAGGATATCGATTCGGCACGGCACGATCGCTACACGTGGGTGAATGCGGCGTTCGCCATGGCGGCGAACATCAACCGCTCGTTCAAGCTATACGGCTGGTGCTCCGCCATTCGGGGCGTCGAATCGGGCGGCGCGGTGGAGAATTTGCCGTGCCACGCGTTTCCCACCGACGACGGTGGCGTCGATTTGAAATGCCCGACGGAAATCGCGATCAGCGATCGTCGCGAAGCCGAGCTCGCAAAAAATGGGTTGATTCCGCTCGTGCATCGCAAGAATTCCGACGTGGCCGCTTTCATCGGCGCCCAATCGCTCTATCAGAGCGGGGAATACCACGACGCCGACGCAACGGCCAATGCACGGCTGTCGGGCCGGTTGCCCTATTTGTTCGCATGTAGCCGCTTCGCGCACTACTTGAAATGCATCGTGCGCGACAAGATAGGCGCCTTTCGCGAACGCAGCGACATGCAGCGCTGGCTGAACGATTGGATCATGAACTACGTCGACGGCGATCCGGCCAATTCGTCGCAAGAGACGAAGGCGCGCAAGCCGCTTGCGGCCGCCGAGGTGGTGGTCGAGGAGATCGAAGACAACCCCGGCTACTACGCGGCCAAGTTCTTTCTGCGGCCGCACTACCAGTTGGAGGGCCTCACCGTTTCGCTGCGACTGGTCACGAAGCTGCCGTCGGTCCGCGCATCGAACGAGTAATCCGATTGTGAATCCAGAGGGAGAACGCGATGGGCATGGCGATGTTCATGAAAGTAGAAGGGGCGACCGGAGAATCGGCGGACGGTCAACACAAAGGGTGGACCGACATTCAAATGTTTTCTTGGGCGGCGGCTCAGCCGGCGGCCATGGCTAGCGGCGGCGGGGGCAATGCGGGCAAGGCGAACTTCAGCGACCTCGTCGTGACCGCGTTCATGGATAAGGCTACGCCCGCCATCTTGAAGTACTGCGCTAGCGGCAAGCATGTGCCCAAGGTCGAGATTTCCGCCTGCAAAACGGGCGGAGACCAGATCGAGTTCTCGCGCCTGACGCTCGAGGAGGTCATCGTCACGCTCGCTCAGATCGCGGGCCCCGACGTCGAGGACGAGCCGAACCGGCTCATGATGCGCTACGGCTTCCAGGCGGCGCGCGTCAAGAAACAATATTGGGAGCAAACGCCCGAGGGTGGCAAAGGTGCGGAAGTCACGATGGGGTGGGACATCAAAAAGAACCAGGAAATGTAGGGGGATCGAATGAATGGAACGATCGTGCATTCGCGGTCAGCCTCAGGGCGAGGCGACTGCCCGCAGCCCACGTTGTTCGATCGGCTCGTCGAGGGCACGCTCGGCGATTTGATCGACCCTATGACGCCTCTCGATCGCGAGCATGGCAGCGACGATTCGGCATTGCGCGAGTGCGTACTGCGCCATATGGGGCGCCTGCTCAACGCAACGCGCCTGCTTGACCCCGACGAGGCGACAGCTTATCCGCAGGTGGCCAGCTCGGTGGTGAACTATGGTGTGCCGCCGTTGGCCGGTGCAATGATCTCCGAGATCGACGTGGGGCAGGTGGAGGAGGCGATTCGGCAGGCGTTGACGCACTACGAGCCACGGCTGCTGCCCGAGTCGATCGAAGTTCGGTATGCGGGCGGCGACGCGCGAGCGGGGAATCGGAACGTACTGCGGTTCGAGATTGCTGCAAAACTTTGGCACGTACCTCGACCCGTTCCCATGCTCGTCTATACCGATCTCGATCTCGAGTCGGGGACTGCATCGGTACGTTCGCTTGCCGAGCGTTGACGCGATGGACGCGCGCTTTCTCGACTACTACAACCGCGAGCTCACGTACATGCGCGAACTCGGGGCCGAGTTCGCGCGGACCCATCCCAAGGCAGCGTCGCGCCTGGGCATGCACGGCATGGAGGTGGCCGATCCCTACGTCGAGCGCTTGCTCGAAGGGTTTTGTTTTCTGACTGCGCGCGTGCAGCTGAAAATGGACGCCGAGTTCCCGCGTTTCTCCGAGCGTCTGCTCGATGTCGTCTTTCCGAACCACCTCGCGCCGATTCCGTCGATGGCGATCGCCAGACTGCATGTCGACCCGCGCGAAAGCAGGTTGATGCAAGGCTATGTCCTGCCGGCCGGTGCGAGTCTGTACCGTCGTGTGGGGGACGCCGGAGCGACCTGCGACTTTCGGACGGCGCACGCCCTGACGTTATGGCCGATCTCGCTCGATGAAGTTCGTATGACGGGCGTCCCATCCGATTTACCCGCAATGGACCAGGCCGTTCGCGCAAATGCGCGCGGCGCGGTTCGCATCGCCATCGGGTCGCAAACGCATGTGCCGCTCGATCAGCTTCCGCTCGATCGGCTCGATCTTCACCTCTGCGCGCCTGATGCTCAGGCCGTGCGCTTGCTGGAGCTGTTGACCATGCACGCGTTGGCCGTTGCATGTCGCGACCCAGGTTCGGGCGAATGCGTCGATTGGCTCGAACCGAACGCCATCGCGCACGAGGGGTTTGCTGCCGCACAGGCGATGCTGCCTTCCAATGCGAGGAGCTTCGAGGGGCATCGACTTCTGCATGAGTATTTCGCATTTCCCGCCCGGTTTCATTTCGTCTCGATTGGCGGGCTGCGGCGAGCGTTGTCGCGAACGCGCAGCCATCGCCTAGAGCTGATCGTGCTTCTCGATCAGGCCGATGGCGCACTCGAACGAACGATCGATGCAAGTCGCCTAGCGCTGCACTGCACGCCCATCGTCAATTTGTTCCCGAGGGTCACCGATCGGATCCCGATCGCGCCGCACAGCGCCGAATACCGGCTCGTTGCGGATCGCACGCGGCCGCTCGACTATGAGATCCACTCGGTTCGGCGCGTGACCGGGCATCGGCTCGGCCACGAGGCGAGCGCAAGCACCGTCTTTCTGCCGTTCTTCGCATCGAATGGCGCCGACCATGACGGCGAAACGTATTTCTCGGCGCGGCGAGAGCCGAGACTGGTCGGTGCACAATCGATGCGCAACGGGGCTCGCACGGGCTACGCCGGCACCGACACTTACGTATCGCTCGTGGATCGAAGGCATGCGCCGTTCGATGAGCGTATCGAATTGCTTTCGGCCGATGCGTTATGCACGAACTGCGATCTGCCTCTGTTGGTTTCGTCAGGCACGCGCTCCGATCTGACCGCGAAAGCATCGTTTCCGATCGACGGCATCGAAATAATTAGGGGTCCTACGCGACCGAGGCCTCCGCTGGCGCGCGACCAAGCGATCTGGCGCATGATCGACCAGCTTGGCATCGTTTATCAGCCGACAGCCGGAGTGGACGACGAAACCGGCGCGCGAGATTTGCGCGAGTGGTTGAGTCTCTATGCCGATCCGAGCGATTCATCGATGCTAAGGCAGGTGTCGGGGATACGCCGTCTTGCGTGTTCGCCGATCGTCGAACGCTTGCCCGAAGCGGGGCCGATCGCGTTCGGACGTGGCGTGCTGGTCGCCATGACGGTCGACGAGCAAGCTTTTTCCGGCGAGAGTCCTTATCTGCTCGGCGCTGTGCTAGAACAGTTTTTTGCGCGCTATGCATCGATCAACTCGTTCACGCGATTCGCGCTCCACTCGCTGCAGCGCGGTGCGCTCGCGACGTGGCGCGGGCGCATCGGCCGCCGACCAACGTTATGAATCCCCTCGATCCAACGCCCGACTATGGCGAGCGATATGCGGCGTATTGGCGGCAGTTGCGTGCGAGGCCGGCCGCGTACGATTTGTTCGGGACGCTGCGCTGGCTCGACGCGATCTGCGCGCAGCATGCACGAATAGGTCGTGCTGCGCATCCGCGCGACGAGCCGTTGCGACTCGGGCAGATCCCCTCGGTGTCGTTCGCGCCGGCGATGGTGGCGCACGCTGTCGACGGCGCCGCCGCGGCAGGAGTTGCGCCACGATTGCTCATTCATGGCTTTGGTTTGTTCGGGCCCAACGGCCCCATGCCGCTGCACGTGACGGAACGGGCGCGCGAGACCGTGCACGATACGAACGGCACTGCGTTGAGCGCGTTCGCCGATCTTTTTCATCATCGATCGATCGCGTTGTTCTATCGCGCGTGGGCCGATGCCCAGCCCGTCGTCGGACATGACCGTCCGGGCGCGGGACCATTCGATCGATATGTCGCCAGCCTCATCGGCCGAGCGCAGCGAGCCGATCGCCGGCACGGCGCGGCGCTGTCATTGAGCGAGATGTGCTTCCACGCGGGCCATTGGGTCCGGCATACACGCAACCCGGAGGGACTCGTTCGGATACTTTCGCACGACTTCCAAGTAGACGTACGTCTCGTCGAACACGTCGTGCGGTGGCTACCGATAGAGGAGGCGCAGCGTACGACCCTTCGGGCCAGGCAGCCCGAGCAGCGCCTCGGCGGCGGAGCCGTGCTCGGCCGTGCGGTGCGCGACGGCCAGTCGTGCTTTCGGCTCGTGTTGGGGCCAATGTCGCTCGAGCACTATCGAACGTTCTTGCCGGACGGCCGCAACGCGACGCGGCTTGCTCAGTGGGTACGCGAGTACATCGGCTCGGAGTTCAGTTGGGCAATGCAACTCGTGCTCGCCGCCGATCAGGTGCCACGTCACACGCTCGGCTCCAGAGAGGGGTTGGGCTATTCGACCTGGCTCGGGCGCCGCATCGACACGGCGGCGGCACCCGAGCTGACGATCGATTGGACGGCACGATCGGGGCGCGCTCGCCTTCCACGGCGGGCGGGTGTGCAAGCCTTGCAGCCCCTGCATGAAGTACCCACGAACGAATGAGGAGCGAGCTTGTCACGCATATTTACACTGAACACGGCCTTGGGCGAGGAGCTCAAGTTCTATCGTTTGGACGGCGAAGAAGCGCTTAGCCGATTGTTCGAAATCCGTATCGAAGCGCTCGCCGACGGATACGCATTGTCATTGCGCGAGCTGCTCGGAAAGTGCGTGTGCGTGCGTGTGCGGGCGCGCGAGGGCACGCAGCGTTACTTGCACGGGCTCGTCGCGCGCGCTTCGCTGGTCGGCCGCCAAGCGCAGCGGCACTATGCATACGAGCTCGTCCTGCGCCCGTGGCTATGGTTGGCCACGCGGCGGTCCGATTGTCGGATATTCCAGAACGAGAGCGTGCCCGAAATCGTCGACGAAGTGCTCGCGCCCTATGGTTTCCCGATGGAGAAGCGGCTCACCGAGCACTATGCGCCACGCGAGTACTGCGTTCAGTACAACGAAACGGATGCCGCGTTCGTGTCGCGGCTGATGGAAAGCGAGGGCATTTACTACTACTTCAAACACGCCGAGCAAGCGCATACGCTCGTGCTATGCGATGCGCACTCCTCGCATACGACCTTGCCGGGCTATGAAACGATCCCCTACATCGGCGCCGACCGCACGGCGATTGCCGATGAAGAGCACATCGATAGGTGGCAGCCTGCGCAGGAGGTCAGCATCGGTGGCTATGAAGCGCGCGATTACGACTATACGAAGCCACGCGCCGATCTCTCGGTCAAGCATGCAGACCCGCGTGGGCATGACCATGATCGATATGCGATGTTCGAATGGCCTGGCGGCTACGATGACGACGTCTTGGGCACGCGCTATGGACGAGTGCGTCTCGAGGCGCTGCAGTCCGAGCACGAGCGTGTCGAGGCGCACACCGACGTTCGAGCGATGGCGCCCGGGTGGTTGTTTACGCTCGAACGCTGTCCCCGATCGGAGCAAAACAGGGCGTACCTGGTCGTGCGCTGCCGCTACCGGTTTCAAGAGAACCCGTACGCGACCGATCGCTCCGACGAGCACGTGACACATGAAACGACGTTTCTCGCGCAGCCGACGCAGTTGCCTTATCGTCCGCCACGCGAGACGCCTACGCCGCGCACGAACGGTCCGCAAACGGCCGTCGTGGTGGGGGCACCCGGCGAGGAAATTTGGACAGACGAATACGGGCGCGTCAAGCTGCAGTTCCAATGGGATCGTTACGGCCAGCGCGACCAAAACGCCTCGTGTTGGGTGCGCGTTTCGAGCCCCTGGGCGGGTGGCGGTTTTGGCGGCGTGCAGATTCCGCGTGTCGGCGATGAAGTCATCGTCGATTTTCTCAATGGCGATCCGGACCGGCCGATCGTCACCGGCCGCGTATACAACGGCGAGCGCATGCCGCCGTGGGATTTGCCGATGAGTGCCACGCAAAGCGGATTGCTGTCGCGTTCGAGTCCGGGTGGAGCGGCATCGCACGCGAACGCCTTGCGCTTCGAGGATCGCAAAGGTGCGGAGCAGTTGTGGCTGCACGCGGAGCGCAATTTCGACGCGGAGACGGAGCTGGATCACTCTCTGTCCGTGGGAAACAACCACACGCATACGGTCGGCAACGACGAGACGATGCAGGTGACGAACAATCGGCAAAGGAGCGTGGGGCAGAACGAGACGGTGAGTATCGGGCGGCATCGGGTCGCGCAGATCGGGGGGAATGAGACGCATGCAGTGACGGGCAATCGCAGCGTGTCGGTCGATGGGGACAGTGCCCATACCGTTGCAAAAGGCAATCACAGCTTGGCGGTGGTGAGCGGCAAGCATGATGTTTTCGTCAAGGGAGACAGCACGCACGTGGTCGAAGCGGGCTCGTATGCGGCGCAAGTCCTCACGGGAAACTACGCGGTCGAGGTTGAGAAGGTCGCGTCGGTGGTTGCCAAGAATCACATCGAGATGGGTTCGGGGCAGAGCGGGATGGCGATCAACAAGGAAAACGTTGGGGTCGCTATTGGCGGAGTTGGCGGCGATCTGGGTGTCGGGGTCGCAGGCTATGGTGGCGGCGTGAGTATCGTCGGATACGACCAAGGCGTGGGAATCGCCGGCTATGCAGAGGGCGTCACGATCTATGGCGAAGACGATCTCAATCTTGCCGGCAAGGCGACGGCGAATCTTCAGGCGCCGACGGTGAACATCGACAACGGTAAGGGCGGCTGCAACGTCAACGTCAATGCGACGAAGATCGTCTTATCGACGGGGGGCGGCACGATCACGCTCGATAGCTCGGGAGTGACGATTCAAGGGACGATCGCTTACATCAATTGATGCGAATGGCGGCTTGATGGTATGGCTCGCGTTCGTCGAAAACATTGGGAGACATTCGATGGAAGATGAATTGGATCGGATGACGGTCGATAACTCGCTTGAAGACGATACCTTAACGGCTTTGCGGCGGCTCTTTGAAAGGGACCCGCCGCTGCATCCTTGCCCGGCGCACGACCGTGGGGATCCGATGACCCTGATCGGCGAGGTGACGGATACGCACCATCCCGATGCAATGGGACGAGTGCGCGTGAAATGGCCGATGCGGGACGCAAGCCCCTGCGAGCGTTGGCTTGAGTGTGTCGATGGCGTCAAGCCCCATATCGGCGATCGCGTGCTGCTGCAGTCGCCGTCGAACTGGCCCGAGTATGTAATCTCGGGCATGCTGCGTCGTGCTGACTGCGGCGAGCCGGTAGAACCCGTCGCCAAGGCCGCCTTCGAACTTGTGCTCGAACCGGACAAATGCGTGCAACTGTCCGATGCGTCAGGTTGCCCGCTGATGCAGGTACGTTCATCGCCGGACGGCCCGGTCGTGACGTTACTGAATCGGAACGTAAACATCGAAGTCCCTGGCAAACTTCGGCTCAGCGCACAGACCATCGAACTCGAAGGGGGCCACGGGGGAGTAGACATTCGGACTGAAGCGGACACCGTAATACGAAGCCGATATGTCCGTTTGAACTGACCCGAAGGCAGTCGCCATGCATCGCGAATTCGCAGCCGTCCAATTGTCGATCGAGACTTTCGTCGAGCAGCCCGACAATCCGACGCTGCTGATCGAAATGAGCAACAACGATGCAGTGCCCGTGCTGAAGATGCTGCAGGCACTCGATCAGCAGCAAGGCGATGCGATATTTTTGATCTTTCCGTTTGCATGCAATGCTGTCGCCACGTATGTGCAAGCGTGCATTGACGCGCTTGGGCATCAGGTCGAGGAGGTGAATCGGGCGCGCGCCAACCACGGCGAAGCGCTCTGGCCGTTGTTGCCGCTGGCATGCAGTGATCCAAGACGCACGCTGCAGGACCGATTACGCGAAGCCGTCATGCACATCCGCGCACTGGTACCGGAGCACGCGAAAGTCGTTTGGGCATGGGTACCGTCGCCGCTCGACGATGCCGCCGGCTTCGCCAACGTAATGATGCAATTGCTGGCACTGAGCGGTTTCGAAGACTGGATGGAGGGGCATCGCTTCTGCATCCGCGACGATCGATATCATCCGATCCTGATTCCCCTAGCGCGGGACAGAAAGGCGGAGCATGTATTGATCCTTGCGGTTGACTTTTCATCCGAAGATGCTGCGCGCAATCTGGTGGGTGTCGCAAACGATGAGGCGCAGCCGATCGCACAACGCATGCAGGCGTTGATGCAGATCGCTGCGATCGATCTTGCCCACGGTAGGCTACCTGATGCGCAGCGTAAGTATCGTGCGCTCTATGCGCTTCATGCCGAGGGACAGGATGCGACGGGCTGCGCGATGGCGTTGCACGGTTTGGGCGACATAGCATTGCGGCATGGATCTCAGCGCGAGGCGAAAGAGTGGTATCTGCGGGCGCTGCAGGCGGGACTAGATGGCCGCAATTTGGTGGTCGTAATCAATTCGCTGATGGCCGTCGGCAACTGCTGCAGCGCGCTCGGTGAACATGCGAGGTCGGCAGTTTATTTCGAACTGGCGAGCTGCGCTGCCGGCAGGTTGATGCTCGTACATACGAAGGTGGAGGCGATGGAGAAGGCTGGCGCCGCACTGCTCGCGTGCGGCAATGTAGCGCAAGCCGCAGAGAGCTGGATCGATGCAAAGGGATTGTGTGAGCAGTTTGGTTGCGAACTGCAGCACGATCGCATCGTCGATCGCCTCGTGTTGCTCTATACGAAGGCCGGTCTTAAAAACGAGGCTAGAGCCTACGAGCAGGATAAGAAACGTTTCAGGACGCCGCGCGAGCGGGATGCGGTGAACCCCGCTCGATACGAGAGCGGGTCATAAAGAGGCGCTGTAATGAGCGATTCTGCAACCCGGCTGACGCACGCATCCGATTCGACGCCGCATGGAGGTGCGAAATCGAACGCGAGCGTGAATACGGCCTGCGATTCGCTCCTCGAAACGGCCAAGTCGACTTACGACCCGTTCAAGCAAACGTTCTCATCCAAGGGGAACGCGATCCATCACGTCAGCGAGGCTGTGAATGCGCTTGTCTCGTTGCAGGGTGCGCCTTCACAGTTGCTCAATAGCGGCATTGCGCAGATACCGCTGCTCGACAAGATGCCAGGAATGCCGGCCGCGGTCATCGGCGCGGCGCATTTGGGCACGCCGCACGCGCACGATCATCCCCCGAGCGACGGCTTTCCGTTGCCGAGTATTGGATCGACGATCGGCAGCGGCTGCTTGAGCGTGTTGATCGGCGGGCTCCCGGCAGCTCGCGTGACCGACATCGGCATTGCGCCGACCTGCGGCGGCATGACGCCGTACTTCGACATCCAAACGGGGTCGAGCAATACATTCGTCGGTGGGATGCGTGCGGCGCGCATGGGCATCGATATGACGCGGCACTGCAATCCGATGGGGCATGCGGGGAAGTCCAACCAAGAAGCGGGAGGGGCTGCGGCGAACGGTAGAGAAATCGCGACCGAGGCGGCAGACGTATCGAACTGGGCGCGCTGGACGGGGCCGGCAGGTAAGGCGTGGAAGGCCGGCAACGTGGCGGTCGGGCCAGGGTCTGGGGTCGCGGGCGCCGCCGACGACCTGTCGCAAGGGGCGAGCGCGGCAGCTGCGATGATGGCTGTACAGACCGCCGCCGACATGGCGATGATGTTGCTTGGCAGTTTGATGGGCAAGGATCCGGGGATCGAGCCGAGCATGGGCATGCTGTTGAATGGCAACGAGACTGTTCTGATCGGTGGATTCCCCACGCCGGATTCGCAAATGATTTGGCATGGAGCGAAGCATGGGCTCGGGAAGAAAATCAAAGGCGGAAGAGCGCCCAGGCAGAAAGCGGCCGCGCCATGCCGAAATGGGCATCCTGTCGATGTCGTCCGAGGCACGGCAGAGAACGAATTCGTCGACTATGCACACGACGTTGCCCCAGTGTTCAGTTGGGAGCGCTATTACTGCAGCGGCTGGCGCGACCAGGACGGTGCCGTTGGCTTCGGCTTTCGCCACAACTTCCAGCACGAATTACATCTGTTTCGCACACGTGCGCTCTACGTCGACCCATTAAACCGCGAGTATCAGTTTCCGCGAAATGAAACCGGCCGCTACGAAGGTTCGTTTTCCGGCTACCGACTGGTGCAAGGGGACGACTGTCATTTCGTGCTGTGGCACGAAGTGGCCGGCAAGTTGGAGTTCCAACGTCGCGGCGAGAAGGACCCGATCGCCCGGCTGGTCCGCCAGCTCAAGGATGAAGTCGAAAGCGAATTCCAATATGACGCGGCGGATGCGCTGAGCGCCATCGTCCAGACAGATGAGCGCAGTTGTCTTCGGCATCGGATTCATTTCGCGTATAACAGTGTCGGGCGCATCGCCGAGGTCCTGATAACGCGCCGCGATGGCACGCGTCATAGCATTGCCCGCTACACCTACACCGATAGGGGGTGCTTAGCCAGATCAACTGACCCACTCAATGCGGCCATGTCCTATGGGTACGACGAGCGGAAAAGGATGATCCGGGAGACGGATCGTAACGGCTTTTCTTTTGGCTATCGGTACGACAGCGAAAACCGCTGTATCGAAACGGCGGCTCAGGACGGGATGTGGCGTGTCACATTTGATTATTGCCCCGGTCGTACGATCGCCACCCACGCGGATGGTGGGACTTGGACGTACTTCTATGACGAGTCGCAAACGGTCAACCGTATCGTCGATCCATACGGCAATGCGCTCGCGCGGGTCATAGGGGAGGACGGTAGCATCTTGATTGAAGTCGACGCCGTCGGCCGCGAACTGCAGTGGGTTTACGACGACAACGGCCGCAGCATAGGCCGCATCGATCGCTGGGGGAACTGCTGGCCACCGAACTCGCAAGCGCCGGTGTCGAGCCGCCCGAACCGACCCGCGTTGCCTGCGACGCCGCTCGAGCAACAATGGGGCAGGGTCGATCGCCACCTATTGTCGAAGTCACTGCTTTTGCCAACCGGCGTTGCGCGGTATGCGGCATCACTCTTCCGGCAGGAAACACCAGCACCGAAGCAGATGGAGGAACGAGATGCGGCCGGCCGGATCGTGGCGCGTAAAGATGCCGCAGGGCGAATCGAGCATCTAGTCCGCGATGCCGAGGGCAATGTGGTCTGCAAACGCGACCGCGAAGGCGGCGAATATCGCTACGCGATCACATCGTGGAATCTGTGCGAAAGCACGCGCGACCCGCTGGGCAATCTTATCCGATACCGCTATACAAACAAGGCGAGCATCTCCGCGATCATCGACCCCGCGGGCAACGAAAGTCGATACGACTACGATTTGAGGGGACGACTCGTTAGCGTCACGCGCCACGGCGTCGTGCGCGAAACCTACCAATACGATGGCGGCGATAGACTCGTCGAGAAGTGCGGCGCTGACGGCGAATGGCTGCTGCGCATCAAGATCGGCGACAACGGGTTGCCGAGCAAACGCGCGTTGAAGAGCGGTGAGACGCATCATTATCAGTACGACGCGCAGGGAAACTTTACAGACGCATCCACCGACCGGTTCCACGTGACACTCGATTGGGACGCGAACGGTCGAATCATTTCCGACAAACGCGATGGCCTAGGCGTCGAGCACCACTACGCAAACAAGAAGCGCTCTAAAACGACGTGGTTCGCGCGCTTCGCCGTCAGCTACGAGCCGAGCGGGCGAGGTGAAACCGTGATTCGCACTCAAGCGGGCGGCACGCACCGGGTCTCGCGCGCGTCGGATGGTAGCGTGCTGGTGCAACTGGGCAATGGCACGAACGTGTTACGTCGGTTCGATCCCGATGGAAGATGCGAAGGGCGCATCGTGTGGCGGGACGATCAGCCCGAAAACATGCAGGCGGCACAGTACATTTACAGCGCAACGGGCGAGTTGCGCGCCATCGCGAGCACGTCGGGCGGTGTGATCGAGTATCGGTACGATGCGGCGCACCGGTTGATCGGGGAGTGGCGGTGCGGGTTCCCGACACGCCAATTCGCCTATGACTGCGCGGGCAATCTGATATCGACGCCGCAATACGCTTCGATCCGCCATCTCGAAGGAAACCGCTTAGCAGTTGCATCGTCGGCGCGGTTTCGTTATGACAATCGCAATCATCTCGCCGAACAGCTCGACGGCGAAGGCCGTCGCACGACTTATTCATACAACAGCATGGGCTTGTTGACCGTTGTCGAGCGAAGCGACCGCGCGGATGTGTGGACCGCTGATTACGACGGGCTCTGCCGGCGAATCCACCAGGCCCTTGGAGCCGCGCGTACGCTTTACTACTGGGACCAAGACCGCCTGGCGGCGGAAATCTACCCGGACGGACGCGTTCGCCTTTATGTCTACGCAGATGAGTCGGCGCTTATTCCGTTCATGTTCATCGACTACGCGTCGATCGATGCGCAACCGCAAGACGGCAACGCGTATTTCGTGGTGACGAATCAAGTGGGCATGCCTGAGTGGATCGAAGGCGCCGATGGGGAAGTCGTATGGCGTGCGCAATGCATTGACCCTTATGGCTGGATCGAAGTTGCGCCCGGCAATACGATTACCTACGATCTGAGGTTTGCGGGCCATCATTTCGATCCGGCGACACAGTTGCATTACAACCGGTTCCGAACCTACTGCCCGGTCTTGCGGCGTTACCTTCAGTCCGACCCGGTGGGGCAATCTGGCGGCATCAATCTCTACGCCTACACCGCAAATCCTCTCGTGCAGGTCGATGTGCTTGGCCTGTCGACGTGTGAATCGACGGCTAGCAATGAGACGGGGGGACCGGAGGGACACGCCGTCGAGTCCGCGGGCGAACCGGAGGTCGTTGAAAAGGGCCCGGACGGAAAATACAGGCCGACGGGTGCACCTTACCCGAAACGTCTCATTCATGTACCGGATGCGGAGCGACCCGCATTCGAACAAGCGCGCGACGACGCAGACCGGATGCGGGTGGACTTCGTGAAAGCACTGAATGGCTTCCACCGAGTGACGGTGCTTCCGTTCGTGTTCAGGAAGAAAGACGGCTCATATCACGTGGGTGTGGCTGCGAGCAAAGACTGGGACGAGATAAAAACTGATCTGCCGAAGGTGGCGGCCGTTGCCGACGCCGCCAATATTCCTGACGGGTACAGGGTTGCCGGTGCGGACCAGATTCCTGCAGACACATCTTATTCCCGCGTTTCCGGCTACAACCACGAAAGGGCAACTGACCACCATGCGGAGCAACGGGCCCTACGCTGGGCGGACGCGCAGCCGGACATCGACGGATGTGCTTATTTGGCGCCGACAGAGCCGGTGTGCGAGGGATGCATGCTAGCCATCTATAACCGGATTCCCGCCGATTCGAATAGGAAAGCCAAGTTCGATCCAGACGAACCCGACACGCGCGTCATTGCGAAACTGGCGCGGGGGAAAGACTTCTACGAAAAGAAAAACCTGCCGCGAGGACGTATCGTGGGCGTTAAGGCCGGGGCCATCGACGATGCCTTTGCGGGGCAATCAGGCGACAAAAAGATGCCGAAAGACGCAAAGCTGCAACAAGTCGCAAGAAGATGGAAGGTCCCGAAGAAGATGGTGACGCGCTGGGTTCAACAGGAGGGGGCTGTCCAGGAGGCGGCCGCGAAACAGCCCGACCCGAACAAGATGCCTAGCGAACAGGCGCTGAAAGATACTGCGAAGAAGTGGGACGTCGAAGAAAAGGACTTGGCCTCATGGGTCAAGAAATTTCTTCGACAACAGAAGAAACAAAAATGACGTCGGTTCGTATCGGTTTGATGACAGCCGCGCTGATCGCGATGTTCGTTTTCATTGGAGCGGCCCGCTTGTCGCGCATCAACCGACTCGTCGGATTAGCCGGTCGGCCAACCGTGTCTTGGCCTTACATCCTGGACCTTGACGTACGGCTCGCCCTCGAGCCGCTGCCGAACGTGAAAATACACTCATCGGCCGGACGAGCGCCTGGAACGCGCCCGCAACGCGTTGATTTCATCGAGCAGATCGAGCGCGAGCGCAATGCCGGGGGCGTTGATCTCGAGATCCTGTGCGAGCCGGCGAGCGGTTCGCACGCGGCGCAATGCGGCGCCGCTGAAGCGCCATTCTCGCGGCGTGTTGCCTTGCGGCTCGACTGCGCCTTCTGCGATCCATAACGTCAGTTGTTCTTCCGACGCGCCGCTTGCCCGGCACAATTGAACGAGCGTGAGCTCGACGTCTTCCTCGACAATCTCCCCTTCCATGAAGACCGTCACTGATTCTTTCATGATCGAGCACCCGTAAAATGCGCGCGCGGATCGAAATGGAACGCCTGCCGCATCGCGTCGTAGGCCGTCCGTGCGCTATCGCTGTCGGCCGGCGGCAGCACGATCGTCAGGATCACATATAGGTCGCCCGGCGTCTTCCCCGGAATCCCCTTGCCCTTGAGCCGCAGCCGCCGACCGCCGGCCGATCCAGGCGGCACGGTCAGCTCGACCGCGCCATTGGGAGTAGGAATGGTTACCTGGGCACCCAGTGCAACCTCCCATGGGGCCACCGGTACATCAAGCGAAACATCGCGTCCGTCGACACGAAAAAGCGGATCCTCCCGGAAAGCGATTTCCAGGTACAGGTCACCGGCTGGTCCGTGTCCCAGTCCGGCGCCGCCCTGGCCGGCAAGACGCAGGTGCTGCCCGTCCCGCACGCCCTTCGGAATGCTGACGTTCAGCGTACGCGGTTGCAGGATGACATGACCATGTGCATCGAGCGCCGGCATTTGCAGTGAAATGGAGCGCTGCGCACCGTGATAGGCGTCCGCCAGATCGATCACGATTTTGGCGTGATGGTCCTGCCCGTGGATCGAGCGTTGCGTCCCACGATAGGCCTCTTCCAAATCGTCCGCTGTCGGGGCGCCACTGTCGGGTGCCGCGCCGTGCCTTTGCGTTTGCCGGGCGTGCCGCCCTGTGTGCGCACCGCCGAACATCGCTTCAAAAAATTCGCTGAAATCGGGACTTGCGCTGCGCTCGTTGCCTGCGCCGCTGAATTCGAAGCCTTCATCCCAATCGGGCGGCGGCTGAAAATCCTGGCCGTTCTGCCACTGGCGGCCCAAACGGTCATAGGCGGCGCGTTTCTCCGTGTCCTTGAGGACCTGGTAGGCCTCGCCCAATTCCTTGAAGCGGTCCTCGCCATCCGCCTGCTGGCTGACATCGGGATGATATTTGCGCGCGAGCTTGCGATACGCGCGCCGGACCTCATCCTGCGTCGCGGTGCGTGGCAGTCCGAGCACCTCGTAGTAATCCCTGTATTTCATGCGAGAGTCCGCCTCGATCCGAGTGGTGCGGCCAGTGCGGATTGCATCGGCCTATTGCCGTTCCTGTTGCGTTTCCCCCAGATCACGGGCCTGCGGCCACCGCGACGGGAACTACCTGCAGTTCGTTGAGGTCGGGGAGGGCGGCACTGTCGCGCATTCAACTGCTCGTTTCATGGTGCTCCTGTCCATCACACTATAGAGCATGTTGTGAGACGATTTAATTCAGTTGAATTGCCGAAGGCCAAGATGTACAAGAGAAGAGTCTAGAGGCCGCCGATAAATAACTGCCGGCAGGCTGAGGATCCGAACCCAAGGAGCACCGCATGGAACTCGAACATTTGGAATTCGAAGTCGAGAAGACTACCGGGGACGTCGACGCACAGACGCTTGCTCAGGCCATCGGCGCGGTCGACCCTGACGCGAAGGTCGCTGTCGATTTTGGTGCCAGAACCGTAAAGGTCGACTCGTGGATGATGGCCGAAGAATTCCTGGTTGCGTTCGAGGATGCGGGCTACAAGGCGAAGATCAGCAAGGGGTGATCCATAGTCGTCACCATCGTACTAGCCAGCCCGGATGAGTTGCGGGGAATCGCCGGCGAACGATGCAAACACCATGATACAGATCTGGAAATGACTGCACGTGGGCACATCCTTGAATTGGCAGCCCGCAAAGGCGAATCGTGACGCCTCCATTCTTTACCATTGGCCATTCGAACCGAACCCTTTCGGAATTTTTCGGGTTATTGAGCGACGCCGACATAGGCGCGCTCATGGACATTAGAAAGATCCCCAAGTCGAGATCGAACCCGCAGTTCAACGAGGAGACGTTCCCTGACGTCCTGGCAGCATTCAAGATTTCGTATGAACATGTGGCAGCACTCGGCGGCCTTCGCGGAAGAGACCGATCGTTGCCTCGTGATGTCAACGGATTCTGGACGAATGAGAGTTTTCACAATTACGCCGATTACGCACTTTCAGACACTTTTCGCGCCGGCCTTGATCACCTCATTAAAGTAGGGCGTGAGCGACGCTGCGTGATCATGTGTTCGGAAGCCGTATGGTGGCGTTGCCATCGACGCATCGTGGCCGACTACCTGATTGCATCGGGGAAAACCGTCGTCCATATCATGGGACGCGGGCGCCAAGAGACAGCGCAGCTTACTTCCGGCGCGGTGATTCGATTCGGCGGAACGGTCGTCTATCCGGAAGCGCATCCATAGGAAATCATGGGGGCAGGCACGGTTTGCGTTTTGTCGTCATCCGTGTAACGAGGGTCGAGATCGTTCCCGCCACGCCGGCGGCCTCATAGCGCAGCACCAGCCGTTCAGCCGCTCGCAACGGCTGGAATGCTCATGGTGATCAGTCCTGAACGCGTCACGGCGATCTCCGGCAGGTCGAAACCTCGCCAGAATGCGCTCAAACAGCTCGGCACTACGACATTTGAACTTTGCCCAGATACGACATTAGAACTTTGCTCCTACAACTGAAACGGTGATAATTCATGTTATGTCAAATTGCATTTAGCCACGCAACGTCGCTGGCTGTGAACGGCCAAGGTACTGCTTACGGGATTCCCTCGACCGGCGGCAAGCTAGCAGGCCTAGCACTTTCAGCCCCGAGCGTCGTTCAGGCTTGCCAACCCCCACGTCGAGTTCGGTCCGCGCTGGACTCGCGATGCCCGAGCCGAAACACAGAGGTTGAAAGCGCTTTCATGCCGAGCATGGCGAGTCGCAGCTCACACCGACACGGTTCTAAGACGCAACGCATTGCCGATCACCGACAACGAACTCAGCGTCATGGCGGCCACCGCGATCATCGGCGATAGTAATAAGCCGAACGGCGGAAACAACACGCCCGCGGCAATCGGAATGCCGAGCACGTTATAGGCGAACGCCCAAACAAGGTTTTCGTGCATGTTGCGCATCGTGGCCACGCTTAAACGCCGCGCACGCACAATGCCGTGCAAGTCGCCTTTCACCAGCGTGACGCCGGCGCTCTCCATTGCGACGTCGGTACCCGTGCCCATCGCAATGCCCACTTGCGCTTGCGCAAGCGCAGGTGCGTCGTTGATGCCATCGCCCGCCATCGCGACGAAACGGCCCTCCGACTGAAGGCGCTTTACGATCTGCGCTTTCTGATCCGGCAACACGCCCGCGACGACCTCATCGATGCCAAGGCGGCCCGCTACAGCCCGCGCCGTCGTCTCGTTGTCGCCAGTCAGCATCACGATGCGCATGCCTGCATCATGCAGTGCCTCGATCGCTGCCGGCGCCGTTTCCTTGATCGGATCGGCAACCGCGATCAGTCCCGCCAGCGCCTCGTCGACTACGACGAACATCACCGTCTTGCCTTCGGCGCGCAGTTTTTCTGTCCATGGCTTGCTGGCGGCGACACTAAGCCCGAGCGCATCCATCTGCGCCTCGTTACCAAGCACGACCCGCTGCGCCCCGACACTTCCCTTCACGCCCTTGCCCGGAGTCGCTTCGAATTGCTCCGCGTCGAACAACGTGACTCCCCTCGCCTCTGCCGCCTTGACAATAGCCGCCGCTAGGGGATGCTCGCTGCCGCGTTCGAGCGATGCCGCCAATTGCAGGATGTGCGCTTGGTCGTGCGCGCTGAAAGAGACGATATCCTGTACGCACGGATGCCCTTCGGTCAGCGTGCCGGTCTTATCGGTGACGAGCGTATCCACTTTGCGCAGCGTCTCGATCGCCTCGGCATTTCTGAACAGCACGCCGAACGTCGCGCCTTTGCCCGAGGCGACCATAATCGACATGGGGGTAGCGAGTCCCAGCGCGCACGGACAAGCGATGATCAACACGCCGATCGCGTTGAGAATCGCATAAGCGAATGCCGGCGCCGGGCCAAAGCGATACCAGACGAGAAACGTTACGACCGCGGCCAGGATCACCGCGGGAACGAACCAAGCCGAAACGGCATCGGCAAGCCGCTGGATCGGCGCCCGGCTGCGGCTCGCGTCGCTCACCATGCGGACGATCTGTGCAAGCAGCGTACTGCTGCCCACTTTGCGCGCCTCCATGATCAACGACCCGGTTCCGTTGACCGTCGCACCGATCACGGATTGCCCCGCAGCTTTCTCGACTGGAATCGGCTCGCCAGTGATCATCGATTCGTCGATGGACGAGTGGCCCTCGGCGACGACGCCGTCGACCGGCACCTTCTCGCCCGGGCGGACTCGCAGCCGGTCGCCCGGCTGGACATCGGCGAGCGGCACATCCACTTCCGAGCCGTCCGCTTCTACGCGACGCGCGGTCTTGGGCGCGAGGGCTAGCAGCGTTCGAATCGCGGCATTGGTCGAACTGCGCGCACGCAACTCGAGCACCTGCCCGAGCAAAACGAGCACCGTGATCACCGCGGCAACCTCGAAATACACAGGGGGCAAGCCGCGATCGCCAAGGAACGCAGGGGGAAAGATGCTAGGGGCAAGCACGGCGACGACGCTGTATGCGTACGCGATCCCGATCCCAAGGCCCGTGAGTGTGAACATGTTAAGGCTGCGCACAACGAGCGAGTTCCACAGGCGCAGGAACACCGGCCAACCGCCCCAAAGCACAGCCGGGGTGCTCAAGACCAACTGGACCCAGGCCGAAGTCGCGGGCGAGGCATAGCTACTCATGCCAAGCACGACTACAGGCACGCTGAAGGCGCCGCTTATGAGGCAGCGCCGGGTCATGTCGGACAGTTCCTCGTCGTCTTGCGCGGCGCCCTCGCCGACTTCGCGCAGTTCGAGCGCCATGCCGCATTTCGGGCAAGCACCTGGCGTCGGGCTCTCCACCTCAGGGTGCATCGGACACGTGTAAATCGCCCCTTTCGCGCGCGCACCCATGGATGCTCTCCTTAACTTGGACCAATTGCCACCCGAGCGCACGCGGTGTGCGCTCGGGCCGATGCCCCTGATCGAAGCGATGCAGACGATATTTGCCCGAGATTTGCCCGAGGCCCGCGTGTCAGTCGCCCGGGTGATTACCGCGGAATCTCATAGCGGCGATACATGCCCGCTTCATAATGGCCCGGCACATAGCAAGCGAAAAGAATGGAGCGAGTGCGCAATCGATCGAATCGCCAGATGAGCGTCTTGGTTTGTCTCGGCTTCAGGCTCACGACATTCGCATCGTCATGTTCCATACCGGCCATCGCCGACATCGGTTGCGCCATCTCTCGCTGATGTTCGAGGCGGAACGCGGAATCCCCAATCGAAAACTCGTGCGGCGCCCGCCCGACGTTCTCGACCACGAACTTCACCACATCGCCACGCTGGATATTCGTCGAGTCGAAGATGAGCCGCATTTGATCGGAAGCCTGGACATGGATGATTTTGGTCACATCCGCCTCAGTCGCCGGCCGGCCAAACGCGAAGGTTTGGTCCATGTCCATCTGCGGCATCCGCGCCCACGCGGCAACGCTCGGCATTAGGCCGGCTAGGCCGGCGCCTATAACGGCATAGAAAAACGCCCTAATCTTCATTTCCCTCTTTTCCTCGTAGTCGATATCGAGAAGCCGTTCGCGGCCAAGCCGATCGAAACGTATCAAGTTGCGAACGAGCCCTGCCGAACGATGCATTTGGTGCGGCAGGGGGCTGTTCAAAGCACCACGGCCGCAGCGGACGGTGGATCCCTGCCGGGTTCGAGCGCAGGATAGTGGCGCCTAAGGTGTTGCGCGACCGCTCGAATACCCGACAAGGCGCCCTCCCGATATGCGCGGCGGCCGAACGCCGCCTCCATCGTCCGGCAAATGGCCTGCCATTCGTCAGTCCCGACCTTCGCATGCACGCCGCGATCGGCGACGATTTCCACCGCGCGGTCGGCCAATAGCACGTAGATCAGCACGCCGTTGTTGTGTTCGGTGTCCCACAGCCGCAGTTGCGAGAACACTTCGATCGCACGCTCGCGCGCGCACTGGCCTCGAAACAGCATGCCGGCGTGCAGCGCCCCCTCTACGGCAAAGCACACCTCTCCTATATGTTCGGCGTTGCAGGCAGCAATCGCGGTTTCGATCTCGAGCAAGGTAGCATGGCCGAACGCCCGCCCGAGCTCCCAGCGCGTGGTACACAAATGCCGAATAGCGCGTGAGGCGTTCATCGTCACCATCTACCCGAGGCGCCGCCGCCTCCAAAAGTCCCACCGCCGCCGCCAAACCCGCCGCGCCCTGCTCCGCCGGAACCGCCGCGCCGTCCGGCGCCGTAGCCCCCGACGTAACCACCCATGCCCGCCCCGACCAGTGTGAAGATAAACACGATCGCGCCGGCGGCCACGACGGCCAGTATCCCGGCGGCCGTCAACCAAGCAATCAGCGCCGCGCCGCCCCCGGCGATCAACGCACCGGGCAAGCGCCCGAACGCGGCTCGCAGCACGCGGCCGAACACGACCGCGAGCATCAGAAGCAGCGGCGCGAGCCGCCAGACACCCGCCGCCCCCTTCTGCTCGCTCGCGTTAGGCGGCGGCAAGGCCTCGCCGTCCGCCACGCGGATCATCTGGTCCACGCCCGCTGCGATACCGCCGTAGAAATCGCCCTGCTGAAACCGCGGCACGATGATCTCGCGAATGATGCGGCTGCTCACGGCGTCGTTGAGCGCGCCTTCTAGGCCATAACCCACTTCGATGCGTAACGCGCGGTCGTCCTTGGCGACGATGAGCAACGCTCCGTCGTCGACGGCCTTGCGCCCCAGCTTCCACGCTTGGACGACGCGCAGCGAATATTGCTCGATGGCCTCCGGCTGTGTCGTGGGCACGATCAGCACGGCGATTTGCGTGCCTTTGCGTTGTTCGAACGCTTGCAGCACCTGTTCCAACGCACTCTTCTGTTCGGCGGTGAGCGTGCCGGTTTCGTCGGTGACGCGCGCCGTCAACGCCGGGACGGCAACGAGCGCATGCGCCGCGAACACGCCAAAAAGCACCGTGAACGCGATCAACGCCATCAACAGGTGCCGTAGCGCTTTCACGTTCTCCCTCATCTTCAGTTCGATGGCGCCGAAGGCGCCTGGGCCCCCGGCGTCGTGCCGAACTCGACACGCGGCGGCTTGGCGATCTCCGTTTCGTTGGCGACCGAGAAGCTCGGCTTCTCTTTGAACCCGAATGCCCGCGCAGTGAGATTGGAGGGGAACGAGCGAACGGTCGTGTTGTAGGCCTGGACGGCCTGGATGTAGCGATTGCGCGCGACGGCGATCCGGTTTTCGGTGCCTTCGAGCTGGGCTTGCAAGTCCCGGAAGTTGGCGTCCGATTTCAGTTGCGGATAGTTCTCGGAGACAATGAGCAGCCGCGACAGCGACGAAGTCAACTGGCCTTGCGCGGCCTGAAATCGAGAGAACGCTTGCGGATTGTCGAGCACGTCGGCGGTGACCTGCACCGAGCCCGCGCGGGCGCGCGCCTCGGTCACTTGCGTGAGCACCTCGCGCTCTTGCTGCGCGTAGCCCTTCACCGTGCTCACGAGGTTCGGCACCAAATCGGCGCGCCGCTGGTACTGATTGACGACCTCTGCCCAACTCGCTTTCACTTGTTCGTCTTCGGTTTGCAGCGTGTTGTAGCCGCATCCCGCCAACAGCAGCGGCACGAGCATCGTTAGGGCAAGCCATATTCGTCGCATCCGGACTCTCCCCTATCGCGTCGACGTCATCGGTCGGCTGTCGCACCCGCGCTGGCCGCAAGATCGAGGTTACTGCGCAAGCCGTGCATCGCCTTTGACGCACCTCAACGAATCGATCTGTCACGGCGGCGTATCGGTGGGGGGGCTCGCCGGGTTCGGGATCCGCGGAGCGGGCACATACTGCACGCAATGCCGAACGAAAAAGGATTCATGCTGCACGCTCTACAAGCGAGCCCGTCCGCGATATGCTGCGAGATAGCTCGAAAGCATCACGCATCGAACGTGCCGACAGGTCGATAGCCGTCATCCGTCCACGAACCACTTCCTCGATCGAGTATGGGTCATCGCGATTCGCCCACGTTGCCGGCTCCTTCCGGCTTGGACCGCTGGCTGCCGCTATGGCCGCTATTGCGCAACTATCAGCGCAAGTGGCTTCTGAAGGACCTGTTCGCGGGGCTCGCGCTTTCAGCGATTCTCGTTCCGGTGGGATTGAGCTATGCCGAAGCGGCTCGCTTGCCGATCATGGTCGGGCTCTACGCGACGGTCGGCGCGCTGGTCGGCTATGCACTCTTCGGCCCGAGCCGCATTCTCGTATTGGGCCCCGACTCCGCGCTAGCCGCGCTGATCGGCGCCACAGTCGCTCCGTTGGCGCACGGCGACGCGGCGCAAACGATCGCGCTCGCATCCACGCTCGCAGTGATGGCCGGAGCCATCTGTGTGATGTTTGGGCTTGCGAAGCTCGGCTTCGTCACCGATCTGCTGTCTCAGCCCATTCGCTACGGCTATTTGAACGGCATCGCCTTGACGCTCATCGCGAGCGAGCTGCCCCGGCTGCTCGGGCTTCCGAACTCCGGCGACACGGCCATCGATAGTCTCTCGCGCATGGCGCGCGGCCTCGCCGCCCACAACATCAACTTCGTGTCGAGCGCCATCGGGCTCGCCTGCATGGCCGCGGTGTTGTCGCTGCGCCGATACGCGCCGCGTGTGCCCGGCGTCTTGATCGCGCTCGTCGGCGCCGGGGTCGCCGGCTGGTGGCTGCACAGTCGACAGATCGCAGTAGGCCCCGCGGTCGAGCCCTTGACGTTAGGATGGATCGCGCCGCATTTGCCCCATCTGTCGCTCGATGGTTTCCGAAGCGTCGCGAGCGGCGCCATCGCGATCGCGCTGATTTCGTTCGCCGATACCAGCATATTGGCGCGCGTTTTCGCGCGCACGCCTGACGAACAAACCGATCGAAACCAAGAGCTCGTCGCGCTCGGCGCCGCGAATTTGTTCTCCGGGTTCCTAAGCGGCTGCCCGGTGAGCAGCAGCGCCTCGCGCACGCCCGTTGCGCAAGCGGCCGGCGCCCAGACGCAAGTCGCGAACCTCATGGCCGCGGCGACGACCGGCCTGCTCTTGTTCGTTGCACCATCGCTGACCACTCACCTGCCCGATGCCGCGCTCGCCGCCGTCGTGATTTGTGCGGCGCTCGCGATCGTGGAGATCCGTCATGTCGCACGGTTGTATCGCATGCATCGCAGCGAGTTCGCGGTCTCGCTGCTGTGCGTCGCCGGCGTCGTGGTGCTGGGCGTGCTCCCCGGTATCTTCGTCGCGGTCGGACTCGCGCTGGCGTCGTTCGTCTGGCGTGCGTGGCATCCCTATGACGCGGTGCTGGGCCGAGTGCCGGGTAGGCGCGGTTATCACGACATCAGCCGGCACCCGGAAGCCCAGCGCTTCGACGGCTTGCTGCTGTATCGCTGGGATGCGCCGCTCTTTTTCGCCAATGCCGAAATCTTCGCCGATCATCTGCGCCGCGCCATGGCTCGAGCGCCTGCGCCCGTGACATCGATCATCATTGCCGCCGAACCGGTGACGGACATCGATGTCACCGCAGCCGACATGCTCGCCAATCTGCACGACGAATTGCGAGCGGCCGGCGTTCGGCTGCACTTCGCCGAGATGAAGGGGCCGGTCAAAGACCGCTTGCGCCGCTACGGCCTGTTCGAATCGTTCGGCGGCGAGAGCTGCTTCTTCGCCACCGTGGGCGAGGCAGTCGACGGTTTTCTCCAACGGCGAGGCCGGCCTATTTCGCACCCCGGCAAGAGCCGCGCCGCGCACTACCGGCCGCGCCGTGGAAGGCGCCGGCCGCCCTCCCAAGCGCACTGACTTCACCCGCCCAGATAAGTCGCCATCGTCTTGATATCGGTCAATTAGGCACGCGCTGCAAAATGCCAATATCGATCGAACGATGCGACATTCGAGGAGATCGTCTGTGAGCGATAACATGCAAGCGGCGGCGAGCGAGCCGCTCCTCCCCTCGCTGGATGCGCAAGCGAGCGTGGCGCAAAAGCTTCGGCATGCAGTCCAATGCGCCGTCCTGGCGCCATCGAGCCACAACTCCCAGCCGTGGCGCTTCATCGTCGCGGACGACGCCATCACGTTATGTGCGGATCGCATGCGCGCTCTGCCAGTCGTCGATCCGTTCGACCGCGAATTGATCATCAGCTGCGGCGCCGCCTTGTTCAACTTACGCACCGCCTTGAATCACCATGGGCTGAGCTATCGGATCTCGTTGTTCCCGTCCGAAGTCGACCCCGATGTGCTCGCTCACGTAGAGGTCCACCCAGCCGGGTTCAAGGACGACAGCCTTGGCCCGCTTTTCAACGCAATTGCTCAGCGCGCGACCATCCGCAAGCCGTTTTCACGCACGCCCGTCTCGGACGCCCTCAAGCACGGCCTGATCGACGCGGGTCAAGCGGAGGGGGCGCGAGTCGTCTGCATCGAAGATGCAGACGGGCGGGCGCGCATTGCCGAGCTAATCGCGCAAGCCGACGCACAGCAATTCGCCGACCCGCGGTTTCGGCGCGAGCTGGCGGCCTGGATTCACCCCAAGCGCAGCGTCGACGGCATGCCGACCGAAGCGGCCGGCGTTGCCGCCCTGCTCGATCTTGCCGTGCCGATCGTCGCTTCGGCTATTCGCACTTTCGATGTCGGCGGCGGCATGGCCGCCATGCATACCGAACTGCTCGAAGGGTCGCCGCTGTTGCTCGTGATCTCCACGGATCGAGACGATCGCGAGGCCTGGCTCGCCGCCGGCCAAGCGTTGGAGCGCGTCTTGCTTTGCGCGGTCAACAACGGATTGAGTGCGTCCTATCTGAATCAACCGATCGAGATCGAAGCGTTGCGAGCGCGCCTGCGCGCAGAGACCGGCATCGAAGCGGCCCCCCAAGTGTTGTTGCGCATCGGGCATGGCCCGCAGGCAGTCGAACGTTCGCCGCGGCGAGCGTTGAGCGATGTGATTTGGTGATGGCCGCCAAGCCGATCGCCGCCTCCCAACCCCGAGGCAATGGACCCATGAGAGCGCATCCGGGCGACGAAACCGAGGCAGACGCGCGCGAGCGCGTGAAGCGGCTCGTCGCGAGCCCCAGTTACAGGCAAGCCGATGAGGACAGGGATTTTCTGCTGCGCCCCGAAATGTGCGGCGTGCGTTTGCAGCTGGACTTTTGGAAGACGGAAGAGATCCTGCTGCTGCACGGGATCAAGCACACGGTGGTGGTCTACGGCAGCACGCGAATCGTCGAGCCGCACGCCGCGCGCGAGCGGTTGCGCGAGGCCGACCGCCTGCTCGCAGGCGATCCGTGCAACCGCGATTACGCTCACGAGGTCGATATCGCGAAGCGGTTGCTCGACAAGAGCCGATACTACGATGTCGCCCGCGAGCTCGGCTACCTCGTAGGCACGTGGCGCGCGACGAATATGCTGCCGCGGCTGGCCATCGTGACGGGCGGGGGCCCCGGCATCATGGAAGCGGCCAATCGCGGCGCTTTCGAATCGGGTGCGCCTAGCATCGGCTTGAACATCTCGCTGCCGCGCGAACAACAGCCCAATCCGTACATCAGCCCCGACCTGTGCTTCAGGCTGCATTACTTCGCGATTCGCAAGATGCATTTGCTAGAACGTGCCAAGGCGGCCGTCTTCTTTCCGGGCGGCTATGGCACTTGCGATGAATTGTTCGAAGTATTGACCTTGCTGCAGACGCGCAAAATCGCGTTGCTCCCTGTCGTGCTCGTCGGCAAACAATATTGGCAGCGCGCCATCGATCTCGATTTTCTCGTCGACGAGGGAATGATTGCGCCGGACGATGCGAAGTTGATCACGTTCGCCGAATCGGCTGACGAAATCTGGGACGCGATTTCCCGTTGGTACGATCGGGAACGATCCCTACATGGCGATCATGCGACGGAGCCCCGCACGAGCGCGGGAGATCTACTATGAAACTCACCTTCCTTGGCGCAACCGAAACCGTCACCGGGTCGAAATACTTGCTCGAAGGCGCTGGCATTCGCGTGTTGATCGATTGCGGCTTGTTCGAAGGCACGAAGAACCTGCGCCTGCGCAATTGGGCGCCGTTGCCCGTGCCCGTCGATACGCTCGATGCGGTCATCTTGACGCACGCGCACATCGATCATTCGGGCTACTTACCGGTGCTCGCGCGCATGGGATATCGCGGCCCGGTCTATGCGACTTCGGGCACCGCCGATCTGTGCGGGATCATGCTGCGCGATAGCGCCAAGCTGCAAGAGGAAGAAGCCGAATTCGCGAATCGGCACGGCTACTCGAAGCACCACCCCGCTTTGCCGCTTTACACGCTGGACGATGCCGAGCGTGTGCTTCAGCAACTCGTGCCGTGCGATTTCAACGAACCGGTGAAGCTCGCGGAGCGTGCATCGTTTCGTCTACTGCCCGCGGGGCATATCCTGGGCGCCGCGAGCGCGGTCTTGTACATGAACGAGAAGTTGATCGTCTTCTCCGGCGACCTCGGCCGCTACGCCGATCCGATCATGCGCGAGCCGATGCCCCCGATGCATGCCGACTACTTGGTCGTCGAATCGACTTACGGCGATCGCCTGCACCCCGCGAGCGACCCGTTGGCCGAGTTGGAGGCGATCTTCACGCGTACGTTCAAGCACGGCGGCGTAGTCGTCATTCCCTCGTTCGCGGTGGGCCGCACACAAGAGATTCTCCATTACATAGCCGTGTTAAAAGAAACGGGCCGTATGGCGAACGTTCCCGTATTTCTCGACAGCCCGATGGCGATTGCCGTGACCGACCTTTACCGGCGTCATCTTCGCGAACATCGGTTGACGATGAGTCAGGCCGCCGCTATCGGCAAGGCCGCTACGATGGTCGGCACGGTCGATCAATCGAAGGAAGTGTCGGCGCGGCGCGGACCGATGGTCGTGATCGCCGGTAGCGGCATGGTGACCGGCGGGCGCGTCTTGCACCATCTCAAAGCGTTCGCGCCGGATGCGCGCAATACGATCGCGTTGGTGGGTTACCAGGCCGCGGGCACGCGCGGGGCAGCGCTCGAAGCGCACGCGCCTGCCATCAAGATTCACGGCGAATACGTGCCGGTGCGCGCGAAGATCGAATCGATTTCGTCGCTATCCGCTCACGCCGACTACGACGAAATTCTGCGGTGGCTATCGTCGATGTCGATGCAGCCTACGCGAACATTCGTGACACATGGCGAACCGGCCGCGGCCGACGCCTTGCGGCGACGCATCGAAGAGACACTCCATTGGCGCTGCGAGGTGCCGACCTATCTCCAAACGGTGGATCTCGCCGAGGCGCCGCTGCAGGCGCAGGCGCATTCCTGACGTGATCCGATACGGCGTGCAAACGACGATGCCACGCCGTGCTGGGACGCCGCACGACGTCGGTTCGCTACCGGCAGAACGATTTGGCCAGCTTGTGCCGGATCCAGGTCGTGCCTTCGCGCAGGCCATCCAGCACCGCTTCTTGTTCGGTCCGGAAAACCTTGAAATGCTTGAACTGGTGTTGGAACTTGCCCTTTTCCTCGCGATGGACCACGTGAATGGTGCAAGCGAACCCCTCCTCCACAGAATGCGTTTGCACCGAAACCGACCAATCTCGGTCGCTGATCTTTCCTGACATCGCCATGATGCATCCTTCTATAAGACCGGACTGCGGCGCCTTCACGCTCGGGCTCGTATGGAGTCGAGATAACGCTCGCTTACACGGGACGGAACCGAAAAAAAGCGGCGCGGCCCGAAACAACCTAGCCGCGCCTAATTACAGCCCAGCCCCTCGAACCGATCAGCTGATCTGCAAACGTTTTTGCGGCGCGTCCTTCTTCTTTTGCAACGTCAGCGACAACACGCCATCCTGGTATTGCGCCGACGAAGCACTTTCGTCGATATCGCTGCCCAGCGAGAACGAGCGGCTGATCGTTCCGGAATAGCGCTCGCTGCGAATGACGCGCTCACCTTCCTTCAGTTCTTTGTTGCGCTCGGCCTTGGCCGTGATCGATACGACGTTGCCGTCGACCTTGACGTCGATGTCCTTTTTGTCGACGCCCGGCAACTCGGCCTTCACCGTATAAGCGGTGTCGCTCTCCGAAACGTCGATCTTGACGTCCGAAAGCGGTGTCTCGCCGTTGAACGCCAGGCCGCGCATGGGTCTGAAGAATCCCTGGAACAAATCTGCCACGGGGTCCAGCGACAATGGGTCAAAACGGGTTAGGTTGCTCATCGCACTCACTCCTGGTTTGCGGTTAACTTTGGATGCACGCGCACGCGCTCGCGCACCCACTCCCAGCCTTCGCCCCGCGTCGGTCGAACCGGCCCTTCGAGCCATGCGGGTTCATGCACAACTCACTGTAGACGGCGCGGCGCGCTACCCGTTGATTTGCGTCAACGGCGTTTCGCATGGCCGCTGGACGGCGACGCGCGGCCGCAGGCGGTCGTCGATGAACTCGAAGGTTCGAGTCACCAAAGACGCTAGCGGCCGATTAATCGTCATTGCATATGCATTCCGCCGTTGACCGCCACATCCGCTCCGGTAACGAACCCCGCGTCGTCCGAACAAAGAAAGGCAACGAGCGCGGCAATCTCGTCGGGACGGCCGAGTCTGCCCACGGGAATCTGCGGCAGGATGCGCGTTTGCATCACCTCCTGCGGCACCGACGCGATCATTGCCGTATCCAGGTAGCCCGGCGATACGGTATTGACGGTTATGCCGCGCTTGGCCACTTCGAGCGCCAACGCCTTGGTGAAACCGTGTAGGCCCGATTTGGCGGCAGCGTAGTTGGTCTGCCCGAAGGCGCCGCGCGATCCGTTCACCGAGCCGATGTTGACGATGCGGCCGAACCCCCGCTCCACCATGCCCGCGATAAAGGGCTTGGTCACATTGAACAGCGCGTCCAGATCCGTATGCATCACCGCATCCCAATCGGCTTTGGTCATCTTCAGGAAGGTCGCGTCGCGCGTGATGCCGGCGTTGTTGACGAGCACGTCCACTGCGCCGTGATCTTCGATCACACGCTTGGCGCAGCGCGCGCAGGAATCGAAATCCTCGACGTTCATCTCGTACGCGTGGAACGTGCGGCCGGCGTCGCGCTCATGCGTGAGCCAAGTCGACACGTGATCGTTGTGTTCGGAATGTGACATCGCGACGGTCATTCCCATGTCGTGCAGACGCCGGCTGATCGCGGCGCCCAACCCTCCCATTCCTCCGGTGACGAATGCGACTCGCTTGGCGGACACGGCGTTCTCCTCATAGGGGCGAGACTGGGTTCGATATGCGACGCGATACGCTCTCGCATTGCGTTACGGCGCGTTTGCTATCGAACAATGTAGACAGTCGCGGCTGCCGCCATTTGACCTCAATCAAGCAGGGGCGCATGCGTTCGGCCGGCCCTAGGCCCCTGCGCGGCTTCGATATCGCGGCAAAGTCCGATTGATGCGATTGGTGCGATTTCGCTTGACTTGCGTCAATCGATAAATCGGCCTAGCTCCTAGACTGAGAATCACGATTCACTGCTGCGATTCGTTCATGGGAGCTATCGCAATGAGTTACAAGAGCATCCTGGTTCACCTCGATACGAGTAAAGCGGTGCATAGCCGGCTCGACCTCGCCCTATCGCTCGCCACGCAGTTCGAGGCCCACCTCACGGGTTTCTTCACGGTGTTCACGCCTGAGCCGGGGTCGTTCTACGTCTTGGCGGGCAATGCCGAGTTTTATGTCGAGCAACGCCAGCGCCGCGCGGAGAAGCAAGGTGCGCTGGAGCGTTTGTTCCGCGCCGAACTGTTACGGGCGAAGGTGCAAGGCGACTGGCAATCGTCTGCCGAATACGCCAATGAGGTCGTGCCGCAGGCGGCACGAATCGCCGATCTCGCCATCGTGGGCCAATACGATCGCGACGACCCCGATGCTTTCGTCGCCGAACAATTCATCGAGAGCACGGTGCTTTCCGCGGGCCGCCCTGTGCTCGTCGTGCCTTACGCCGGCCGGTTCGACGCCATCGGCTCCCATGTGATGATCGCGTGGGACGGCAGCCGCGAAGCTACGCGCGCCCTGCATGACGCGCTGCCGTTTTTGATACGCGCGAAACGCGTCACGGTGCTGACGGTCGATGCGCTGCGCAGCGATCCCGCCGCGAGCCGCATCCCCGGCACCGATATCGCGGCGATCGTCTCGCGCTACGGCGCGAACGTCGTGACCGAGGAAGTCGAAGGCGCCAAGGGCGAGCCGATCGGAGAGCAACTGCTTTCACGGGCCGCCGATCTCGGGGTCGACCTGATCGCGATGGGCTGCTATGGCCATTCGCGCTGGCGCGAGCTGGTTCTGGGCGGCGCTACGCGCTCGATCCTCAAAGCGATGACCGTGCCGGTGTTGATGTCGCATTGAGGCCGGGCGCGCCCCTTCCCCAAGCGATTCGACCAACGCGAACCTAACGAGAGGTCTCATTATGTATCAACGAATCCTCGTGCCGATCGATGGTAGCGAGACTGCGCAACGCGCATTCGATTATGCGATTTCCCTCGCGCGCGAGACCCGTGCGGAATTGATCCCGCTCTATGTGGTCGATATTCCGATGGTGGCGTACGAAGCGCCAGGCTTCGATCCGTCGATCGTGCGCGACGCGCTGTTGCAAACGGGCGAGGAATTGAAGGCACAAGCGATCGCCGTCATGCAGCGCGAGAACGTAAAAGGCGCACCGCGCGTGGTCGAAATCAATTCGGCGGGCGTCGACATCGCCGAGCGCATTCTCGAAGAAGCCCGCGCCGCGCAATGCGATCTCGTCGTCATGGGCACGCATGGCCGGCGCGGCGTACGGCGCCTCGTGCTCGGCAGCGTCGCCGAGCGTTTCGCGCGTATGTCGTGTTGCCCGGTCTTATTGATTCCCGGCAGTGTTGAAAACGTAGCGGCAACGCCGCCCTCCGCCACCCACCGCACCGAAAAGGTCCTGTTATGACTTACAAGACTTTGCTCGTCCATATCGACGACAGCCGTCGCAGCGAAGCGCGCATCGCGTTCGCGCTCGATCTCGCGCTCAAGCACGACGCGCATTTGATCGGTCTGTACGTGGTTTGCCAAGACCTGCTGCGCCCGCTCGTCAAACGCGATGACAGCCTCAATCTCGGCAAGCTCGAGGCTCAAGGCGTGGAACGGATGAACCGTGCTCGCGAACAGTTCACGTCAGCGGCGCAGCGCGCGGGGTGCCCGTTCGAATGGCGCGCTCCGGCGGGCCCCGCGATCGATGTGGCGGTTTTGCACGCGCGCCACGCAGACCTGCTCGTGATGGGCCAGGAAGACCCTGACGACCAAGCGTCGTACGTTGCTCGCAATTTCGTCGAAGAAGTCGCGATGAGCAGCGGGCGTCCCGTGGTGGTCTTGCCGTATGCGGGCCACGTCGCCACGTTCGGCGAGAACGTCGTAGTCGCTTGGGACGGTAGCCGGGAAGCCGCTCGCGCCCTCGCCGACGCTTTGCCGATTCTCAAGCGCGCGCACTTCGTCACCGTTTCGACCGTCCAGAAACATCCCGAGGGCGAGCCTGGCGCCGGCTTCGACGTGTCGGGCTATCTGGAGCGCCATGGCGTGCGCGCGAGCTTCGTATCGGTGCCCCGTGCTCCCGGCATGACAACCGCCGCAACGCTACTCAATCAGATCAGCGATTTGCATGCCGACTTGCTCGTCATGGGCGCATACGGGCACGCGCGCGCGAGAGAGCACGTGCTCGGCGGCGTCACCTACACGATGCTGCAAACCATGACGGCGCCCGTACTCATGTCGCGCTGATTGCGCGGCGTCATCCCCGGCGCGCGGCGCGCGCGTCGGGGTAATCTCGCGCTGCCATGTGCACCGGTTTCCCCGCTTTCAACGGTTTCGACGGTGCGGTTTCTCCCTACTGACCCTCACTCGCAGAACCGAAAATACCCGCTGTGCAACCTTACGGGCGTGCTGCCGAGCTCATGCAAGAGCTTGCGTGCCGCATGTTCGATCTTGTCTCGATGGTGCTTGAACGCGCGCAGCGTATCCTCCTCGCGCGAGGACCGTGCACCGAAATGATCTTCGAGGGCCTCGGCGGTGATCGAACAGGTCACGCGCTCGCCGTCGACGAGCGCCGGAAACGTCAGCACCAACTCCGGTCCGCAATATTGCGGCGGATCGTGCGGAAAGTGGATATGCATGGTCTTCACCTTGATGTGTATCAATCGGACATGAGGGCGTGTCCATACACTGAACGTAACGTCCTTACCGGAGTCAGGCCTTGAATACGCGACCCCATCCATTCATGATCGGTGCGGCATGCATCTTCGCGGCTGCATTGAGCAGGCCGGTATTCGCACAATCGGAGCCCACCGAGCTGATCAATCGGCAGCACTGCATGTTTTGTCATACGGTCGATGCGCCTTTTCTCGCGCCCTCGTTCCACCAGATCGCCGAACGCTATCGGCGCGACCCCTACGCGGCCGATCGCCTTGCCGAGAAGCTGCGCGTCGGCGGAAAGGCGCATTGGGGCGATATGCCAATGCCGCCCGCAGCCGACCGCGGCGGCCCGCTCTCGCCGGACGAGGCCAAAACGCTCGTCGCTTGGGTTCTGCGTCAGTAACGGGGCGAACCGCGCTTATTTCCTTGATTCGACGTGTTCATCGCCGTCGAATCCCGAAGCCGGATTGAGCAGCAGCACGAAAGACGCGACGCCGGCGAATACCGCCGCTACGCCATAGCGCACCGCGCTGTCTTGATCGAACAACAACCCGCGAATCGAGGCGACGATGCCTACGATGGAAACGAAGATCGCAAGCGTGGCGAACGCGATCCGGTACCTGCCTTGCATCATCGAACTCCTTTTTCCGGCAGCATCCGCACGACCGGTATGCTCCATTGCGGTTGGCGACGGGCGATCATCGCGATCATCGGGCGGCTGCGAACCCATGTTCGAACCTATAGCTTCTATCTTCTAGCGTTGCGTGAATTTGTACTTGATATGGGTCAATCGGAGGCAGTACGCGCTTTCCGGCCGCGGCTTTCGTGACGGTCAACGCCGCTTGCGGTCGCACGATTGACGTAAATCAGGGTCGAGCGCTCTTGCCTGTGCAAGAGTGCATCTCAGATCGATTCGAACGGAAGCCACCCAATGGACACGCGCCGGAAACCGGAAAGCGCCGCAAACGATACCGCCGCTACGCCCTCGCCCGAGAGCCCATTTCGCGCGCTCGATCACGCCAAGGACGCATGGATCGCTCGCGCCACGGGCGGCTTGTCGCCCGCCGCGCTCGCACTCGCGCTAGCCGACTGGTCCATACACATGTTTGCGGCGCCGGGCAAACAGTTGGAGTTGGCCGCGCTGGCGGCGAGGCAGGCCGCAGAAGTGGCGGGATGCGCTTTCGGCGCGGGATCGTTCGATCCGCCGCTTGCCGAGGACGACCGGTTTCGGGCGCCTGCGTGGCAGGCAATGCCGTTTCGGTGTTGGCAGCAAGCGTTTCGACTGACCGAGCAGTGGTGGTGCGCGGCAACGCACGGGATTCCCGGCACGACGCGCCATCACGAGGATGTCGTCTCGTTCGCCGCCAGGCAATGGCTCGATCTGTCATCGCCCAACAACTTCGCGTGGACCAATCCCGAAGTGCTGCAGCGCACGGCCGAAACGTTCGGCGCCAATCTCGTGCAGGGTGCATGCAACGCGCTACAGGACGCATGGCGCGCCGCGAGCAGCCAGCCGTCCGCAGAGGCGCAGCAGTTCAAGCCCGGCGTGGATGTGGCGGTCACGCCAGGCGCCGTCGTCTTTCGTAATCATCTGATCGAACTGATTCAATATCGCCCGTCCACGCCGAAGGTCGCGGCCGAGCCGGTGTTGATCGTGCCCGCGTGGATCATGAAGTACTACATCCTGGATCTCTCGCCGCACAATTCGCTCGTGCGGTATTTGGTCGATCGGGGATACACGGTCTTTTGCATTTCGTGGCGCAATCCGGACGCCCAAGACCGCGATCTGAGCTTCGACGATTACCGCCGATTGGGCGTCATGGCCGCTTTGGATGCGATCTCGCGCATCGTGCCCGACGCGAAGACCCATGCGCTCGGCTACTGCCTTGGCGGCACACTGCTCGCCATTGCGGCGGCAGCCATGGCCAATAGCCACGACGAGCGGCTCGCCACCGTGACGCTGCTCGCCGCCCAAACGGATTTCACCGAGCCGGGCGAGTTGCAATTGTTCATCGACGAAAGCCAGGTGTATTTCCTCGAGAGCATGATGTGGCAGCGCGGTTATCTTGAAGGCGCCCAGATGGGCGGGTCGTTCCAGCTGCTGCGATCGAACGACCTCATTTGGTCGCGCGCCGTGCACCACTATTTGCTCGGCGAGCGCGCGCCGATGAACGACTTGACGGCGTGGAACGAGGACAGCACCCGCATGCCGTTTCGTATGCATTCGCAGTACTTGCGCGACCTCTTCTTGAACAACGACCTTGCGTGCGCGCGCTACCGCGTAGACGGCCGGCCCATTGCCCTGCGCAACGTCAGTGCCCCGATGTTCGTGGTCGGGACCGAACGCGATCACATCGCGCCTTGGCGGTCGGTCTACAAAATTCATCATCTGGCCGATACGGACATCACGTTCGTTTTGACGAGCGGCGGGCACAACGCGGGCATCGTCAGCGAACCGGGCCATGCGAATCGGCATTTCCGCATCATGTCCACGGCCGAAGCGGACCTGAGCGTCGGTCCCGACGAGTGGGTCGCGGCGGCCGACTTGCAAGAAGGCTCCTGGTGGCCGGCGTGGACGGCCTGGCTCGATGCGCATTCGCAAGAGGCGCGCGTCGAGCCGCCGCGCATCGGCTTGCCGAATGTGAAAGATCCCGTCCTTGCCGAGGCCCCCGGAGAGTATGTCTTCCAAAAGTAACGAGGATATCGTGGACGATGCCCATTCGAGCACTCGGTTCGCAGAGCATGGCCGCTATGAAGCGTTCATTCGCGCCGCACAGAGCCGGCCTGCGCTGCGCACGGCGATCGTGCATCCCTGCTCGCCCGAAGCGATCGGTGCGGTCGTGCAGGCGCGCGACGAAAATCTGCTCGACCCGTTGCTCATTGGTCCCGAGGCGAAGATCCGCGCGGCGGCGCAAGCCGCTCAGGTGAGCCTTGCAGGCATCGACATCGAGTCCGTCGAGCACAGCCATGCGGCCGCCGCGCGGGCGGTCGAACTCGGCGCGGCGCGCAAGGTCGCCGCCTTGATGAAAGGCAGCTTGCACACCGACGAATTGCTTGCCGCGGTGGTCGCGCCCGATTCCGGTTTGCGCACGGAGCGGCGCATCAGTCACGTCTACGCGATGGACGTGCCCGCGTATCCGAAGCCGCTCGTCGTCACCGATGCCGCGATCAACATTGCGCCGACGCTCGATCAAAAGCGCGACATTTGCCAGAACGCGATCGATTTTCTGCGGTTGATGGGAATCGAACTGCCTCGCGTCGCGGTGCTGGCCGCGGTGGAAACCGTCAATTCCAAAATGCAGTCCACGCTGGATGCGGCCGCGCTGACCGTGATGGCCTCGCGCGGGCAGATCACCGGCGGACTCGTAGACGGTCCCCTCGCATTCGACAACGCGGTCAACTTGGCCGCCGCCAAAACCAAAGGCATCGTCTCGGCCGTGGCGGGGCAAGCAGACATTTTGCTCGTGCCCGACTTGGAAGCCGGCAACATGCTCGTCAAGCAACTGATGCTGTTTGCCGGCGCGGACGGCGCGGGGCTCGTGCTCGGCGCGCGTTTGCCGATCATTCTCACGAGCCGTGCCGATTCGCTGCGCGTGCGCCTGGCCTCCGCCGCCCTCGCCAAGCTCGTGGCCGAACGCACGCTCGATGGAGCCGCCCGCGCATGAGCGATCCGCTGTTGCTCACCTTCAATCCCGGATCGTCGACGATCAAGTTCGGGCTCTTTCGCGTCGACGGCAGCACGCCCGTGCAGGTGGGCAAAGGCGCGATCGATCTGCGCGGCGATCCGCTCGCGCTCGACCTGTCAAGGGGCGGACAATCCGCTCGCATTCAATTGCGTGCGCGTCTCACCGACGATCTGCACGAAGTCATCGACGAAACGCTCGCTTGGTTCTCGACGCATTTCTCGCTGCAGGATTTCGCCTCGGTCGGGCATCGCGTCGTGCACGGCGGCGATCGCTTTGCGGGGCCGGCCGCCATCGACGACGAGACGCTCGCGGCTATCGAGGCCTTCGTACCGCTTGCGCCGCTGCATCAGCCGCGATGTGTGCGGCTGATTCGCGCGATTCGGACGCTGCGGCCGCACCTGGCGCAATGCGCGTCGTTCGACACGGCATTCCATCAACGGCAATCGGACCTGGTGCGCCGTTTCGCCATCGCGCGGCATCTATTCGACGCGGGCATCAAGCGCTACGGATTTCACGGTCTTTCCTATCAGTTCATCGCCTCGCGGCTCGCGAACTCGTTTCCGCAGTTGGCGGCGGGCAAGGTCGTCGTGGCACATCTGGGCAGCGGGGCGAGCCTGTGCGCGCTCGATGCGGGCGTGAGCCGCGACACGAGCATGGGTTTCTCGACGCTGGACGGCATTCCGATGGCAACGCGCTGCGGCGCGCTCGATGCCGGCGTCTTATTGCATCTGCTTGGCGAGCGCGGCTGGACACTTGCCGACGTGGAGCGATTGCTCTATCACGAGTCGGGCTTGCTTGGCGTGTCGGGCGTGAGCGCCGATAGCCGAGCGTTACTCGAAAGCCCGTTGCCGCAGGCGCGCGAAGCAATCGATCTATTCGTTTTCCGCATCGCGGGCGAACTCGCGCGCTTGGCCGCCTCGCTCGGGGGGCTCGACGCGCTCGTGTTCACCGCGGGCATCGGCGAGCATCAGCCGGAAATTCGGGCCGCCATCTGCGAACGCCTGGCGTGGCTGGGCGTCACGCTCGATGCGCAAGCCAATGCCAGCAACGCTCAAATCGTCAGTCACGCTGCGAGCGATGTGGCGGTGCTCGTCATCCCCACCGACGAAGAACAGATCATCGCGCAAGATGCCGTATCGATCCTGCATCGCTCAGCGCCGGCCGACTGAAGCAATCGATTCGTATGCCAAATGAGCTTGCCGTGACCGCGAGCGCTATCCGAGCTCGAACGTGGCGGCTGCTTGCGCCGCCCTGCCCCCTTTCACATGGACGGTGCACCTGCCGCCGTGGCGCGATCGAATGAAAGCGCAAGACTCAGGGTGCGACGATCCCACGATCGGCGCAAGATAAGCGGCATACTCCACACCGGATGCGCCGAATCGATCTTGAGCCCCCTCCTCCAATCACCCCGCGCAACGACTATCGACGATGGCCCGCTCGATGCCCTCGCCCCCGCGCCCCAAGTCGAGCACAAGGTGAAAGCGCTCGACTGGGCTGAGATCGAAGCATCCCTAGATGCGTACGGCTACGCTGTGATTCCCGCCTTGCTCGCTCCCGACACATGCCATGCGCTCGCGCAGCAATACGACTGCGATCGGCTTTATCGCAGCCGCGTCGTCATGGGACGGCACGGCTTCGGCCGGGGCGAATACAAGTACTTCGCGTACCCGCTGCCGAAGCTGATCGCCCGCCTGCGCACGACGATCTATCCGCATGTCGTTCCCGTCGCGCACCGCTGGAACGAGGCGATGGGCATCGGCGTGCGCTATCCCAAGACGCATGCGGCGTTCATCGAGCGCTGCCACGACGCAGGCCAGCAACGTCCGACGCCGCTCATCCTTCGATACGGTGAAGGTGACTACAACTGCCTGCACCAGGATCTTTACGGGGAACATGTCTTCCCGATCCAAGTGGCTATTTTGCTGTCGCAGCCGGGACGCGACTTCACTGGAGGTGAATTCGTGCTGACCGAGCAGCGTCCGCGCATGCAGTCGCGCGCCGAAGTGGTCGCGCTCGCGCAAGGTGACGCCGTCGTCTTCGCGGTCAGTCAGCGTCCTGTGCAGGGCACGCGCGGCCCTTACCGCGTCAATCTGCGCCATGGCGTCAGCCGATTGCGCTCGGGACGGCGCTACACGGTCGGGATCATTTTCCACGATGCCCTGTAGGCCCCGGTTTTGCGCATGCGAATCGCATTGCTCAGGCTACCGCCGCGCAACCGATGACTAGAATGGAACGCAGGCGGACGAGCGAGCCGCTGCCGCCAGCGGGAAATCGTCGCGCGTCTCATAGGGGCGCATATGGATACCATCTTCAAGAACCGCACCGAGGCGGGCCGCATGTTGGCCGAGCGCTTGCGCGGGCAAATCGGCCCCGGCGCTGTCGTGCTGGCGCTGCCGCGCGGCGGCGTCCCGGTAGCGTTCGAAATCGCCCAGGCCTTCGCGGCTGAGCTCGATGTCTTGCCCGTACGAAAAATCGGCGTGCCCGGCCATAAGGAATTGGCCATGGGCGCGATCGCGTCGGGCGATGCCCTTCACGTCGAGCGCGACACGATGCATGCCATGCAGGTTTCGCAAGCGCAGTTCGACGCCGTGCTGGCGCAAGAGCGCGCCGAACTCGCGCGGCGTGAAACGCTATATCGAGGGAATCGTCCCCCCGCGCAAATCGAGGGACGCACGGTCGTGCTGGTCGACGACGGCATTGCCACGGGGGCCACGATGAAAGCGGCCGTGCTCGCGCTGCGCGGCCGGAAACCGGCCCGCCTCATCGCCGCGCTGCCCGTTGCCCCGCCGCACATCGAAGATGAGTTCTCCGGCCTCGTCGATGCATTCGTTTGCATCGCCCAGCCGTTCCCCTTCTTCAGCGTCGGGCAGCATTACGACGATTTCGGAGAAACGAGCGACGACGACGTGCGCGCTCTGCTGCTTCGCGGCTGGGACCGCAATCAAAGCGGGCCGCAATAAGCGGCCCGGCGACTACGGAAGCAAAAAAAACAGCGCACGAACCGGCCCTCAAATCGCGCCTTAGGTGGCGCTGGGCCCGATAGCCCCGGCTGGCCCCGGCTTACAAGCGCACGGCCGGCGGCACGTAACGGCAGTCGTACCGTTTCCTGACCGTGCCGTTCTCGTCTACGCTCTCGAGATACACGTCGAACTGCCACAGCCGAGCCATGTGCTTGAGCACTTCTTCGCTATCGCCCGCGAGGTGGCGGTTATCGCTCATGAAGTGCCGCAACGTCAGACTGCGGTCGCCGCGAGTATTGACCGACCACACCTGGATGTTGGGTTCCCGGTGATGCATGTCGTACTGGCGCGACAGCGATTGGCGCACATGCTGGTAACCGCTGTCGTCATGGATCGCCGACACCTCCAGCGCATCGCGCGTATCGTCGTCGAGCACCGAAAACAAGCGCATATCGCGAATCAGTTGCGGCGAGAGGTACTGCGCGATGAAGCTCTCGTCCTTGAAGTTGCGCATCGCGTAGTGCATTGTTTGCAGCCACGGCGTGCCTGCGATGTCGGGGAACCAGCGGCGATCCTCTTCCGTCGGCGTTTCGCAGATCCGACGAATGTCGCTCATCATCGAAAAACCGAGCGCGTACGGATTGATGCCGTTGTAATAGGCTTTGGTCACGGGCGGCTGATAGATGACGTTGCTGTGCGAGTGCAGAAACTCCATCATGAAGCCGTCTTCCAGCAGGCCCTTGTTGTAGAGCGTGTTCAGCAGCGTGTAGTGCCAGAACGTGGCCCATCCTTCGTTCATGACCTGTGTCTGCCGCTGCGGGTAGAAGTACTGCCCGATCTTGCGCACGATCCGAATGACCTCGCGCTCCCACGGTTCCAGCAGCGGCGCGTTCTTTTCGGCGAAATAAAGCAAGTTCTCCTGCGGCTCGGGCGGATAGCGCTCTTCCTCTTCCTCCGCGAGCGGCGCGTTGTGCGACGGCAGCGTGCGCCATAGTTCGTTCACCTGCGATTGCAGATACGCTTCGCGTTCACGGCGCAGCGCGGCTTCCTTGGCGAGCGAAATTTTCTGCGGGCGCTTGTAGCGATCCACGCCGTAATTCATCAGCGCGTGGCAAGAATCGAGCAGTTCCTCGACGCGATCCATGCCGTAGCGTTCTTCGCATTCGGCGATGTAGTTCTTGCCGTAAACCAGATAGTCGATGATCGCGTGCGCGTCGGTCCAAAGGCGGAACAGGTAGTTGCCTTTGAAGAACGAGTTGTGGCCATAGGCCGCGTGCGCGATCACGAGCGCCTGCATCGTCATCGTGTTCTCTTCCATCAGATACGCGATGCAGGGGTTCGAATTGATGACGATCTCGTAGGCGAGTCCCATCTGGCCGCGCCGGTAGCTCTTTTCCGTCGCCAGAAAGTGCTTGCCGAACGACCAATGCCGGTAGTTGACCGGCATGCCGACGGACGCATACGCGTCCATCATCTGCTCGGCGCTGATGAGTTCGAGCTGGATTGGATACACGTCCAGTTCGTATTGCTCGGCGGCTGCCGCGATGTGGGTGTCGTACTCTTCGATCAATTCGAAGGTCCAATCGGACGGCCACGGCAATGGTCTGCGGTCGGCGACGTTCATACGGGGTTCCCTTTGCGCCACAACGGGTGCAGGTGCTTCGGTCGAGCCTGGCGCGCCGGGCTCTGCCGACGCCTGCTTCGCAGGCTGCTCGCCCGGTGTTTGCGGCTCTTGCGCGCGCTTACGGCCCCGCTCCGGCTGATAACCGCGCGATTCGTTATGCAAATGCTTAGTCGTCATGAAGACGCCACCTGCTTCTCGAACAGTTCCCGGAAAACCGGGTAGATATCGGCCGCGGCGTCGACCTTCTTCATTGCCAGATGAGGCTCCGTCAGCGCAAGCTGCGCGTACTCGAGCCACAGATTTTGCTCCTCGGGCGCGACTTGAATATAGGCGAAGTACCGCGCCTTCGTCAGGATGTCCTCTTGCAAGATCCGCCGGCACTTGGGCGAGTCGTCGGTCCAGTTGTCTCCGTCCGACGCCTGCGCTCCGTAAATGTTCCATTCAGTCGGGGAATAACGCTCGTTCTGGATTTTGCGCATGAGTTCGAGCGCGCTCGATACGACCGTCCCGCCGCTTTCCGTCGAATGAAAGAACGTTTCTTCGTCGACTTCCTCTGCCCGCGTATGGTGGCGGATGAACACGACTTCGATCTTTTCGTAGTTACGTTTGAGGAACAGGTACAGCAAAATGAAGAACCGCTTGGCCAAGTCCTTGCGCTGCTCGTCCATCGAACCGGATACGTCCATCAGGCAGAACATCACCGCCTGGCTCGAGGGCTGCGGTTGCTTGACGCGATTGACGTAGCGCAGGTCGAACGGATCGATGAACGGAATGCGCCAGATGCGCCCGCGTAAATGGTGCAGTTCTTCCTCGAGGCGCTTGAGCTCTTCCCCGTGATCGCCGGGCTCGTTCGCGAGCAATTCGTACCGACGTTCGAGCTCGTGCAATTGATTGACGAGCGGGGCGCCGAGCGCGATGCGCCGGCCCAACGCGCTGCGCAACGAACGGACGACATCGATGTTGTTCGGCGTGCCTTCGGCCGCCCAGCCCGCGCGAATGTTCTTCCACGTGGGCACGGCGAGCAGATGCGTCTTCACGAGCCGAGGCAGTTCGAGATCGTCGAAGAAGTACTGCATGAATTCGTCGCGGCTCAATTCGAAGACGAAATCGTCCTCGCCTTCGCCCTCGTTGCTCGCCTGACTGCCGCCGCCGCCGGCCCCGCCGTTGGGCCGAGGAATCTTGTCGCCGCGCACGTAGTCGGAATTGCCGGGGTGAACGATCTCCCGCTTGCCGCCCGCGCCATGACGAAACTGGGGCTCGGCGATATCCTTGCGCGGAATGGTGATGCTTTGCGTGCTTTGAATGTCCTTGATGCTGCGATCGCGCACCGCCTCCGACACAGCGCGCCGAATATAGCTCTTTACCCGGCGCAAAAAGCGCTCGCGATTCGCAATGCTCTTGTTCTTACCTGCCAACCTGCGGTCGATGATTTGATGAAGCACATCCAGTCTCCCGCTTCCAATTGCCGAAAGCGACACGACGAGCCCTGGTGCAGGCAATGTGCCCGCACCTCGCGCGCCGCTTGCGCATGAAGCGCTTGGTTGGCGCTCGCGGGCGGCGAACCCGCGAGCGCGTCGCGCCCACTACTACCGCCACTACCGCTACTGCTGCTGCCTAGAACCACGCTACCGCTACGACGACTTGCGCACGCGCAGATACCAGTCGCACAGCAGGCGCACCTGCTTCGGCGTGTAGCCCTTCGCGACCATGCGATTGACGAAGTCTTCGTGCTTGCGTTGCTCTTCGGCCGAGCCTTTCGCGTTGAACGAAATGACGGGCAGCAATTCCTCCGTGTTCGAGAACATCTTCTTCTCGATCACGACGCGCAGCTTCTCGTAGCTGATCCAAGCCGGATTCTTTCCGCCGTTGGCGGCACGGGCGCGCAACACGAAGTTCACGATTTCGTTGCGGAAATCCTTCGGGTTGCTGATGCCGGCCGGCTTCTCGATCTTTTCGAGCTCGGCGTTCAACGCGGCGCGGTCGAAGCTTTCGCCCGTGTCGTGATCGCGGAACTCTTGATCTTGAATCCAGAAATCGGCATACGTGACGTAGCGATCGAAAATGTTCTGGCCGTACTCCGAATACGATTCGAGGTACGCGGTTTGGATCTCCTTGCCGATGAATTCGGCGTAGCGCGAAGCGAGCAGATCCTTCACGAACGACAGGTACTTCTGCTCGGTTTCCGGTGGGAACTGCTCGCGTTCGATCTGCTGCTCGAGCACGTACATCAAATGCACGGGGTTGGCCGCCACTTCGGCCGTATCGAAGTTGAACACGCGCGACAAGATCTTGAACGCGAACCGCGTCGATACGCCCGTCATGCCTTCGTCGACGCCGGCGTAATCGCGGTACTCCTGGTACGACTTCGCTTTCGGATCGGTGTCCTTCAGATTTTCGCCGTCGTACACCTGCATCTTCGAGAACAGATTCGAGTTCTCCGGCTCTTGCAGGCGCGTGAGCACCGAAAATTGCGCCATCATCTTCAACGTCCCGGGGGCGCAGACGGCGGCGCCGAGCGAAGAGTTGCGGATCAGCTTCTCGTAGATCCGGATCTCTTCCGACACCCGCAGGCAATACGGCACCTTGACCACGAAAATGCGGTCGAGCAGCGCTTCGTTATTGCGGTTGTTGCGGAACGCCTTCCATTCCGATTCGTTCGAGTGGGCGAGAATGACGCCTTCGAACGGTATCGCGCCGAACCCTTCCGTACCCTTGAAATTGCCTTCCTGCGTGGCGGTCAATAGCGGGTGCAGCACTTTGATCGGCGCCTTGAACATTTCGACGAATTCGAGCAGGCCCTGATTGGCGAGACACAGGCCGCCCGAATAGCTGTACGCGTCGGCATCGTCTTGCGCGTACTGCTCGAGCTTGCGGATATCGACCTTGCCGACGAGCGAGGAGATGTCTTGATTGTTCTCGTCGCCCGGCTCGGTTTTGGCGATACCGATCTGCCGCAGAATCGACGGATAGCGCCGCACTACGCGGAACTTGCGGATGTCGCCGTTGAACTCGTGCAAGCGCTTGACGGCCCAGGGGCTCAGGATGCTTTTCAGATAGCGGCGAGGGATGCCGTATTGCTCTTCGAGAATGGGGCCGTCTTCGTCGTAGTCGAACAGCCCGAGCGGCGATTCGTTGACGGGCGAGCCCTTGATCGCGTAGAAAGGCACGCGCTCCATGAGTTGCTTGAGCCGTTCCGCTATCGACGATTTGCCGCCGCCCACGGGGCCGAGCAGATAAAGGATTTGTTTCTTTTCCTCGAGCCCCTGCGCCGCGTGCCTGAAGTACGCGACCACCTGCTCGATCACGTCTTCCATGCCGTAGAACTCGCGGAACGCGGGATACACTTTGATCACCTTGTTCGCGAAGATCCGCGACAAACGTGGCTCGTGGCGTGTGTCGATTTGCTCTGGTTCCCCGATCGCAGTCAACATGCGTTCGCCGGCCGTCGCGTATGCGGCGGGATTGTTCTTGCAGAGCGCGAGATACTCTTCGAGCGAGAATTCCTCCTCCCGGGTTTTCTCGAAGCGTTCCGCGAAGCTGCTGTATATATCCATGCTACCTCCTCGCCCAAGTCTGCGGACGATGTCGTCTCCTGGGTGGCAATACCGAAACGACCTCGCTCGAATTCATCCTAAACCCTTTTAAATTATTTTTCACTGCCTCCGTTGCCCTACGTCATCCACGTGTGCCCTAACTTGGAGATGCGCGGCTCGTCGCCTACAATCTTTGTCCTGCATCTCGCGCGTTTTGCACGCTCGTGCGTCCTCGCTCTCGCATGCATCGCCTGCACACCCGCCTTCGTCGATCGTCGCATTCGAGTATGGATGATCGAGCGCACGACGCGCGTTTCTCGCTCGTCGCCGGGTGCTCTCGCATCGCAATCCCTGTCCTTTTCTCATATAACGGCATTCGTGTCGTAACGCTGAAATCGCGCCTGTCACTCGCTCGCTGCGCGAGGACGATACCGCTCGCGCCGCACGGTCCCATCGCCCCAGTGCACACGCAATGCCTGCTCGCGGTTCGACCTTCGCAAGCACCGTATCCGATCGCTTCAACGGCACGCGGCTTCAGTCGATCGCCCTTCGCGTTCCTTCGTCCGTGCTTTCCCCGTATACGCGCCAGGCGGCGTTTCGGACGACACGCGTGCGCATCCGTTACAACTTTCGCGAAGTGCGGTTCGTGGGGAAATGGAGGCGCTTTTCACGCGCATCGGCACGCTCGCCTGTGCACAGGCGAGCCGATGGCGCGGCAAAGCGCGAAGCGCGTGCACCGCTACGCCGACAGCCCGGCGTGGCGTTTGGCGCGCGTGAATGTTTTTGGGGGCAGATGAGGCGCTCGCTCGCGCGTCAGCGGCGCGAGCTTAACGGCAATGTGCCGTGGTGAAGTCGAGCAAGCATGCGCAGGAGGCAGCACGGCGCGATCGGTTCGCGCCGGCATCGCCGCCCTGGCCGTTCGGTGCGGTCAGAAGGTTTCCCAATCGTCGTCGGACGAGGCCGCCTTCGGCGCAGCCGTCGACGCGAGCGCTTTCGGGGCCGGGGCCGCCGCGCGTGTGGGGCCGCTCGCCGGTGCAGGCGCGGCTCCCTTGGGAGACGGCGCGGTAGGCGCTAGCGCCTGATCCCGCGTGGCCGCCGCGCGTTTGGGCTGCGGTGCTGCCAGCGCGGCGACGGTGCGCTTGGGGGCTTGCGGGCGCGAACTCGTTTGGACCGGGGAGCCGTTGCGGCCGTGCGCGCCTACTGCCGGCTTCGCTAGCGGTTTGTGGGCGGGATGGCCGGCAGCGGGCGCCGGGGGGGCGCGCCAACCGCTCCCGTCGTCGGCGAGCTGAAATACGCTTACGGCCGTGCGCAGACGGTCGGCTTGCTCTTGCAACGATTGCGCGGCGGCCGATGCCTGCTCGACCAGCGCGGCGTTCTGCTGTGTGACCTCGTCCATCTGAGAAACGGCGCGCGCCACCTCGCCTATGCCACCGCTCTGCTCTTCCGAGGCCGCTGCGATTTCGCCCATGATGTCCGTCACGCGCTGCACGGCCGCAATGATCTCTTCCATCGTGCGGCCGGCCTCGCCCACGAGCGCCGATCCCGAGCGCACTCGTTCGACCGAGGTGTCGATGAGGGTCTTGATTTCCTTGGCCGCCCCCGACGAGCGCTGCGCCAGCGCGCGCACTTCGCCTGCCACGACCGCGAACCCGCGCCCCTGCTCGCCTGCGCGCGCCGCTTCCACGGCCGCATTGAGCGCGAGGATGTTCGTCTGAAACGCGATCCCTTCGATGATCGTGATGATGTCGGCGATCTTGGCCGAACTCTCGTTGATATCGCCCATCGTCCCGACGACTTGGCCGACCACTTCGCTTCCCTTGTTGGCGATCTCGGAGGCGTTCGCGGCGAGCGCGCTGGCTTGCCTGGCATTCTCGGCGTTCTGCCGCACCGTGCCCGTCAGTTGGTCCATGCTCGACGTGGTCTCTTGCAGCGACGCCGCTTGCTGCTCGGTGCGCGCCGACAAATCCAGGTTGCCGGCGGCGATTTCCTTGGTCGCGGATGCAATCGATTCGCTGCCGCTGCGCACTGTGCGCACGGTCTCGGTCAGGCTGCGCTGCATTTTGGCGAGCCCGTCGAGCATGAGCCCCATCTCGTCGTGCGTGCGCACGACGATCGGCGTGCGCAGATCGCCCGCGGCGATTGCGTCGAAATTGGACAGCGCGTCGGCGAGCGGGCGCGCGATCGCCCGACGCAAGTTCAAATACGCCACGAGCGCGGCCGTGAGCGCCGCCACGAGCAGCGCGATCGTTACGGTTCGCAATGTCTCGTTGCTCGACTGCGCGGCATCGAACTCGGCCTTCGACTGCGCGAACTGGTATTTGCTCAGCGCGTCGTCACTTTTGGACAGCGCAACGAATGCGCCTTGGAGCTCGTCGGCGGTAGAGAGGATCTTGTCGTGGTCGTTCGCTTTGATCGCATCCTTGTAAGCGGAAACTACCCCTTGCAGCGCCTCGCGCTTGGCCGTTGCCTCTCGGGCGAGCGTGTCCTCCTGCGCATCGCGCGGCAGCGCGAGGTACTTTTTCCACCAATCTTCCGAGACAGCGTGCAGCACGGCAGCCCGATCGAAATTCTTTTGGGCGCTATCCGCTTCTGCGGCATGCATTGCCGCGCGATCCAACGCAAGGCGCTCGCGCGCCGCGTAGCTCTCCGCCATCCCGATCGCGACGGCGCTTGGCATCTGATTCTCGTAAATGTCGCGTGTGGCATGGCTCGCGCGGCCCATGCCCGACAAGCCCAATCCTCCAAGGCCAAGCACCAGGGCTGACAGGAAGGCCATCGTCAAGCCGAGGCGCGTTTTTATCGTCAGACCTTTCGTCAACATGCAAAGTCCCTCGCTTCTGAACCGAAATGGGCCGGCGCCCGATGGCGCGAGCCCGAATACAAACGTTTGCTCTGAACGTTGTTTACGGCGCGCCGATAGAAGGACTTGAGGAAAGCGATAGATAAGACAAATGGGGGCCAAGGAGCCAGATGGCGAGCGGCGGCTCGCCGCTCTCTCACCGCATTGCGTCGAGCTCGGCCAGGGTGGGAATGGAGGGCTGCGCGCCCGCTCGCGTCACCGAGAGCGCGGCCGCGCGCTGAGCGAAGCGCAGCGCAGCGTCCACGGGCGTCGCGCCCGCGAGTTGCGCCGCGAATGCACCGATGAACGTGTCGCCCGCGGCCGTGGTGTCGACGGCGACGACGCGCGGCGCCTCGAAGTGCGCCGTCCCTGTCTCGAGCGCCGCCAGCACCCCCGATGCACCGAGCGTAATCAAGACGTTGCGAGCGCCGCGACCGCGCAGCGCTCGAGCGGCCTTGGCCGCTTGCTGCGGCGAACCGACCGGCATGCCGGTCAGCGCCGCCGCCTCCACTTCGTTCGGGATCAGATAATCGATGAGCGGCAGCCACGCGTCGGGCAACGGACCGACGGCGGGCGCGGGGTTGAGGATCACGGTTTTGTCGAGCCGGCGGCCGGTCTCGAGCGCCGCTTGCACCGTGGCGGGCGGCGTTTCGAGCTGGCACACGAGCACGCTTGCCCGGCCGAGCACCGCCTCATGGCGCGCGATATCGCCGGGCGTGAGTTCGCCGTTGCTCCCGGCAACGATCACGATGGTATTGCGCCCGGCGTCGTCGACGGAAATCAGCGCGACGCCCGTGGGGGCGCCCTCGCTAGTCGCAAGCGCGCCGCAGTCGATCGCTTCGGCTTCGAGCCCGGCCCTGAGCGCCGCGCCGTTGCCGTCCGCGCCGACGCGCCCGATCATCGCCACACGCGCGCCAAGCCGCGCCGCCGCGACTGCTTGGTTGCCGCCTTTGCCGCCCGGCACTTGCGCGAACGTGTGGCCGGCTAGGGTCTCGCCGGCCACGGGCAGCCGCGGCACGCGTACGACCAGATCCATGTTCAAGCTGCCGACGACCGCCACGGCCCCTTCCCCGGCGGCATGCCGCGTATTCGTTTGCGTCATCGTGTGCAATTCCTCCGTCTTGCGTCGATCCGAGCCGGCCCCGGGGCGCTCACGCGCACAAGGCGGCGTCCATCGGGCCCGCGAACACCGCTGTCGATTCGCGCAAGATCAGGCGCGGCGTGATCACACGGCGCCGCGGCGGGCCGCTCACGGCCCCGCCGATCCGCTCGATCAGCATGTGGGCGGCCGCTTCGCCGAGCGCCCGCACCGATTGCCCGACGGTCGACAGCGCGGGGTAGGTATAGCTGCCGAGCTCGATATCGTCAAATCCGATGATCGAGCAGTGCTGCGGGACGCGGATGCCGCGTTCGGCGGCCACGCGCAATGCGCCGATGCCCATCATGTCGTTACAGGCGAAGATCGCCGTGGGCCGCACGGTATCGAACAACCTCCCGGCCGCCTCCTGACCTCCCGCGCCCGTAAAATCGCCTTCCGCGATGGCGCTCGGCTCGATTTCGATGCCGCGCTCGGCCATCGCGCGAATGAAGCCGTGCACGCGCATCGCGCTCACGGCCGTCGTCACGGACCCGGCGATGCAACCGATCCGCACGTGCCCGAGCTCGAGCAGGTGCTTGGTGGCGAGATACGCGCCGCGCTCGTGGTCGATCTGCACCAGGTCGGCCGACAGCCCCTCGATGTTGCGATCGACGATGACGAGCGGCTCGCGCGTATCGGCCAAGCTCGCGGCCAGCACCGCATCGTCGCCGGCGGAAGCCACGATGAGGCCGTCGGTGCGCTTTTCCTGCAAGGTGCGCAAATAGTTTCGCTGCTTGGTGGGGTCGTCGTCGGAGTTGCAAAAGAACATGCAATAGCCTTCCCGGGCGCACCCGTCCTCCACGCCGCGCGCGAGTTCGGCGAAATAGGGATTCGTGCTGTTGGGCACGACGAGCCCGATCGTCGCCGTCGAGCGCGCCTTGAGCGAGCGCGCGACCGCCGAAGGCACGTAGTTGAGCTGATTGATCGCGCGCTCGACCTTTGCGCGCACGTCGGCCGACACCGGCCGGGTATTGTTGACCACGTGCGACACGGTGGTGAACGACACGCCGGCCATGGCCGCCACATCCTTGATCGTCGCCATTACCGATACTCTCTCGCTTGTTTTTCTCTTGCCGGCTCGCCGAGCCGGGCACTTGCCCTGTTGATGCTACTCCGATGCGGTTTCGCCGCGTTTCCCCGCGCGACGAGACGTCCCGGTCTGCGAACCGGACGCTCAATTTCGTCTGCGCCGGCTCCGATAGGTGTCCAGCACCACCGCAACGACGATGACCGCGCCCGTGATGATTCGCTTGGTCGGCTCGTTCGCGCCGATTTGCGCAAGACCCGCCGCCAACACCGAAATGATCAAGACGCCGAAGAACGTGCTGATGACCGAGCCGCGCCCGCCCATGAGGCTCGTGCCGCCGATGACGACGGCCGCGATGACTTGCAGTTCCAGGCCGACGCCCGCGTTCGGATCCGCCGCTTCGAGGCGCGAGATTTGGAACAGCGCGGCAAGGCCCGAGAGCGCCCCCATCAGTGCGAACACGGCGACCTTGTAGGGCCGCGGGTCGACGCCCGCCAGCCGCACGGCTTCCTCGTTCGTGCCGATCCCAACCAGATGCCGCCCGAACACGGTGCGCGTGAGCACGAGTTGCGCAGCGATCATCACCACGACGGCGATCACGAACGATGGCGAGATGCCGACCGCTATCGGATTCGACAGAAAATCGAACGCGTCGCCGATGTACGACGTGCGCGAGTTCGTCAACTGGTAGGCCACGCCCCGCGCCGCTTCGAGGACGCCGAGCGAGACGATGAACGAGGGAATGCGCCAGCCTACGGTGACGGCGCCGGTGATGGTGCCTGTCACGGCGGCGGCCGCCATGCCGACGAGCGCGGCCGGCACCGGGCCCCAGCCCCACTTGAGCGCCGCCACGCTGACGACGGACGCCGCCAACGCGAGCACGGAGCCCACCGACAGATCGATGCCCGCGATGATCAGCACGAAAGTCATGCCGACCGACATCACGACGAGGTCCGGGATCTGATTGGCGATCGTGCTGAACGTTTCGTACGTCAGAAAATGCGAACTGAGCGCGGAAAACAGACCCACCATGGCGGCCAGCGCCCCGGCCAGGCCGAGATAATTCGAAAAACCGAGCCGGGTGCCGGCGGCTCGAGCACCCGGCGCATCGCCGATGATGGCGGGCCCGCCATCGGGGCGCGCGGTGGGATCGGTCATGACGGACTCCGTGCGTCTTGAGTGTGAGAGAGCGTGGCCGAGCGCGAGCCGTTCATATGGCCCGCGAACGCCGCGGCGAGCAGCGCATCTTGCGTCCACTCGTCCCGATTGAAAATGCCCGTCATTCGCCCGGCGGACATCACGCCGATGCGATCGCAAATGAGCATCAGCTCGCGCAGATCGCTCGATACGACGACGAGCGCACGACCTTCCCTGGCCAGCGCGCCAAGCAGCATGTAGATATCGAATTTCGCGCCGACGTCGATCCCGCGCGTCGGTTCGTCAAAGAGCAGCACGTCGGCATCGCGCGCCAACCACCGGCCGATGACGACCTTCTGCTGGTTGCCGCCCGAGAGCTCGGCCACGCTCTGGGCACTGCTATGCGCCCGCACGCTCAGCGCTTGCATTTGCTTGCGCGCCAGCGCGTGCTCGCGCTGGCTCTGCACCAACCCCCAGCGCGAAACGCTGTCCATATTGCCGAGCGAGACATTGGCGGCGATCGAGTGCGGCAGCAAGAGTCCTTCGCCTTTGCGATCTTCGGTGATCAACGCGATGCCGTGGCGCACGGCGTCGGCCGGCGAGCCGATTCGCACGGGCGCCGGCGGCCGCCCGATCGACACGACGCCATGCTCGGCCGTGTCCGCGCCGTAGATGAGCCGCATCAACTCGGTGCGCCCGGCGCCGATCAAGCCGCTCACACCGAAGATCTCGCCCTCGCGCACCTCGAACGATACGTCGCGCACGGCCGTGCCTCGCGTGAGCCCTTCGACCTTGAGCAACGGTGCGCCGATGCGGCGTTCCCCGAGATCGATGCGCTCGCCGAGCTCGCGCCCCACCATCAGCGCAACCAGCCGTTCGCTCGTCACGTTGGCCATGCTGTCGACGGTCACGAGGCGTCCATCGCGCAGCACGGCGACGCGCTCGGCGACACGCGCGAGTTCCTCGAGGCGATGCGAGATGTAGACGATCGCGACGCCGCTGGCTTTGAGCCGATCGATTTGCGCGAACAGCAGGTCGACTTCGCGCGCCGTGAGCATGGCTGTCGGCTCGTCGAAAATCAGCACGCGCGTGTCGTCGATCAAATTGCGCGCGATTTCGACCATCTGCTGATGGCCGATGCCGAGCGCGCCGACTGGCGTATCGGGGTCTATCGCGTCGAGGCCGACGCGAGCCATGGCCACGCGGGCATCCTCGCGCAAGCGGGCTCGGTCGATCCAACCGAGGGCGCGCGGGCCGCGGCGCGGCAACCGGTCGAAGAAGAGATTTTCGGCGACGGTCAGCGTAGGCAGCAGATTCAACTCCTGCATGACCATGCGCACGCCAAGCGCTTCCGCCTCATGCCGGCTCTTGGGCGAATAGTCCGCGCCCATGAGTCGCATCGTGCCGCCGCTCGGCGCGACCAGCCCGCCGACGATCTTGGACAGGGTGCTCTTGCCGGCGCCGTTTTCGCCGGTCAACGCGAGCGCCTCACCCGGATAGAGCGAGAGCGTGACGTCGGCAAGCACAGGTTCGCTATAGACCTTGCCGATGCCGGTCACGCTGAGCACTGCGTTCGATTCGTCGTGGTCGGTCAAATCCATCGGGTTTCCGTTCTCGGGCCGGCCGCGGCGACGGCCCTTTCGCGCCGGCCAGCCGCCATGACGCTTATGTCGGAGGATAACGGCAGAATCGCGCCCTTTCTTGAGCGCGCGGCGACTGCCCGCGCGGCCATGCGTGCGCACCGCGCCGGGGGCGCCGCACGCCGCATGGACATCGATGGTTACGACCCGTTACTTGCCGGCCTTGGTGACCAGGTCGACGGGCGTCTCGACCACTTCCGACAACTCGGATTGCTTTTTGTGCTCGCCGATGGCTTTGAGCGCCGTATCGATCCCGAACACCGCTTGCTTGGCGGCGTATTGGTCGGCTGTGGCGAGCACGCGGCCGTCCTTGAGCATCGGCTTGATCGCGCCGATGTTGTCGTAACCCACGACATAGACCTTGCCTTGCTTGCCGGCGGCGCGCACGGCCGACACGGCGCCGATGGCCATGTTGTCGTTGCCGCACAGCAGCGCCTTCAGGTTCGGGTACTGGTTCAGCATGGCCGAAGCGATCGCGTTGCCTTTGTCGATTTCCCATTCGCCGGACTGGACCGAATCGATCTTCGCGCCGACTTTTTGCATCGCGTCCTTGAACCCGGCCGTGCGTTGCTGTGCATTGGTCGTCGTCGAGACGCCCTCGACGATGCCCACTTCGTCGCCCGCCTTCAATTTCTTGGCCAAGTAATCACCGACCTTCTCCGCGCCCTTGCGGTTGTCGGGGCCGACGAACGGCACGTTCAAATCTTTCGACTTGAGCACGTCCGGGTCGAGCCGGTTGTCGATGTTGACGACGATGATGCCTGCGTCGACGGCCTTCTTCACGACGGGAACGAGCGCCTTCGAATCGGCCGGTGCAAGCACGATCGCATCGACGTGGCTGTTGATCATCTGCTCGACGATGTTGATCTGCGCCGCCGTATCGGTTTCGTTCTTGATCCCGTTGGTGATGAGGTCGAACCTGCCGGCGTTGTGCTTCTGGTAATCCTTCGCACCGTTTTCCATCGTCAGAAAGAACTCGTTCGCGAGCGACTTCATGACTAGGGCGACCTTGGGTTTCTTGGCAGTCTGCGCAAGCGCATCGGTTGCGCCGAGCGGCGCTAGAGCGCCGCAGGCAAGAGCGGCGACGGCAACGAGCAAACGGCGACGGGTGCGGTGAAGCATACGGTTCTCCTTTCTTATTCGGCTCGCGGCGAGCCGTGATTTTTCGACTGGAACACTCGGAATTGCCGCATCGCATCATCGCTTGGCACGCCGACGCGAAGCGCTCCCCGGCATATGCCGGGGAGCGCCTATGCTGGACCCTTCTGCGGGTGCGCGCAAGGATGGCGCGCGCGAACTTCGGGTTTGTGCTGATACGAAACGAGCCGAAACCGCGGAGAGCCGCACGCCGCGTGCGTTTGCGTCGGCTTGGGCGCTTCCCTTCTTGCAACGACGCCGCAGCCGGGCGAGCGCAACCGAGCTGCTATAGATGTTCGACGGAAGATCCGTCGATCTTGCCATCGATGATGTCGCGCGCGTATTGCACGCCGATCCTGTGCGCCTCGATCTGGTCGCCTAGCGGGGCCTGCTCCGGCACGCCGAACATCTCCGCTTTGGCCCGCTCCCCGCTCGCTTTGCGCGAGATCGTCACCACGATATCGAAGTGGCGAGGCGCGTCATCGCCCTGGTGAGGTTCCTTTGCCCGCCGCAATGCCTGCACACCGATCGCAAACCCTTTGTACTGCTCGGAAAACGGTACGGACATGGCTGACGCTCCATCGGAATGAACGCCGCACCCGAAGTGCGGCAGCAGATTCGGCGCGCGCGTGCGCGACCGGCTTGCTGCGCGAAGAGCGGCGCGCACGCGAAAGCGTGCAACGGCAACTTGCATGCGATGACATGCAAGAGGCGTTCCGGCGCCGCGGCGAGAGGCCGCATCGGCCGCGACTGGCTCGTTGCGCAACAAAGGGGGTGAAATGCCGGAAGGATTGAAGAAATTACCGGTCTCGCCTGGCGAGTCGGAAACGACGAAGGCAGTGCTACGCGTTCGAGGCGCGACGATTCGTCGCATTTCTTCTATGATGGCGCCAGGACGGCTCGCAGACATAAGACATCAAGCCATCGAGCCGCCGTCTCGTCGTAGATGCGCAATGCATTGCGGAGGCATTCAATGGCATGGAGACACAACCGCTGGGTAAGACGCTGGCTCGTCCTCGTCGTCTTCTGGGCGGTTCCCGTGGCGATCGTCGCTGTGCGCGAGATCCAGGAAGAGATGTCCTACAACGTAGTCGACCTCGATCGAGCGCTCACGACATGGCAGCTCACCGACGCGCAGCGCGCCGCGGGCGACACCGCGCGCTGCCGCGGCAAGCCCGACGAGGCGCGCGCCCTGGGTTGCCCGGCCGACGTGCTCGTCGCCAATGCGCCGCGCCAGCAGGAGGCGATCGCCGAATACGCATTGCGGCGCCGCACGTTGTTTCTTTATCTATGGCATGCGTTCGTCGGCTATTGGATCGTGCCGGCCGCCTTCGTCTTCTCCGTCGGACTCCTCGTGGCGGGCATCCGGCGGGCGCTGCGGCGTCCGCCCGTCGTCAAGCGCACGGTCCAGCACTGAAAGCGCCCTCGCGCGGCGCGCCGGCCAGGCAAATTCGGGCCGGGCCCTGGCATGGGTCGTGCTCCCCTTCTTTTGCGTTGTGTGAGATCACGCTTCGTCCGAACCAGCCGTCGAGCGGTTTGACCGACGGAAACATAACGGAGAAAGTCCATGCAAAAACAAGCCTTGATGCTCAAAGCCGCAGCCGCCGTCGTAGTCGGGGCGGTCGCGCTGGCCGGCTGCACCACGACCACCAACAATGGCAATCCCGTCGGCTCGACCCCGGGCAGCAATGTGACCAAGCGTCAGGAAATCAATTCGGGCGTCGATGCAACGCTGTCGCGTCTCTATGCGCAGGTGCCCGGCTCACGCGAGCTGGTGCAAAAAGCCCATGGCGTGCTCGTGTTCCCGAAGGTCCTGCAAGCGGGCTTCGTCGTGGGCGGCCAATACGGCGAAGGCGCCTTGCGCGTAGGCGGCCAGACGGTCGGGTACTACAACACCGTGTCGGGCTCGTTCGGTCTGCAAGCGGGCGCGCAATCGAAGGCTGTGATTTTTCTCTTCATGACCGACGACTCGCTGAACTCGTTCCGCTCGCGTGAAGGCTGGTCGGTCGGCGGCGATGCGTCGGTGGCCGTGCTGAAAATGGGCGCAAACGGCGCCATCGATACGACGACAGCGACCAAGCCCGTTGAAGTCATCATCATGACGAACGCGGGCCTCATGGGCGACCTCTCCCTCCAAGGCACGAAAATCACCCGGCTCAATATCTAGCGGCGGCAGCGATCCGGAACCGGCCCCCGAGGCCGGTTCCGGACTCATCCATGACTGCAGGTTCGGTAGCAGAATCGATACTGCAGCAGGGAAGACTCAGGCACTCCGTCTAGGCGCGCTCACCGCGCGCCCCCTTTCGATATTCCTGCCTCGCCGCCAATGATCCCCGGCGCCGATCAAGCCTGCGATGCCCCTTCGCCCGAAAGCGAATCGATGACCTTGAAGCGCGAACGCTTTTGCGCGCGAATCACGGCCTGATAAGCCGCCACGTACTGCCGCGCCATGTGGTGCGACGTAAACCGTTCCTCGAAGCGCTGCCGCACACGCGAACGCGGCAACGTGTGCAACCGGTTGACGGCTGCGACCGCACTGATTTCGTCTTCCACGATGAAGCCGGAGAACCCTTCGTCGATCACCTCAGGCACCGAGCCGCGGTTGAAAGCGATCACGGGCGTGCCGCATGCCATCGCTTCGATCATGACGAGCCCGAACGGCTCGGGCCAATCGACGGGGAACAGCAAGGCATGGGCTCCCGACAGGAACTCGGCCTTTTGGTCGTCGGCGATCTCTCCGATGAATTCGACATGCGGCAGATCGAAGAGCGGTTTGATCTCGCGCTCGAAATACTCGCGATCGGCCGCATCGATCTTCGCGGCAACGCGGATCGGCAGGCCGCAATGCGCGGCGATGCGAATCGCCGTGTCGACGCGCTTCTCCGGTGAGATACGGCCGAGGAAAGCGAGGTACTTCTGCTCCACCGGCTGAGGCGTATAAAGCGCCTCCGGCAGACCGTGATAGACCGTGGAAAGCCATTTGGCCTGCGGCATGGGGTGGCGCTGCGCATTCGAAATCGAGATCACGGGCGCGGTATTGAACGTGTCGAATACCGGCTGTTGCTCGGGCAGATCCAGCCGGCCATGGAGCGTCGTGACGAACGGCGTCTCTTGGCGCTTGAACAGCGAGAACGAGTAATAGTCCATATGAAAGTGCAGGACGTCGAACTCCTCGGCACGCCGGCGCACGAGTTCCATGAGCAACATATGCGGCGCGATACGATCGCGAATGGCCGGGTCGAGGCGTAGCGCTCGAGGCCAAACGGCCTCGAGCTTTGCGCTCGTTTTCGAGTCGCCGCTCGCGAACAGCGTCACGTCATGGCCCAGATCGACGAGCGCTTCGGTGATGTACGAGACGACGCGCTCCGTGCCGCCGTACAGCTTGGGCGGCACCGATTCGGTCAGCGGCGCGATTTGGGCAATTCTCATTCGATCGACTCCTGCGGAAGGACCTGGGCGCTCTCTTTGCGAGCGGGGCCGGCGGGTTGCTTGGCCGCGCTGAGGCAGCGTTCCATGCGGAACGCACCCGACGCGGCATCCTTGGCTTCAATTATTCGGTACGGCGCGGCCATCGTCCCGCGTCTTTTCATTTACTGCGAGCTGTTACAGTCGAGAAACAGGCGCCAGGCGGGTGCCGAGCATGTCGCGAACCGACGCGCAACCGCCATGTCGCCGGGCCCGGGCGAGCGCCGCAGGCCGGAGCGTCATGCCCGCCGCCCGTGGCCACCCCACAACTCAAGGGCCCCGCAGATCGGCCAGGAACGTGTCGCGCCACACGCCGAGATCGTTTCGCCTCAGCACGGCCATATTGACCTCGTGGCGGTGCTTACGTTCCGCAAGGGGCATCGATAGCGCACGCTCGAGCGCCTCGGACATGCCGGCGATGTCGTGCGGATTGACGATGAGCGCCGCGCAAAGCTCGGCGGCAGCGCCCGCAAACTCGGACAACACCAGCACGCCGGGATCGTCGGGATTTTGCGCGGCAATGTACTCTTTTGCGACCAGATTCATCCCGTCGCGAAGCGGCGTGACGAAACCGACCTGCGACTCGCGGCACATCGACATCAATTGCGAGCGCGCGAAGCGCTGGTTCAGATAACGGATCGGCGTGTAGTTTAACCCCGAGTAGCGGCCATTGATGCGTCCGGCCTCGTATTCGAGGTTGTGGCGGATGCGCTGATAGCTTTCCACGTCGGCTCTCGTGGGCGGAGCTACTTGGACGAAGGTGACGTTCTCGCGCCACTGCGGAGCGCGCTCGAGCAGTTGCTCGAAGGCGCGGAATCGTTCGATCAATCCCTTCGAATAATCGAGGCGATCGACGCTCATCACGAGCTTTCGGCCTTCGAGGCTATGCTTGAGCTCCAGCACTTGCTGGCGGCTCTCGTTGCGAGCCGCTTCCTGCTGAATTTCGTCCGGAAACACGCCGATCCGATACACGCCGCTGCGCAGACGGCGCCCGTAGGCCTGCACTATGCCTTCGTCGCTGACCGTGCCCCCCGCATAACGGACGATGTAGTCGTGGAACGCCACGCGATCGGTGTCGGTTTGAAAGCCGACCAAGTCGTAACAGCAAAGCGACTTGACGAGTTCCTGGTGCGGCGGCACGTTCAGCAGTATCTGGGGCGACGGAAACGGCGTATGCAGGAAAAAGCCGATGCGGTTGCGCAGGCCTTCGTGCCGCAATGCCTCGGCAAACGGGATCAAATGGTAATCGTGGACCCAGACGATATCGTCAGGCTCGATCAGCTTGACGAGTTTGTGCGCTAACCAGGCGTTGACGCGGCGGTATCCTGCGTATTCCTCGCGCTCGTAGGCGGCGAGATCGTTGCGGTAGTGGAACACCGGCCACAGCGTCGCATTCGAAAAACCGCGGTAATACTGGTCGTAATCGCGTCGGGTCAGCCCGACGGTGGCGAACGTCACCGAGCCTTCGTCCTTGAGCGTGGGCCCCGCGTTGGCGACGGCCTCGCTCACCACGTCGCCGCTCCAGCCGAACCATACGCCGCCCATGTCCTTGAGCGCGCTGAAGACGCCGACGGCGAGCCCCCCCGCCGAGCCCTTGGTCTCGGTGGGCGTTGCCACGCGGTTCGACACGGCGATCAGTCGGCCCATGGTTCCTTGAGTGCGCAGCAGGCTAGTCGCCCTTGCACGGGAAGCTTTTCTCGAGCCCGAGCGAGACGGCAGTGCTTGCGTTATAGCCGGCCGCATCGGGATTGTCGGCGACGTACCGGCGGACCGCGTCCACCAGCCGTTGCGGCTCGATCCGATCCGGCAGGCAGAAATACTGGCCCACGCGGGGGCCGGTCGTGCCGCCGATGGCGTCGATCGTATTGAATACGCCGTCGGCAGCGCCCTTGATATAGGACACGCAAGCCGCCCGCGAGATCGCGTCGGTTTGGCTGCACAGCTTGTGTAAATCGCCGGCCGTGAACTTGCCCCCCCCGAGCGTGGCCGTCGTCGGCGCCGCGATCGCGGCAATCGGCATCGCCAACGTGCCCACGCATATCAAAGCCCGCAACATAATCTTCCTTTTCTCCGAGCGGTGAACGGGTACTGCGCGTTGCCCCGGCGAACCGTGCCGAAGCGAAAAGTATTTATTTTGCACCGTTTTGAGCCGGAATAGAGGTTCCGGATGTAGCGGAAGCGGCCGCCGCCTCGCGCGCGTACATGTCCCGCAGCCCGTCGGCCACGTCCTTGGCGTGGTAACGCGTGGCGAAATCGAGCGCCGTCAAACCGAGTTGATTCTTCACGCGCGAATCGGCGCCCGCATCGAGCAGCACCTTGACGGTCGAAAGATGATTGCCGCGCGCGGCCATCATCAAAGGCGTCGTGCCGTTCGGCGAGCCGGCGTCGATATAGGCCGAGTTATCGAGCAGCAGTTGGACGACGTCGTCATGGCCGTTCGCGGCTGCGTAATGAAGCGGCGCCCACCCCTTCTTGTTCACCTCCGCCCCCTTCTCGATCAGCGCTTTGACGAGGTCGGCATCGCCGTTGAGCGCTGCGAGCATCATCGCGTTTTCGCCCGCTGCATCTAGCTTTTCCACGTCCGTCTTCGAATCGGCCATGAGCGCCTTGGCGACTTTATCCGATTTCTCGCGCGCGGCCAGCACGATGAGCGGCATGCCCTGCTTGTCGGTCGCGTTCGGATCGGCGCCGTGCGCCAGCGCCTTTTGCACTGCATTCACGTCGTCGAATTTGACGGCCTTCACGAGCGAATCTATGTCTGCTGCATGCGCGGCGACGGCCAGCGAAGCGAGCGCGCCCGCGCAAGCGAGGGCCGAGCGGTGCAGGATGCGGCGAAGAACGAGCGGCAGCGACGAGTGCGTGAACATGGTCAAGTTGGGTTTACCTTTTTTTGTCATAGCTAGGGATCGGTTCGCCTGAACGCCGCTCAAACGCCACGCGGCGCCGGAATGCGGAACAAGCGGAAAAAGTTTTGCGTCGTTGCGGCACCGAGTTCCGAATCGAGCATGCCGCGCGCCTGAGCTATGTAACGTCCGACATAACTGACGTACGCAGGTTCATTGGATTTGCCTCGATACGGCACGGGCGCCAAATACGGGGAATCCGTTTCGATCAGAAGCCGTTCGATGGGCACCCGGCGGGCAACGTCTTGCACGTCGGTCGCGCTCTTGAAGGTAACGATACCCGAAAGCGAAATGTAAAAATTCTGGGCCAACGCGCGCTCGGCCACCGCCCATGGTTCCGTGAAGCAATGCATGACCCCGCCGGGCACGTGCGCCCCTTCTTCGTCCATGATGCGCAGCGTGTCGTCCGCCGATGCGCGCGTATGAACGATAAGCGGCTTCATGGTCGTCTTTGCAGCGCGAATATGCGTGCGAAAGCGCTCGCGCTGCCATTCGAGGTCAGCGATCGATCTTCCTTCGAGGCGGTAATAGTCCAAGCCGGTCTCGCCGATGGCAACCACCTTCGGATGAGCGGCAAGCTCGATCAGTTCCGCAACGGTCGGCTCGCGCGCCTCCTCGTGGTCGGGATGCACGCCCACGGATGCATAAACGTTCTCATACGCCTGCGCCACCGCCAACACGCTCGGCAGGGTTTCGACGTCGACGCTGACGCACAGCGCGTGCGTCACGTCATGAGCGCGCATGTTTTCGAGCACCTGCGGCAGGCGCTCGGCCAGCCCTTCGAAATTGATGTGGCAATGCGAATCGACAAACATCGTAAATCCTATCGAACCTCAAACGAACAAGTCGCGGTAGCCCAGAAACAGCGCTTCGAACACGAGCCGCGCATTGAGCGGGTGATTTTCCACTGCACGCTCGCGCGTGACCGTCTTCATGAACCGCGCAAAGGCATTGGCGTCGATGCGCGCGGCGCATCGTGCCAGCTCGCGTTGAGCCGCTGGAAAGTACCGGGGCCGCTGCGCCGCCCGCTCGGCCACCAGATCGTACAGCCAACGCTGCAGCCAGCCGAGCACCACGGCAACCGGCAGCTTTTGCAATGCCTCGCCGCAAGCGAACGCGTCGCAAGCAGGCCCCGCGGCCAATTGCTTGAGCGTGAAGTCGCGCAGCCCGCGGTTTTCGTCGGCGGCCAGCGCGAGCGCCGCGAGCGGCGCGCCACCGGCCTCGGCCAGCAACGCGGGCGCATCGGCCACGCCTTGCTCGGCGAGCCAAGCGCGCGCTTGCTGCGCCGAGGGCGTCGACATCGGCCATTGCCGACAGCGGCTGACGATCGTCGGCAGCAAACGATCGACGCGCGCCGACACGAGCAGGAACACCACCCCGGCCGGCGGCTCTTCCAGCGTCTTGAGCAGCGCGTTGGCCGAGGCGGCGTTGAGCGCGTCTGCCGGATAGACCAGCACGACGCGCGCGCCGCCGCGGTGCGCCCCGATGCCGCAAAAATCGAGCAACGCACGCACTTGCTCGATCTTGATCTCCTTGCTGAGCGCGCGCGTTTTCTTGCCCTCTTCGCCCTCGGCCTTGTCATCGGCGCCGCCCGAAGCCGCGCCTATCGCTTCGCCTGCCAGCGCCTCGGGCAGCAAGGCCCGATAGTCGGGATGGTTGCCCTGCACGAACCAATTGCACGCGACGCATTGGCCGCAAGGCTCACCGGCGGCGGTCGGCGCTTCGCAGAGCATGCCCTGCGCCAGATGTTGCGCGAAGCGCAACTTGCCGATACCCGCCTGACCGTAGAGAAGCAAGGCGTGCGGCCATTGAGCGCGCAGGCGCTGCAGGCGGTTCCAATCGTCGTGCTGCCACGGATAGATCATCGTCGAACCTTCATACGGTTGGATGCGCTCGCTTCACGCTGCGCGGTGCGTTCAAAGCGCATCGATGAGCTCGCCGAGCACTGCTCGGATGCGCTCGATGCTTTCCGAGGCATCGACGATCGCAAAGCGGTAGGGCGCCTCTTGCGCCCGGCGCAGATATTCCGCGCGCGTGCGGGCGAAAAACGCCTCCGTTTCGCTCTCGAACTTATCGGGCGAGCGCGCCGCGCCGCGCCGGGCGCTAGCCGTTTCGGGCGGCAAGTCGAACAGAACGGTCAGATCGGGCTCGAATCCGCCTTGCACCCAGCGCTCGAGCGTCTCGAGCTTGTCGCGCGGCAAGCCGCGGCCGCCGCCTTGATAAGCGAAGGTGGCATCGGTGAAACGATCGGAAAGCACCCAGTCGCCGCGCGTGAGCGCGGGTTCGATGACCTGGGCCAAGTGCTCGCGTCGCGCGGCGAACATGAGCAAGGCTTCGGTCTCGAGATCCATCCGCTCGTGCAGCAAGAGTTCGCGCAGCGACTCGCCAAGGGGCGTGCCGCCCGGCTCGCGCGTGGTGACGACCGCGCGCCCGAGGGCCGACACCTTCCGTTCGAGGCGCTCGCGAAACCAGGACAAGTGCGTCGTCTTGCCGGCGCCGTCGATACCCTCGAACGTGATGAATTTGCCACGCGCCATTTATTGCTGTCCTCGAATGTATTTGTCGACCGCCCGGTTGTGATCGCCGAGCGTTTCGGAAAAGACGCTGCTGCCGTCGCCGCGCGACACGAAATAAAGCGCGCTGGTCTGCGCGGGGTTCATCGCTGCCTGGAGCGACGCGATGCCCGGCAGGGCGATCGGCGTGGGCGGCAGCCCGCGCCGCGTGTAGGTGTTGTATGGCGTGTCGCTTTGCAAGTCGCGCTTGCGCAAATGGCCATCGTAGCTCGCGCCTAAACCGTAAATCACCGCCGGGTCGGTTTGCAGCGGCATGCCGATGCGTAGCCGGTTCGCGAAGACGGCGGAAACGAGCGGCCGATCGCCCGCCTTGCCCGTCTCCTTCTCGATCAGCGACGCCATGGTGAGCGCCTCGTACGGCGAACGATACGGCAAGCCGGGCGCACGTGCCGCCCATGCGGCGTTCAACCGTTGCTGCATCAGGCGGTACGCCCGCCGATAGACATTCAAATCGCTCGTTCCCTTGTCGAACAAATAAGTATCGGGGAAGAACAATCCTTCCGCGTTGGCGTTGGCGTTGGCGTTGGCGCCCTGCGCGTTGCTGGCTGCGGCAGGTGCGTCAGCTCCGGTGGCCGTGGCCCCGCTACCCCCGATGATCGCGGCGGGCCCCGCCGGCGCTCCGGCGCCGATGGCAGCCAGCAGAGCCGCGTCGCTCATGCCGGCCGTATCGTGCTGGAGCGCCGGGTTGGCGTCGAACTCGGCCCGCATGCGCTTGAATGTCCAGCCCTCGATCACCGTCACCACCGACTCGTTGACGTCCCCGAGCGCGAGCTTTTGCAGCACCTCGTAGGGGGTGACCCCGCTTTTGAACTCGTAGTTGCCTGATTTCAGCCGGCTTTCCAAGCCCAACAAGCGCGTCATGAGGACGAACGGATCGGCCTGAACCGGCACGCCGCCGCGCCTCAGTTGTGCGGCGACGCCGCGCACGGTACTGCGCGGTTGGATGGTCACATCGAGCGTCGGGGCGGCCAACGCGAGCGGGCGCGTGGCCCAAAAATAGCCGCCCGCGGCGGCCAACGCGGCTAGCAGGACGACGAACGCTACCCCGAAGGCGAGGCATTTCTTCAGCAGGGACATGCGCAACAAGGCTGGGATGGACCCCATATAATACTTGTTCGCCTAAGCCCAAGTCAGGATTGACTCGACACGAATTCCATGAACCAACTAAATGCTGCCGTTTCCCCCTCCTCGGCGCCGTCGCGCCCCGCTCCCGCCCAGTTCGAAGCGGTTCTCGCGGGCGGCGCATTTGCGCCGCTCGACCAATTCGGCGTCATCGAGGCGCTCGGCGACGATGCGGCGAGATTCCTGCACGGACAACTCACGAACGACATCGAGCATTTGGATGCCGCCAGCGCTCGCTTGACCGGTTACTGCTCGCCCAAGGGGCGGCTGCTCGCGTCCATGCTGGCGTGGCGAGAGCAAGGCGGGGTGCGCTTGCTCGTATCGAAAGATTTGACCGCGTCGGTGCAAAAGCGGCTCTCGATGTTCGTGCTGCGGGCAAAGGTAAAGTTGGCCGACGTGACCGATTCGGTCGGCGTCGTCGGCTTCGCGGGTGACGTGCGTGGGGCGCTCTCGGGTCTCTTCGATGCCCTGCCCGACGGCGTGCACGTGCATGTGGCGGGGCCGGCCGGATCGCTGATCCGCGTCCCCGATGCGCAGGCGCGCGCCCGCTATCTGTGGATCGGACCGAAAGCGCTCGTCGACGCGCGTGTGGCGGCGTTCGAAGGCGAACTCGCGCGCGTCGCTCCGGCCGTATGGGACTGGCTCGATATCCGTGCGGGCGAGCCGCGCATCACCGCGGGGGTGCTCGAGCAGTTCGTGCCGCAGATGGTCAACTTCGACGTGATCGGCGCCGTCAATTTCCGCAAGGGTTGCTATCCGGGGCAAGAGGTCGTCGCACGCAGCCAGTATCGTGGCACGATCAAGCGGCGCACGGCGCTAGCCCATGTCGACAGCGCCGCGCCCCCCGCTGCGGACGCACTCGGGCAGCCGGTCGCGCCCGGCGTCGAATTGTTTCATGCCGCAGACCCGGGCCAGCCATGCGGCATGGTGGTGAATGCGGCTCCCGCGCCGAACGGCGGCTTCGATTTGCTGGCGGAGATCAAACTGACGGCGCTCGAGGGGGCAAGCGTTCATCTCGGCGCCGCCGAAGGGCCGCAACTCGTGTTTCAGCCGCTGCCTTACGCGTTGCCGAGCGAGGGTTGAAGCGCCGTTTTCCGGGCCTTCCTGCTACCTCATATGTGCCTAATCGTATTCGACTGGCGGCCGGCTGCCGACGATGGCGCCCTGCTCACGCTCGCCGCCAACCGCGATGAGTATTTTTCGCGTCTGAGCGCGCCGCTCGATTGGTGGCCCGACCAACCCAACGTGCTCGCGGGGCGCGATCTCGTCGGCGGCGGCACCTGGCTCGGCCTCTCGCGCGACGGACGCTTCGCGGCGTTGACGAACTACCGCGCTCCGCATGCCATGCGCGCCAATGCCCCGACCCGAGGAACGCTCGTCGCCGGTTATTTGACCGGGCCGGCAATGGCGCCGCTCGATTATTTGAACGCCTTGGTCGATCGCGCAGCGCTCTATAACGGCTTCAATCTGATCGTCGGCGATTTGTTCCGGCGCGAACTCGCTTGGTATTGCAACCGGGCGGATCGCGCGCCGGCCTCACTGCCGCCGGGCGTTCACGGCATCTCGAATGCCGTTCTCGATACCCCTTGGCCTAAACTCGTGCGCAAGCGAGCGGAACTGAGCGCGCTCGTCGAAGGCGCTCGAATTGCCTCTCTCGGCGCGCTGGTCGAACTGATGCGCGACCCCTGCGTGGCCGCCGACGAGGCGCTTCCTTCGACCGGTATTGCACTCGAGCGCGAGCGTGCGCTGTCGGCCGCATTCATCGAGACGCCCGACTACGGCACGCGCGGCACGACGGCACTACGGGCCGCCCTGCGCGATGCGACGATCGAGCTCGACATCGTCGAGCGCAGCGACGACGACGGTTCGCACCGGCTGACGCGCCCCGGCAGTCATGAGCGCCGGTATGCGTTCAACGCCAAGTCATCGCCTTGCTAAGGCACCGCGATGAATCGCCGCCGCTAGCCGGGACCTCGCTCCGCTAACGGCGTTCATCGCCAGGAACAAGCGGCCGTGCCATTTCGATATGCTCGACGCCGCCCTCGTAGAACGGCTCACCGACGCTCGCAAATCCATGCCGTAGGTAGAACGATACGGCGTCCCTTTGCGCGTAAAGCCTGACACGGGCATCGCCGCGCCGCGCCGCATGCTCGATCAGCGTGCGCAACAACCGTGAGCCGATGCCCTCGCGCCGCGCGCAAGGCAGCACGGCGAGCCGACCGATCGCGCCGTCCGGCAGTAGCCGTGCGGCCGCGATCGGTTCGCCCTGCCGATAGGCAACGACATGCACTGCCCCGTTATCGGCTTCGTCAGACACGAGCGGCGCATCGACTCCGAGTTCACGGATGAACACCGCCTCGCGTACGCGCGAGGCGTCGGCCCCGATGCTGCTCCACTTGCCGGATGCAATCGTGACTTCCCGCATCGGTATCTCCCTGTTCTATTTGCCAAGCGCGGGCCGCGAAGGCGCAATCCGCGCAGCGGCTCAACCCTGCTCGGGGGACGGGGGCAACGGATCGGTGGGTGCGCGCATTTGCTCGATGTCTTCGTGGCGAGCGTGCACGCTGGGCATGATGGCCGGATGCGTGAGGACGTAGAAGCGATCGGTGCGAACCGCATCGTAGGCCGCCGCCGCAATATCGGATGCGCTGAGCTTGCCGGAGCGCACCGCGCGACGGAGCTCCCGCCCGGCCAACAACTGCGACGCGGTTGGCGGCGATTCGTTGCGCCAGTGCGCAGGCCGGGAGCGTTCGGCTTCGGCGATCCCCGTTGGAACGAACGCAGGACACAGCACGGAGCAGCCGACAGGCGCAATCACACGACGCAGGTCGTGATAGAGCGTTTCGGTGAGCGAGACGACGGCATGCTTGGACGCGTTGTAGACGCCCATCGCAGGGGGCGAAATCAGACCCGCCACCGACGCGGTGTTGACGATGTGCGCGGGCTCGTTTTGCCGAAGCATGATCGGCGTGAATACGCGCACGCCGTGCGCCACGCCCATCACGTTGACGCCGAACACCCACGACCAATCGTTCGCGCTCATTTCCCAGAGCAGCCCGCTCGCGCCCACCCCTGCATTGTTGAACAGCAGATGCACTTTGCCGTATGCATCCAACGCGCGGCGCGCCAGTGCCTCGACCTGCGCGGCGTCCGATACGTCCGTGGGCAAACCGATCACATCGGCGCCCGTCGCGGCCAGCGATTCGACGACGTCGCTCAAGGCGTCGCCGTCGATATCGGCAAGCACGAGTTTCATGCCGAGCTGTGCGCCCTTTTGCGCGAAGGCGCGGCCCAAGCCACTGGCAGCGCCCGTGATGACGGCGACCTTGTCCTGGAAATCGTCCATTCAGTCTCCCTTTTTGCGCTCGGTGTGACCCGATATCGCCGCTTGTTTCGGTGGCCGCGGGCTGAGCCCTTCCGGCGCAGGTGCGCTTTGCAGGGCGAGCCGGAACGGGGCGCAGGCCGCGGCCGCCGAAACGAGCGGCTCAGCCGCCCGGCCAGCGATCGTCAAGCGATTTTGACGAGCTGCTTGCCGAAGTTCTTGCCGTGAAGCAGCCCGATCAACGCCTCGGGCGCACGTTCGAGCCCTTCGAGGATGCTTTCGCGATAGCGCAGCTTTTTTTGCACGACGAGCGACGCGAGCGTCGCCAGCGCCTCGGGCCACACGTCCAGATGTTCCGTGACGATGAAGCCTTGCACCAGCAGGCGCATCGTCAAGATGATCGATGGCTGCTTGAGCGGCACCGGCTGGCCGTCATATCCCGCGATCATGCCGCAGACCGCAATGCGGCCGAACGGGTTCATTCTCGAAAGCGTCGCATCGAGGACTTCCCCGCCCACGTTTTCGAAATAACCGTCGACGCCGTCGGGCGTAGCGGCCTTCAAATCGCGGTGGAGGTTGCCGGCTTTGTAATCGACGCAGGCATCGAATCCGAGATCTTCCACGACGTAGCGGCACTTGTCCGCACCGCCGGCTATGCCGACTGCGCGGCAACCCGCCAGCTTGGCCAACTGGCCGACCACGCTGCCCACGGCGCCGCTCGCCGCGCTCACGACGATCGTTTGCCCCTCGCGCGGCGCAATGATTTTGTTCAGACCGTACCAGGCGGTCACGCCGGGCATCCCGGCGACGCCCAGATAGGCGGAGAGGGGCACTAGCGCCCCCTCGAGTTTGCGCACGCCCGCGCCGTCGGAATCGCAGTATCGCTGCCACCCGAACATGCCGGTGACCTTGTCGCCGACGGTGAACCCGGGGTGCTTCGTCTCCACGACTTCACCTACGGCGCCGCCTACCATCACTTCGTCGAGGGGCTGTGGTTCGACGTACGACTTCGCCTCGTTCATGCGCCCGCGCATGTACGGATCGATCGACAGATACAGGTTGCGAACGCGAAAGGACCCTTGCGCCAACTCGGCGAGCGGGACCTCTTCCAGCCGAAAGTTGTCGGCGCGGACCTCGCCTTGCGGGCGCGAAGCTAGGACGATGCGGCGATTCATCTGAGTCATGGCAGTTCCTCTTTCCGATTCGCTGGTGACGGGAATGCGGCGATGGCGGCGCTCAAGGCGCGTTGTCATCAGCCGTCGCTGGGACCGGGCTGCGTTGCGGGAGCACCCCGCCTCTTTTGATCGACGATCTGGCGGCCTACCGCGAGCCGCCGCATATATTTGAACGTGCCGAGCGCCTTGGCGACGAAGTGGCCGCCGCTGTCGCGCACCTCTCCCTCGCAGTAGGCCATCGTGCTCGAGCGATGCAGCACCCGGCCGAAGGCGCGCAGTTCGCCCTGTCCCGGCTGCATGAAGTTGACTTTCATCTCGACCGTCACGACGCCGACGCCATCGTCGGCCAAACTGCGCGCCGCGGTGGCGAGCGCGACATCCGCCAGCGTCATCGTCACGCCGCCATGGGCGACGTGCCACGTGTTCATCTGCTCGTCGGTCAAGGTCAGCGCGACTTCGCTTTCGCCGTTCGCCGCGCCGATCAGCCGCACGCCGAGATGATCGACGAACGGGCTTTCGATCGTGCGCTCACGCGCCATCGCGCGTGAAACCGCGGGCGACGCCGATTGAGCCGGGGTGGGTTGGCGTTCGGATGTCATACGCTGGCACGCGTCAAACTTCGTAATCGACGCACTGGCGCGATTCGCGCACGGCCGTGACGAACTGCTTCAATGCTTCGTGCTTCGGATGAACTTGATAGGCGTCGAGCGCGGCTTTATCGGCAAAATCGGAGACGAGCACGACATCGTAAGTCGATTCGAGCCCGGGCGCGGCGATGCCGACTTCGAGGTGCAAGATGCCCGGCACGATGTCGCGACAATCTTCGAGCCGCGCCTTCAGGGCGAGCGCATTCTCTGCCCGGCCCGCGCCTTCTGCCGTCTCTTTCAATTTCCACATGACGATGTGACGAATCACGATTTCAGCTCCTTCGCGCTGCTGTTGCCGCAAGTTCGGCGATAGCGACGGATGATACTCGCTTCGCTGGGCCTCGACAGCCTGTCGAACGGCCAACGGCGGCCGCTTTCCGCTCTGTCACGGCCCTGCCGGCGATCGCTCGCCACCGCCGAGCGCAAGGAACAGACCCAGCTTCGCCGCTAGCCTAGCCTCGGTGAGCGCGCTATCGCGCTGGGCCGCTTGCGCCGTGAGTTGGGCTTGACCCGATAACGCGTCTTCGACCTCGGCTAGCGCGCGGTACAGCGCTTGCCGGAATTCGAGCGTGGTGCGCTCGAGGTCGCTTTGCGCGATGGCTGCATTCAGTCGAACCGTGTTCCATTGGACAAATGGCAGCACCAATGCGACGCTGAGCGACGCGATGGGGTTTTGCAGCGTGCGCACGAGCGTGTCGCTGCTCGTGCCCAATTCGCCCGTCAGTGCAAAGCTCGGATAAAGACTGGCGCGACACGGCCGTGCGTTTTTCGCCCGTTTGATAGCAAAGCGTGACACCGGCCAGTTCGAGCAATGGTTCGGCCATCGTCACCCCTGCGTCCCGGCATGGCCCGCCCCATCCTCGGGCTGCGATTGGCCCACGACGACCCGCTCGCCTTGGCGCAGGCCGTCCAATACTTGAGCCTTGACTTGATTGTTCAAACCCACGCGGACCTGGCGCGCCTGCACCCGGCCGTCGTCGGTCAACACGCGAACCGCGAACGAACCGTCCGCGGACTTTTCCCCGAGGGCCGACGCGGGAACCACTAGCGCTTGCTTGGCCGTGCCTTGCACGATGGAGACTTGCGCCGTCATCGAAATGCGCAATCGGTGCCCGGGATTGGGCACTTCGAACAAGGCGTTGTAAAAGACCGCCGTCTCGAAATCGGTTCGGACGATTCGGTTGTTACCGAATGTTAATGAGATGAGGGCCTACGCATAGGCGCGCAGCTTCCATGGGGTGCGGGACGACGTCATGAGCGGCTTGCCAGGGCCCGTACGGGCGATTCACGCCTCGCGCAGGCGGCTACCGCCCTAGCCCGCGATATGGTCTTCGGCGAACTTGAAGAAAAACCACTTGCGCTGCGTATTGCCGTTGGCGTCCTTGCCGTAGACGGCGAGCGCGCCGTCTTGGCGCGTGCGCGTGACGTTCAGATGCGTTTCGTGGATGCCTTTGCCGTTCGGGCCGCCGTCGTCGAAGACCAAACCGTAGATGGCAACGAACGTCGATTGCGCGAAGGAGGCCTCGAGTTGTTGCTGGATGCGCACCGCGCTGACGGGACTGAACATCGCGTCGGCCAGCCCGATGCCGGCGTAGCTCAGCGCCGCGGCGGGAAACACGCCGTACTGCGGCGAGCCGAATGGCTCGTCGGGCGTGACGCCGACAGGATCGAGGTTTTCCGCGCCGATATACATCTCGATCGGCTGGCCGTCGCTGGATTGAATGTTGACGTCGACCTGATAGCGCACGCCGTTGCCGATGTCGACGTAGAACTGCAGATGCTCGCCGTTGCGGCCGATGATCTCGTGTTCCGTCGACGTCACCACGGTGCCGACGATGGCGGCGAAGCGTTCGGGCGTGGCCGCGGGCGTCAGCCGGCGCGGCTCGACGTAGGTGTGCTCGGTGAAATAATTCATGCGCATCGTTCCTGTGGTTGCCATCGAAGGCCGCGCCGCGCTCAGCGGTGCCGCGCTATGCCGGCGCCATCGCCTGCTGCACGCTCATCCGCACCACCCCGGCCTCGTGCAACTGTCGCAATGCGCGTTCCAGCGATCCGTCCAGATCGATCGCGCGGCAGGCATCTTCGATCAGCACGACGTCGAAGCCCGACGCGCGCGCATCGAGCGCCGACCAAGCGACGCAGTAGTCGGTCGCGAGCCCGCAACACCATACACGCTTGACCCCGACTTCTCGTAGATAGCCGGCCAGCCCCGTTGGCGTGCGCCGATCCGCTTCGACGAACGCGGAGTAGCTGTCGATTGCGCGCCGGTACCCCTTGCGAATCACGAGCCGAGCATGCGCGGCGTCGAGCTGCGCGTGAAACGCCGCGCCCGGTGTGCCCTGCACGCAGTGAACGGGCCACAGCACTTGTTCGCCATAGGCGAGCGCGATCGTCTCGAACGGCCGGCGGCCGTCGTGATTGGCGGCAAACGAGACGTGCTCGCGCGGGTGCCAATCCTGGGTCAGCACCACATGCTCGAAACCGGTTGCAAGGCGATTGGCGAGCGGCACGATTTCGTCGCCCCGGGGCACCGCCAATGCGCCGCCCGGCATGAAATCGTTTTGCACGTCGACGACTAGCAATACGTCTTCCTGTCCCTTCATGGATGGCTGCCTCGCTTGGATCCGCGGCCTCACTGCCGCCCGTCTACCATCGGCATGTTAACTGGCCGCTCCCTGGCCTGCACTCGGCAACACATGATCGCGGAACATCTCGCGAAGCTTCAGCTTCAACAGCTTGCCCGTGGCGGTATGCGGCAGTTGATCGACGAAGACGACATCGTCCGGAATGCACCATTTCGCAACCTTGCCCTCGTAGGACGCTAGCAGCGCCTCCCGCGTGAGCGTCGCCCCCGGCCGTTTGACGACGACCAGCAAGGGCCGCTCGTCCCATTTCGGATGACGACAAGCGATACAGGCCGCCTCAGCCACGTCGGGGTGCGCGACGGCGATATTCTCGAGCGCGCTCGAACTGATCCACTCGCCCCCCGATTTGATGACGTCCTTGCTGCGGTCGGTGATTTCGAGAAAACCATCGGGGTCGATGGTCGCAACGTCCCCGGTGGGGAACCAGCCGTCGACGAGCGGCGATTCCTCGGTCGAAAAATAGCGGTCGATCACCCATGGGCCCCGCACGTGCAGATCACCGAACGCCACGCCGTCGCGCGGCAATTCGCGCCCGTCCTGGCCGACGATCTTCATGTCGATGCCGCATATGACCGTGCCCTGCTTTTGCAGCAGCCGGCGGCGTTCGGCCAGCGGTCGCTGCGATTGCTCCCAGTTCAGCCGCGCGAGCGTGCCGAGCGGCGACATCTCCGTCATCCCCCACGCGTGGATCACGCGCACGCCGTATTCATCCTCGAACGATTCGAGCATCGAGGGCGGACAGCACGAGCCGCCGATCACCGTTCGCTCGAGCGATGAAAATTGCGCGCCGATCGATTTCACGTGCGACAGCAAGCTCATCCAGACCGTCGGCACGCCGGCGGAAAAGGTCACGCGCTCGGCCTGCATCAACTCGAACAACGATTTGCCATCCAAATCCTTGCCCGGCAGAACGAGCTTCGCACCCGCGAGCGGTGCGGCGTGCGGGATGCCCCACGCATTCACATGGAACATCGGCACGACCGGCAGCACCGAGTCGTGCGCCGAAAACCCCATGGCGTCGGGCAACGCGGCGCCCATGGCGTGCAAGTAGACCGAGCGATGCGAGTAGAGCGCGCCTTTCGGATGGCCCGTCGTGCCCGAGGTATAGCAAAGGTAGGAGGCGAGGCGTTCGTCGAGCACGGGCCAATCGAAGTCGCCGTCTTGCGCTTGGACGAGCGCCTCGTAGCCGAGCACCGGTGCGTCCAGCGCCGGGATGTCCGCATCGGCTGCCAGCGCGATCCATGCCTTCACGTTCGGGCAGCGCGGCGCGAGCGTGGCCACGAGCGGCGCGAAGGTCGTGTCGAACAACACGTAGCGGTCGTCGGCGTGGTTGACGATGTAGGCGATCTGCTCGGGAAAGAGCCGCGGGTTGATGGTGTGGCACACGGCGCCGAAACCGGTCGTGCCGTAGTACGCCTCGAGATGGCGGTATCCATTCCACGCGAGCGTGCCGACGCGATCGCCCTGCTCGACGCCAAGCCGGATCAAAGCTTGTGCGAGCTGCTTCGCACGCCGTTCGCAATCGCGGTAGGTGTAGCGATGAATGTCGCCCTCGATGCGGCGCGACACGATTTCGGTCGTGGCGGCGTATCGGGCGGCGTGCGCGAGCAGCGTCGATACGTTCAGCGGCACATCCATCATCTGGCCCAGCAACGGCGTTGGCATATCGGCGGTCTCCTCGCGCGGGTGGACGGTCATGCATGTCTGTGGATTCGTTGGAACCTGCTACGGCCCCGCGCAACGGGCGTTCACGCGACTCGATCCGCGCTCAGCGCGCCGCGGGGCGGCGACTTACAATATCGGGTAACCCAGAGGCCCTCAATATGTCGTTTTCCCCAAGCATCGCCGAGTCGTCGACGAACCTATCGTCGCTCATCGAAGCCCTGTTCGCCCAGCGTCGAGATGCGTTTGCGAGCTTGGGCAGCGCGTTTTACACGCGCCTGCCCGCGTCGCCGCTGCCCGCGCCGTACGTCGTCGGCTTTTCCGCCGACGCGGCGCGCATGCTGGGCCTCGATCCGGCGATCGCCGCCGATCCGGGCTTCGCCGAACTCTTCACGGGCAATGCCACGCGCGAATGGCAGCACGCGGCCCTGCCCTATGCTTCGGTGTACTCGGGGCATCAGTTCGGCGTATGGGCCGGGCAACTCGGCGACGGCCGCGCGCTCTCGCTCGGCGAACTCGATCACGCGGGCAAGCGCTACGAGCTGCAACTGAAAGGCAGCGGCCGCACGCCCTACTCGCGCATGGGAGACGGCCGCGCCGTGCTGCGCTCGTCGATTCGCGAGTTCTTGTGCTCCGAGGCGATGCACCATCTGGGCATTCCGACCACGCGAGCGCTCTGCGTGATCGGCTCCGACCAGCCAGTGCGCCGGGAAGAGATCGAAACGGCCGCGGTCGTCACGCGCGTCTCGCCAAGCTTCGTGCGCTTCGGCCACTTCGAGCACTTCTATGCCGCGGACCGCACGGACGAACTGCGCGCGCTGGCCGACCACGTGATCGACCGGTTCCACCCTGCCTGCCGCGAGGCGGACGATCCTTATCTCGCGCTGCTCGATCGCGTCGTCGCGACGACAGCGGAACTTGTCGCGCAGTGGCAAGCCGTGGGCTTCTGCCACGGCGTCATGAACACGGACAACATGTCGATCTTGGGCTTGACGATCGATTACGGCCCCTTCGGTTTCGTCGACGGCTTCGACGCAGGCTACATCTGCAATCATTCCGACACGCAAGGCCGCTATGCTTACCGCATGCAGCCGCAAATCGCCTATTGGAACTGCTTTTGCCTCGCGCAATCGCTGATGCCGCTGCTCGGCGAGCGCTACGATGAAGCCGTGCGTTCAGACCGCTCGGTCGCCGATGCGCAAGCGACGCTCGACGGCTTCAAGGGGCATTTCGGCCCGGCGCTCGAGCGCCGCTTCCACGCGAAGCTGGGCCTCGATGAGACACATGAAGGCGACGCCGCGCTGGCCGATCGCTTGCTCGGACTCATGCATGCGAGCCGCGCCGACTTCACGCTGACGTTCCGGCGTCTGTCGCAGGTGTCCAAGCGCGATGCGAGCGGCGACGCTGCCGTGCGCGACATGTTTCTCGATCTGGCCGGCATCGACGCCTGGCTCGCCGATTATCGGGCGCGGCTCGCGCTCGATCCGCGCGACGACGCTGCGCGGCGCGAGGCGATGAATCGCGTCAACCCGAAGTTCGTGCTGCGCAACCACCTGGCCGAAACGGCGATACGGCGCGCCAAGGAAAAGGATTTCTCGGAGCTCGAACGGCTTGCGGCCGTGCTGCGCCGGCCGTTCGACGAGCAGCCCGAAAATGAAGCTTACGCGGCGCTCCCGCCCGACTGGGCGAGCACCCTCGAAGTGAGCTGTTCGTCGTGAACCGCGAAAGCCCGCTCAACCCGGCGCGCCAAAAGCCGCGCCGTACAACGGAGACACATCGATATGAATGAACGTCCTACCGCTATGCCCCATTCGTCCGACGCAACGCGCGAAACGTACGAGGTGAGCAAACCCGACGAGGCTTGGCGCGAACAATTGTCCGAGACGGAGTACGAGGTGACGCGCCACGCCGCGACCGAGCGGCCGTTTACGGGGCGTTACTGGGACCATTGGGAAGGCGGCGTCTATGACTGCGTCTGCTGCGGCACGCCGCTGTTCGAATCGTCGACGAAGTTCGACGCCGGCTGCGGCTGGCCCAGCTATTTCAAGCCGATCAACGGCGAAGTCATCGAAGAGCGCACCGATCGCTCGCACGGGATGCTGCGCATCGAAGTGCGCTGCAAGCAATGCGGCGCGCATCTCGGTCACGTCTTCGAGGACGGCCCTGCGCCGACCGGCCTACGTTACTGCATCAATTCGGCTGCGCTACAATTCGAGCCCAAGTAGGTAGGCGGCGAGGCGTCGTCTTGCCGCCTAGCGGCCGTGCGCACCGCATAGGGCGCCGCGCACGGCCCCCGTCCAACGACGCTTTGGGACTCTTGGGCCTTCATGAAATTTCTCTTCGATCTGTTCCCGATCATCCTTTTTTTCGTCGCGTTCAAGCTGTGGGGCATCTTCACGGCCACCGCCGTGGCGATCGCCGCAACGCTCGTGCAGGTCGCATGGGTCGCCTTTCGCCACCGCAAAGTCGATCCGATGCTGTGGGTCAGCCTAGCCGTGATCGTCGTGTTCGGCGGCGCCACGCTCGTGTTGCACAATCAGAAATTCATCCAGTGGAAGCCGACGGCGCTCTACTGGCTGTTTGCCGTCGGCCTCACCGTGGCTCGGTACGGGTTCCGCAAGAACCTGATCGAAACGATGATGGGCAAGCAACTGACGCTGCCCAGCGCCATCTGGGACAAATTGAATCTGGCCTGGGCGTTTTTCTTCGTCGCGCTCGGTGTCGTCAATCTCTATGTGGTCGGCAACTTCACCGAGGCGCAGTGGGTCAACTTCAAGCTGTTCGGCACGACCGGCGCGATGTTCGTGTTCATCGTCGCGCAAAGCCTGTGGCTTGCCAAATACATGAAGGAGGAAGAGCAATGACCGATGCCTTCGCCTTCCTCGCCGCATCGCCCGACGCGCGCGTCGCGTTCATCGAGCAGCGCCTTTTTGCCGCGCTCGGGCCGCAATCGGTCGCCGTGCGCGACGACAGCGCGAAACATGCGGGACACGCGGGCGCCTCGGCCGGCGGGCACTATTCGGTGACGATCGTCGCCGGCGCGTTCGCGGGCAAGCCCCGCGTGGCCAGGCACCGCCTAGTGTATGATGCGCTGGCCGACGTCATGCAACGCGGGATTCACGCGCTCGCCATCACGGCCTATACGCCGGAAGAATTTTCTCGGCTGCCCGACGCGTGATCCGCACCGTCGTTGCTTGATCCTCGAGCGCCCCCGTCCCCCTTCGACTGGGCGGCAAGCCGGGGGCGCGCTCCCTCCACCGATTCTTTTCGACAGGAACGCTAGGAATTCCCGATGATCCATAAAAAGACCCGTCTCTGCGTGTTGGTCGCCGCGTTCGCGGCTGCTCCGGCGTTCGCGCAGAACGTCGCCGTCGTCAACGGTACCGCCATTCCCAAGTCGCGTGCCGACGCGCTGATCACCCAACTCGTGAAGCAAGGTCAGCAGGACACGCCGCAATTACACCAAGCCGTGCGCGACGAACTCGTCAATCGCGAAATTCTCATGCAAGAAGCGGTGCGCGAAGGCATCCCGGCGCGCGCCGATGTGAAGGCGCAGGTTGCCGTGGCCCAGCAAACGGTCGTGCTGCGCGCGATGATCGAAGACTACGTCACGAAGAACAAGCCGAGCGATGCCGAAGTCAAGGCGCGTTACGACGAGTTGATCAAGCAGGCTGGCGGCAATGAATACCACTTGCATCACATCCTCGTCGATAACGAGCAGCAAGCGAAGGATTTGATCGCCAAGATCAAGGGCGGCGCCAAGTTCGAAGATCTCGCCAAGCAGTTCTCGAAGGACCCGGGTTCGGGCAAGAACGGCGGCGATCTCGATTGGGCCAATCCCAAGACTTACGTCCCGGAATTCGCGGCTGCGGCGGAGAAACTGCAAAAAGGCCAGATGACCGATACGCCGGTGCATACGCAGTTCGGCTGGCATATCATCCGCGTCGACGATATTCGCGCCGTCAAACCGCCCCCGCTCGACCAGGTCAAGGGCCAAATCGTCCAGCAGATGCAGCAGGAAAAGCTGCAGGCATTCGAACAGAACCTGCGCGCCAAGGCGAAGGTCGAGTAAAGCGATCGCCACCGGCTACACGACTTGCCTTTGCCGTGACACCTATGACAATGCCGCCCTCGGGCGGCATTTGTCTTTCTGCGGCGATCCTACGACGCTCGCGATTTAGCCCAACCAGCGCCGAGCGTTGCGGAACACGCGCATCCACGGGCTCGCTTCGCCCCAGCCCTCCGGGTGCCAGCTCATTTGCACCGTACGATGGACGCGCTCCATATGCGGCATGAGCACCGTGAACCGGCCATCCGGCGTCGTGACCGACGTAATCCCTTCGGGGGAACCGTTCGGATTGAACGGGTAACGCTCGGTCGCCTCACCGTGATGATCGACGAAGCGCATCGCCACGGCGGCGCGTGCCGGGTCGCCCTGCTGCGAAAAATCGGCGAAGCCTTCGCCGTGCGCGATCGCCACGGGAATTCGCGAGCCTTCCATCCCCGCAAAGAAGATCGACGGCGACGATTCGACACGCACCAACGAGAAGCGCGCCTCGAATTTTTCGGACTTGTTACGCGTGAATTTCGGCCAGGCATCGGCGCCGGGAATCATCGAGGCCAAGCTGCTCATCATCTGGCAGCCGTTGCAAATGCCGAGCGCAAAGGTATCGGCCCGATCGAAGAAGGCCGCGAACATATCGGCAAGCTGAGGATTGAAGCGAATCGTCTTCGCCCAGCCCTCACCCGCGCCCAGCACGTCGCCATATGAAAAGCCGCCGCATGCCACCGCGCCGGCGAAATCGCCCAGCGACGCGCGGCCGGACAGCAAATCGCTCATATGCACGTCGTAGGCATCGAAACCGGCGCGATCGAACGCATAGGCCGTTTCCAAATGCGAGTTGACGCCCTGCTCGCGCAGGATCGCAACGCGCGGACGTGCGCCCGATTGCACGAACGGCGCCGCGATATCTTCGCTTGGATCGAACGAGAGATGCGGTGAGAGGCCCGGGTCGCTCGCATCGAGCAGCATGTCGTGCTCGGCATCGGCGCAGGCGGGATTGTCGCGCAGGCGGGCAATGCGCCAGCTCACCTCGGACCAGGCGCGTTGCAGCTCGGCGCGCGGTGCCTCGTAGATCTTCTTCGCGTCGCGATACACCTCGATCACATCGCGTTCGTTGAGCTTGCCGATCACATGCGAGCACGCGCTCAAGCCCTGCTCACGCAGTGCGGCGAGCACCGCATCGCGATCGGCCGCGCGCACCTGCACCACCGCGCCGAGTTCCTCGGAGAACAGCGCGCGCAACGTCAAATCGTCGCGCCGGCCGCTCGTCTGCTTCGCCCAATCCTTGGCATCGCCGTAGTCGAACTCGTGGGCCGCGCCGAGCGTGAGCATATCGACGTTGAGCGACACGCCGACATGGCCCGCAAACGCCATTTCGCACACCGTGGCCCACAGGCCGCCGTCCGACCGATCGTGATAGGCCAGCAAGCGATCGCTCGCATTGAGTGATTGGATCGCCACGAAAAAGCGCTTCAAGTCTTGCGCGTCGTCGACGTCGGGCACGCTGTCGCCCACTTGTTGCGTGACCTGCGCGAGAATGCTGCCGCCCAGGCGGTGTTTGCCGCGGCCCAGGTCGATCGCAATCAGGACCGAATCGCCCACTTCGTCGTGACGGCGCAATTGCGGCGTCAAATGGCGGCGCACGTCTTCCACGGGCGCGAAGGCCGAAATGATCAGCGACACCGGCGCGACGACTTCCTTCGCCAAGCCTGGCTCATCCCATTTTGTTTTCATCGACAACGAGTCCTTGCCGACCGGGATGCTGATGCCGAGCGCGGGACACAGCTCCATGCCGATCGCCTTGACCGTGTCGAACAACGCGGCGTCTTCGCCCGGCACGCCGCAGGCGGCCATCCAGTTCGCGGACAGCTTGAGCTTGTCGAGCGATGCGATCGGCGCGCTGGCGATGTTCGTGATGGCTTCGCCGACGGCCATGCGGCCCGAAGCCGGCGCATCGATCACGGCCAGCGGCGTGCGCTCGGCCATGGTCATCGCTTCACCGCGATAGCCGCTGTAGTCGGCGGCGGTGATCGCGCAGTCGGCAACCGGAACCTGCCACGGTCCTACGAGTTGATCGCGCACGCTCGTTGCGCCGACCGAGCGATCGCCGATCGTGATGAGGAACGATTTGCTCGCGACCGTGGGATGCTTGAGCACCGACACGGCGAGATCGGCCAGAGCAAGGCCTGTCACGTCGACCGGCGCGCGTTCGGCGCTCACGCGCTGCACGTCGCGGTGCATGCGCGGCGGCTTGCCGAGCAACACGTCCATCGGCATGTCGACCGGATAGGCGGCTTCGCCCTCCGCGTGCGCATCGATCAACTGCAGTTGCCGCTCTTGCGTCGCAACGCCGACGACGGCCACGGGGCAGCGCTCGCGCGCGCAGATCGCTTCGAACAACGGCAGATCGGCCGGGGCAATGGCCAAGACGTATCGTTCCTGCGCTTCGTTCGACCAGATTTCGCGCGGCGAGAGGCCCGTTTCTTCGAGTTGCACTTGGCGCAGTTCGAAGCGCGCGCCTTTGTCGGCGCCGTCGACGAGCTCGGGGAATGCGTTCGAGAGCCCGCCCGCGCCCACGTCGTGGATGCTCAGGATGGGGTTGTTCGCGCCGAGTTGCCAGCACGCGTTGATCACTTCCTGCGCGCGCCGCTCGATCTCGGGGTTGCCGCGCTGCACCGAATCGAAATCGAGCTCGGCCGTGTTCGCGCCCGTCGCCATCGAGCTGGCCGCGCCCCCGCCCATGCCGATGCGCATGCCGGGGCCGCCGATCTGCAAGAGCAGCGAGCCGGCCGGCAGATCGTGCTTGTGCGTATGCGCGTCCGAAATATTGCCGATGCCCCCGGCGATCATGATCGGCTTGTGATAGCCGCGCACTTGGCCGCCGACGTTTTGCTCGTAGACGCGGAAGTAGCCGCCCAGGTTGGGACGGCCGAATTCGTTGTTGAAGGCGGCGCCGCCGAGCGGGCCGTCGATCATGATTTGCAGCGGGGAAGCGATGCGGTCGGGACGGCCGTAGGCCGCGTGAGCCTCGTTCGGGTTGCGCGTGGCGAGCGGTTGCGCGCAGTCGCGCGCGTTTTCCCACGGCTCGACCGCGCCGGGCAACTCGAGGTTCGAGACCGTGAAACCCGTGAGGCCCGCTTTGGGCCGCGCGCCGCGCCCGGTCGCACCTTCATCGCGGATTTCCCCGCCCGCCCCCGTCGCCGCGCCGGCGAATGGAGAGATCGCCGTCGGGTGGTTGTGGGTTTCGACCTTCATGAGCGTATGGGTCAGCTCGACGTGGCGCTCGTAGCGCTCGTCGAGCGCCACGCCTTCGCCGGCCTTCGCGCGCCGCGGGAACCAGCGCTCGGCCGGACCGCCTTCCATGATGGCCGAGTTGTCCGAATAGGCGACGATCGTCCCCTGCGGGTTCAGCTTCTCGGTGTTCTTGATCATCTGGAACAGCGAAACGTCCTGCGGCTGCCCGTCGATCGTCCATTGCGCATTGAAAATCTTGTGGCGGCAGTGCTCGCTGTTCGCCTGGGCGAACATCATCAGTTCGACGTCGGTCGGATTGCGGCCCAGCTTGCCGAACGCATCGACGAGGTAGTCGATTTCGTCGTCCGCTAGTGCGAGCCCGAGTTCGCCGTTGGCGCGCTCGAGCGCGGCGCGCCCCTCGGCGCGCACATCCACCGTGGCGAGCGGCTTGGCCGGCAGTTCGTCGAACAGATGCAGCGCGTCCTCGCGCGAAGCGACGACGCTTTCGGTCATCCGATCGTGCAGCGCCGCGGCCACCGCCGCGCGCGCTTCGTCGCCAAGCGATTTCTTCCCGCCCAGCAGGAGCGCGAGCCCGGACTTCAGCGTGACAGTGAACTCGATGCCGCGCTCGATGCGCCGCAGGTGGGCGAGCCCGCAGTGATGCGCGATGTCGGTCGCCTTGCTCGCCCAGGGCGAGACCGTGCCGATGCGCGGCACGACCAGGAAGATTTCTTGCGCCCCGCGGCCCTCGTCGGCTTGGGCAGGCTCGCCGTAATGGAGCAGCGCCTCGATGCGTTGCTCGTCCTCGGCCGACAGCGGCGTCAGAGCGTTGACGAAGTGCAGATATCGTCCGCTCACGCCGATGATATTGGCGTCGATGCGAGCGAGCGTTTCGAGCAGACGGGTTTGACGGAAGTCGGAAAGCGCCGAAGCACCGGGGAAGCACGAAAAGTGGGCCATGGAAGGACGTAGGCGTCGATGAGTCGCGCATCGCGCGGTTCGCGCGCGCATGCCACGACGTGAGGCGAAAGGAAGACCAAGATTATACCCGGAACTCGTTTCCCGATAGGCGCTACCAGGGCGCTCGCGCCGTCCGGACCGTGGTTCGGGCACCGCTTTTGCACGGTGCAGGCGCCATCGCAGCCCGTTTTGGCGCTATCATGCGCGGTTTGCCTCACCCGCGTCTCGCTCGTCGCCCCCGTTTCGCTTACGGCACGGCGCGTGCCCGTCTCGCGACGCGGCTGTCCGTGCGCACCGAACCCAGTCATTCATGGATGTCATCGTCATTGGCGGCGGAATCGTCGGCGTCGCCACCGCCTACCAACTCCGCGCGGCCGGCCACCGCGTGTGCGTGCTCGAGCGCCACGCGACGGTAGCCCAAGGCGCCACCTACGGCCACGGCGGCATCGTGCTGCCGACGCCGCTCGACGCATGGTTCGGCCCCGCGTTCCTCGACGCGCGCCGCGGTGCGCGCAGCGGCATCGTCTACCGGCCCGGGCTCAATTCGAGCGCGCGCCGCTTCGCGCGCCAACTCGCGCTCGCGCGCACGCCCGAGGCGTTTCGCGCGCAATGGCTGCGGCTGCGCCCGCTCGTCGATCTCTCACGCGAGGCGATCGCCTCGATCGAAGCAGGGTTCCATTTGGAATTCGAGCAGCGAGAAGGCATCTTGCAGGTCATGCGCGATCAGCGCGAATGGGACCAAGCGCAAAGCGCGCTCGAGTTGCTGCGCGAATTCGAAATGCATCATCACGTGCTGTCGGCCGGCCAATGCGCCGAAATCGAGCACTCCATTCCGGCCGAGCCGTCCTTTGCGGGCGGCGTGCTGTTCGAACACGAGCGCACCGCCAACTGTCCGCTGTTCACGAAACTCGTCAAACAGGTGCTCGACGAGCAAGGCGACGTGCAGTTCCTGTTCGGGCGCGCAGCCGACGCAATTCGCTTGGAAGACCACCGCGCGGCCGTCGAACTTGCGCCGGCCGAGGGCGAACGGGCCCGCACACGCGAGGTCGACGTGATGTCCTGCGACGCGATCGTGGTCGCGGCAGGCACGGGCAGCGTGGCGCTGCTCGAACATCTCGGGCTCCCGCTGCCGTTGCACGCGGTGCGGATGCTTTCGCTGACGGCGCCGATCGCTTACGAGGAATGCGCGCCGCACCTGACCGTCGTCGATGCGGTGCGGCGCGTGTCGATGACGCGCATGAACCAACGCATCCGCGTAGCCGGCGCGGCCGTGCTGCAACCCGAGCGCGAAATGGCCAAGCCGTTGCCGGAACCGGTGGCCGAGGCCGGCACGGCCCTGCTCGCGCAGGCCACCCACGATTGGATCCCGGGGGCGGCAAAGATTTCGGCCGCCCACGCCTGGGAAGGGCTGAGACTGCTCTCCCCCGATGGCTTGCCGGTGGTCGGGGCCACCCCGCACCCGCGGCTATTCGTCAACTTCGGACATGGCCCTGCGGGTTGGGGCCTTGCGTGCGGGTCTGCTAAAGTGGTCGCAGATTTGATTTCGGGCGCGGCGCCGCTGGTGCCGCCCGAAACGCTGGCCGCCTTGCGGGTCGATCGCTTCGCGAGCTGACGCGGGCGCGCGCCACCGGCGTCGCGTTGTATCGCGTTGCCGGCGCGAAACGCCATCCCGGCTTTCCTCGTCCGGCAAAGCGTGTCCGAAAAGGCGCACCTCATGACAAACGCCCCCGTCTCGCCCGACCATCCGCCGCAATTGCTCTCGCCGAGCGATCGGCCGCTACCGTTGTTCACCGTCGCACAACTGCGCGAGCTCGAAGCGCGGGGAGCACATGGCTTGCCCGCCCATACGCTGATGGCTCGGGCGGGCGCCGCGGGCGCGCATTATCTGCTCGAGCGCGCGGCGCACGACGGCTCGCTTGCCGCCGAGCGCCCTGTCTGGATCGCGGCGGGCCCGGGCAACAACGGCGGCGATGCGCTCGTGCTCGCGGCGCGCCTGCGGCAAGCGGGCATAGCGGCCGAGGTCTGGATGCCCATCGAAGTGAGAACCGACGATGCGCGCTGGGCGCTCGACGAAGCGCGCGCCGCCGGTGTGCCCGTCTTTCATGCGCCACCGGCCTCGCTCGATGCGTTCGGTTGGGTGGTCGACGGGCTGTTCGGCATCGGCCTGGCTCGCCCGCTCGACGGCGTCTTCGCCGAGTTGGCCTCGCGCATCGCGGTCCGCGCCGGCACGCACGGGCGTGTGCTGGCGCTGGACGTGCCGAGCGGGCTCGACAGCGACACGGGCAACGTCGTGGGTGGGGGCATCGCCGTACGCGCGACCGAAACCATCACGTTTCTCGGCGCCAAACCGGGCCTGTATATGACACATGGTTGCGACTTGGCGGGCGCGGTGACCATTGCGCCGCTCGGGGTGGATTTGCCCGCTCCAGCCGACGCGGCTCGCTTGAACGCACCGGCGCTTTTCGCCTCGCAGTTCCCGGCGCGCACATTCGCCTCGCATAAGGGCACGTTCGGCAGCCTTGCCGTGGTGGGGGGCGACACGGGCATGTGCGGGGCGCCGATCCTAGCCGCGCGCGCCGCCCTGCACACGGGCGCGGGAAAGGTCCACGTCGCCTTGATCGGCGAAGGCGCGCCGCCCTACGATCCGCCCTATCCGGAACTCATGCTCCACCCTCCCGGCACGCTCGCCTTCGACACAATGGATGCGCTTGCCGTCGGCTGCGGCATGGGGCATGGTCAGCGCGCGGCCACGGCGCTCGCGAAGGCGCTTGCCAGCGACGCGGCGCTCCTGATCGATGCCGATGGCCTGAACTTGACCGCTTCGGATTCCACCTTGGCCGATGCCGTGGCCGCCCGCTGCGCCCGCGATGCGCGAGGCGGCGCGCCGCGTTGCGTATTGACCCCGCATCCCCTCGAAGCCGCGCGGCTGCTCGGCTGCGATGTCGCCCAAATCCAAAACGACCGGCTCGGCTCGGCGCGCGCGCTGGCCGCGCGCTTCGCCGCCACCGTGGTGCTCAAGGGGGCGGGTACCGTCGTCGCCTCGCCTGACGGCCGCAGCGCCGTGAATCCGACAGGCAGCGCCGCGTTGGCCTCCGGCGGGACCGGCGACGTGCTCGGCGGCATCATCGGGGCTTTGCTGGCGCAACGCTTGCCGAGCTACGAGGCGGCGCTGGCGGGAGTCTACCTGCACGGATGGGCCGCCGATACGCTCACGGCCGGCGGCAACGGACCGGCCGGCTTGACGGCCGGCGAGTTGGCGCCGACGGTGCGCCGGTTGCTCAATCGGCTCGTCTATCCGGCGCGCGCCGGAGCGTGAGCGCGATAGCGAACGACACTACGCTGCGCGCCGTCGGCTCATCAATGGCGCCGCGCCCTTAGTTGCCGGCAGCCTGCGCGGCGGGCCGCTCTACGATTTGCTCGTTCATGTAGGCGAAATGACGCTCGCGCGGCACAGTGGGCGGCACCACCATAGGCTCGTCCTGTTTGCGATCGAGATAGCTGACGACGAGGTCGTCGCCGTTGATCGCGATGCCGACCGGCTGGATCCGATCGCCGATCTGAAACGTGGTGCCGCGCCCGTCGGCGAATACCACCGCGGCGTAATAGAACGTTCCGCTACCCCCGCCTTCTTCCGAAAGAAACACGGCGACGGCTGGCCGCCCGCCGAGCTTGCCGCCCGCGTGCTCGGGCGGCTCGATAACGCGGGTCACGTCTTGCGCGGCCGAATCGGGCGCGGCCGGGGCCGTGTGCTGGCCGCCGAGCAGCGTCACATCTTGCGTGCCGATGCGATAGGTCGCGTCCCTATAATCAATCAACGGGCCTGCCGGCTTCTGCGTGTGCGCAGCGGCCGCCGAGGCGGTCAGCGCGAGGTGTTCGCTCGCGCTTGCCCGCAGTTCGTCGACGTGCTGCTGGTAGGCGCCCAAGAGGCACGAGGCTTGCGTGCCGCAGGCGTCGCGCGTCTCTTGGCGCCACTTCTGCTCGTCGGCCCGAAGGCTCTCGCGAAACTCGCGGTAGGGCGCGCTTTCGGCGGCGGGCTTCGCTTCGAGCAGCATCGAGTAGTAGGCGCCGGCGCGCGCATCGAGCGCGCGCAACGCGCCATTCGCGCAGATCGCGCGCTCGATCGGCTGGTGCGGCTTTGCGCAGTCGACGCCGGCCGTTTGAGCGAACGCGTTGATAGACGTGAGGAGCGCCGCGACGGCGACGCAGTGGCCCATTTTTTTCATTTTGTCGGTTGAAACGCAAGGGTTGGAAAAACGCCAGATGATAGCGCGCATCGCGCTGCCTCGGCCGTGCTTCGCGTGCGCCGTCGGCCAATCGTCGGCTCGCTGTCGGCTCAACGTCGGGTGGGCAATTCCTGCCCTGGGGGCGAGCCTCGGTTTGGTCGCGAAGCGGCCATTCCCGCTTGAGAAAGGGACGCTTCGATGTAGCGCGCAACGCCGCTATACTGACCGACCCCGGCGCAACGCAATGCAAGCGCCCGACCAAGCCCGGCTCCCGTACCGAGCCCTCTTCGTTAGACGAACGCCATGACGCTCAAGACGCTCAATTCGCTTCCCTCTTGGTCCGCCCTCACCGCCCACTACGAGCACATCCGCGACGAGCGGCTACGCGACTGGTTCGCCGCCGATACGGCGCACCCCACGCGCGCCGAGCGCTTGACGATCGAAGGCGGCGGCCTCGTAGCCGACTTTTCGAAGAATCGCATCACCGACGAAACGCTGCGCCTGCTCACCGCCCTGGCCGATGAAGCCGGCGTTGCCGCGCGTCGCGATGCGATGTTCGCCGGTGAAGTGGTCAACCCGACCGAAGGCCGCGCGGCGCTGCATACGGCCCTTCGCGCGACGCAGGCCGACGCGCCGTTTCACGCGCAGATCGCCGCGGAGCGCGCCAAAATGGCCGATTTCGCCGAACGTGTGCGCAGTGGCGCTTGGACCGGCTATACGGGCAAGCGCATTCGCCATGTCGTGAACATCGGCATCGGCGGTTCGGACCTGGGGCCGAAGATGGTCGTCCATGCGCTCGATCATTTGGCGCACCCCGAGATTTCTTCGTATTTCGTCTCCAACGTGGACGGCGCCGACTTGGCGCGCGTGCTCGCCCGCATCGACCCGGAAGAGACGCTTGCGATCATCGTCTCCAAGACGTTCACGACGCTCGAAACCATGACCAACGCGCGCTCGCTGCGCGATTGGTTCGTGCAAAGGGGTTGTCCGGAAAGCGCGCTCGCGAAGCACTTCGTCGGCGTATCGGCCGATCCGGCCGAGGTCGTCAAGTTCGGCATCGCCCAAGAAAACGTGTTCGAGATGTGGGATTGGGTTGGCGGGCGCTACTCGTCGTGGTCCGCCGTGGGCCTGTCGATCATGATCTCGATCGGCGCCGCGAACTTCGATGCCTTATTGGCCGGTGCGCACGAAATGGACGGCCATTTCCGCGAAGCGCCGCTCGCGCGCAACCTGCCCGTGCTGCTCGGCCTCATCGGCATTTGGTATCGCAACTTCTTCGGCCTGCAGAGCTACCTGGTCGCCCCCTACTCCGAAGCGCTGCACTACTTGCCCTCGTATTTGCAGCAACTCGAAATGGAAAGCAACGGTAAATCGGCACGCCTGGACGGGGCCTACGTCGACTACGCCACCTCGGCGGTCACCTGGGGCGAGCCGGGCACCAACGGTCAGCACGCATTCTTCCAGATGCTGCATCAAGGGCCGACGATCGTGCCGATCGATTTCATCGCCGTGCTCACGCCCGAACATGCACTGACGAGCCACCATCCCAAGCTGCTCGCCAATTGCTTCGCCCAGAGCGAAGCGCTCATGCTCGGCCGCACCGAAGAAGAAGCGCGCAAAGTCGCCGGCCCGGACAAGCCCGAACTCGTGCCGCATCTCGTCTTCCCGGGCAACCGCCCTTCGACCACGCTGATGCTCGATGCGCTCACGCCCCGCTCGCTCGGCGCCTTGATCGCGCTGTACGAACACAAGGTGCTCGTGCAGGCCGCCATTTGGAACATCAACCCATTCGACCAATGGGGCGTCGAGTTGGGCAAGATACTCGGCAAGGTGGTCGAAGCCGATCTCACGGCAGCCGCGTTCGACGCCAGCCGGCACGACTCGTCCACCTCCGCGTTGATCGAACGGGCACGCAAGGCGGCCAAGCGCGGCTGATCGCCAAGCGAAGGTTAGGGTCGCCGTACGGAGGACCCTAACTGCCAAGGCAGGCGTGCCGCACCACTCGGCCCGCCTCGATCGTCACGGTGTGTGCGCAGCGGCGCGCCAACTCCGCGTCGTGCGTGACGAGGATCAACGTCGCGCCCTGAGCAGCGTTCAATTCGAACATCAGATCGATCACCGCGGCTCCCGTGGCGGCGTCGAGGCTGCCCGTCGGCTCGTCGGCGAACAAAATGGCCGGACGGGTGACGAACGCTCGAGCCAGTGCAACGCGCTGTTGCTCGCCGCCCGAAAGCAGCTTCGGATAGTGCCGCGTGCGCTTGCCCAGCCCGACTTTTTCCAGCAATGCCTTGGCGCGCGCCGTAGCCTCCCGCGCGTCGATGCCGCCTTGCAGTTCGAGCGGCAAACGCACGTTCTCGAGCGCGGTCAAATGCGGCATCAATTGAAACGACTGGAAGACGAAGCCGATGGCGCCGTTCCTCAGGCGCGCTCGCTCGTCTTCCGATAGCATGGCCAGGTCGTGGCCGAGCAATCGAACCGAACCCGAGGTGGGATTGTCCAAGCCCGCGAGTAGACCCAAGAGCGTCGACTTGCCCGATCCCGATGCGCCCACGATCGCGACGCTCGTCCCAGCGGCGACATCCAGATCGACATCGTCGAGTATCGTCAATTCGCCCGTTGCATCCTTGACCCGCTTGCTTAAACTGCGCACTTCGATAATGGCATTCGTGTTTTCTGGCATGAACAAGCGTCGCTGGATTGTCGGCACGGCGTGTGCCGCCGCGTTCGTGGCTTTCGCCCTCATCGCATCGGTCGCGGCATCGCCGTTCGCCGCCGCGCCGGCCCATGGTGCCGAAGCGCAGAGGCCCACGATCGTCGTGCTAGGCGATAGCCTTTCCGCGGAGTACGGCTTGCCGCGCGATACGGGTTGGGTCGCGCTCTTGCGTAAGCGGCTGGCCGATGAGCGCATCGATTATAGCGTTGCGAACGCAAGCATCAGCGGCGACACGACGAGCGGCGGACGCGCGCGGATGCCCGAATTGATGGCGCGGCTCAAACCGTCCATCGTCATCGTCGAGCTGGGGGCGAACGATGCGTTGCGCGGCGTGCCGCTATCGACGACGCAAGACAACCTGCGCACGATCGTCGAGCAGGCGCAGCAGGGGCATGCGAAGGTCGTGCTCGTGGGCATGTACGTGCCGGCCAACTACGGCCAAGGTTATACGCAACGATTCCATGGGCTTTACGGCGATCTGGCCCGCGACATGAACGTCAAGCTCGTGCCCTTCTTGCTCGCCGGCATCGAAAACCGGCAGGACATGTTCCAGTCCGATCAAATGCATCCGACTCAGCAAGCACAGCCTTTCTTGCTCGATAACGTCTGGCCCGTGCTCGCACCGCTGCTGCGCGCACACGCCCGTTGATCGCCACGATAGCGGGAAGGTTTCGAAGGGGCGGCGGCCGGCCCATTCAGGCACACAGGCATCAAATGAAAAGCGCACCGCGAGGTGCGCTTTTCGGTGCCGGGCGTGTTGCAACCGCAGTCCTAAAACCCCGCAGCTAACGGGCGACACGCCGGCGCCATGCGCCGATCAGCCTTCGCCGCGGGCTACGTGATCGCTTCTCGCCTACTGCGAATCGGACGCGGACGCGCCGAGCGAGCCGTACGTCTTCACGCTCGAGCGCTTGCGCAGCGACGCTACATACGCCTCCAACTGCGCCTGCGCGTCGATCTGAGCGAGTTGGTGCTGGGCCGCGGCCAGGCGGTTGGAATCGATCGGCGCCGGCGGCAAGACGGCGTTGATACGGTAGATCGCATAGCCGTCGCTGCCGAGATCGACGCCGACATAGCCGGGCAGCTTCGTTTCGTCGGCCTTGAAGATCGCGCTGAGCGCGAGCGGCGAGATGCCTTGCGCATCGCTGCGCGAGACCTTTTGTTCGGCGCCGAAGCCGGCCGTCGATTTCGACTTTTGCAGATCGGCGAGCTTGGCCGCGCCATCCTTGCGCGCCAATTCGGCAGCCTGCTCCGCCACGTACTTCGCCTTCACCGCGTCTTTGATCGAAGCGAGCGGCGGCGTGGCAGCGCCCTTGTAGTCGTTCACATGCGCCGCAATCAAGGTGTTGCTGCCGACGTCGATCGCTTGCGTGTTGTTGTGGTTCTTCACGGAATCGTCGGAGAACACGGCCGCGAGGAACTTCGGATTGTTGAGCGGACTGTCGGGCGGCAACGCCGGATTGGGCTTGGGCGTGACCGTCGCCGTTTGAACCGTCAGCTTGTATTTATCGGCTGCCGGCTTCAGGCTCTTCGCCTGCTCATAGACAGTCGACGTGAAGCCATCGGCATCGTCGCTGTATGCCTTCGTGGCCAGTTGCGTCTTCAAATCCTTGAGGATCGCGTCCTTGACCTCGTCGAACGGCTTGGTCGCCGCCGGTTTGACGTCGGTGGCTTTGACGATGTGATAGCCGAACGCCGAATGCACGACATTGCCCACTTCGTCCTTGTTCAACGCCATTGCCGCCGTATCGAACGCCTTTTCGCCGGTCAGGACGCCGCTCGTGGACCAGCCCAGGTCGCCGCCCTTTGCCGCGGACCCCGGATCTTGCGATTGTTTTTCAGCGATCTGCGCGAACTGATCCGGGTGCGCCTTGACCTCGGCCAGCACCGACTCGGCTTTGGCCTTCGCCTTGGCGTCGTCGGCCGGGCTTGCCGATTTGGGCGAAGCGATCAGAATTTGGCTCACGCGCACCTCGCGCGGTGTCGTGTAATGCGCGATGTTTTCGTCGTAATACTTCTTCGCATCGGCCTCGCTCGGCGAGACCGCGGCGGCGAGCGTCGCGGGCGACAAGACGAGGTAATCGATTTTCGCCGTGGCAGGCGTCGCGAAATCGGCGCGATGCGCGTCGTAGTAGGCCGAGAGCTGCGCATCGGTGGGCTGCACCTTCGATGCGTAATCGCTCGCATGGAGCACGAGCGCTTGCACCGTGCGCTGCGCTTGCGCAAGCTGCGCGACGTGCTCGGCGAGCGACTTCGGCGTGAACGCGCTCGCTTCGATGCTTTCCGGAATTTGCTGCAAGGCCAACCCGTAGCGCACGCGCTCGTCGTACTGCTCCGGCGTCATGCCTTGCATCGCGAGCAGTTGCTTGTAGCGATCGATGTCGATCGAGCCGTCCGGCTTGCGCAGCGACGAGATGACGGGATCGGAGAGCAGTGCGCGGCGCACGGCGTCGTCCGAGGCCGTGAGATGCTCGCGCTGCGCTTCGTCGGCCAAGGCGCGTTGCTGAATCAGGTTGTCGAGCAATTCACTGCGGCGCGCGGGCGTATCGAGCACCTTCGCATCGAACTGCGCGCCGAGAAACTGGCGCGCCTGGTCGAGCTGCTGGCGCATGGCGCTGTCGAATTCGGCACGGGTGATCTTGTGCCCGTTCACGCTCGCGACGTTCGCGCTTTCGTCGAAGAAGTTGCGAAAGCCTTGAATACCGACGAAACCCAGCCCCGGCACGATGACGAGGACGAGCATGAGCATCATCAGGCGCTTGTGGTTGCGAAAGAAATCGAGCATGCGTGACTGGTTACGTTGGACAAAAACGCACAATAGTACAACAGGTGCGATGGTCAACGGCAATTTAGACCGAACGCCGTGCCATCGGGCCGCCTCGGCCGCGTCGAACGGCGGGGTTGCCAGCGGCCTTCGAGCGTCCGCACAATAGCTCACGCGGCGAGCTTGCGCCGCTCGAGCGTCGCCGCGGGGCGGCGCCCTTCTCGATCCGGCGCTTCGGCGGCGCAGTAGCGCCGGACGCCGCACACGGTGCGGCCCACCGGCGGAGGCGACCATGTTCTATCAGTGGCTCGAATCGCAACGCGCGCTGATGCGCTCGGTCGACGCATGGGCCTCGCTCGTCGCCGCACCCTGGGGCGGCTTCGCGGCGGTTACCGGCAATGCGCACCCGGCCGCGCAGAACGAAGACGCGGCGCGGCTCGCGCGCGTCGGGCCGCCCGGCTGCGATTGGCTCTACCGTCTATTGCAGGCGACGCCGGAACCGCCGCCGTTCGGGATCGCATCGGTGCAGATCGGCGGCCAGACCGTTTCGGTGAGCGAGACGGTCGTCGATCGCACGCCTTTTTGCGCGCTGCGCGCATTCGAGCGAGAAGGCGCCCCCTCGCCCGCGCATGATCCGCACCAACGACGCACCACGCGTGAACGAGCGGCGCATGCAAACGCCGCCGAGCCGGCCCGCGGCCGCCGTGCCGACACAACCGCACACGCGGCCGAGCCGCGCGCGCGCGCCTGCGTCCTGCTCGTGACGCCGCTTGCCGGACATCACGCCGTGATGCTGCGCGAGACGGTCGAAACGGTGCTCGAAGACGCCGATGTGTTCGTCACCGATTGGGCCAACGCACGCGACGTGCCGCTCGCGCAAGGTAAATTCGGCCTCGACGATTACGCGCTCACCGTCGAACGCTTCTTACGCCTTCTTGCGAACCGGGGCGTCCACGTGATGGCGGTTTGCCAAGCCGCGCCGCCCGCGCTTGCGGCGTCGGCGCTCGTCGCCGGTTCAGGGGAGCATCGGGCCCCGCTGTCCGTCACGCTCATGGGCGGGCCGATCGACTCGCGCCTGAGCCCAACGATGATCGACCGGCTCGCAACCACCCACGACATCGAATGGTTCCGCCGCACGCTCATCGATACCGTTCCGAACGGGTACGCGGGCGTCGGACGCCGCATCTACCCCGGATATCTCCAGCACGCCGCGATCGTCGCGGCGCATCCGCATCGACAGTTGGCCCTCGAATCGCGCTATTGGACGAGCCGGCTGTCGGGCGGCCCGCAAGCCATCGCCTCGGCGCTGCGCTCGCTCAACGAGTATTGCGCCGTGCTGGACATGGACGAGGACTACTTCCTCGACACGCTGCGCATCGTCTTTCAGGAGCAGCGCTTGGCGCGCGGCACATGGTCGGTCGGTGCGAGGCACGTGAGACCCGCGGCGCTGCATGCGACGGCGCTTTGCACCGTGGAGGGCGATCGCGACGACATCACCGGCGCCGGTCAGACCCATGCGGCGCACGCACTCTGCACGGGCGTGCCCGACGAAAAGCGCATGCGTCTGACCATTGACGACTGCGATCACTACGACCTGTTCACCGGGCCGCGGTGGCATCAGGCGATTCATCCGGTATTGCGGCGGTTTTGGGCGAGTAATACCCCAGCGGGCGGCGAGTCGCGCGAATGATTGTGCGCGCAACCATCGGCCCTTCTCGCGCAATCGATCGCGCCGGTCCCCGGGTGGGCGGGCCCGGCTTTCCCATTTCTCCTCGAACGCCTGTAGGAAAATCCTTACGACGCTTCGTCAACACTTACCGCAGTTTCATACAGCGCCGATTTTTTTCAAACACCTTACCGCCGATACTGGGATGGTGAATCAGGAACCAGCGCGCGCCACTTGGCGATGCGTCCCTTTCGACGGAGGTCGTATGCTGAACGAAGCAGTTTTCGCCGACGGCGTCGCGGTACCTGCTACGGCAAGCGCCCCGGCATGCGCGGCGCGCGCCTGCGCTGCCCCACGCTCCATCAAGGCCGCACGCCCCGCGCAGCACTGCGCCACCTGTTCGATGCGCTCGGCTTGCGTGCCGTGCACGTTGGATGCCGAGGAACTCGTGCGCTTCGATTCGATCGTCAGCGCCACGCGCCATATCAAGCGCGGGGACACGCTCTACCGTGCGAACGATCCGTTCCAGAGCATTTATGCCATTCGCGCCGGCTCTTTTAAAACGGTCGTCATGCATCGAGACGGTCGCGAGCAAGTCACCGGCTTTCATTTGGCCGGCGAAGTGTTGGGTCTCGACGGCCTCGGCACCGAGTCGCACAGCAGCGACGCGATCGCCCTGGAAGACGGCAGCGTCTGCATCATTCCGTATGCGCCGCTCGAAGCGATGTGCGCCGAATCGCGCCCGCTTCAGCAGCAAGTGCTGCGCATGATGAGCGGCGAAATCGTGCGCGAATCGTCGCTGATGATGTTGCTCGGCACGATGAGCGCCGAGCAGCGGGTCGCCTCCTTCCTGCTCAATGTGTCGAATCGAATGAAGGCGCGGGGTTATTCCGCAGCCGAATTCAACCTGCGCATGACGCGCGAAGAGCTGGGCAACTTCCTCGGCATGAAGCTCGAAACCGTGAGCCGCATGTTCTCGAAGTTCCAACGCGACGGGCTCTTGCAGACGCACGGCAAGCAAATCCGCATCGTCAACCTCGAGGCGCTGAACCGAGTGTAAAGGCGCGCTTACCGCACCCTGGACGCCTCCCGGAAACGCGCGTTACGCGCGGACATCGAGCACCGCGGCGCCCGAGAGCCGCCCTTCCCGAAGATCGGCCAACGCCCGGTTCGCTTCGGCCAGCGGATAGACCGTGGTTTCGATCTCGAGCGGGATATCCGCGGCGAGCCGCATGAACGCATGGCCGTCCTCGCGCGTGAGATTGGCCACCGAGACGATCCGGCGCTCGCCCCACAAATCGTCGTAGGGGAAGGACGGGATATCGCTCATATGAATCCCGCCGCAGACGACCACCCCGCCTTTGACCACTGCTCGTAATGCCGCCGGCACCAAGGCGCCGACGGGCGCGAAAATGAGCGCGGCGTCGAGCGGCGCCGGAGCCGGCTCGGCGCTGGAGCCGGCCCAATGCGCGCCCAGGCGCCTTGCGAGCGTTTGCGCCGCCGTATCGCCTGCGCGCGTGAACGCATAGACTTCCCGCCCCTGATGCCGCGCCACCTGCGCGACGATGTGCGCGGCCGCGCCGAAGCCGTAGAGGCCGATCCGATGCGCATCCCCGGCCATCGACAACGCCCGGTAGCCGATCAACCCGGCGCACAGGAGCGGCGCCGCCTGGACGTCGGTATAGCGCGCCGGCAAATGAAAACAATAACGGCTGTCGGCGACCGTGCGTTCGGCATAGCCGCCATCGATCGTATATCCCGTGAACTGCGGCGCGTCGCACAAATTTTCCTTTCCCCGCCCGCAATACGGGCAATGGCCGCATGTATGGCCTAGCCAGGGCACGCCTACCCGATCGCCCACGGCGAACGTTTTCACGCCATCGCCGAGCGCGGCCACCGCGCCCACGATCTCATGCCCGGGCACGAGCGGCGTCTTCGGCCGGGTCAATTCGCCATCGACCACATGCAGATCGGTGCGGCAAACGCCGCAGGCATGCACCTCGATCAAAAGCTGGCCGGGCCCGGCCTGCGGCTCGGCCAAATCGCGCAATTGCAGCACGGGCGAACGCCCGTCGTACACCATCGCTCGCATATCGCTCTTCTCCTTGCGTTCCTGCCGCATGCGCGCCGCATATTCGTCTACCCACGAATCGCGTTCCTCGTCCATTTGAGCGCAATCAGGCCGCCTCATCTTGACCCAGCGCAAGGCGCGGGCATGCACATCGGGCGATCATCGTTCGTAAAGCGTAACAGCGAGGCAACGCAGCTCGGCCTATCCCTTGCCCGGGGATGCCCGGCCACCGAGCACCGGAACCCGAACCGAACGCAGTAAGAGGAGGACATGACGATGCGCATCACCATCCATCTCAGTACGTTCGACGAGATCAATCCCTGCGCCTACGCGATCGTCTGGATCGATCGCGACGCGCGCAGATGGTCGCGCGAGAGCCACTTCGGATTGGATCTGCCGACGTGGGGCGTCGTCGAGTCGCAGCCCGGATCGACGCGCCTGTGCAGGGCGCGCGATGGCGAGGCGATCTGCGAGTTGACTGGATTCGATCTGGAGAACGACGAAGGCCCGTTCGAGGGCGAAACGGGCGGCGCACAACTGTGCGGCATCAAGGCGCGCGGCCATTGGCACGTCCAGTGCGTGGACGAAGAACCCATATTGGCGGAGAACAGCGTGTTCGCCGACGACGAAAGCCTCTGACGCTGCGATCGCCGCCTCGCGCCGCAACAGCACCCGCGCGCGTGCGGCGCGCGAGTTTCTAGCCGGCCGGCCTGTGAGAATGCTTACTGCGCTGCGACCGTGCGCTGCCGCTGCTCGCCGAGCCCGGCGATGCCCAAGCGTATCGTCTGCCCCGGCTTCAAGTAGACCGGCGCCGGCTTGATGCCGAGCCCGACGCCCGGAGGCGTGCCCGTCGAGATGACGTCGCCGGGCTGCAGGCTCATGCATTGGCTCAGATAAGCCACGATTTCGGCGACCCCGAAGATCATCGTGCGCGTGTTGCCGTTCTGGTAGCGGTGGCCGTCCACTTCAAGCCACAAATCCAATTGCTGCGGGTCCGGCACTTCGTCGCGTGTCACGAGCCATGGCCCGAGCGGCCCGAACGTATCGAATCCCTTGCCCTTGTCCCATTGTCCGCCGCGCTCGATCTGCCATTCGCGCTCGGACACGTCGTTGACGACGCAGTAGCCGGCCACGTAGTCGAGCGCATCGGCCGCTCGGACATAGTTGCACGGTTTGCCGATGACGACTCCGAGTTCGACTTCCCAATCGGTCTTGGTCGAACCACGCGGAATGTGCACGTCGTCGTTCGGGCCGACGATCGCGCTCGTCCATTTATTGAAGACGACCGGTTCGCTCGGCACGGGCAGGTTGGATTCGGCCGCATGATCGGCGTAGTTCAGGCCGATGCAAACCATCTTGCCCACGCGGCCGACGCAAGCGCCGAGACGCACGCCCTCGGGGGCGCGCGGCAGCGTCGACGGATCGAGCGCACGCAGGCGCGCGAGACCGGCGTCGGATAGGACGTCTCCGGCGATATCATCGATCACCGACGACAGATCGCGCACGATGCCGTCGAAGTCGACCAGACCGGGCTTTTCCTGGCCCTTGGGACCATAGCGAAGAAGTTTCATGTAGTGCTCAATCCTCAGGATGGATAAAACGCGGCAGGCGTGGCCCGCTCAGTTCGACCAGCCGCCGTCGATCAGGTGAATCTGCCCCGTGGTGAATGCCGCTTCGTCCGAGGCCAAGTAGGCAGCCAGCGCCGCAATTTCCTCGGGGCGCCCGATCCGCCCCATCGGCTGCCGGGAAATGAACGCGCTCTCGACCTCGGCTACGCTCTTGCCCTGTGCCTGGGCCTGCTCCGCGATCCGCGCCGTCAGCGAGGGGGATGCCACGGTGCCGGGGCAGATCGCATTGCAGCGAACGCCGCGCGTGACGAAATCGGCCGCCACGGCCTTCGTGAGCCCGATCACGGCTGCTTTCGTCGTGCCGTAGACGAAACGGTTGGGCACGCCCTTCACGCTCGAGGCCGCCGACGCGAGGCTCACGATCGAACCGCCGCCGCGCTCGAGCATGCCCGGCAGAAACGTCCGTATTGTCCGATACATCGACTTCACGTTCAGATCGAACGAAAAATCCCAGTCGGCTTCCCCGCATTCCAGGATGGTACCGGCATGAACGAAGCCGGCGCAGTTGACCAGCACGTCCACGCCGCCTATCTCATCGGCCAGCGCCGCGATCGCCGCGCCGTCGCGCACATCGAGCGCACGCGCCTCGAACGGCGCTTGCGCCAGCAGATCGAGCCGGATATCGGTGGCGATGACGCGAGCGCCCTCTTGGGCGAGGCGCTCGGCGCAGGCGCGGCCGATGCCCTGGGCGGCGGCCGTGACGAGCGCGGTCTTACCTGCCAGGCGCGTGGCCGGGGACGCGGGAAAACTCGTGGCGATGGCGGTCATCGTTTGCAACACTCCGTCGAAAAGTAGTTATCAAAGGCCAGCACCGGCACGCGCGGCGAACCGTCCGCCGGAGTGCCGCGCAGCCGAGCATGGCCGCGGCATCACTCGCTCGGCGTGGGCGCTCTCGGATCCAACAAACCCTCGGCGCGCAACGCCGTCCAGAGCTCGCCCGGAATCGGCGCGGCGAACGCATCGATGCTGCTTTGCAGTTCGGCTACGCTGCTGGCTCCCGTCAGCACGCTCGCAACCGCTTGGTGCGCATACGGGAAACGCAACGCGGCGCTCGGCAGCGCGACGTCGTGCGCATCGCACAGCGCCTCGATTCGCGCCACCCGCTCGATCACTGCGGCGGGCGCCGTCCCGTAATTGAATTTGAGCGCGCTCGAAGCATCCCCGCCGGGCTCCCGCAGATGCCGAACGCCACGCGCGAGGATGCCCGAATTGAACACGCCGCCCACGAGCATCGACACGCCGCGCCGCTCGCACTCGGGCAGCAGGGAGTCGAGGCTCTGCTGCTCGAGCAGTGTGTAGCGCCCGGCCAACAATGCACAGTCGATCTCGAACTCGCGCATGGCATCGAGCACCGCGCCCGCCTCGTTCACGCCCAGTCCCACGGCCCGCACCGCACCGCAAGCGCGAAGCTCGTCGAGCGCTTTGAAGCCGCCTGCGCTCAATTGCCGCCAATAGTGCGCGCTTTGCTCGCCGTGCGTGAGCGCGCCGATGTCATGCAGGAGCAAAATGTCGATGCGCGCCATGCCGAGCCGCTGCAGGCTATCGTCGAACGAGCGCAGGATACCGTCGTACGTGTAGTCGAAAACGGGCGTGAACGGCAGCGGGTGCGCCCACCCGTCCCGCGGTGCGCGTGCCGACGCCTCGCGATTGGGGTGCATGATCCGTCCCGCCTTCGTCGAAAGCACGAACGTATCGCGCTCGCGCTCGCGCAGCGCCGCGCCGACGTAATGCTCGCTTTTCGTATAGCCGTAGTACGGCGCAGTGTCGAACAAGCGAATGCCGGCTTCCCAGGCCGCGTCGATGGTCGCGCGCGCACCGGCCTCGCCGACGTCGCGGTACAAGCCGCCTAGCCCCGCACATCCGAGCCCGAGGGCCGTGACTTCGAGCGAAGTGCGGCCGATTCGGCGGCGCGCGGCCACCCCCGTGCTTGCGCCCGCGCTCATGCGCCCTCCGGCACGGACGCAACCGGGACGATCGGCAAGCAGCCGGGGCCGATCGGCTCGAACGCCTTGTAGGTCAGGATGAATTCCTGATGGCCGAGCAGTTCCGACTTCGAGCGCTCGCCTCGCCCGAGCGCGAGCGTCGCCTCGAAGATCTCGCGACCGACCTCGTCGAGTGATGCGCGTCCTTCGAGGATGCGCCCCGCATCGACGTCCATATCGCCCGACAAATTGCGATACGTGGCCGGGTTCGCGCAAATCTTGATTACCGGCGAAACGGCGGAACCGACGACGGAGCCGCGCCCCGTCGTGAATAGGATGACGTGACAGCCGCAAGCGATGAGCTCGCCGATCTCGGCGTTGTCGCTGATGTTCGGAAAGCCGAAGCGCGGCTCTCCGTCGGGCACGACGTCGAGCAAGTACAGACCGCCCGTCGGCGGAATATCGCCGGGTTTGACGATGCCGACGATGGGCGAGGCCCCGCTCTTCGCATAAGCGCCGAGCGATTTCTCTTCCTGCGTCGTCAACCCGCCATCCGCGTTGCCGACGGCGAAGCTGCCGTGCCCCATGATCGTGTAGTAACGCGCGGCCTTCTCGACACAGGCCACGATGGCCTCGCCCAATTCGGCGCGCGCCGCGCGCGACTTCATGTGATGCTCGCAGCCTACGAGCTCGCCCGTCTCCTCGAACACGCAGGCCGCGCCGCGCTCGATCATCGCGTCGAACGCGCGCCCCACCGCGGGATTGGCCGTGATGCCGCTCGTGCTGTCGGAGCCGCCGCACACGGTGCCGACGATCAACTCGTCAACGCGCATCGGCACGGGGCGCATCTGGGCAAGCGTGCGCCGAGCGCGCCGGACCCATTCGACGCCGCGCATGATGGTGCTGCGCGTGCCGCCGGTTTCCTGAATCGTCAGCACTTCGACGGGCCGGCCGCTTTCGCGCACCGCATCGACCAGCAAGTGCTTGTTCATGCTTTCGCAGCCGAGCGAGACGAACAGCACCGCGCCGACGTTCGGGTGAGTCGCGATGCGTGCGAGCATCTTCTGCGCATAAGCGTTGGGATAGCAACCCGGAAAGCCGATCAAGTGGACTTCGGGCGCCGCATCGTGGGCGTTGACCGGATCGAAATCGGCAGCGGACAGGCCAACGCCTTGCCCACCGGCCTGTTCGTCCGCCGCTACGTCGGCATCGGCATGCAGCAAGCGCGGCGCGAATTGCGTCACGATTTCGCGTGCGACGTGATGCGCGCATTCGACCAGATACGCAACGGCGACGACATTGCGTATCCCCTTGCGCCCGTCTTGCCGCACATAACCCAAAAGCGGCGCGGCATCGGATGGGATCTCGTTCATATTCGTTTCCGCTGACAGTGGTTCAATCGTCGTGTCCGACGAAGGCGTGGCCCGCGTCGAGCGTGTAAGTGGGCAAGTAATCGCTTTCGAGGTTGTGCGTATGCAGATGCTCGCCTTTGGCGACGTCGCACGTGACATGACCGATCGGCGCGCCGTAGCGCACGACTTTCTCGCCCGCGCGCAACGCGCGGCGCGCAAGTTTGTGTCCGAGCGCGATCGTCTTCGAAAGCGCCACGCGCTCGCCTTCGATGTCCACCACCACACCGGCCTCGAGCGCGGTCGCGGCGATCACGCAATTGTCGTCCGGAGAAAGCAGCAGCAGCCGCGGGTCGAGCGTCATGGTCCCTTACTCCTGGCTGCCGGCTAAACGGGCGATCATCAGCGAGCCCAGAATGATGGCGCCGTAAATCGCTTGAATCCAAAACGACGGGACTTGCGCGAGCGTCAGCAAGTTTTGCACGACGCCGAGCAACAACACCCCCGTCAACGCGCCGAACATCGTCCCCTTGCCTCCGTCGAGCGAGATGCCGCCGATCACGGCCGCGGCAAACACGGTGAAGATCATCCCGTTGCCCTGATTGGCGTTGATCGCGCCCACATACCCCGTCACGACGAGGCCGCCGATCGACGCCAGCGCGCTACCGAGCACGAACACGCCCCAAACGATTCGTTCCACGCGAATGCCGGCTGCCCGAGCCGCTTGGGCATTGCCGCCAATCGCATAAAGTGCACGGCCGATGCGGTGATAGCGCAGCACGAAGGCGGCAACGGCAAACGCGGCGGCCGCGAGCCATACCGACAAGGGCAACCCCAGCACGGTCACGGTGGCCAACGCGAAAAACGAAGGCGGCATGTCGAACAGCGTCCCGCCTTTGGTCGCGCCGACCAGCATACCGCGCAAAACGATCAGCATGGCGAGCGTCACGATGAACGCGTTCAGACGCAAGCGCACGACGAGCAAGCCGTTGACCCAGCCGATCAGCGCGCCCACCGCGACGATCGCGACAAGGCCCGCCGCCGGCGGCCACTGCCAACCGAAGCCGGCAGACGCGGCCGGCATCACGAGCATCGCGCCAAGGGCGGGGGCGAAACCGACGGTCGATTCGAGCGACAGATCGAACTTGCCGACGATGACGATCAACGATTCGGCGAGCACGACCAACGCCAGCGCAGCCGATGCCCCGAGCACGCTGATCAAATTGGCCCGCGTGAGAAAGCTGGGGCTGATCCAGGCGCCGATCGCGATCAACAGGACCAACGCGGGCAACAGCGCCAGATCGCGCCAGCGCGCCACATCCCACCGGGAGCCTTGCGCCCGCGCGGCGCCCGCGACGGCGAGGGCGGCCGCGCGCGGCTGCGCCCCTGGGCTCGAGAAACTAGGCTTCATTCAGATCGACTCCTTCAATTGATGCGATCAATTCGTGATCGGCCCAACCGGCCGCGAACGCTTGGACGATGCGTCCGCGAAACATGACGAGGACACGGTCGCAGCCGCGCAAATCGTCGAGCTCGCCGCTCGACACGATGACTGCCCGCCCCTCGTCGCGCGCGCGTTCGGCCATCGCGAGCAACGCTTCCTTCGATTTGACGTCGACGCCGGCTGTCGGGTCGATCAGAACCAGGACGCGCGGATCCGTGGCAAGCGCCCGCGCCATGACGACTTTTTGCTGATTGCCGCCCGAGAGCCCCGACACCGGCGCGAGCGGACCTGGCGCCACGATACCGAGCGCGTCGATCGCCTCGCGTGCGAGCCGCGCCTTGACCGAGGGGGGCGCCAAACCGAACGAAGCCAGCCGCCGCGCGAGCGTCATCGTCGCGTTTTCGGCGATCGATTGCGACAGCACGAGCCCTTCTCGATGGCGGTCTTTCGGCACGCACCCGATGCCCGCGTCGAGCGCGGCCGGCACATCGCCATAAGGCAACGAGACGCCCGCGCCCGCCTGCTCTCCGAACACGCGCACGGCGCCCTTACGCGGGCGCCGCAGGCCCGCGATGGCCTCGGCCGCGCTCGTGCGTCCGCTGCTCGTCGCCCCGGTGAGGCCAATCACTTCGCCTCGCCGCACGCTCAGCGAAACGTCGTGGAAGTCCTCGCCGCAAAGCGCGTCGACTTCGAGCGCAAGCGGAGCATCACCCAGCGGCGCGCGCCGCGACGCGTCGTCACGCGCGACACTGCCGGCCTCGCCCGTCATAGCCTCGATCAGCGCCTCGCGCGTCAGTTGTTCGACGCCCGCTGTCAGGATCCGGCGGGCGTCGCGCAACACGGTCACGGCCTGACAAATCTCATAGACCTCTTGCAGATGATGCGAAATGAAGAGGAACGTCACGCCGTCGCGCTGCAGCGCCTCGATCCGATGAAAGAGCCGCTTGATTTCATCGCCGTCGAGTTGCGCCGTGGGTTCGTCGAGGATGATGAACCGTGCGCCGTGCGACAACGCGCGGGCGATCTCCACGAGTTGCCGCGCTTCGACGCCCAAGTCGCCGCAGCGCGTGTCCTCGCGCACATCGATACGCCAGTGATCGAGCAGCGCGCGCGCTTCCCGCCGCATCGCGCGCCAATCGATGATCCCGCCGCGCGTCGGTTGCCGATTCACGAACAAATTCTCGGCGACGCTCAGCTCGGGAATGACGGTGGAATGCTGATAGACGCACGCCACGCGCTCGCGCCAGGCGTCGCGATCGGCGATCGGCGGCGCCAACTCGCCGCCGAACCGGATCTCGCCCTGATCGGGCTTGCGCAGCCCGGTCAAGAGCGACACGAGGGTTGACTTGCCCGCGCCGTTACGGCCGACGAGCGCATGCGATTCGCCCGGCATCACGCGTAGATCGACGCTCGAAAGCGCCGTCGTCGAGCCGAAGCGCTTGGTCGCGCCGCGCACGTCGACGACGGGCGCCATCGGGCGCCCCGGGCTTTCGCTTGAGAGAGGAACGGCTGCCATGTCGGCTCGCTGGTTCGATGGATCGAAATGGAACGAGGCGCGCACGCCGCTTACTTGAGCGTATTGCCCCAAAGGTTCTTGTCGTCGACGTTCGCTTTGGTGACGAGCGGCGCGGGCAATTGATCTTCGAGCATGCCCGGGGCCAACTCGATGATCGTGCTGCCGTGATCGGTCGGGCCCGCCTTGAAAGTCTTGCCTGCAAGCGCTTCCTTCAAATACCAGAGCCCGTATTTCGCATAGGCATCGGCCGGTTGCGACACGGTCGCGTCGATCTCGCCCTTGCGGATTGCGTCGAACTCTTGCGGAATGCCGTCGTTGCTGACGATCACGATATGCTTTGCGTCACCGACCGGAAACAACATCTGCTTGCGGCGCAGCGTCTGCAACGTCGGCGAGAGATATACCCCGCCCGCTTGCATATAGATCCCTTTGACGTCCGGGTTCGCGGTCAGCAGGCTGTCGAGCGCGGAAGCGGCCACGTCGCCCTTCCAGGCCGCCGGAATCTCCAGCACTTGCAGCTTCGGATAGTGGCTCTTGATGCAGGAGCGGAATGCTTCGGACCGGTCCCGGCCGTTGACGGACGCGAGATCGCCCATGATCTGCACCACTTTGCCTTGCGATACGTGATCACCGATGTACTTGCAGGCTTTTTCGCCATAGGCCCGGTTGTCGGCGCGCACGACCATCGCCACCTTGCCTTGCGTCGGTGCGACATCGACGGCTACGACCGGCACGTGCTTGGCCGACGCCGCATCGAGCGCCCGGCTGATGGCCGCCGAATCGAGCGGCCCCGTGACGATTCCTTTGACGCGTTGATTGAGCAGCGTGTTGATGTCGGTGATCTGTTGCGCCGGGTCGCCGTTCGAGTTGACGGGCGCGAGCATGTCCACACCTAGCTCTTTCGCGTACTGCGGCAGATAGTTGTTGTACGCCTGCCAGAACGGCGACGTGAGCAGGGGCAAATTGGCGCCCACCGCATCGCTTCCTCCTTGTGCGGCTTGCGCCGCGGGCGCAGCCCCGCCGAAGGCCGCAAGCGCGGCCGCCGTGGCGAGACTGTAGCGAACCCATGCGCGGCGGCTGGCGCGCGCACGGGCACGTGCCGAGGGCGACACCGCGAGTCGAACGACGCGAAATGCCCGAATTGCCCAATGCCGGGTATCGGCAGGCTCAAAGCTGAACGTCATGGTTGTCTCCTTGTCCTCATGCGTCGGAAAGACGCAACGGCTCGGGCTTTTCGGGCCCGATCTATGGTCCGCTCTGCGGCGGCTTCGCTATGCTGCGGATTGCGGCCTTTGCGGATGTCTGCGCCAGCCGGGTTGGTCGGCGTCACCGGTCTTCGATCGACGCACTTGTTCATGGATGAACGTATTATTCATATACGGATGATTGAACGTCAAGGACGACGTTCGCCGTGTTTTCCCTTAGTGCCCCCAAGCTGTGAGGAAGCGACGCCAGTGAAACCTGCCAAGCAAACCGCCGCGAGCGAAGCGGCGCCGGAGGGCGCAACCGACGAAGCCGAGCGCTACCGCGCGCCGGCGCTCGACAAAGGGCTCGACATCCTCGAGTTGTTGTCGGAACAAAAGGAAGGATTGACCCGCGCCGAAATCATGAAGGCGTTGGGACGCAACGCGAGCGAGATCTACCGGATGCTCGAGCGGCTCGTCGCCCGGCAATACGTGATGCGCTCGGCCGCGGGCGATCGATACTCGTTGAGTCTCAAACTATTTGCGCTTGCGCACCGGCACCCGCCGATGAACCGATTCATCGCCGAAGCCTTGCCCGTGATGCAGGCCTTCGCCGAGACGGCCGAACAGTCGTGCCATCTGACGGTCTACGATCGGGGCAATTTGCTCGTGATCGCACAGGTCGACGGCCCCGGCACGTGGGGGCTGTCGATTCGCCTCGGCTCGCGCGTGGGGTTGGTCGACACCGCCTCGGGCCAAGTCATGCTCGCATTTCAAAGCGACGCCGAGCGATCGCGCATGCTCGCCGAGCACACGAAGGTCAAGGGCGAGATCGCGCTCGGCGCTGCGGCGCTTGCCTCCTTGCTCGCCTCGATTCGCGACCGAGGGCATCTGCGCAAGGACAGCGCGCAAACGTTCGGGGTGACCGACGTCACGTTTCCGATCCTCGGCCCGTCGGGTCATGCGATCGCCTCGCTGACCACGCCTTACATGCGACGCATCGACGAGTACGTCGCCCCGTCGCTCGATGACGTGACCGTCATGCTCGATGCGGCGGCGCGCAAGCTGTCGATGCACGAGGCGAGCTAGCGCGGCGGCGCGACATAGCGCCGCGCCTTGCGCGCTCAACTTGCCGGAGCGAGCGCCGTTAACCCAAGGAAAGAACCATCGACATCGCGCAGTAGAACCTATTACGAACTCGATATGAAACCAGGCACACCGAACGAAGCAAGCGGCCTCGAGGGGACCGGCGTCGCGTCGGTCGATCTATTCGACCTCACGCCTACCTCGCTTTGGCTCGAAGACTATAGCCGCTTGCATGCGCTGTTCGCGTCCTGGCGCGAGCAAGGCGTAACCGACCTCCGAGCGTTCCTCGAGGCAGACAGCGGCCGCGTCGCGCAATGTTCCGCTTGCATCCGCGTGCTGAAGGTCAATCGGCGCACGCTGGAAATGTACGGCGCGCGCGACTTCGACGAACTGTGCGCGCGCTTGGACATCGTCCTGCGCGACGACATGCTCGAAGCGCACGTCGACGAACTCGTGCAAATGTGGTCGGGCAAGCGCACGTTCGAAAGCCAAAGCGTGAATTACACGCTGGACGGGCGGCGGCTCGACATCTTGCTCAAGGGCGTCATTCTTCCCGGCCATGAGGCTTCGTGGGATCGGGTGCTCGTGGCCATCGACGACATCACCGCGCTCGAAGACGCGCGGCGGCGCGTGACGGCAAGCCGCCAATATGCACAAGGATTGTTCGAGCATGCGCCCGTTTCGCTATGGATCGAAGACTTCCGGCGCATCAAAGGGCTGATCGACGAGGTGCGTGAACAAGGCATCGTCGACTTTCGCACGTTCACGGACGTCCATCCCGATTTCGTCGAACGTTGCATGGCGGAAATCGTCGTGCTCGACGTGAACCGCTACACGATCGATCTGTTCAAGGCCGAGGACAAGGCCTCGCTGCTGGGCCGTCTGCCCGAAGTGTTCCGCGACGACATGCGTCAGCACTTTCGCGAACAATTGATCGACCTGTGGGAGGGACGGCTGTTCCAGCAGCGCGAGGTGCTGAACTACGCGCTCGACGGCAGCGAAGTCCATCTGCATTTGCAGTTCTCGGTCTTTCCCGGTCATGAAAACGATTGGGACCTCGTGCTGCTCGCGCTGACAGACATCACCGCGCGTAAAAAAGCCGAGGCGTACCTCGAATACTTGGGCAAGCACGACGTGCTGACCAAGCTGAAGAACCGCTCGTTCTATGTCGACGAACTCAACCGCCTCGAGCGCAAGGGCCCTTTCCCCGTCAGCGCAATCATCGTCGACTTGAACGACTTGAAGACCGTCAACGACCAATTGGGCCATGCGGCGGGCGACGCGCTTTTGCGCCGTGCCGGCGAAGCGCTGGCCAAAGCGATTCAAAAGCCTTATCACGCCGCTCGCATCGGCGGCGACGAATTCGTCGTGCTGCTGCCCGGCGCGAACGAGCGCGACACCGAAGTGGTGGCCGAAAGCATCCGGCAAATCGTCGAACTCAACAATCAGTTCTATTCGGGCCCGGCGCTGAGCTTCTCGATGGGCTATGCCACGTGCGACCACGGCGAGCGCATCGAAGACATGCTGCGCGAGGCCGATGCCGCGATGTACGAAGACAAGCGCCGCCATCACGCCCCTGAAGCCGCCGCGGAAAGCTGATCGCCGATTTTTCGTTTAGGGGTTGACTATCTATCTACCAGTAGATAAAGTGATGCACATGGAAACGACGAAGCCGGTGCGCGAACAGATCCTCGATCATGCGATCACGCTTATGATGCTGCGCGGCTACAACGGCTTCAGCTACCGAGATTTGTCCGAGCTCGTTGGCGTGAAAACGTCGAGCATTCATTACTACTTCCCGTCGAAAGACGATCTGGTGCTCGAGGCTGTTCATGCCTATACGCAGGAAGTGCAACGCGCGGTTCGAACGATCGACGTTGCGCTGCCGGCCGAGGCCAAGCTCGCCAAGTTTGCGAAAATGTTCGGCCGCACGCTCGGCGATGGCGATCAGATCTGTCTGTGCGGCATGCTCGCGTCGGACATCGAAACATTGCCCGAGCCGGTCCGCATAGCGGTGCAAGCGTTCTTCAAGGCGAACGAGAGCTGGCTCGCCGAGGTCTTCGCCGAAGGCATGCGCGACGGCACGCTCGCCACGAGCGCCAAGCCCGATCAGGCGGCGCGGGCCTTCTTCGCGGCGTTGCAGGGCGCAGGCCTGGCGAGCCGGTTGTTTCGCACCAGGAGCCGGCTCGCAGAAGTGGAAGCGTCGTTCAAGTCGTCGAAATAAGCTTTATCAGGAAATCGTCGAAGCAAGGGGCGCATCATAGCGCCCTGTTTTAAGGCTTATTTATCTATCTTTTGGTAGATAGATAACTGAGTCGTTGCCCACCCGCAGCGGGAGAAATACCCACTGCACAGTAGGGTTTTGCGCATGGCCTATCTTTTACGAGCGCAGCCGCGCGCAGCCCGCCTTCATTCATTGAAAGGAGCTACACCATGTCGATCGAAAAAGTTCTCTATCGTGCCCATGCTCGCGCAACGGGCGGCCGTGACGGACGCGCAGTCGTTCCCGACAGCGGCCTGGATCTGCGTTTGACGACGCCGCGCGAATTAGGCGGCGCAGGCGGCGACGGCGCCAATCCCGAGCAACTCTTCGCGGCCGGCTACAGCGCGTGTTTCATCGGTGCAATGAAGTTCGTCGCAGCGCGCGACAAGATCGCTTTGCCGCAGGATGTGGCGATCGACGGCAGCGTCGGCATCGGCCAGATTCCGAACGGCTTCGGCATCGAGGTCGAACTGAAGATTTCGCTGCCGGGCATGGACCGCGCCGCCGCGCAAGCGCTGATCGAAAAGGCGCATGGCGTCTGCCCGTACTCGAACGCGACACGCAATAACATCGACGTGACGCTTACCCTCGTCTGAATCGGGGCTGTACGCATCGAGAAAAAAGCCCAGGCTTCACCGGCCTGGGCAAACACCACCGGGAACCCCAGCGGCTCGGAGACGATGGCGTCGCATGGCAATGCGAAAACGGTCCTGATTCGGCGCTTCGCCGAGGCGAATCGCCGAATCGTCCGCTGCGCCGTGATCGATCCTTAGTTGTGCTGATAAACGGGCGGCGAGTACGTGCTGACAGCGCCGTCGTTCGTGCGGCTGCCTGCTTGCGACGCGCCTTCCACGCTCGGGCCGTAGCCGCTCGTATCGGCTTGCGCGGCGCCTTGCTGCGCGTTGACGCGCTGCTGAGCGGCTTGAATGTTTTCCGGATAGTGTTGCCAGTCGCGCGGGTTGTAGCCGGCCTGTTCGAGACGCACCAGATCGGCGCGCACTTGGGCGCGCGTGAGCGGTTGGTTCGATTGAGCGAAAGCGGCCACAGGGGCGACGAGGGCGACGGCAACTGCAATTTGCTTGATGATTGCGTTCATGATAACTACCTCCGAATACTCTTTTAAGGGGCTGCGACACGGCTCGTGTGCAGCAGGTAGAGGCAGTGTAGGCTTAGGGTCTTCCCGGATAAATATGGGAATTCGGAATTCATTGGTGCGTGTGGAATAACAATCCTGGCCCGCCGTTCGCGGCCGGGCTTGTGCGGTCAGAAGCGTCGCGTCGCGACTTGTTCGACAATGACGCCACAGTGGCGATCGTAAAGAAAACGATACGGAGGGAGGCGTCCTATGGACCGCTTCGTTGCAATGAAGGTGTTCGCGCGAGTCGTCGAATCGCACAGTTTCGTAAAGGCCGCCGAATCGCTGCACATGGCAGCGCCGCAGGTATCGCGGATCGTCCAGGCGCTCGAGGCGCATCTCGGAGCGCGCTTGCTCAACCGCACGACACGCAGCATCAGCGTAACGGACGACGGCGAGGCCTACTACCAGCGCTGTATCCGGGTGCTGGCCGAAGTCGACGAGATGGAAGCCGAGCTCACGCATGCGAAGCTCAATCCCAAGGGGCGTCTGAAGGTGAATCTGCCGGCGCTCGTCGCCAAACTGATCATCATTCCCGCCTTGCCCGAGTTTTTCGAGCAGTATCCCGATATCGAGATCGAGATGGGATTGAGCGATCGTCAAGTCGATATCGTCGAAGAAGGCGTCGATTGCGTGATCCGCACGGGCGAGCTCGAAGATTCGGGGCTCGTGGCGCGGCGCCTCGGCAACATGCGGCGCGTGACGTGCGCCTCGCCCGCTTACCTCGAAAAATACGGCGAGCCGAAGACGATCGACGACTTGCGTGAGCATATCGGCGTCAATTACGTATCGAGCAATACGGGGCGCGTTCGCAGTTGGGACTACGTGGTCGGTGGCCGTGTCGAGACCGTCGATATGCGCGGCATGATCGCGGTGAACGATGTGGACGCCTATGTGTCGTGCGGCCTGCATGGCCTCGGGTTGCTCAAGACGGCGATTTTCCCGATTGCTCGATATCTGGAGAGTGGCGAACTAAAAGAAGTCTTGACGGGCTATTGTTCGCCGCCGCGGGCGATTTCCATCATGTACGCGCGCAATCGCCACTTGCCGCGCAAGGTCCGAGTGTTTGCCGATTGGGTGCAGGCGCTCTTCGCTAGTCAGCCGTTGATGCAGACTGCCGCCAAGGCGGCACCGAGCGTGGACGCCGCAGAAGCCGCATAGCGGCGCGCACACGACAAAAAACCCGCAAGCCTTTCGGTCATGCGGGTTTTTGTTTGCCGGCACGGTAAGCAATGGCACTCGCGCCACGCATGCCAGTGATGCCAAGAATGCGGGCCGATACCGTTCGCGAACGATGGTGGGTGCTGAGAGGCTCGAACTCCCGACCTACGCCTTGTAAGGGCGCCGCTCTACCAACTGAGCTAAGCACCCGTTCGCGAAGCTTTCGCGGCTTTTTCGCTGCTCTCGCGAACGTCAGGACATTCGCAGCCAGCAAGCCCGCTAGTTTAGCGCATCTTTTAGGGCTTTGCCAGGCTTAAATTTGGGCACCTTCGCGGCCTTGATCTTGATCGCCGCGCCCGTGCGCGGGTTGCGGCCCGTCCGTGCCGTGCGCTTGCCGACGGCAAACGTGCCGAAGCCGACGAGCGTCACGGTGCTGCCCTTCTTCAGCGCACCCTTGACGCCGCCGATCACGGCGTCGAGCGCCCGCCCGGCCGCTGCTTTGGATAGGTCCGCTTGTTGTGCAATGTGGTCGATCAGTTCCGTCTTGTTCATCCGAATCCCCGATGATGAATGTTGGGCTGCAATCGTGAGAGCACCGTCACGTGCTCGAAAGGAAGCACAGGCCATGCTGCGCAGGCCCATTAAAGGTGGACGAAACTGGAGTGTCAACCGGGGTTGCGCCCGATGCGGGCCGTACCCGGCCGCAGGATCATCAGCGGGAAGAACGAGACACCCGAAGCCGCCGATTCGATCGGCTGCATTTTTTACGAAGCCCGAGTTCGCGCGGCGCGGCCCCGTGGCTTCTCGCCTTCACCGAGCGAAAACCGCTCGACCACCACACGCATCCAATTGGGCACTTTTACGTTTCTCGTCCGATTGTGTTTCAACTGGCTCCGTAGCGCTTGAAAGTAACCGTCGCGTAGCCCGAGATCGGTTGCCAGCGTTTTAACGTCGACCTCCCCTCGCGCCTTCTTAGGGAACCATCTCAGCTCATCGAGCTTCTGCACGTGATGCCGATCAAGCACCCTGATAAGCGCCAATTGGTTTCGGTGGGTGGTTTGCTGCGGATCGTCCGATCCTCGCGGGTACCTGCCGACGAATCGAACGATATCCGCATCGGAGATCGAGGATCGGAGATTTTCGGCTTCTGCGAGCACTGTGAAATATGAGAATGCCGGAGCAGGCGCGGCACCGTGACGGCTAGCGCCTGTGTTCGATGGACCCGGCGCATCCGCAGACGCCGACGTGCTCGCCGCCCCTGGCCCGCTTGCGGGCGCGCGCCATGGAGACATAGGGCGGAAGGTCACCACCGCCTCCGTCCAATCCATGGTGTCGAGAACGGGCGCCGGGTTCGCGTGGACGGCATCTTGCTGTTCATCGTCCGATGGCCCCGGTGTGCCCGCAACCTCCAGATCCGGGTCGGGATACGCGGGGCTCATGGGCTGTTGGATCACCGCCCCGTCCCCTTCCTCGTCCACTCCCACAGTCCACGAATATCGCCTGCCGGCGCTCGACGCTTGCGCGCGAATCGGGTCTGAGGACGCGGTGCTAAGCGGCTGGAAGATCATGTCGCCCGCCCCATCGTTGCCCACTCCCCGAGTCAACGGATCTGAACCCATGGCACTGGATTGCGGCGTAGCGGCGGACGCATCCATCGCGCCGTGGACCAGATGAAACGCTAGATCCCCGAGCGTCAGGTTCCTCATGTCACCCGCGCTCACGGCCCCGCGCCCCGAAGCGATATGGCGCATGCCATCCTGCAGCGAGCCTAGGCGGCGAGCCGTGGGCCTCGGGAGCGAGTGAGCTGCGCCCGCCATACGCGCCGGCGACTGCAAATGCGGCGCCGCCCACACGACCTCGACGTCGTGATCCGAGTCGGTGGCGGCACTGGAAGGTCCGCGCGGCGGGCTCCGGCGTCGCGCCCGCTTTAACTGCGGGGGGCTGTAGTCAGGTTTCATTCATTGAATTCCTCGCCGTCGCCGCGCTAACGTCGTCGGCGCTCCATCCTTTGGAGCCGAACGCACACGACGTTTGGCAAGGCCGAGCGGCAAGACGGGCGGATCGATGCTGCCTGATGGCTCTGCCGGCCGCTCCTGGGTGAAATGCGCAATCATTATCAACCGACAGGTTTCGGTACGGCAGCACAATGCCGTGAAACTCGCAACGAAATGCCACGTTGTGAGACGACACGGCATGGGCCGGAGCAACCGGGCGTTGCGGGGGCGTGAGCACCATTTAAAAAAACCGCCCTCCTGGGCGCGGGAATGTCATTCCCATTTCCAGGAGGGCGGTTCGTGAAGCCGTCGCGTCAACGCTTCTTTGCGCGCGGCTTCAGGGAGCAGTCGCCTTCGCGACGCTTTGTCAGTGCTTGACGACTTCCGTCGCTGTCGCATCCTTGGCCGCATCGACCGGTGCAGCCTTCACCTCTTCCTCGACCAACGGCTCGGGCACGCGTTCGAGCGCGAGCTCGAGCACCTTGTCGATCCAGCGCACCGGCACGATCTCGATCGCGTTCTTCACGTTATCGGGGATATCCGCCAAATCCTTGACGTTCTCCTCGGGGATCAGAACGAGCTTGATGCCGCCGCGATGCGCCGCCAACAGCTTCTCCTTGAGCCCGCCGATCGGCAGCACCTCGCCGCGCAGCGTGATCTCGCCCGTCATTGCCACGTTCGCACGCACGGGGATACTCGTGAGCACCGAAACGAGCGCCGTCGTCATCGCGATACCGGCGGACGGACCGTCCTTCGGCGTCGCGCCTTCGGGCACGTGGATGTGAATGTCCTGCTTCTCGAACGCTTCATCCTTGATGCCCAGACGCCGCGAACGCGAACGCACGACCGACCGCGCCGCTTCGACCGACTCCTTCATGACGTCGCCGAGCGACCCCGTGCGGATGACATTGCCCTTGCCCGGCATCACCGCCGCTTCGATCGTCAGCAAATCGCCGCCGACTTCGGTCCAAGCGAGGCCCGTGACCTGACCGATCTGGTTTTCTTTCGCTGCCAGGCCGAAGTCGTACTTGCGCACGCCGAGGAAGGTATCGAGGTTGCCGCTGTCGACCTTGATCGCGCCTTCGGCCTTCTTCAGCAACAACATCTTCACGACCTTGCGGCAGATCTTCGACACCTCGCGCTCGAGCGAACGCACGCCCGCCTCACGCGTGTAGTACCGAATGATGTCGCGGATCGCTGCCTCGGTCACGTCGACCTCGCCTTCGCGCAGCCCGTTGTTCTTCTTCTGCTTGGGCAGAAGGTAACGTTGCGAGATGCTGACCTTCTCGTCTTCCGTATAGCCCGCCAAGCGGATCACTTCCATCCGGTCGAGCAGCGGCGGCGGAATGTTCAGCGAGTTCGACGTAGCGACGAACATCACATCCGACAGGTCGAAATCGACTTCGACGTAGTGATCGGCGAACGTGTGGTTCTGTTCCGGGTCGAGCACTTCGAGCAGCGCCGACGACGGATCGCCGCGGAAATCCATGCCCATCTTGTCGACTTCGTCGAGCAAGAACAGCGGATTGCGCACGCCGACCTTCGTGAGACTTTGCAAGATCTTGCCCGGCATCGAGCCGATGTAGGTACGGCGGTGGCCGCGAATCTCGGCTTCGTCACGCACGCCGCCGAGCGCCATGCGCACGAACTTGCGGTTCGTCGCGCGTGCGATCGACTGGCCGAGCGAGGTCTTACCCACGCCCGGAGGCCCAACGAGGCAAAGGATCGGCGCTTTGACCTTGTCCACACGCTGTTGCACGGCGAGGTACTCGAGAATGCGTTCCTTGACCTTCTCGAGGCCGAAGTGGTCTTCGTCGAGCACGCGCTCCGCATTGGAGAGGTCGTTGTTGACCTTGCTCTTCTTGCGCCACGGCAATGCGATGAGCGTGTCGATGTAGTTGCGCACGACGGTGGCTTCGGCCGACATCGGCGACATCAGCTTGAGCTTCTTGAGCTCGGAATCGGCCTTCTTCTTGGCCTCTTTCGGCATACGCGCGGCTTCGATGCGCTTCTCGAGTTCTTCGAGGTCCGCGCCCTCTTCGCCCTCGCCGAGTTCCTTCTGAATCGCCTTGACTTGCTCGTTCAGGTAGTACTCGCGTTGGCTCTTCTCCATTTGGCGCTTCACGCGGCCGCGGATGCGCTTTTCGACTTGAAGAATGTCGATCTCGGCCTCGAGTTGGGCAAGCAGATGCTCGAGCCGTTCCACGACGGGGAACATCTCGAGAATGTGCTGCTTCTGATCGAGCTTGAGCGGCAAATGCGCCGCGATCGTATCGGCGAGGCGCCCCGCTTCATCGATGCCCGCGAGCGAGGTCAAGATCTCGGGCGGGATCTTCTTGTTCAACTTCACGTATTGGTCGAACTGCGACACGATCGCGCGACGCAACGCCTCGGTTTCGGCGCTATCGGCGTGATCGGGCTCGAGCGGCATGACTTCGCAGGAAAATTGCGTTTCCTGCTCTTCGATCGAGAGCGTCTTGGCACGCTGCAGCCCCTCGACGAGCACCTTTACGGTGCCATCGGGCAGTTTCAACATTTGCAGGATGTTGGCGATACACCCCACTTCATACATGTCTTTTTCGGTAGGCTCATCCTTGGCCGCGGTCTTTTGCGCGACAAGCATGATGTGCTTGCCGCCCTCCATCGCGACTTCGAGCGCCTTGATCGATTTGGGCCGCCCCACGAACAGCGGGATAACCATATGCGGGAAGACGACTACATCTCGCAATGGCAGCAGCGGGAGCGTGATGCGCTCTTGAGGAAGGAGTTGGGTTCCTGACATTTCATTTCCCCATGGATGGAATCAGTTCGTTCGGTAGTTGAGGCTCGCGGTACGAATTGCAAGCCTACGCGTGTGGGAAAAGTTCAGTGAATCGAGCAGTCGTCAGTGTTACCCACAAGATAAACGAAAAAAGCCGTTCACGTCTCCATGAACGGCCATTCCTGCGAAAGCTTTAGGCCAATCAATTCGAGCCTGCGACCTTTGGCGCTTCTTCGTAGATGAGAAGGGGCTTGCCGTCGCCATCGATGACGTTGTCGTCGATGATCACCTTGCTGACCCCTTTCATCGCCGGCAGCTCGTACATGACGTCGAGCAATGCCTGTTCCAAAATCGAACGCAGGCCCCGGGCGCCCGCCTTGCGGCGAATCGCCTTGCGCGCCACGGCTTGCAGCGCATCGGGACGGATCTCAAGCTCGACGCGCTCCATCGCAAACAGCTTGTTGTACTGCTTGACGAGCGCGTTCTTCGGCTCGACCAGGATTTTCATCAGCGCCACTTCGTCCAGCTTGCCGAGCGTCGCGACCACCGGCAAACGTCCGATCAATTCGGGGATCAACCCGAATTTGATCAAGTCCTCCGGCTCGACCTCGCGCAGCACTTCGCCGGCGTCGCGCTCTTGCTTGCTCTTGACGCTCGCGCCGAAGCCGATACCCGTCTTTTCGGTACGGTCGGTGATGACCTTCTCGAGGCCGTCGAACGCCCCGCCGCAGATGAACAAGATGTTCGTCGTGTCCACCTGGATGAAGTCTTGGTTCGGATGCTTGCGGCCGCCCTGCGGCGGCACCGAGGCCATCGTGCCCTCGACGAGCTTGAGCAGCGCCTGTTGCACGCCCTCTCCCGAAACGTCGCGGGTAATCGAAGGATTGTCGGACTTGCGGCTGATCTTGTCGATTTCGTCGATGTAAACGATACCGCGCTGGGCCTTCTCGACTTCGTAATTGCAGTTTTGCAGCAGCTTTTGAATGATGTTCTCGACGTCCTCGCCCACATAGCCGGCTTCCGTCAGCGTGGTGGCGTCGGCGATGACGAACGGAACGTTCAAAAGACGCGCCAGGGTCTGCGCGAGCAATGTCTTGCCCGATCCGGTCGGCCCGATCAGCAGAATATTGCTCTTGGACAGCTCGACTTCGTCTTTCTTGTCGAGATGCTTGAGCCGCTTGTAGTGGTTGTACACCGCCACGGCCAGAATCTTCTTCGCGCGCTCCTGCCCGATCACGTATTGATCGAGGATGTCGCGAATTTCTTGCGGGCTCGGCAAGTCGGATTTGGACAAGCCTGCGTCCGGGCCGGCTCCCGCGGCCTCGTCGCGAATGATCTCGTTGCACAGGTCGATGCATTCATCGCAGATGAAGACCGACGGGCCCGCGATGAGCTTTTTCACCTCATGCTGGCTTTTGCCGCAAAACGAGCAATACAGCAGCTTTTCGCTGTTCGAACCTTTCTTGTCCGCCATGGATATACGAGCCTCCGGACACTCGAATGACAGGCACGCCGATCGCCGCCCCTAACGCAGGGTCGGATCGATTCGGCCGGCCGGCGTAACGGGAGACGCATCGGCGTCCCCGCCGTCGGCGCCCAGCACTATTATCGACCATTTCTGGCATCGCTTGAGCCGGCCACCCCACATGTGCGGGAAGATGCCGACTGCCGCCGATGCGCTTATGGGCGCTTTTGTAGGACCTGATCGATGAGGCCGTACGCCCGCGCGTCCTCTCCCGACATGAAATTGTCGCGATCGGTGTCGCGCGAGATGCGCTCGACCGGCTGCCCCGTATGGTGCGCGAGCAGTTGATTGAGGCGCTCTTTCAAATAGAGAATCTCGCGGGCTTGAATCTCGATATCCGACGCTTGCCCGCGCGCCCCGCCGAGCGGCTGGTGAATCATCACCCGCGCGTTCGGCAACGCGAAACGTTTCTCCTTCGCACCCGCTGCGAGCAGGAACGCGCCCATGCTGGCCGCGAGCCCCATGCAAAGCGTCGAGACGTCGGGCTTGATGAACTGCATCGTGTCGTAGATCGCCATCCCAGCCGAAACCGAGCCGCCAGGGCTGTTGATATAGAGGCTGATGTCCTTGTCAGGATTCTCGCTCTCGAGAAACAGCAATTGCGCCACGACGAGGTTGGCCGTTTGGTCGTTGACTTCGCCGACCATGAACACCACGCGCTCTTTCAACAGGCGCGAGTAGATGTCGTACGAACGCTCGCCGCGGCCGCTCGTTTCGACGACGATCGGAACGAGCCCCAGCGCCTGCGCCTCGAAATCGCGCGGCGCATTCGATGCCAACGTGTCCAACAGTTGAGCGCGAGAGATCATGCAAAGGGTCCTTGTTCGGAATGGGTCTTGAAACGGCGGGAACACAGCCCGCGCTCGCCGCCGCAATACATCATCGAATCACCGCGACATGAAAAACGGCGTGAGGCCGTCGCTCCGACAGCCTGCACGCCGCTTTGGCGATGCCTTACGCTTGCGCCGAGGCGCTCGCCAATGCTTCGAAGCTGACTTCCTTGTCCGTCACCTTCGCCTTGCCGAGAACGAATTCGACGACGTTGCTTTCAACGACGTACGCTTCCATCTCGGCCAGGCGTTGCTTGTTCGAATAATACCAGCGGATCACTTCCTTCGGGTCTTCGTAGCTTTTCGCGAATTCCTCGACTTCCGCGCGGATTTGCTCGGGCTTCGCCTCGAGGCCGTTTTCCTTCACCAGCTCGGCCAACACGAGGCCCAGCTTCACACGCCGCTCGGCCTGTTCCTTGAACATCTCGGCCGGAATCGGCGCGTTCTGTGCGTTGGGCACGCCGCGCTGCATCAGGTCTTGCCGCGCCATTTCGACCAGGCGCTCCTGGTCTTGCTCGATCAGCGCGTTCGGCACTTCGAGTTCGGCGACCTTGAGCAGCGCATCCATCACCTGGTTCTTGACCAGCGACTGCGTGCGGCGCTTCGCCTCGCGCTCGAGGTTCTCCTTGATCTCCGCGCGCATTTTAGCCAGATCGCCGTCGGCCACGCCGAGCGACTTCGCGAATTCGGCATCGACTTCCGGCAGGTGCGGCCATTCGATTTTCTTCATCGTGATGGTGAACTGCGCCGTCTTCCCGGCGACGTCCTTGCCGTGATAATCGTCGGGGAACTTCAGGTCGAACCCACGTGCTTGGCCAACCGACAAACCCGTCGCGGCTTGCTCGAATTCGGGCAGCATGCGGCCCTCGCCCAGCACGAACACGAAATCTTCCGCGGTGCCGCCTTCGAACGCCACGCCGTCGAGCTTGCCGACGAAATCGACCGTGACGCGATCGCCGCTCTTGGCCGCAGTGTCCGCACCGCCGTCGCCGTGCTCGCCCGCTTCGCCGCGCGCGTGGTAATGCACGCGCTGCTTGCGCAGAATTTCCAGCGTGCGATCGACTTCGGCTTCACTGATTTGCGTCACCGCGCGCTCGACTTCGGCGCTCGACAAATCGCCGAGCTTGACCTCGGGGTACACCTCGAACGTGGCGTCGAACGCGTAGGCGTCGTCCGCAGCGCCTTCCTTCGGGCTGAAGCTCGGCTGGCCGGCAACGCGCAGATTTTCCGCGCGGCTGATGTCGAAGAACTGCTTGCCCACCTTGTCGCTCAGCACCTCGGCTTCGACCTGCCCGGCGTACTGCTGGGTCACCATCTTCAGCGGCACCTTGCCCGGGCGGAAGCCCGGCATGCGGACGTTCTTCGCGAGTTGGCGGATGCGCGAATCGATCTCCTTCTGCACGGTGTCTTTCGGCAGGGAAATCGTCACACGGCGTTCAAGCTTGCCGAGGTTCTCAACAACGTTAGCCATGGCTTCAATCGTCCTAAATTGTTCAAGCGAATCGGGTATCTTCGCCGTGCCCACGTGTTGCGCTTCGCCCAAAAAAGCGCCGCAATCACCGCCGGAAGCTGCCTGAGGCTGACCGCCAGCGGCACGGTTGGATCGGAAGAATCGAATATTCTAGCAAACTATTGAACGGTGGCACCCGATTTGGCGTGGCATAGGCGCACGAAGTCGTCTCGGGCCGATCGCGTCCCGCACGCGCAAGGCGCGTGGCGCCGACGCATGAGCCCGTGCGATGCCCGCTATGCCGCCGCGTCTATCCAACGAGGCCCTCGGACTGATAAGCTCGCGCCGAGTCGAACCTCTAATATCGAGCGCCGCGGCACGACCGCGGCGCCGGCTCATTTTCGGAGACATCATGCCTCGCAGCGCCCCCGTCGTCGTCATCGCCCCCGACTCGTTCAAAGGCTCGCTGAGCGCGCAGGAAGTGGCTCAGGCGATCGCGCAAGGCGTCAAGCGCGCGCTGCCCGCGGCCCAGGTGCGCCTATGCCCCATGGCCGACGGCGGCGAAGGCACGCTCGATGCCATGCTCGCGCAAGGCGGGGAGCGGCGCCTGCTGCGCGTGCACGGCGCATCGCAAGTCCTGCGCGAGGCTGCCGCGGGCTTGTTGCCCGATGGCAGCGCTGTCGTGGAAACGGCGGAAGTGGTCGGCATCACCGACGCCATCGCGATGCAGGCGGACGTCGAAGCGCGCAGCACGCGCGGCATGGGCGAAGCGATCGCCCTCTTGCTCGATGCCGGTGCGCGGCGCTTCTTCGTCGCGCTCGGCGGCAGCAGCACGAACGACGGCGGCGCCGGGCTGCTCGTCGCCCTCGGCATGAAGCTTTTGGACGCTTACGGCCGCGAACTCGAGCCGACGCCGCGCGCACTCGCCGCACTTGCTCGCGTGGATGCATCCGGGCTCGATGCTCGGCTCGCGCAGGCCTCGTTCGTCGCCATGTCCGACGTCGACAACCCGCTGACGGGCGAGCACGGCGCGACGGCCGTCTTCGGCCCGCAAAAGGGCGTGAAGGCCGAACGCATCGACGCAATCGACGCCGTCCTCGCACGTTTCGCGGAGCTGGCCGAAGCGGCGCTCGGGCGCCGCGCTCGCGATCTGCCCGGCGCGGGAGCGGCAGGAGGACTCGGCTTCGCGCTGCATTTGCTCGGCGCCCGCTTCGAGCCCGGCGCGGAAGTCGTGGCGGCCCAAGTAGGCCTGGACGCCGCGCTCGAGCACGCGGACTGGCTCATCACCGGCGAAGGTCGGTCCGACGTCCAGACGCTGCACGGCAAAGCGCCCTTCATCGCTTGCCGGCACGCACGCGCCGCGGGCGTGCCCGCCACCCTGCTCTCGGGCGGCGTCGATCCGAACGCGCTCGCACGGCTCGCCGAGCATTTCGCCGGATGTTTCTCGCCCGCCCCCGGGCCCATCGCGCTCGAAGCGGCAATCCGCGATGCGGCGAGCCTGCTCGCCAACGAGGCGCAGCAACTGGCGCGGTTGAAATTCGGCGCGTGAGTGGGAGCGGCATCGGCCTGCATGCGCGAACGTCGTGAAATGCCGCGTTGACCGCCGCGCCGGATGCGGCAACAATCGCCCGAGTGCTTTTTCACCTGCCCCTCTTTCGACAGGATCGACGACCCCATGAAGGCTGCAGCCAAAGCCGGGCTAGAGCAATTCTTGACCTACCGCATGCACGTGTTGAACAAGCTGTCGGACCGCGGGATCAGCGAGCGCTATCAAACGAAGCTCGACATTACGCTGCCGGAGGCGCGCGTGATCGCATCAGTGGGTTCGTTCGGCCCGTTCTCGATCATGGACTTGGCCAAGCATGCCAATCTGGACAAGAGCCAAGCCAGCCGCGCAGCGGAGGCGCTCATCAAGCGCGGGCTCGTCAAACGGGAAGCCAGCAGCGACGACGGCCGCGTGGTATTGATCTCTCTCACGCAGGAGGGCCGTGCGCTGTTTCGCAAAGTGATGCCGATCGCGCGCAAGTGGAATGCGGATCTGTTCAGTTGCCTGAGCGACGCGGAGCGGGAGGCGCTGGGGCGAGTGCTGGATAAGGTCATCGCGCGGGCGCAGGCCGAAGGCTAGGGGCACACCGCGCACGGATGGGCGACGGAAACCCGCCTGCCGGCCGGACGATTGAACCCAAGGACGATTGAACCCAAGAGCCGATTGAACCCAAGCCCGGAAAAAGATGGTGCGAGGAGCGGGACTCGAACCCGCACACCATTGCTGGCGTCAGGACCTAAACCTGGTGCGTCTACCAATTTCGCCATCCTCGCGCCGAAGCGCCCCGCTTCTCGCACGGCGCTTCGATGTCAGGCTCGCTTTCGGCGCCGATGGAGCGGCGCGACGATCTTGCGATCGAAAGCGTAAGCGCGAGATTCTAACTCATTCGCGCGTGGTTGTGTCGAGGAGTCGAAGCGTCGAACGTTGCGGCGTCCCGCTCATCGCCGCGCCCCCGCGCAACGGCCGACGCAACGGCGGCAACATGGGCGCAGGCGCCCTGCTCTTTCGCCGCCGCTCCGTAAAATGGTTGTGCGTACAACTAGCCACTGCCTCGAGCCGATGATCGATTCTTCCTACAAGGTACAAGGAGTCACGCGATGAACACTCCAGGCGGGCACGGCGCCCCGCCCATGCGCATCGCCGTGGTGGGCGCCGGCGCGATCGGCGGATTGCTCTGTGCGGCGCTCGCCCGTGCGGGCCAATGCGTGTCGGTGCTCGCGCGCGGCGCCACGTTGGCCGCGATCCGAGCGCACGGCATTCGCATCCGCGAACACGACGGCTCGATCGAAGCTGCGCGCATCGATGCCAGCGACGATGCGGGCGCGCTGGGCGCGCAAGACTTCGTGGTCCTCGCGTTGAAGGCCCAAGCGCTGCCGGGTCTCGCCGCTTCGCTGCAGCCGCTCATCGCAGCCGATACAGTCGTCGTCTCCGCCATGAACGGTCTGCCATGGTGGTTTCTGCACGGCCTGCCCGCGCCGCTCGATACCGAGGAGCCCCTTGCCGCCGTTGATCCCGGCGGTCGCGTCTCGGCCGTCCTGCCCGCCGCCCGCGCGCTCGGCTGCGTCGTGCATCTATCGGCGGCCAACGAAGCCCCAGGCATCGTCAAACGCGGACGCGGCAATCGGCTCGTCGTCGGCGCCGCGAACGCCGTCCGCGCGGCCGCGGCGCGCAGCTTCGCCTCAACGCTCGCGGCGGGCGGCTTCGACGTGCAAATCGCCGAGGATATCCGCGCTGAAATTTGGGCGAAGCTCTGGGGCAACATGAACATGAATCCGCTCAGTGCGTTGACGGGTTCCACCGCCGATCGCTTGCTCGACGATCCGCTCACGCAGGCGCTCGCGTTGCGGATGATGGAAGAAGCCGACGCGATCGGACGGCGCCTTGGGTTGTCCCCGGGGATGTCGCCGCAAGCGCGTGTCGCCATCACGCGCGAACTGGGCGCGTTCAAGACATCGATGCTTCAAGACATGGAAGCGGGCCGCCCGCTCGAGGTCGAGCCGATTCTAGGGGTGTTCCCCGAGCTGGGCCGCAAGCTCGGACTGGCCACGCCTTTTTGCGATGCCGTTCTCGGCTTGCTGCGTCAACGCGCCGAGAACGACCGGTCGCGAGCGACCTCGCGTTGAGCGGCGAGCGATCGTCTACACGCCGTCGTCGACGGTCGCTGCCTCACGCATCGATTTGTTCGTAGGCGTCGCGCCCCGCACGGGCAAGGTCGCGCCACAGAACCGCGGGGCACACGTGGCCCAGTGCGCGGCGGCCCAGCAGTTCGTCGCACAGGGCGGCCAGGCGTCGAAACGACGCCAAAGGCTCGCTCTCGCGTCTGTCGCGAGCGCCGAGCACGATGCTGGCTTGACTCATGGCCCGCTCGAGCGCCAGCCATTGGGCGTCTTGAACCGGCTGCCCGTGGGCGCCCAATTGTGCGGCAGCACCGGACACGAGAAACAACTCGCGGAACGCGGCGCGCACCTGAGCGGCGATAGCGGCGTCCCGACCGGTCGCAATCGATTCCATAGACGTAGTGGCGAGAGACATGTTGGGGTGCGTGACGAGACGCAATGCGTGGGCACGCAAATGCCGGCGGCACGGGTGCACCGCGAATGCTCAAGGGATTACGGCGTCAGGCCCTTTTACTTTAGATAGGGTAAACGCCGATCATGCTTGCCGGGCGGGACCTCGTGCAATGCGTCACGCGCGTCCGCCCCAGACCGAGCGCGTGATACACTGCGGCCCCATGTCACCGTGGCGCCGCTTCCTCGTCATCGTCCTACTCGTTCTGAGCCTGCCGGCCCAGTCGCTTGCTGCTATCTCGATGAGATACGCCGCGGCCAGCACAGGCGAGTTGCCGATGCACGACACGAGATCGGTCATGCACGAAAGCGGCCATCACGCGCGTCTCGCTGCGCTGAGCGGCGACGATCATCGACACCATCACCCAAGCGACGCCTGTCGCGCGCATCCGTGCTCGACATGCTCGCTCTATTGCTCGGGCGCGGGATTGCCGGCAAGTCCGTTCGTCGCCGTCGCACCCGATGTGCGTCACATCGCACTTGCCCCAGCCTCCTCGGCCGCTGCCGCGTCGTTTCTGACCGACGGCATCGAGCGCCCTCCTCGACTGTTTCTCGTCTAGCTCTCGATCGCGGCCCCGTTGCCGCGGTGCGCCATCCGCTCCGGCGAACCTACGGGTGTTCGTCGGACGACTCATGACGAGAAAACGATGCGACCTCTAGTTTTGACTCGAATGGCGGCGACGATCACCGTCGCCGCGTTTCTCACCGGCTGCGCGACGTTCTCGGATGACGGCGGCTTCGATGCCGTGTCTTCGATCGCCAAGCAGCGGCTCGGCAAGGACGTGGTCATGCTCAAGACCGACGCCGACCGCCAAGCCGCGGCCGAGCGTACGCGGTCTCTCCTGTCCCAACCGCTCGACATGGACAGCGCCGTCCAGGTCGCGTTGCTGAACAATCCCGGCCTGCAAGCTGCTTATGCCGAGCTAGGGCTATCGGAAGCCGACCTCGTCCAAGCGAGCCGCCTGCCGAATCCGGGCTTCACCTTCAGCCGCACGCGCGCGAGCAACGGCGACTTGAGCATAGGCCGCACTGTTTCGGCGAACGTGCTCGCCATCCTGACGCTGCCGCTCGCCGCACGAATCGAGCAGCGCCGCTTCGACGAGACCAAGCTCGAGACGGCCGACGCCATGCTCAAAGCGGCAGCGCAGGCGCGCCGCGCTTACATCGATGCGGTGGCGGCCGAGCAAGCGCAACGGTACGCCGAACAAGTGAAAGACTCGGCCGACGCCGGCGCGCAATTGGCCGCCCGCATGCGTCGGGCGGGAAACTTCAGCAAGCTCGAGGACGCACGCGAGCAAGCGTTCCACGCCGAATCGACGGCGCGCTTGGACCAAGCGCGCCGGCAAGCGGTGGCGGCGCGCGAAGCGCTCACGCGCGCGCTCGGTCTATCGGGCGAAGGCGGATCCTATACGCTGCCGGATCATCTACCTGACTTACCCGAGAAACGCCCCGCTCTGACGGATATCGAGCGATTCGCCATGGAAAACCGGCTCGACATTCGGGCCGCCAAGATGCGCACGCAGGCCGTGGCATCCTCGCTCGGGCTCAGACGAGCGACGCGCTTCATCGACGCGTTCGAATTGGGTTATCAAAACAATTACGAAACCGACAAGGGACGCGAGCACGGCTACGAAATCAGCGTCGAGATTCCCCTGTTCGATTTCGGCAAAGCCAAAATCGCCCGCGCCGAGGCCGCGTACATGCAGTCGGCAAATCGGCTCGCGCAAACGGCGATCGATGCGCGCTCCGAAGTGCGCGCATCGTACCGCGCATACGTGAGCAATTACGACGTTGCCAAGCGCTATCGCGACGAGATCGTGCCGCTGCGCAAGACGATCTCCGATGAACTGATGCTGCGCTATAACGGCATGCTCGCAAGCGTCTTCGATCTGCTCGCCGATGCGCGCGAACAGGCCGGCGCGGTCAACGGCTATATCGATGCGCTCAAGGACTACTGGCTCGCCGAAGCCGACCTCGAGCAAGCGCTCGGCGGCGCTCTGCCGCAGAGCGATTCCGCGCCGGCCGCATCGTCAACGCTTTCGCAAGGAAAATGACATGGTGTCTCGTCGACAATTTCTGAGCGGCTCCGGCGCCGCGCTCCTGGGCGCCGCGATGGTCGGCAAAGCCGGCGCGGCCTCGTTGCCCGAGGCGCCCATCATGTCGAGCGCCGCCACGCAACCGCCCTTGACGCCCCGCGACGGGCGCCCCTACACGCCGGTGGCCACGTTGAACGGTTGGACGCTGCCGTGGCGCATGAAGAACGGATGGAAGGAATTTCACCTGATCGCGGAGCCGGTCGTGCGTGAGATCGCGCCCGGCATGAAGGCCAATCTCTGGGGCTACAACGGACAGTCGCCGGGGCCGACCATCGAGGCCGTCGAGGGTGACAAAGTCCGTATCTTCGTCACCAACAAGCTGCCCGAGCACACGACCGTGCACTGGCATGGCATGCGGCTGCCGAGCGGAATGGATGGCGTCGGCGGTCTCACGCAGCCGCACATCCCGCCGGGCAAAACCTTCGTCTACGAATTCCGGCTCGAGCGGCCCGGCACCTTCATGTACCACCCGCACGCCGATGAAATGGTGCAGATGGCGATGGGCATGATGGGCATGTTCATCGTGCATCCGCAGGACCCGAGCGTGATGCCTGTCGATCGCGACTTCGTGTTTCTGCTCGCCGCCTACGATATCGACCCGGGCAGCTACACGCCGCGCGTCAACGAGATGACCGACTTCAACATGTGGACGTTCAATTCGCGAGTCTTTCCCGGCATCGATCCGCTGCCGGTGCGTGCAGGCGAGCGTGTGCGCATCCGCTTCGGGAATCTGACGATGACCAATCACCCGATCCACCTTCACGGCTATCACTTCGAAGTGGCGGGCACCGACGGCGGCTGGATCCCGCCGGCGGCGCGCTGGCCCGAGGCGACCGTCGATGTGGCGGTCGGGCAAATGCGGGCCATCGAGTTCGTCGCGGACCGGCCCGGCGATTGGGCGTTCCATTGCCATAAGTCGCACCACACGATGAACGCGATGGGCCACCAAGTGCCGAACATGATCGGCGTGGAGCAAAAAGACCTCGTCGAACGCATCGGCAAGCTCGTGCCCGATTACATGGCGATGGGAAGCACGGGCGGCTCGATGGGCGAAATGGAGATGCCGCTGCCTGAGAACACGTTGCCGATGATGACCGGCGCCGGCCCGTTCGGGCCGATGGAGATGGGCGGCATGTTCACTGTGGTGAAGGTGCGCCGGGATCTTGCCCGCAACGATTACCGCGATCCGGGTTGGTTCAAGCACCCGAAAGGCACCGTCGCCTACGAATACACGGGCGAGTTGCCCGATGGCTGAATGGCCCAACGAGGTCGCGCCCGTCGCGGCCTTCGATCTCAACCCCTTCCAACGTGGAGAAAGCATGATCAAGCAAGCCGTTGTTTCGATTGCGATTGCGAGCGCGCTCGCGTTTTCCGCCGCCGCTTACGCTGCGGGCGACATGAACGACATGGATATGAGCGGCGGCGCGAAGCCGAGCGCACAAGCGGCGCGCGCCATGTCGCACGGCGAGATCAAGAAAGTCGATACGAGCGCCGGCAAATTGACCATCAAACATGGTCCGCTCGAAAACCTCGGCATGGGTGCGATGACGATGGTGTTCAAGGTGAAAGATCCGGCGATGCTCGATCAAGTGAAGACCGGCGACAAGGTCGACTTCGTGGCCGAGCGGATCGACGGCGCGTTGACCGTCGTGAAGCTGCAGAAGCAGTAATGCGGCAAGGCCCGCGCGGGGGCGCGGCGCCGATCCCTAGCGTCGCTTGATGCGGGCGTCGTAGCCCGCTTCGTACAGCGCAACGAGGAACTCTTCCGGATAGAGCCACGAATCGACGTCGATCGCGTGGGCGCGAGCGTCCACCGTCACCTGCGCTTGCGGGTCGACGCTTTCGACAGCCGCGGCAATGCGCGAACCGTCATCGTTGCCCGTCAGTTCCAACACTTCGAATCTCATTGCCCCTCCTGTACATCTCGGCCCGGTGCGCAGCGTCGCACATGGGCCGCCTCGCGCGCTCCGCCGTCGTCAAGCGTCACTTTATATCACGTTGTGATATTTACAAGCGGCCGATTGCCGCGCGTTCATTGTCATTGTCCGGATATGCCGCACCGCCCCCTTGATCTTTCTCAACAGTTCTTCGCCGTGCCGCAACGATACTGGGCACCTCCGCCAACCGAATAGGAGTTATCGATGGCCACCGTCATGAAAGCCGCTGTCGTACACGCATTCGGCGAGCCGCTGCGCATCGAAGAGGTGCGTGTGCCAACGCCCGAACCCGATCAGATCCTCGTCAAAATCGAGGCGTCGGGCGTCTGCCACACCGATTTGCATGCAGCCGACGGAGATTGGCCCGTGAAACCCTCGCTGCCGTTCATCCCCGGGCATGAGGGCGTGGGCTATGTCAGCGCCGTGGGCTCGCGCGTCAAGCATCTGAAGGAAGGCGACCGGGTAGGCGTGCCCTGGCTCTACACGGCCTGCGGTCACTGCGAGTACTGCCAGACGGGGTGGGAAACGCTGTGCCACGAGCAGAAGAACACGGGCTACTCGATCAACGGCAGCTACGCCGAATATGTGGTGGCCGACCCCAACTACGTCGGACGCCTTCCCGACAACGTCGCGTTCGACGAAATCGCACCGATTCTGTGCGCAGGCGTCACCGTCTACAAGGGCATTCGCGTGACGGACACGCGGCCCGGCCAATGGATCGCCATCTCCGGCGTGGGCGGTCTAGGCCACGTAGCCGTGCAGTATGCCGTGGCGATGGGGCTGCATGTCGTCGCCGTCGATGTCTCCAACGATAAGCTCCAGCTCGCACGCACGCTCGGTGCGCAACTGACCGTCAATGCCGCCGAGCAAGACCCGGCCGCCGTCATTCAAAAAGAAATCGGCGGCGCCCATGGCGTGCTCGTGACCGCCGTCTCGCGCAGCGCTTTCGCACAAGCACTCGGCATGGTCAGGCGCGGCGGCACGATCTCGCTGAACGGGCTACCGCCCGGGGATTTTCCGCTGCCGATATTCTCGACCGTGCTCAACGGCATCACGGTTCGCGGATCGATCGTCGGCACTCGGCGCGATTTGCAGGAATCGCTCGATTTCGCCGCCGAAGGCAAGGTGCGCGCTCACATCCACCGCGACCGGCTCGAAAACATCAACGAGATCTTCGCCGCGCTCAAGGCCGGGAAGGTGGACGGGCGCATCGTGTTGACGGCCGACTGAGCGAGCAAACGCGCGGCGCGACGCGCCGTGCGCTTCGAAGCCGGCGCGAGCCGCTATTGAAGCGATCAGTGTCGACTTCGGCGGCGTCGACACCGCGCCCGCCGCTTGCGCCGCGGCGCTCAGCACGCAACCGCACCGCCGGCGAAGCTGCGCGGATCGACGCGTTCGCACGAAATCGTCGTCCCGGCCGTGCCCTCGACGAGCCGAACCACGTCGCCGAGCGCGCCGATCGCCGCCCTGCGGCCCGTGCGCTCGGCGAAACGCGCCGCCGCCCGCAGCTTCGCGCTCATGGCGCCCGTCGTGCAGGCCAATTCGTGCAGCACGCTCGGGTGTGCATGACGAAGCAGTTTCGAATTGGCCGTGCCCCAATCGAGAAAAACGCCCGCCTTGTCCGTCGCGATGACGAACAGATCGGCTTGCACCGTTCGCGCGACGAGGGCTGCGCCATCGTGCTCGTCGATGACGGCGTCGACCGGCTCCATGGCGCCGTCGTCGGCCGCCACGACCGGGATGACACCGACGGTGCAGACGACGAGCGCGCCCTGCTCGACCAAACGACGCAGCGGCTCGGCCTGCAGCAATCGCACCGGCTGGGGGCTCGGCACGACGTGCCGATATGCAATGCCGTCGTGGGCCAGGTGCCAGCGTTTTTCCCGTGCGGCGGCGAGCGCGCGCTCGCCCGTGAGCATCGGGCCGACGGCCTTGTTCGGCGATTCGAACGCGGGATCGTCCCGATCGACCTCGACTTGCGTGTGCAGCGCCGTGCATCGGCGCGCGTGCGCAAGCATATGGCGCAGCTCGCTTGCGACGCTCGTGCCGATTTGCATGTCGGCTGCCTGCGCTTCGGCGGGCTCGGTGGAGACAGCGCCACACTCCGCGCCTTCGTGATGATGGACCGCATTAGGCCCGATCCGACACCCGTCGCTACGGACGATGACGACATCGTTGCCCTGCGCGATCCGCGCCAACTGCGCAGCCGCCGAACGAACGATGTGCGCATCTTCCGGAGCGCCATCCTTCCCGCCCCGTGTGCGCAGCGCGTCGTTTGCCAATGCGATCACGATTCGCATGTCCTCAGTCCCCCATGGTCGTCGAGCGCGCAAAGCGTCGATCGCTTCGAGATCGCGGCGCGCCGTCGTTGCCCAACCCCTTGTATAAACGAAGCGGGCGCGCTCGACTGCGTCCTGGGACACATCCAGCGGTGCAACGCGGGTTCGCGCGGCGGGTAACCCGCTCCACCGAACGCGGCGAGCAAGCGTAAGTCATGCCATCAGCGCAATCGTCTTGCGAAAGCGGGCGAGCGACAGCGCGAACAGGACGGAGCCGATCGTCGCGAGCGCGAGAAACGGTGCCCAGACGGCCTCGAAACCCGCGCCCCGATAGAGGATCGCCTGCGCGAGCTCGACGAAATGCGTCGTGGGCGCCGCGAGCATGACTTCTTGCACGAGCCGCGGCATGCTCTCGCGCGGCGTCACGCTGCCCGACAATAGTTGCAGGGGAATCAGCACGAGCACCATCAGCATGCCGAACTGAGGCATGCTGCGCGCGAGCGTCGCGAGAAAAATGCCCATCGACGTCGCGGCGAACAGATGCAGCGCCGCGCCCAGCATGAACAAGCCGACCGAGCCTTGGATCGGCACGTGCAAAGCGCCGCGCACGACGAGCGTGAGCGATAAGAACGCGGCCGTCAGCACGACGAGCCCCATCGACCAAACCTTCGCTACCATGATTTCCAGCGGCGTCACGGGCATGACGAGCAAATGCTCGACGGTCCCATGCTCGCGCTCGCGAATCAGCGCCGCGCCCGTGAGAATGATCGACAACATGGTGACGTTGTTGATGATTTCCATCAGCGCGCCGAACCACGCATGTTCGAGATTGGGGTTGAAGCGCATATGCATGGCCAGATCCACGGGGACAGGCGCCGCGCCCTTCTCGCGCGCCAGAAAATCGCGCACCTCTCCCAGCACGATCTGCTGCACGTAGCCGCTGCCCGTGAACGCCTGGCTCATGCGCGTCGCATCGACGTTCAGTTGGATCTGCGTTTGCCGCCCGGCGAGCGCGTCGCGCTGAAAGTTCGGCGGGATATCGAGGGCGAACGTGAAGCGCCCCAGGTCGAGCCCGTGATCGACGCCGGCCGCATCGACGAGCAACGGCGGTGAAAATTGCGGCGGGAAGAACGCCGAAACGATACGTTGCGCAAGGGGCGAGGCATCTTCGTCGACGATCGCGATCGGCGCCCGATGCAGCGTTTCCGGTTGCGCCGTGGCCGCCGCATAGATCGAGGCCGTGAACGTATACACGATGAGCACGAGCATCATCGGGTCGCGCGCCAAGCTCCACAGTTCCTTGATGCCGAGCCGGTAGATCGTCGAGAGCACGCGCACTCAAACCTCCTGTTTGCGCAAGAGCGCGACGGTGGCGCCCAGCAGGACCGGGATCGCGATGGCAAGCGGCAGAAAATGCGCCCGAAGGTCGGCAAATCCAAGCGCCTTGTTGAATACGCCCCGGCTGATCGCGAACATGTAGGTCGCCGGATACGCTTGGCCGATCAGGCGGCCCGTTCCCTCCATCGACGAGACCGGGTTGATGAGGCCGCAAAATTCCACCGCGGGAATCAGCGTGCCGATCAGCGTGAAAAACATCGCCGCAATTTGGCTGCGCGTGAAGGTCGACGCCAGCAGGCCGAATGCGGTCGACACCGTGGTGAACAGCAGGACGGCCAACAGCAAGGTCGGCAAACTGCCTTTGACGGGCACGTCGAAGGCGAAGCGCGCGAGCAATGCCATCAGTGCGAAGTTCAGCATGGCGAGCAACACATACGGCACTTGTTTGCCGAGCAGAAATTCCATGCGTGTCACCGGCGTGACATACAGATTGACGATGGAGCCGAGTTCGCGCTCGCGCACGACCGCCAGCGCCGTGAGCATGGCCGGCAGCATCAGCAGCAAGAGCGGAATCACGGCCGGCACCATCGCCGGCAAACTTCTGACGTCGGGGTTGTAGCGGAACCGCGTTTCGATCGTCACCTGCGCGGCGCTATCCACGCCGAACCGGTGACGCAGTTGGTCGCGCAACCACTGCTCGTGCATGCCCAACACGTAGCCCCGAATCGTCTCGGCGCGCAGCGGCATGGCGCCATCGATCCAAACGCCGATCTGCACCGGCCGCCCGTGCGCCAAGTCGCGCCCGAAACCGGGCGGGATCTCGATCGCAAGCGAAAGCTTCCCCGCGCGCATGCGTCGATCGAGCTCGCCGTAATCGCTGATCGGCCGCTGCTCGATGAAGTAGCGTGAGCCTGCGATGTTCAAGGCGTAGTCGCGGCTCAGTTCCGATTGATCTCGGTCGAGGACGGCAAACGTCAGATTCTCGACGTCGAGACTGATCCCCAGCCCAATGACGCACATCAAGACGAGCGAGCCCAACAGAGCGAGGGCGGCGCGCACCGGGTCGCGACGCAGTTCCAGCGCTTCGCGCCAAACGTACGTGAGCGCACGCGAGGCGCTGAAGCCGCGACGCGCGGCCGAGGGGGCCGGCAGCGTCGCAGTTTGTGCGGCCGGTATGGCATCGGGCGCCGCCGCGGGCCCTCCTTCCGCTTCGATCAAGTACCCGACGAACGCTTCCTCCAGGTTCTTTGCGCCGCGCGCGCTCACGATCTCGGCCGGCGCCCCGCTCGCGAGCACACGCCCCGCATGCATGAGCGAGATGCGATCGCAGCGCGCGGCCTCGTTCATGAAGTGCGTCGAAATGAAGATCGTTACCCGATCGCGTCGCGAGAGATCGAGCATTAGCCGCCAGAACTCGTCGCGCGCGACCGGGTCCACGCCCGAGGTGGGTTCGTCCAGAATCAGCATCTCCGGGCGATGCACCATCGCTACAGCAAGCGACAAGCGCTGCCGCATCCCCAGCGCTAGTCGATCCGGCAAGGCGTCGAGCACTTCGGTCAGGCCGAAGCGCGCGCTCATTTCCGTCACGCGCTCGGCGATCTTGCCTTCTTCGACCTGAAACAACCGCGCATGCAAGACGAGATTTTGCCGCACAGTCAGTTCGCCATAGAGCGAGAACGCCTGCGACATATAGCCGACGCGTCGACGCGTATCGATGTCCCTCGGGTCGACCTCTCGGCCGAACAATGTGGCTTTGCCCTCGCTCGCGCTCAAGAGCCCCGTCAACATTTTCATCGTCGTCGATTTGCCGCAACCGTTCGAGCCGAGAAAACCGAAGATCTCGCCGCGGCGAATGCGAAAGCTCACATGATCGACCGCCACGAAATCGCCGAAGCGCATCGTCAAACCTTCCGCCTCGATCGCGGCGTCGTCGCCCTCGCCGGCGATCCACGGCTCGACGGCGATCGGCCGGTAATCGCCGCGCCGCGCTTGCGGCAGCAAGGCGATGAAGGCCGCCTCGAGCGTGTCGGCGCCCGTTTGCGCGAGTAGCGCTTGCGGCGAGCCGGCCGCGAGCACACGGCCCGCGTTCATCGCCACGAGCCAGTCGAAGCGCTGCGCTTCGTCCATATAAGCGGTAGCGACGACCACCGTCATCGCGGGCCGCTCGGCGCGCAGCGCCGCGATCAAGGTCCAGAATTGCGCCCTCGCGAGCGGATCGACGCCCGTCGTCGGTTCGTCGAGAATCAACAGGTCGGGGTCGTGGATCAACGCGCAGCACAGCCCGAGCTTTTGCTTCATGCCGCCGGAGAGTTTGCCCGCCGGGCGAGCGAGAAACGGATAGAGCCCGGTGCTGCGCGTCAGCGCATCGATACGGCGCCGGCGCTGCGCGGCGTCATGACCGAACAAGCGCGCGAAGAACTGCAAGTTCTCTTCAACGGACAACGTCGCATACAGATTTTTGCCGAGCCCCTGCGGCATATAAGCGATGCGCGGGCAGACTGCCTCTCGGTGGCGCGCCGAGCGCATGTCGCCGCCGAGCGCAAACACCTCGCCGGTCTGGATCACGCGCGCGCCGGCGACGAGCGCCAGCAGGCTCGACTTGCCGACTCCATCCGGCCCGATCAAGCCGACGATCCTTCCGGCCGGGATCGCGAGCGTCACGTCTTCGAGCGCGACGCTCTTGCCGTAATGCAAGCTCACGTTGGACATGCGCACGGCCGCAGTCGCGTCATCGGTGGACGCGACGCGCGGCGCCGCCAGCGTTCGGTGCGTATCGCTCACTGCGGAACCTTGATGGCCAGCTCGCTCGGCCAAGCCGCCTTCGGATCGACCTTGACCCAAGCCACGCCCGGCACGCCGGTCTTCACGATCGTCAGATGCTTGAGCAGCAAGTCGCGGTTGATGCGCGCTTTCACGCGAAACATCAGCTTTTGGCGTTCGCTTTGCGTTTCGACGGTCTTGGGCGTGAACTGCGCCGTGCTCGCCACGAACGACACCGAAGCCGGGATCACGTATTGCGGCGCTGCGTCCAACACGAGGCGCACTTCGCTGCCCATCGCGACCTTGCCGGCCACCGTTTCCGGCAGGAAGAAGATCATATAGACGTCCGACAGGTCCACGAGGTTCATGACCTTGCCGCCGGCGGGAAGGACTTCGCCCGCTTGGGCGATGCGGTATTGCACCCGGCCGTCGCGCGGCGCGGTGAGCCTGCTGTCGTCGATCTCCGATTGCACGCGTGCGATCGTCGCGTTGGCGGCCGCCACGGCCGAGCGCGCTGCAACGAGCTGCGCGCGCGTCGCCTCGATCGCCGCTTGCGCCGCGCCTACCTGTGCAACGGCCGCTTGCACGGTCGCCTGCATACCGCGAACGCGCGCGCGATCGTCGTCGCGTTCCTGCATCGACGAAGCGCCTTCGCGCGAAAGCGTCTCCGACCGGTCGAGACGCCGGCGCGCCGCATCGAGTTCGCTGTTGCGTTGGGCAACGATGGCCTGGGCCGCGATCTTATCGCTCTCGCGCAGGGCAACCTGGGCCGCAACGCTGGCCACCGTGTTGACCGCTTGTTGCGCACGCGCACGCGCTTCATCGAGCTGCGCACTCAACGACTGAACCTCCATCTTCGCTAGCGGTTGGCCGGCTTTGACGAAGTCTCCCTCCTCGACGAAGATGGTGTCGACGCGGCCCGGCAACTTCGTCGCGACATCGATTTCAGTCGCCTCGATACGCCCGTTTCCGCTCGCGAAGCCCTCGCCCGGTCCGCTTTGCCGAGAATGCAGCCAGGCATAGCCGCCGGCAAGGACAACTGCCGCCGCGGCCAGGGCGATCGTCGCTGATTGCCTCGTGATCTTCATGGTGTGAATGGGTGAGTGTCGTTGGGTGCGGCCGCCATGCCGCTGTCATCGTGCGCGTCGCGCATCGTCGCGCCGCCAAGCGCCGTGTAGAGCGCCACACGGCTTGCGAGCAGCGCGCGACGCAATTGCACGAGTTGCTGCTGCGCGGATAACAGATCGCGTTGCGCGTCGAGGACTTCGAGAAATGGTGTGGCGCCGTCGTCGTAGCGCAATCGCGCCAGGCGCGCGCGCTCCGTTTGCGCGGCGAGCGTCGCGCGGGCAGTTTGAACTTGCTCGCCGAGCCACGCGCACGCCGAAAGCGCATCGGCGACATCGCGGAACGCATTCTGTATTGCGCTTTCGTACTGAGCCACCGCTTCGTCTCGACGCGCCTTCGCCAGAGCGAGATTGGCGCGATTTCGCCCGGCATCGAAGATCGGCAGCGCGAGGTTGGGGACGAACGCCCACATGCCCGTGCCGGACGAGAATAGCTGGCTCAATTCGGTGCTGCTCGCGCCCACCGAGCTCGTCAGCGCAATGCGCGGAAAAAACGCGGCGCGCGCGGCCCCGATGTTCGCATTAGCGGCTCGCAACCGGTGCTCGGCGGCGCTGATGTCCGGGCGCGCTTCGAGCAGCGCGGATGGCAAGCCCGCTTCGAGCGTGGGCAACACCGCGGCGTCGTCGAGCGGCCGCTCGCCGGCGTCGAGACGAGCGGGCGCGCCTATCAGGGCATCGAGCGCATGGGCCTGCGCCGCCCGCGCTTGTTGCAATTGCGCACCGAGGGTGCGCGCCTGTTCGAGCAAGATCTCCGATTGCTCGAAATCGAGCTTCGACGTCGATCCGACTTCGTACCGGCGTCGAAAGATATGCAGCGACTTCTCTCGGCTTGCGATCGTATCGCGCGTGAAAGCGATGCGCTCGTCCAGCTCGCATAGGCCGAAGTAGGCGTCCGCGATGTGAGCGACCAGACTCAATGTCACGGCCCGTTGCGCCGATTCGCTTGCGAGTAGATCTTCGAGCGAAGCCGCACTCGTATCGCGCAGCCGCCCCCACAAATCGATCTCCCAGCTGCTTTGCAACAGCCCCGCGTCATACACGGTCGCGACGATGGGTTTGGGCGAGAGCAATCCAGCGGGCAAGCGCACGCGCGCCGCGGTCGCCGTCGCGTCGATGCTCGGCAACTGCGCGGCGCGGCGCAAACCGTATACGGCGCGTGCCTGCTCGATGCGCGCACTCGCGATGCGCAAATCCCGATTGTTCGAAAGCGCTTGCGCGATCAACGCGCGCAAGCGCGGATCGACGAAATAGTTGCGCCATTCGGGCAGGCCGGACGAGGCCAGTCGCTGCGAGGGCGCGCTCGGCTCGGTTGCGTGGTCGCTCGGATAGCTATCCGGCACCGGCAAGTCGGGACGGGTGTAGTGCGGTGCGAGCGACACGCAGCCTGTCAAGGCGAGCAGACATGCGAGCGTCGAGACGCCCGCCCGCCACGCTCGACGCGCCAGCCGGTGCGACCGGTTGCCGCCGTGACATGGCGGCGTCGGCTCGTGTTCGGGGGGAAATGCGAAATCGCGCATGAAGACGCCGTTGAGGATTGCTTGGATCGCCGCCGCCTATTGGGCGGAGTCGACTGCGGCGATCGCTTCGAGCGATTGCACCGCTCGGGCCGCTGACCCCTTTATATCCGAGCAAACCCTTATGCCGTCTTGATCCACGTCAAGCGAGGTCCGACCATGCAGTCGTTAACATCTTCGAATTGCCCCGGCCTGGACGCGAACGGGTTTTGCGTCTCCCACGGGTCACGAACCTTCAACGCCGATCCTCATGCACGCCATCTCCGCTCAACTGCTTCCCGACACGCGACGTCGCCGGCTGCCGCCCGACGTTCGCGTCGCGCAAATCCTCGACGCCGCGTACGACGTGTTTTCCACCCGCGGCTTCCCGCACACGCGCATCGACGACATCGCGGCGCGGGCTGGATTGTCCAAAGGCGGCATCTATGCGCACTTCGAGAGCAAGGATGAGATCTTCGAGGCTTTGCTCAACCGCACGTTGAAGCCGATCGGCATCGACGAACCGGCGTTGTTTCGCACTCCGGTCACCGTCGAGCGTATCGTCGATTTGCTCGGCAACCGTCTCTATTCGTGGGCCGTGAGCGCACCGGCCGTTGCAACGCTGCGCCTATTGATCGCGGAGAGCGCGCGCGTTCCGAACGCCGTCGAGCGGTGGCGCTGCTACATGGATCGGACGATCGTCGTGGCGGTGCGCACGCTCGTCGTCAAGGGCGTGCGCGAGGGTACGCTGCGCGACGGCATCGCGGCGCGATCGCCGTCTCTGTTGATCGCGCCAATCGCGCAGGCCTGCCTTGCCGAAGTGCTCCGAACGGCGGAGCGAGCGGCCGGCGAACTCGAGCGCGCCCGCGCCGATTACGCTCGCTTGCTGCACGAGCTGCTGGCGCTGCCTCGCCCAGCTTAGGCATACCCGCCTCGCCGACGAGAAGCTTCGCGGCGGTTGACCAATGTCAACCTGCTTGGTTCGCGTTGGCGAACAATGGAGCTGGGGCGCGGATCGCTCGCGCAGGTGCGGCTTACCGGCGCCGATTGCAAGCACGAACCGCGCGCTTACGCCCCGTCATTCTCTTTGGCCCATCGACTCAACCGATTATGAAACTACCCCTGGAAATCTCATTCGAAGGCCTGGACCGCTCCGCAGCGCTCGAAGACGCCGTGCGCAAGCACGCCGACAAGCTCGAGCAGCACCACGAGGACATCATGCGCTGCCGTGTCGCCATCGTGTGCGACGGCAAGCACAAGCATCAGGGCAAGCCGTTCGGCGTCGTGATCGATCTGACCATCCCCGGACACGAGATCGTCTCGAACCGCGAAGTCGGCGAAGACGTGTACGTGGCGGTGCACGACGCCTTCAAAGCCGTGTCGCGCCAACTCGATCAAGTTACGCAGGCGCGGCAAGCCAAACGGGTTTGAGTGCTGCCCGCGCCCCGCGACGCACGCACGGGGCGCCGGCCGGCGCAAGCCTCGAATCGGCGTGCACCGGCCCCTCTAATCTTCATCACCCTCTTGCACCTGCAAAATCTCATAGATGCGGGCGGCTTTTCCGTGCAATTCGTAATCGAGCCGGCGCTCCAGCAGTTGATCGGAGCGATACCTCGTATAAGCGTCGAGCACTTCAGCGCTCGTCGCGCCTACATCGACGATTCGGGCGATCACCTCGTCTTCGAGCTCTCCCACAATGTGACGAATATCGCTGGCCGTTGCGGCCGGTAGTCGCGTGCTGTCATCGGCAATCATCGTGCTTTCTCCGATAGGCGTCCAAGGCTTGGCGACCGAGCGAGACGCCGGTCGAGCCAACGATGCGGGCCGGCGCCGTCGCGCCGGCCCGCCCTCCGTCGCACATTCTCAACCGTTGCGCCGCGCGCCCGCGCTCAAGCGCCGCGAGCGCACGAGTTGATACGGACGCAACGCATAGGCCACCGTCCCGAACCCGCTCCAGATATGCACGAGGCGCGTGAACGGGAACAGCAAAAACACCGTCATCCCCAGCACCAGATGCAGCTTGAACGGCCACAGCACCGACGCCATGGCGCTCGCATCGGGGCGCAACGTGACGATGCGCTGCGCCCAATCGGCTAATACCAGCATCTCATGCGCATCGGCGCGCTGGGCATAGGAGAACGGCAGCGTCAGGAGCCCCAGGCACAATTGCACCCACAGCACGATGAGCAGCGCCAAATCCGTGCGACGGCTCGTTTTGCGAATGCGCGGGTCGAACATGCGTCGATGCAGCAACATCGTCAAACCGATGAAGCAAAGTGTGCCGGCCGTCCCGCCCGAGACGATCGCCAGCATTTGCTTCTGCGAAGCCGTAATGAAGACCGAGTAAAGCGCGTGCGGTGTCAACAGGCCCAGCGTGTGGCCGAACAACAGGAACAGCACCCCCACGTGAAACAGATTGCTGCCCCAGCGCAACTGCGCACGCCGCAACAACTGCGAGGAATCGCTCTTCCACGTGTACTGAGCGCGCTCGAATCGTCCCAAGCTGCCGATCAAGAACACCGTCAGGCAAACGTACGGATAGACCGAGAAGAAAAACGTATTCAGAGAAGTGCTCATGCCCGTGCTCCTTGCGCCGCGTTCGAAGCAGCATGTGAATCGGCCGCCGGAGCCCGGCGCACGAGATGCACCGGCTGGGGTTGCCCCGCTCCTTGCTGCCCTGCGTTGCCGCAGCCGTCGAATGCCGCCGGCTCCTGCCAGGCCTCGTCCAGGTCCTGCTCGGGCTCGGGCGGCTGAGCCGGCATGGCGCTATCGACGCCCGCCACGTCGAGCAGCGCGCCCAGCACCGCGGCATAGGCGCTGCCGCGCTTTTCGACGGCGCCGTGAATGCGCTGCAAGATGTGCGCGACTTCCCCGAGCAATGCCACCGCCGCTTCACGCGGCTGGGTCGACGCGTACTCGAGCAAGACCGTCAAATGATCGGGCAACTCGTCCGTGTTCAGCGCGAGTCCGGCTTGCTCGTAAGTCGCGATCAAATCGAGCATGGCAGGGCCGCGCTCGCGCGAATCGCCGTGCACGTGCTCGAACAAATGCAGCGCAGTGCCCCGGCCGCGGTCGAACAATTCGACATAGGACGCTTCCGCTTCGAGCTCTTCGGCGCGCCTGATCGTGTCCAGCAGGGCCTCGATCGCCTCCAGCCGGGCCGGGCCGAGCACGGCCGTCTCGCGCAGCGCGTCGCTCACTTCATCCAGATGCACGCGCCAAGCTGCATCGGGGTAGCGCAGCAAGAAAGACAGCGCGCGCAGCGTTTGCGCGAACGCGGCCTGCCGTGGGTCCATTCGTGCCATGGTCACTCCTCCACCTTGATCGGAATCGTCCGCTTGCCTTCGCCGCCGAACAGGCTCGGCTCGTCGTCGCCATGATGGCAGCCGTTGCCGAAGCTGAAGCCGCAACCGCCGCGCATATCGAACGCGTCCTCGGCATATTCGCGATGCGAGGTGGGGATCACGAAGCGATCCTCGTAGTTCGCGATCGCCATCACGCGGTACATCTTCTCCATCGTTTCCAAGCTCAAGCCCACTTGGCGCAGCACCGTATCGTCGGTTACGCCGTCGACATGCTTGGCGCGCTGATAGGCACGCATCGCCAGCATGCGCTCGAGCGCCCGCACAACCGGCGCTTCGTCGCCTGCCGTCAACAAGTTGGCCAAGTACTTCACCGGAATGCGCAACTGGCCGACGTCGGGGATCGCGCCGTTCGCGCCGATGTGGCCGGCTTGCGCGGCGCCCGTGATCGGCGAAAGCGGCGGCACGTACCACACCATCGGCAGCGTGCGGTATTCGGGGTGTAGCGGCAAGGCCACTTGCCATTGCACCGCCATCCGGTACACGGGGCTGTTGCGCGCGGCCTCGAGCCAGTTCTCCGGCACGCCGTCACGGCGCGCGGCCTCGATCACGGTGGGATCGTGCGGGTCGAGGAAGACGTCCAACTGCGCGCGATACAGGTCCTTTTCGTTTTCTACGCTGGCCGCCGCTTCGATGCGATCGGCATCGTAGAGCAGCACGCCCAAATACCGAATGCGGCCAACGCACGTTTCCGAGCACACGGTCGGCTGCCCCGCCTCGATGCGCGGGTAGCAGAAAATGCACTTCTCGGCTTTGCCTGACTTCCAGTTGTAGTAGATCTTCTTGTACGGGCATCCGCTCACGCACATGCGCCAGCCGCGGCACTTGTCCTGATCGATCAACACGATGCCGTCTTCCTCGCGTTTGTAGATCGAGCCCGAGGGGCACGACGCGACGCAGGCGGGATTCAAGCAGTGCTCGCACAAGCGCGGCAGGTACATCATGAACGTGTTCTCGAACTGTCCGTAGATGTCCTTCTGAATCGCCTCGAAGTTGCTGTCTTGGCTACGCTTGGAAAACTCGCCGCCGAGAATCTCCTCCCAGTTCGGGCCGCCGGTGATCTTCTCCATCGGTTGGCCCGTAATGAGGCTGCGCGGCCTAGCCGTCGGCGCCGCCTTCATCTCGGGCGCGCTTTGCAGGTGATCGTAGTCGAACGTGTAAGGCTCGTAGTAGTCGTCGATCTGCGGCAGGTTCGGGTTCGCGAAGATGCGCGAAAGCACCTTCAGCTTGCCCCCCTGGCGCGGCTCGATCGAGCCGTCCTTTTTTCGAATCCAGCCGCCGTTCCACTTCTCCTGGTTTTCCCATTGCTTCGGGTAGCCGACGCCGGGCTTGGTCTCGACGTTGTTGAACCATGCGTATTCCATGCCGGGCCGGTTCGTCCAGACGTTCTTGCAGGTGACGCTGCAGGTATGGCAGCCGATGCATTTGTCCAGATTCAGCACCATGCCGATTTGGGCGCGCACTTTCATTTTCCAGCTCCTTGCGTTTGCGCCGCGCTCACCGCAGCAGCGGGCTCGTCGAGCCAATCGACGCGCCGCATCTTGCGCACGACCACGAATTCGTCGCGGTTCGTGCCGATCGTTCCGTAATAGTTGAAGCCGTAGCTCAGTTGCGCGTAGCCGCCGATCATGTGCGTCGGCTTCAACACGATGCGCGTGACCGAGTTATGGATCCCGCCGCGCACGCCCGTGATCTCCGAACCGGGCGTGTTGATGATTTTTTCCTGGGCGTGGTACATGAGCACCATGCCGGGATTGACGCGTTGGCTGACGACCGCGCGCGCCGCGATCGCGCCGTTGACGTTGAACAGCTCGATCCAGTCGTTGTCCTCGATGCCGGCGCGGCGGGCGTCGTCCTCGCTGAGCCACACGCAAGGACCGCCGCGATTGAGCGTGAGCATCAGCAAGTTGTCGCTGTACGTGCTGTGAATGCCCCACTTTTGGTGCGGCGTGATGAAGTTCAATACGATCTCGGCATTGCCGTTCGGCTTGACCCCGTTCATCAACGCCGTCGCCTTCAAATCGACCGGCGGCCGGTAGGTCGAAAAGCCTTCGCCGAACGCGATCATCCAAGGATGGTCTTGGTAGAACTGCTGACGGCCCGTGAGCGTGCGCCATGGAATCAGTTCGTAGACGTTCGTGTAGCCGGCGTTGTAGCTCACGGTTTCGCTCTCGATGCCGCTCCACGTGGGCGAGCTGATGATCTTGCGCGGCTGCGCTTGCACGTCGCGATAGCGAATCTTTTCGTCCTCGCGCGGCAAGGCCAGATGGCTGTGGTCTCGCCCGGTTGCCTTGGACAAGGCTTCCCATGCCTTGACCGCCACATGCCCGTTCGTCTCCGGCGCAAGTTGCAGGATCACTTCGCAGGCATCGATATCGGTCACGATGCGCGGCATACCGCGCGTGACGCCTTCCTCTTCCGTCAAACCGTTCAGTTCTCCCAACTGTTTGACTTCGACCTCCGTTTTCCACGCGATGCCCTTGCCGCCGTTGCCGATCTTCGACATGAGCGGGCCGAGCGCCGTGAAGCGTTTGTACAGATTCGGATAGTCGCGTTCGACGAGCGTCACTTGCGGCGCGGTCTTGCCCGGGATCGCGCGGCATTGCCCCTTGCGCCACTCGCGCACTTCGAACGGCTGGGCGAGCTCACCCGGCGTGTCGTGCATGAGCGGCGTCATCACGACATCCTCTTCCACGCCCAAATGCCCCGGGCAGACTTCGCTGAACGCTTTCGCGAAGCCCTTGTAGATTTCCCAATCGGAGCGCGATTGCCACACCGGGTCCACGGCCGCCGAGAGCGGATGGACGAACGGATGCATGTCGCTCGTATTGAGGTCGTTCTTTTCGTACCAGCTCGCCGTCGGCAGCACGATGTCCGAATACAGGCACGTCGTGCTCATGCGGAAATCGAGCGTGACGAGCAGATCGAGCTTGCCCTCCGGCGCTTGCGCGTGCCAGTTCACTTCTTGCGGCTTGGCGTCGTCCGGGCCCAGGTCCTTACCCTGCACCCCGTTGCTCGTGCCGAGGAAGTGCTTGCAGAAGTACTCGTGGCCCTTGCCGGACGATCCCAGCAAGTTCGAGCGCCACACGAACATGTTGCGCGGCCAGTTCTCCGGCGCATCGGGGTCTTCGCAGCTCATTTGCAAGCTGCCGCTCTCCAGACCCTGCGCGACGAATTCGCGGACATCCTTGCCGGCCGCCGCGGCCATTTGCGCGAGATGCAGCGGGTTCGTCTTCAACTGCGGCGCGCTCGGCAGCCACCCCATCCGCTCGGCGCGAACGTTGTAGTCGATCATGCTCGCCTGCGCGTGCGAGGTATCGGCCAGCGGCGAGGCGATTTCGTCGGGGCTCAGCTTTTCATAGCGCCATTGATCGGTATGCGCATAGAAGAAGCTCGTGCTGTTCGTCTGGCGCGGCGGCCGCGCCCAGTCGAGCGCGAACGCAAGCGCGGCCCAGCCCGTCTGCGGCCGCAGCTTTTCCTGGCCGACATAGTGCGCCCATCCGCCGCCGCTGCGGCCGATGCAGCCGCACATCATCAAGAGGTTGATGACGCCGCGGTAGTTCATGTCGGCGTGATACCAGTGATTCATGGCGGCGCCGATGATGACCATCGACTTGCCGTGCGTCTTGTCCGCGTTCTCCGCGAACTGGCGCGCGAGCGCAACGATCTGCCCGCGTGCGACGCCCGTGATCGATTCGGCCCAGGCGGGCGTATAGGCGGCGTCCGCATCGTAGCTCGATGCACCGCTGCCCAACCCGCGGTCCACGCCGTATTGCGCGGCTTGCAAATCGAAGACGGTCGCCACGAACGTTTCGTTCGCACCCTGCTCGCCGGCGAGCTCGAGGCGCACGGCCGGCACGCGGGCCACGCTGATGCGCCCGCTTTGCGCGTTCGCCGGGAAATGCGGGTTCTGCACGCCGCCGAAGTACGGGAACGCCACGTCGACGATCTCGTGAGCCTGCGCTCCATCTTCCAGCACGGAAAGCTTCAGGCTCGCCGCTTCGCCGCTTTGCGCATCTTTTTCTTCGAGATTCCACTTGCCGGTATCGTCGCGCCCTTCCGCGCCCCAGCGGAAACCGATGGAGCCGTTTGGCAACACGACACGGCCCGAACGATCGAAAGCGACGGTCTTCCATTCGGGATTGTTCTCTTGCCCGAGCTGCCCATCGAAGTCGGTCGCGCGCAGATAGCGATCCGGCACGAGCGTCGTGCTGCCGTCGGGCAACGTATGCCGCTTGAGCATCACGAGCATCGGCATGTCGGTGTACCGGCGCACGTAGTCGTCGAAGTAAGCGCTACGCTTGCGGAAGAAGAATTCCGTCAGCACGACGTGGCCCATCGCCATCGCAAGGGCCGCATCCGTGCCTTGCTTCGGGTGCAGCCAAAGGTCGGCGAGCTTGGCCACTTCGCTGTAGTCGGGCGTGATGGCGACCGTCTTCGTGCCCTTGTAGCGCACCTCGGTGAAGAAGTGCGCATCGGGCGTGCGTGTTTGCGGGACGTTGCTGCCCCAGGCGATGATGAACGTCGAGTTGTACCAGTCGGCCGACTCCGGCACGTCCGTTTGCTCGCCCCACACTTGGGGGCTTGCCGGCGGCAGATCGCAGTACCAATCGTAGAAGCTCATGCACACACCGCCGATCAAGCTCAGATAGCGGCTGCCCGCCGCGTAGCTGACCATGCTCATGGCGGGGATCGGCGAAAAACCGATGACGCGATCGGGGCCGTGGCGTTTGATCGTGTAGACGTTCGCCGCGGCGACGAGTTGATTGACCTCGTCCCACGAACTGCGCACGAAGCCGCCCATGCCGCGCGCCTGCTGATAGTCGCGCCTTGCTTCGTCGTTTTCGACGATCGACGCCCACGCTTGGACCGGATCGGTGAGCTGCGCGAGCGCGGCGCGCCAGCGCTTGAGCAAACGGCCCCGCACCATCGGGTATTTGACGCGATTCGCGCTGTACAGGTACCACGAGTACGACGCTCCGCGTGCACAACCGCGCGGCTCGTGATTCGGCATGTCCCACCGGGTGCGCGGATAGTCCGTCTGCTGCGTTTCCCAGGTGACGATGCCGCCCTTCACGTAGATTTTCCACGAGCAGGAGCCCGTGCAATTGACGCCGTGCGTGCTGCGCACGATCTTGTCGTGCGACCACCGGTTGCGATAGGCATCCTCCCACTTGCGATTCTCGCCAGTGGTCACGCCGTGGCCTTCCGAAAAGCGCTCGGACGGCAGCGCAAAGTGAATCAGACGATCGAGAAAGTGACTCATGGATGCTCCGAACTCAACAAGGCATCGGTGCTCGACGGCGCGCATACTGCCACCAAGTCACCGCGATACAGATCAGATAAAAACCGATGAACAGGTACAGCGCGGCCTCGGGGCCGCCGGTCAGCTTGATCGAGCTGCCGTAGCTCTTCGGAATGAAGAAGCCGCCGTATGCAGCAATTGCCGCGGTGAAGCCGAGCGTCGCCGCCGCTTCGGTATTGCCTTGCTTGGTCGCGCGCTCGACGGCGTCGCGATCGCTCGGGTCGGCGTCGCGCAAATTCAACGCGAGAAAGATTGCGGGAATCATGCGGAACGTCGAGCCGTTGCCGATGCCGGTCGTGAAGAACAGCACGAGGAAGCTCACGAAGAAGCCGCCGAAGCTGCCACCCGACGGTCCCGACGGCAAGAAGAAGAGGACGCCGCCCACGGCCAGCGCCATCGCTATGAAATTCCACAGCGTGACGCGCGCGCCGCCGAGCTTATCGGCGAGCCAACCGCCGAACGGCCGCACGATCGCGCCGATCAGCGGGCCGAGCCAGGCATAGGCGAGCGGATTGATGGCCGGGAATTCGTTTTTGATCAACAGCGGGAAGCCCGCCGCATAGCCGATGAACGAACCGAAGGTGCCTAGATACAGCAAGCACATGAGCCAGTTGTGCTTGCGGCGGAAAATCGCCGCTTGCGCCGCGAACGATGCCTTCGCTTGCGCGATGTCGTTCATGCCGAACCAGGCGGCGATCGAGGCGACCGCAATCCACGGCACCCAAATGAAGGCCGCATTTTGCATCCACACCTGCGACGTGTGACCTGCCTTGACGATCGTTTGCGGTGCGCCGCCGAAGATGCCGAGCACGCCGGCCGTGACGACGAGCGGGCTCAGGAATTGAACGACGGACACGCCCAAATTGCCGAGCCCCGCGTTCACGCCAAGCGCCGATCCCTTGCGCTCCTTCGGAAAAAAGAAGCTGATGTTGGCCATGCTCGAGCTGAAGTTGCCGCCGCCGAAGCCGCACAGCAATGCCAGCACGAGCATCGTCGTGTAAGGCGTGGTGTTATCTTGCACCGCGAAGCCGATGCCGAGTGCGGGCACGAGCAACGAAGCGGTGGAAATCGCGGTCCAGCGCCGCCCGCCGACGAGCGGGACCATGAACGAGTAAAAGATGCGCAACGTTGCACCGCTGAGCGCCGGGGCCGCCGCGAGCCAGAAGAGTTGGTCGGTCGAGTACTTGAAACCGAGCGCCGGCAAACTTACTGCCACCACGCTCCATACCTGCCAGATCGCGAAGGCCAAGAACAGGGCCGGCACGGAGATCCACAGATTCAACTTCGCGACGGCTTCTCCCTCGCGCTCCCAAAAAGCTTTGTCTTCGGGCGTCCAGATTTCGAGCGTATGACCGCTTCGCTGCGTCAGCGAACGGATGTTCATGACGACACCTCTATCAATTGGATTTGGCGTCGGCGTCGCGCTGGTTGGAGAGGTGTTGCGAACAAGCTCGCGCCGACGACTGAGAAGCTAACCGGTCGGCGCGTTGCGCAAATTGATGCGGATCAACTAGCTCAAAGAGTGATATTTCACGCGACAAGATGTCCGAAGCGACTCTGTCACGTTCATGCGAGGTGTTGACGCGCGTCAAATTCGCGCAAGCGGGAGAGGGGCAGAATCGATCGAGCTGCAGCCAGCTGAGCGCGGCAATGGACGAGCGCCGCGCGGCGGGCAACGGCGCTAGGCATGAATGGCGCCCCAGGGCAGGACGCCTGCTCTATCACGGCATCAAGTAAGGCGAGATGCGCTTGAGCGTGTTCTCCACGTACGCCTCTTTTTCGCCCACGGGCGCCACGTAATGCAGCGCCGAAGCGGCGGCCTCGATCCCCTCCGTACGCGCAATGATCCACGCCGCGAGATAAGGCGAGGCCAGGCAGCCGCCCGCCGTCGCGACGTTTCCTTTCGCGAAGAACGGCTGATCGAGGACCTCGACGCCAGCCTCTTTCACCCAAGGCTTCGTCGTCAGATCCGTGCAAGCCACCATGCCCTCGAGCAAGCCCAGCTTCGCCAAGACGAGCGCGCCCGAGCACTGCGCCGCAACCAATTGACGGCTCGGATCCAGCGCGAGACGCGACAACAGTTGGGCATCGGCGACGATCTCGCGCGTCTTCACGCCGCTGCCGACCAGCACCGCATCCGCGGCGCGAGCGTCTTCCAGCACGGACTGCGCGCGCACGCTGACGCCATTCATCGAGACCACCTCGGCTTGCGGGCAACAGAGCGATACGCGCCAATTCGGCTTTTTGATGCGATTGAGCACACCCAGCGCGATCAGGGAGTCGAGTTCGTTGAAGCCGTCGAAGGTAAGGATGGCGATATGCATAGGATTTAACGGGCGGTGACGCCTTGTATGGCTTGAGGGGTGGACTATCCTATGCCCAATGCGCCGTGCAATCAAAAGAAGAATGACGGAAGGTGCGATTGACGCCAATCAACGCGAAGACGGCCGCGCTCGCCTACGATGGCGGCAACGGGAGCGCAGCCCCCAACAGGCGCGCGCGAACAGAAACCAGGGCCGCATCACCGCGGCAAGGAGCATCGCATGGACGACAGCTACGAGCGCCGAGCCCTGCTGCTGCATTTGGGCAGCGTAATGCAAACGACGAGCCTGCTGATGGAACACCAGCGCGGCGATGAAACGCTCGCCGAACTGATCGAGGCGCAACCGCTGCTCGCGGATGTGCCGCTTCTCGAATACAGCTACCAGCAGATGACCGTGCGCGATCTCGCAGCGGCCGCCTTGCGCGCGTTTTGCTTATGGCCGCAGTTGCTGTTGGAAGCGCCGCTCGATCGAGCAGCGCTCGCCGCGTCGGTACGTGAGCATCTATTCCGCGACAACCCGCAGGGCTGGTCCTCTTATGCCGCCTCGCTGCAAGCGGAGGTCGCATGGTTCGGGAAACCGGCAGCCGTAGCGAACGGCAGCCGCAAGGACGGCGACGCGCGCCGTAGCGCGTAGCGGGCCTGGCCCGCCCCGCTGGCGCGCCGGACGGTCGAACCGCTCAGTGAGCGCTCGGCTGAAACCCCGCAGCGCCCACCTGCCAGAGGGAAAACGCCCACTCATCGGCGAAACGATCGGCCGTTTGCTTGACGCTCGAGCCGATGCCGTGCCCCGCATCGTAATCGACACGCAGCAGGACCGGCCGCCCGCTCGAAGTCGCCGCCTGCACGCGCGCCGTCATCTTCAGCATGTGCCACGGCGACACGCGCGGATCGTTGGCGCCCGTCGTGAACATGACTGCCGGATAGGGCGTCCCGTCATGAATGTGTGTATACGCGCTCATCGCATAGAGGCCGTGAAACCCTGCTTCGTTCGATGTCGAGCCCATCTCGGGCACGTTCGGCGGCCCATTGGGCTCGGTCTCGAAGCGCAACGCGTCGGATACGCCGACATCGTCGAGCACCACGCGGAACAACCCCGGATCGATCGTCAGCGCGCCGCCCATCACGATGCCGCCTGCGCTGCGGCCGTTGGCCACCAAATACCGGCGCTGCGTGTAGCCTTGATCGATCATGTATTGCGCGCCCGCCAGGAAGTCGAACATCGTATTGATCTTCCAGCGCTTCTGCCCCGCGCGATGCCAGGCGTCGCCGTACTCCCCGCCCCCGCGCATGTGCACGACCGTCATGATGCCGCCCTGCTCGAACCAAGCGCGCCATGCGCTCTGGTAGTTCGGATCCAGCGACAAGCCGTAGCTGCCGTAGCCGTAGATGATGGTCGGGTGCGAACCGTCGCGCCGGATGCCCTTCGTCGAAATGATCGAAATGGGCACGCGGGTGCCGTCGTAGCTCGTCGCGAAGGTTTCCTGCGCTTCGAGTTCATCGGACTCCGTCTTGGACGGCGGAATCAATCCGGTATCGGCTGCGGCCTGCGCCCCGGGCGCATAGGCAACCTCGCGCGGCGCCTTGATCCAGCCGCGCAATTCGAACATCACGCCCGGCAGCTTCGCATCGGGCTTGAGATCGCGGATCGCGCCCGCGAACGGCAGCCCGATCGTGCGCGCGTCATTGCCGTCCAGTCCCGTGCGATGCAGCTCGAACGTCGCGCCCGCGCGCTCGGCCAGATAGATGCCGTCGCTTGCGAGCGTGAAGCTGTCGATGACGTTGGCGCCTTCCGGCACGACTACCTGTGCGTGTGCGAGATCGGGGTGGGCCAGCGGCGCCGATACGAGCTTGAAACGCGGGGCATCTTTGCCCGTCAATGCGTAGAGGCGATCGCCGTGCAGTTGAACGTCGACGACGCCGTCCTCGGGGCTCGCGATCTTTTTCCACGGCGTGCCGGCGCCGTGGATCTGCGCGACCCGAGCGACGTAGAACGTGTTCGGGTTGTCGTCCATGTTGTGGTTCGCCACGGCAACGGCGTAAGGCGAATCGGGCGCAAGCAGCACATAGGTGCCCTGCCCCTCGGGCACGTCGAGCTTGGGTGACACGCCGCGGCCGAAGACGGCTTCGTCGCCTTCGCCGTCGGCGTGCCGGCCGAGCACATGCAATCGCGTCACCGCGTTGTATTCGCTCAATGCGGGCGGCGTATCGGGGCCCGCCTGCGGGTAGCGCAGATAAAAGAACGAGCGGTTGTCGTGGCGCCAGGAGACGACGCAGGAGCTCGTGCGATCGATCGCCTCGGTGAGCGCCTTGCCGCTTTCCACTTCCACTACATGCAGCACGCTCTTCTCTGAGCCGCCCTCCGAAATGCCGTAGGCCACGTAGCGCCCGTCCCACGACGGCGCATACCAATCGAGCGCGAAATGGCGCGAGCTATCGGTCGAGAGCGCGGCCGGATCGACGAGCACATGCTCCTGTCCATCGACGCCGTCGCGATACGCGAGCTTGAAGAGGTTTTCGCCCGCTGCGGCCGTTTGATAAAACAGGCGATGACCGCGGCGCGTGAAATCCGTACGCCGCAAATCGCCGCCCATTAGCGTTTCGATGCGCGCGGCGAGCGCGTCGCGCCCGGGAATGGAGGCCAACACGCGGCGGGTGTAGTCGTCCTGCGCTTTCATCCAGGACTGTACCTCGGGGGCCTTCAGGTTCTCCATGTAGCGGTAATTGTCGACGAACGGCGTGCCGAAATAGGTGTCGGTCACCGGCCGCACCGGGGCGACGGGGGGCGCATCGGCAGACCACGCAGTGCTAGCGGCGCTCAGGCAAGACAGAAGCGTTACGACCAGAAGAGACTTGTTTCGTTTCATTGTTGTGATCGCTCCAAGTAACGACGCGCAAGATTAACGCGCGGCGTGCCTCGCGATGGTAGAGAGCTTGCTCGAATGACGCCGCGAATCGCGCATCGATGCGGGTATTGCGGACGCCACAACCGCGCGCTGCCGTAACGCCCGCGCGCGACCAAAGGGCTCGCCCACGGCGGCAGCTGCCCCGCATCAAGCCGCCGCTTCGAATTCGCGCGCGACGATGTCGACGAACGCCTGCACACGTGCGGTCTTGTACAAATCGGTATGGGTCACGAGCCAAACATCGAAGCGGTCGCAGCGCTTGGGCATGATGCGGACCAGTTCGGGCTCGTCATCGGCTCGAAAACACGGCAGCTCGGTGACGCCCAGCCCGCAAATGGCCGCCTCGAACAGCATCATCGTCGAAGAGGTTTGAAAGGCGACCCTGCCGCGATGAGTCGGCTCGCCGCATAACGCTTCCCACATCGACGGCACCACGGGCCGTTGATACATCACGAGATCGTGGCCGTCGAACGCCTCGCCCTCGCGCGGTTCGCCCCGTGCCGCCAAATAGGCGCGCGAGGCATAAAGGCCCGACTCCAGTTGCGCCAGGCGGCGCACGATCAGATCGGGCGACTCGGGCCGCAGCGTGCGAATGGCGATGTCCGCCTCGCGCCGCGTCAGATTCGCCACGCCCGGCGATGTCACGCAGATGACTTCGATGCCCGGATGCGCCGCCCGCAACTTGGCGATCGCGGGCACGACGAAGCGCTTGCCGAGCGAATCGGTGGTCGCCACCCGTATCGCGCCGCACAATTGGTCGTCCATGCCTACGATGCGCCGCTCGACTTGATGCACGGCTTGCTCCATCGCCTCGCACGGCCCGATCAGCGCCTCGCCGGCCGGGGTCAGCACGTACATGGTCGGCGTGCGCAAGAAAAGGCGCGCCGACAGCGCCTGCTCGAGCGTCGCGATGCGACGGCCGACCGTCGCTTGATCGACGCCCAGCCGCGCCGCGGCGCCGCGCAACGTACCCGCGCGCGCCACCGCCAAGAAAAAACGTGCGTTGTCCCAGTTTGTCATCGCTATCTACGAAGCCTCGTACACCGCTGAGCTTGATGCATTTTTGCATCACGGCCGTGCAGATTCACTGCTTTATCGCAGCGCCACCAGTTTATAGACTTGCGGTATTGAATTGAACACCATGCTTCTAGCCGGAGGCTTCCATGACCGACTGCATCGCACAACCGCTCACGTCCGCACCCCGCGCCGACCGCTATGCCGCCGCGCGGCGGCGCCTCACGCTCGCTTTCGTGGCGAGCGGCATGTTCATGGCCGTGCTCGATACGACGATCGTCAACGTCGCACTGCCCGCGATGCGCACGCATCTGGACGCATCCGTCGGGGCCCTCGCGTGGATCGTCGATGCCTATACGCTCAGCTTTGCGGCATTGATCCTCGCCGGTGGCGTCGCATCGGACCGCTTCGGCGCCAAAACGGTCTACCTATGCGGCTTGGCGCTGTTCGTTCTCGCCTCGGCGGCATGCGGGCTCGCGCCGTCGGTCGCGCTCTTGATCGCCGCACGCTTCGCTCAGGGCATGGGCGCCGCGTTGTTCTTACCCGCCTCCCTCGCCATCGTGCGTGCGACGTTCGATGATCCAACGCAGCGCGCCAAGGCGATCGCCGCGTGGGCCGGCATCGCGTCGGTCGCTGCCGCGATCGGCCCCGTGGCCGGCGGGCTGCTGGTCGACGCTTTCGGCTGGCGCAGCGCATTTCTCGTCAACGTGCCGACCGGAATCGCGGCGCTGGCAGGCGCCGCGATAGTTGTTCGCGCAACCAATCCGGCGAAGTTCCGCCGGTTCGACTGGGCCGGCCAAGTCGCCAGCACCATTGCGCTTGCCGCGCTCTGCTTCGCGGCGATCGAGCTGCCCACGCGCGGCATCGGCGCACGCGAAGTTCACGCGGCCATTGCGCTCGCGCTCCTCGCCACGGGGTTGCTGATCGTTGCCGAGCGCCGCAACGCCGATCCCATGGTGCCCCTTGCGTGGTTTCGCAATGCGACCTTCGTCGCGATGAACGTGAGCGGTACGCTCGTCTATGTCGGCTACTTCGGTCTGCTGTTCGTGCTGAGCCTGTATTTGCACGGCGTACGCGGCCTCGATGCACGGCACACCGGGCTGGCGATGTTGCCGATGGCAGCGAGCCTTTCGCTGGGCAACGTGCTCGCCGGAAAGCTGCAAGCACGCTTGAGTGCAACGCATCTCATGACGATCGGCCTTGCGGTCGCCACCGTCGCAGGACCGGCCATGGCCCTAGCGCTCGAATGGAACGCCGTCTGGGAACTCGTCTTCGCGGCCATGACCGCCTTCGGCATCGGTACCGCCCTCTCGGTGCCGCCGATGATTGCGGCGGTTCTCGAACAGGTGCCCGGCGAATCGGCGGGCGTCGCATCGGGCCTGCTCAATGCGTTGCGCCAAGCCGGGAGCTTGTTGGGGGTCGCGTTCGCCGGTGCGGCCACACTGTTGTGTGCGCAACTGTCGACGGCTTTGATCGTGGTCGGCGCGATGGCGGGCGTAACTTATGCGGGTTCCGCGTTCCTGGCCGCTCGATCGGCGGGCGCCGCGCGCCGGGATATCTGACCTGCGGCGCAGTGGACTGTCAATGAACGACAACCGGCCGGCATAGGTACGCTTGTTCAATGCGCCATCAAACCAACCGACGACCTGCGCCGAAACGTGCCGTCGCTGCTCTGCAGCGGCTGCCCTAGGCAGGGCTGAATCAAGACAAAACCAGAGGCGAGCTGTGGCGAGAGCTGTCGCCGGTTCGCCAATCCGGCATGCTGCGAGAATTGGGATTAATCTGACAGCCGCGCAGCATTGCCATACAGCAACGAAGAATCTGCGCAATATTCATCGTTCGGAGACGGAAAGCGAGCGAATATTGCATAATCGAGCAACATCTTCCGCGCCCTTGCAGACGACACGCGCCGAAGCATTCCTTAAACGGATTTGACGGTAATCCTGGCTCGTATATGCTCATCTGTAGGTTCTGGTCGGCGATGTGTCGTAACCGGTGATAGCTGCACCGCGCTGCGCCGCATCGGTCGATGCTCGGCGCCGACCCGGCCTGGGCGTCCGCCGAGTCGTGCCATGCGCTGTGCGCGTGGGACCCGCAATACCCTGAACATCACCGAGTCGAGTGTCATCGTGAGAGTCCGAGGCCCTTTGGTTAGATGGAATCGCAGTACGCGCGCGAATGGTTTGCGCGCCGACCGCGCCATCGCCGACGGCTGCACCGGCAAACTTGCGTTTCGCCGGGTTCTGTCCGTCTTCACCATCCTTTCGCGCCGCTCCATTCGCCGCCACAACGTCACGTCGGCCCGCGCGCATATCGCCGTGCATATCGACGACGCGGCCTCGTTGCTGCCGTAGCGCCTCCTTTCCGCCGCAACTCATCCAGCGCCGTGCGCAAGCGATTCACGCCTCTTCGGCGTGCGGGTCCGCGCGCGCCTAGCAAAGCCCCGCGGGGTCGCGCATGCCGGCAACGACCGCACATCATCCGATATTAGTTAGTTATGCTAAACAAACCGCTCGTCGGCGTGATCGCCGACACGACCGAATTCGGTGCCCACCCGGCGCACGTCGCAGGCCACAAATATGTCATGGCCGTGGTGGACGGCGCGCAGGCGCTCACGGTCATCGTGCCTGCACTCGGAGCACGGCAATCGAGCGCGGACATGCTGGCGGCGCTCGATGGCCTCGTCTTCACCGGCAGTGCGTCGAACGTCGAGCCCGATCGTTACGGCGGCGAGCCGAGCGAGCCGGGCACGCTGCACGACCGTGCGCGCGACGCAACGGCGCTGCCGCTCATGCGCGCCGCGATCGACGCGGGCATGCCCGTGCTTGCCATCTGCCGCGGATGCCAAGAGATGAACGTCGTCTACGGCGGCACGTTGCATCAACGCGTGCATGAAGTCGACGGCCTCACCGATCACCGCGAGCGTCACGCCGATCCGCTCGACGTGCAATACGGCCCCGCCCATGAGGTTCGTCTCGTCGAAAACGGCTTGCTGCACACACTGAACGGCGGCTGCGCGCAGGCTCGCGTGAACTCGCTGCATACGCAAGGGATCGCCGCGCTCGCACCGGATCTCATCGTCGAGGCCATCGCCCCCGACGGCCTGATCGAAGCCATCCGCCCCGCCGGTGCGCGCACGTTCGCGCTAGGCGTGCAGTGGCACCCCGAATGGAGGCATGCGCACGATCCGCTTTCGCGCGCCATCTTTCGCGCCTTCGGCGAGGCATGCCGTGCGCGGCTAGCCGCGCGCGGCTCATAGCGTTTCCGAAGCGCGCGGCCGACGCGCACATCACAACGAACCGAGAAAAGCCATGCAAGTCATCGACGAGTTTCTTCGCAAACATCACATCACGGAAATCGAGGCGATCATCCCCGATATGGCCGGCATCGCGCGCGGCAAGATCATTCCGCGCAGCAAGTTCGAAGCGGGCGAAGCGATGCGCCTGCCGCAAGCGGTCATGATCCAGACCGTCACCGGCGAATATCCCGACGACGGCAGTCTCACCGGCATCACCGACCCCGACATGCTCTGCGTGCCCGATCCCTCGACGATCCGGCTGATCCCATGGGCAGTCGATCCCACGGCCCAAGTGATCCACGACTGCGTGAAGTTCGACGGCACGCCGGTGGCGATTTCCCCACGAAGGGTGTTGCGCCGCGTGCTCGAGTTGTACGAGGCCAAGGGTTGGAAGCCTGTCGTTGCGCCCGAACTCGAGTTCTATCTGGTCGAAGTCAACAAGGACCCCGACTTGCCGTTGCGCCCGCCCGTGGGCCGCACGGGCCGTGCGGAAACGGGCCGGCAAGCCTACTCCATCGAGGCCGTCAACGAGTTCGACCCATTGTTCGAAGACATCTACGAATACTGCGACCTTCAAGAGCTCGAGGTGGACACCTTGATTCACGAGGTGGGCGCAGCGCAGATGGAGATCAACTTTTTGCACGGCGACCCGCTCAATCTGGCCGACCGCGTCTTTCTATTCAAGCGCACGGTGCGCGAAGCGGCATTGCGTCATCACATGTACGCCACATTCATGGCCAAGCCGATGGAAGGGGAACCGGGCTCCGCCATGCACGTGCACCAAAGCTTGGTCGATGCGGAAACGGGCCGAAATTTATTTACGGGCAGCGAGGGCGAGCCCACCGAACTGTTCTATCAATACATCGCGGGCCTGCAAAAATATACGCCCGCACTCATGCCTATTTTCGCGCCGTACATCAATTCGTATCGCCGCCTATCGCGCTTCATGGCCGCCCCGATCAACGTCCAATGGGGCTACGACAACCGCACCGTGGGCTTTCGCATACCGCATTCTTCGCCCGCCGCACGCCGCATCGAGAATCGCATCCCAGGCGTCGACTGCAATCCCTATCTGGCGATTGCCGGCACGTTGGCCGCGGGCTATCTCGGCCTCACGCAACGCCTGGTGCCGACCGAGCCGCTTGCAAACGACGGCTACCGCATGCCCTACCAATTGCCGCGCAATTTGGAGGAAGGCCTGACGCTGATGGGCGCTTCCGAACCGCTCGCCTCGATTCTCGGCGAAACCTTCGTGAAAGCGTTTCTCGCGCTGAAGGAAACGGAATACGACGCATTTTTCCGCGTGATCAGTTCTTGGGAGCGCCGGCACTTGCTGCTGCACGTTTGAAGCACTCGACGCATCGCAACCGAATGGAGCCAACCCGATGAATTCCGAATTCGACATCTTCGATCGGCCCGATCTCGCACCCGATGGGCAAGCGCGCCCCGAGCCGAGCACGGCCCACTACCGCGCGCTCGATGCCGCGCACCATCTGCATCCGTTCTCCGATATGGGTGCGCTCAATCGTGCAGGTAGCCGCGTGATAGTCAAAGCCGACGGCGTCTATTTGTGGGATTCGGACGGCAATCGCATCATCGACGGCATGGCAGGGCTATGGTGCGTCAACGTCGGGTACGGCCGCAAAGAACTCGCCGAGGCCGGCTACCGCCAATTGTCGACGCTGCCCTACTACAACACCTTCTTCAAGACCACGCATCCGCCCATCATCGAACTCTGCGCATTGCTGGCCGAACTCGCGCCCGCGCCGTTCAATCATTTCTTCTATTGCAGCAGCGGCTCGGAAGGCAACGACACCGCGCTGCGCATCGTCTATCGATACTGGGCGACGCAAGGCCAACCGTCGAAGAAATACGTGATCTCGCGCAAGAACGGCTATCACGGATCGACGATCGCGGGCGCCACGCTCGGCGGCATGGCGTACATGCATGAACAGATGCCGTCGAAAGTCGAGCACGTCGTTCACATCGATCAGCCCTACTTTTTTGGGGAAGCGAGCGCCGACACGACGCCCGAGGCATTCGGCCTGGCTCGCGCGCGGCAACTGGAAGCGAAGATCCTCGAATTGGGCGCCGACAACGTCGCTGCGTTCATCGGCGAGCCGTTTCAAGGCGCGGGCGGCGTCATCTTCCCACCCGCCGTTTATTGGCCTGAAATCGAGCGCATTTGTCGCAAATACGACGTATTGCTCATTGCGGACGAAGTGATCGGCGGGTTCGGGCGCACCGGCGAGTGGTTTGCCCATCAGCACTTTGGTTTCAACCCCGATCTGCTCACGCTCGCCAAGGGCCTCACGAGCGGATATGTCCCGATGGGCGCGGTCGCGCTCCATGATCGCATCGCTCGCCCCATCATCGAGAACGGCGAGTTCAATCACGGGCTGACGTACTCGGGGCACCCGGTGGCAGCGGCAGTCGCCGTGGCCAACCTCACGCTCTTGCGCGACGAGCGGATCGTCGAGCGCGTCAAAGCCGACACGGGCCCCTACTTTCAAGCTTGCCTGCGGCAAGCGTTCGAAGACCATCCTATCGTCGGAGAAGTCGCAGGCGTGGGCCTCGTCGCCGGCATTCAACTCGCGCAAGCACCGCGAACACGGACGCGCTTCGCGAACGGCGGCGAGATCGCCTCGCTCTGCCGCGACTTCTGCTTCGACGGCAACCTCATCATGCGCGCCTCGGGCGACCGCATGTTGCTCTCGCCTCCGCTCGTCATCACGCGCGCGCAAATCGACGAAATCGTGGAGAAGGCGAAATGCGCGATCGATGCGACGGCAAAGCGAATCGGCTCCTGAGGCGGGCTCGTGCTTCGCAGCCTACGAATCACCGCTTACGGCCCGAGCCCCGCGTCGAGCCGACGCGCCAACTCGCGCAAGCCGTCGGAAATCGCCACGGGGTACGGCTCGTTGCGGTCCAGCGCGCGCTGCGCCGGCGTCAGCGCCCGCAGCCCTCGCTGCGCGTGCTGGCGCGCCGCTTCAAGCGTCACCGGCGGCCCGCAGCGCCTTCCGCCGCGCATGACGGGCTCGAGCAGCGGCTCGCCGTCGCGCCGTTCGCGCTCGAGCGTAACGAGGTCGCCCGCCATGACGCCGTTCGCTCCGTACACGCGGTACACGGCCTTGCGTCCCGGCCACGTCGCCTTTCCTTCCGAACGCTTGCGCCGCGGCTCGTTCGCGTACTCGACGAGCTTGTACGCGCAGTCGAGATATGGCGCATCGGCCGACGTGTTCATGCGCGTGCCCACTCCGAAGCCGTCGATCGGCGCCTGCTCGTCCATCAATTGACGCAGCCGGTACTCGTCGAGGTTGCCGCTCGCGAAGATCGTGACGCCGGCGAGGCCGCCCGCATCGAGGATGCGCCGCACGCGTCGCGCGTGTTCGCCCAAATCGCCGCTATCGAGCCGCACGGCTTGAATCGAGATGCCGTCCTTTGCCAGACGCGGCGCGAGCGCGACGACTTTGCGCGCCGCGTGTTCCGTGTCGTACGTGTCGATGAGCAGCGTCGCGTTCGTTGGCTGAGACCGTGCGAACTGCTCCAACGCATAGGCTTCGTCGTCGTGCGCCTGCACATACGAATGCGCCATCGTCCCATAGACGGGAATGCCGAACGCGAGTCCGGCGCTCAGCGTTGCCGTGCCGCCAAAACCGGCTAGGAAGCTTGCACGCGCCGAAAGCCAGGCGGCTTCCGCGCCGTGGGCGCGGCGCAGCCCGAAATCGACGAGCAGCTTTTCGGGCGCCGCGAGCACGCAGCGCGCGGCCTTGCTTGCGATCAAGGTTTCGAAATGCGCAAGATTCATGAGGCGGCTTTCGACGAGCTGCGCTTCACGCATCGGCGCGGTAATGCGTAAAAACGGCTCGTCGGGAAAGAACACCGTGCCCTCGCGCATCGCGTCGACGTCGCCCGTGAAGCGCAGGTGCTCCAGCGATCTGAGAAAGGGTGTGGAGAACCGCCCGGTGCGCGACAACGACGACAACTCTTCGGCGCTGAAACGAAGTTGCTCGAGGTAGTCGACGACTTGCTCGAGCCCGGCCGCCAGCAGAAAGTTGCGCCCCGTGGGAAGCGCACGCACGAACAACTCGAACGATGCGGTGTCGTTCATGCAGGCGTCGAAATACGCCTGGAGCATCGTCAATTCATACAGATCGGTGAGAAGCGCGCTACCGAGCGATAGCTTCATGGCGTTCCTCTCCCGTTCGGGTCATCGCATCACATGATGCCCGACTCCCGCCTAGCGCTGAGCGCGGTCGCTAACGTATGCGCACGATTCCCGGTGCGACGCGGCGGCAATGTTCCGATCAATGTCTGCCGCCGTCATCCTTCGAACCGCTTCCCCAGGCCGTGAACCGACGCGAATCAACCCGGTTTGCCGTCGATCCGGGGAGAGGTCAAGAAAGGCGCGTAGCGGACCAGATAGACGAGAAACGCCGCGCACCAAGCGCCGCCGGCGATATCGATCCACATGTCGGTCGCGCCGGGGAACATCAGCGGACCGAACACGCGTGCGAGCGCGGCGACGATCATCAGCCAGTAGCAGGCGATTTCGAACGGACCGGCAACCAGCACACGCCCTGTATGGCCGAGCGCGGTGCGGGTGATCATCGCCATGATCGCGCCGCCCATCGCCCCAACCGTCAACGCGTGAATCGCGAGCGAATGCGGAATCAAGCCGAGCGCAGAGCAAGCGAGCAGCGCAAAACCCACCGGAATCCAGAGACACGCCAAGTGCAGCACCCACAGAATCGGGCGCGCCCCGACCCGCCATGAGCGCCACCCCGCCATGCGCACCAGATGAATGATCGCCGTTGCGGCGGCGCAGGCGGCGACGAGCGGCCCCGGTGCGCCGGCCGCATCCGCAATCAGAGCGATCAGGGGCATGGGAGTCGCCCAGGCGTCGATGAACTTCCAACGTTTGATGGTCAAGCCTTTGATCGCGTTGGTCGTGAACATCGGCACGACACGGCCCGTGATGACGGCGATGAACATGATGACGAGGCCCGTCGTTGCATAGGCCGCGCGCAAAGCCAGATCGACGCGGCCCTGCCATGCGTACCAATGAAACAGCGCATTGAGCACGCCCAACAACGCCAGCGCGACAGGCAAGAACATGTTGCGCCGATTCTTAGCCGCGATCAGCACGCGCAAAAGCACGAGGGCCGCAATCGGCAGGAACGCCACGTCGACGACGGCGGCAACGGGCTCGGGGCCGGTCCAAACCAGCACGCGCCCCGCCGCCCAAAGCAACCAGAGCGCGCCTAGCGACGCGCCGGTGGGCGTCGGCCGCGAAGTCCAGGCGCGCACGGCCGTCAGCAAGAACCCGACGACGATCGCCGCCGCGAACCCGAACAGCATCTCGTGCACGTGCCAGAGCACGCCCGACAATTGCGCCGTCTGCCCCGCCCCGCCGTGACCGCGCAGCGTCGATAACCAAAGCGCGATGCCCACGAAACCGAATGCGGCCCCGGCTAGATAAAAAGGACGGAACCCGAGGCGCAAGACCGGCAGCCCCGGTGCCTGCTCGGTTGCGCCGCGCTCGAGCGGCTCATTGATCTTCATTGTCATGCCGTTTCCCCTTGAGCGGCATATCGCCGCCCGAGGCATTCATATTAGGCGTTCGTTTCGTCCGCCGAATGCGCGATTTGCGAAGCCGATCGCGCCTGCTCCCGCGTCCGTGCGGGATTCCGATGCCCCATCCATATACATCACATGGTGATACAAATACGGCAAGCATAGCGCGTTGGTAGCCGTTTGGTGGGTCACTGCGACAATTTGCTCGTCAGCAGGATCCCGCCGTCGCTCTATCGTGTAGCTGAAACCAGTCATCGGCCAAGGGAGGAAGACATGCTCAGTCCACACGAATTCGCCGCGCTCCTGCTGATCGGAGGCAAACGCGACTTGGACGGCGTCGATCGAGACGACTTGGCTTCGCTCGTCGAGCGCCAACTCGTCGCGCTGGACAAATTGGTTACGGGCCCGCAGTTGCGACTGACCGAACGCGGCGCGAGCGTAGTCAGGGCGGTGACGAGACGCCCGCATTAAGTCCCGCGAGCCGGCCGGCGATGACGGCGGTGGGTAGCGAAGTGCGGTAGTATCCGCACCGAAGCGCGCAGCGAGCGTCGCGCGGCGGCGCTGGCCGGCAGGCCGGCCGCGTGCGCCGCTCGCTCGCAGCCCGTCCACCCATTCGATGTCCCACCGTTCGTCCACCGTGTCACAGTCCCGTTCTTCCTCTGTTCCAAGTTTCGACGAATATTGTGCGCAGAAGGCCGCGCCCGCCGGTTCGAGCGCCTACTATGCTCTGCGCCAGGCGCCGCTCGCGCGGCAGCCGTTGTTGACCGCCCTGTTCGCGCTGCGCCGGGAGTTGGAAGAAACGGCGAAGGACACGACCGATCCGACCGTCGGACGGACGAAGTTGGCGTGGTGGCAAAAGGAAACGGCCGCGCTGGCCGGCGGACAACCCTCACACCCGGTCTCCCAAGCGCTCGCTGCCCACTGCGACGATATCGAAGCGCAAGCGCCGATGCTGCGCGCACTCGTCGCCGGCTTCGAGATGGATTTGGACCAAGCGCGCTACCTCGATTTCGCCAATCTGACGCGTTACGTCGAACGCGTCGGCGGCGCATTCGCGAGCGGCATCGCTCGCGTCACGGCACGCGAGCCGGAGCGCACTCGGGAATGGGCGCCCGCGCTCGGCAACGCGCTCATGCTCGCGCAGTTCGTGCAAGAGCTCGGCAACGACGCGCGCCACGGGCGCATCTACCTGCCGATCGACGAATTGCAGCGCTACGGCGTGACAGCGGCCGAACTAATCAACCGCAAGTACACGCCGGCCTTCACGGAACTCATGCGTTTTCAAACGAATCGCGCGCGCGATTCGCTGCATGCGGCGCTTGCCGGCGTACCGCCGGCCGAGCGCCCCACGCAGCGCACGCTCAAAGCGCAAGCGGCCCTGTCGCTCGCGCTGCTCGAGGAGATCGAGCGCGACCGGTTTCAAGTGCTTCACCAACGGATTGCACTCACGCCGATCCGAAAACTGTGGATCGCTTGGCGCGCGGCCCGCAAGCGCTGACATGCCGCAGATTCACGTCGGCCCGCGTGAGAACAGCTGGGCAATCCGGCCTCGCGGGCCAACGGTTTAAGGGCCTAAGGCCGTATGTGCCGTACGTGTCTAATGGACACTAACGGGAGAGCTCGCCGCGACGATGCAAGTCGAACATAGCAAACGGGTTGTTGCCGCGCTCGAAGGCGCGTGGGCCAGCGCTTACCGCTTGTAGAGTTCGCGCACTGCGTCTTCGATATGCTGCCGCAACAAGCGCCGTTCGTCGGCAGTCATGTGGCCGTCGCGTTGGTGATCGCTGAAATCGCCCGGTGCGGAAGCGGTGTGCACGATCGATGCGGAGGCGCCCGGCGGCGCCGGATTCGCGAGCGGCGCGCGCTGCGGCGGCAGGTAACGACGATGCGCCGGATGGGCTGCTGCCCGCTCGCGCAGCGGCCCTTGTGCCTGTGCTTCGGCTGTGATGGTCAGACTGGCGACAGCGCCGGCGATGGCGACCGCGGCGACCCGCGCACGCAAGCGCGGCAACGCGCGTCCCACCGTCATCTTGTTCCCTTCGTCATGCGGCAACCGGCTACCTCGAATTACGTGTGCAGATGCCCGATCGATGTCGAGCGCGAGCGAAAGATGTTATGGGATGAAGTATCCACCGAACAGCCGCTATTCGTGAAGCAGTTTAAGTGGACGCCGTTTACGCGGCGCATCAACACGGGTAAATTTTGTAACTGTCTGTAACCCTACAATTTCACGTTTCGCGCCCTGCTTTCCAATCGCGCTAAGATGCCGCCCATGGAAACTAAAAACCCTTCGAAGATTCTCGTCGTCGACGACGACCCCCGCTTGCGCGATCTGCTGCGCCGTTACCTAGGCGAGCAAGGCTTCAACGTCTACGTTGCGGAGAACGCGCCCGCGATGAACAAGCTCTGGGTGCGCGAGCGGTTCGACCTGCTCGTGCTCGATCTCATGCTGCCCGGCGAAGACGGCCTGTCGATTTGCCGCAGGCTGCGCGGCAGCAACGATCGCACGCCGATCATCATGCTGACGGCCAAGGGTGAGGACGTCGATCGCATCGTCGGCCTCGAGATGGGCGCCGACGACTACCTGCCCAAGCCTTTCAACCCGCGGGAACTCGTCGCGCGCATTCACGCGGTGCTGCGGCGCCAGTCGCCGTCGGAATTACCCGGCGCGCCTTCGGAGACCGCCGAGGTATTCGAATTCGGCGATTTCGCGCTGAACCTGGCCACGCGCACGCTGACCAAGTCGGGCCAAGAGATCCCGCTCACGACGGGCGAGTTCTCCGTGCTGAAAGTATTCGCGCGCCATCCGCGCCAGCCGCTCTCGCGCGAAAAGCTGATGGAGCTTGCGCGCGGGCGCGAATACGAGGTCTTCGACCGCAGCCTCGACGTGCAGATCTCACGTCTGCGCAAGTTGATCGAGGTCGATCCCAGCAGTCCCCGCTTCATTCAAACCGTCTGGGGCCTCGGCTACGTCTTCATTCCCGACGGCGCGGCGTGACCTTCGCTCTGTCGCCTAGCGCACCGGAATAATCCCCATGCGCATCGACCGGCGGTTTCTCGCCCACGCGTTCGGGGGCTTGTTTTGGCGCACGTTTCTTTTGATCGCGCTGTTGATCGCGGTCAGCCTCGCCGCGTGGTTTCAAAGCTTCCGCGTGATCGAGCGCGAGCCGCGGGCGCAGCGCGTGGCGCTGCAGCTCGTGGCTGTCGTCAAGCTCACGCGCACGGCCCTGCTGTACTCCGATCCTGACTTGCGCCGCGCGCTGCTCCAGGACTTGGAAAGCAACGAAGGCGTGCGGGTCTATCCACGCGAATCCACGGACAAGTTCAAGCTGCAGCCCGACGAGTCGCTGAACCGACTCATCGAGCACGACATCCGCGGCCGGCTCGGGGACGATACCGTCATCGCGCAGTCGGTCAACGACATACCCGGCGTGTGGATCAGCTTCAAGATCGACGACGACGACTACTGGGTCGCGCTCGATCGCGATCAGCTCGATAGCGTCACCGGGTTGCAGTGGGCCGGCTGGGGCGTGTTCGCGCTCGCGCTATCCTTGTTCGGCGCCGCCTTCATCACGAGCCTCGTGAACCGGCCGTTTGCGCGCTTGGCGGCCGCCGCCCGCAAAGTCGGCCTGGGTCACACGCCGGAGCCGCTGCCCGAGCGCGGCCTGGGCGTGGCGGCGGAGACCAATCGCAGCTTCAACCAAATGGTGCGCGACCTAGAGCAACTCGAGGCCGACCGTGCGCTGATGCTCGCGGGCATCTCGCACGATCTGCGCACCCCGCTCGCGCGCTTGCGGCTCGAAACGGAAATGAGTCCGTCCGATCAAACGACGAAAGACGCGATGATCGACGACATCGAGCAGATGGACTCGATCATCGGGCGCTTCCTCGACTACGCGCGGCCGCCGCAACACTTCTCGCGTGCGGTCGATCTCTCCGTGATCGCGGGCGAAATGGCCGCGCGCATGGCGAGCGAGGACGGCGTGCGCCTGATTTCGCGGCTAGCCGACGAAGCCGTCATCGAAGCCGACGAAACCGATCTGCGGCGCGTGGTCGGCAATTTGCTGGAAAACGCCAAGAAGTACGGTGTGAGCGAAGGCGACGGCATTCCGCACATCATGCTGGAAACCCGCGTTTCGCATTCGCGCGTAGAGTTGAGCGTGCTGGACGAAGGACCCGGCATTCCCGAGGACCAAATCGGGCTCGTCACGCGTCCGTTCTATCGCGTCGATTCGGCGCGCACCCAGGCAAACGGAACCGGCCTAGGCATGGCCATCGTGCAGCGCCTCGTGAGCCGTCACCGCGGCACGCTCAAGCTGCGCAACCGCGCACCGGGTCCGGGGCTCGAAGTTACGATCGAGTTCCCCCTCGCAAAGAGCGCGTGAGGCGCGAAAACGGCGGCGGCGCGCGCAGGCTATCGCCCCAGTTGGAAAATTCTATCCCGTTCGTTAGTTAAATTCTATTGCTTATTGAATTCAATAGGAATACAGTAGGGCTGTGTAACGCATTCGTTACAGCGAGCAGGTACTTTTGAACAACGCTTTTCTTCCCAACCAGACACAGGAGTCACCGCATGAAAACCGTCGGCGATAAACTCGAAGCGTTCACCGTCACCGCAGCAAAGCCGGGCTTCAACCACCACGAAGAAAACGGTCAATCGGCATTCGAAGAAATCACCGAACAGTCGTTCCCCGGCAAGTGGAAGATCATCTATTTCTATCCGAAGGATTTCACGTTCGTTTGCCCGACTGAAATCGTCGAATTCGCCAAGCTGCAAAAGGATTTCGAAGAGCGTGACGCCGTGCTGCTCGGCGGCAGCGTGGACAACGAGTTCGTCAAGCTCGCATGGCGCCGCGAGCACAAGGACCTCGACAAGCTGAACCACTATGCGTTCGGCGACGTCAAGGGCGAGCTCATCGATCAGTTGGGCGTGCGCGACAAGGAAGCCGGCGTGGCCCTGCGCGCAACGTTCATCGTCGATCCGGACAACACCATTCAGCACGTTTCGGTCAACAACCTGAACGTGGGCCGCAACACGCAAGAAATCCTGCGTATCCTGGACGGCCTGCAAACGGACGAGCTGTGCCCGTGCAACCGCTCGGTCGGCGGCGCGACGCTGTAAGCGCACCCTGGCGCGAAGCCCGCTATGGTCTCTCGAAGCCGGCGGGCTTTTTTATCGACGCAGCGATAGGAGAAAACAATGGAATTCTTGAATTCAATTAAGGAACTCATCCCCGACTACGCGAAGGATATTCGCCTGAACCTGGACGGTACGATCGCGCGTTCGTCGCTGGAAGGCAATGACGCGGTGGGCGTGGCGCTGGCCGCCGCATTCGCTGCCAAGAGCCGCACGATCGTCGAGGCGATCCGCGCGTCGGGCGTGCTCTCGGCCGAGGAATTGAACGGCGCGCTGACGGCGGCTGCGTTGATGGGGATGAACAACGTCTGGTATCCGTTCGTCGAGATGGCAGACGACGCCGATCTGAAGACCCAACGCGCCGAGCTGCGGATGGGCGCCTACGCCTCGCATGGCGGCGTCGACAAGCGTCGTTTCGAAATGTATGCGCTGGCCGCATCGATCGTGGGCAAGTGCCATTTCTGCATCCAGTCGCACTTCGCGCTGCTCAAGAACGAGCAAGGAATGTCGGTGCAGCAGCTGCGCGACGTGGGTCGTATCGCTGCTGTGGTCAACGCCGCCGCGCAAGTGATCGCCGCGGAAGGGAAGTAACGGGACCAGACTCGATTCGCCGGGGCCGTGCGCGGGCCTATTGCGCATACCGTTGCGCATACCGTGCAAGAGCCCTTGCACGGGTCCCCGCGCGAGCCGCGGCGCGGCCCCACCGTGCCCCCGCCTGACCCAAGGGGGCTCTGCATGAGCTGCCGCTTGCCCCCTATGCGTCTCCCTACGCTTCTTGTGCCGCGCCGCTGAGCAATACGACGGCCTGCGCCTCGATCCCTTCCCCCCGGCCCAAATACCCGAGCTTTTCATTGGTCTTGGCTTTGACGTTCACGCAGGCGAGAGGCAGTGCGAGGTCCTGCGACAGGTTGGCGCGCATGGCCTCGATATGCGGCGCGAGCTTCGGCGTCTGAGCAACGACGGTGCTGTCCACGTTCACGATCGCAAAACCTGCCTGCTTGATGCGCGCCGCGCATTCTCGCAGCAGCACGCGGCTGTTCGCGCCGGCGAAACGCGTGTCCGTATCGGGGAAATGACGACCGATATCGCCCAGCCCCGCGGCGCCGAACAGCGCGTCGGTCACGGCATGCAGCAGCACGTCCGCATCCGAGTGCCCAAGCAAACCGCGTTCGTAGGGAACGGTCACGCCGCCGATAATGAGCGGCCGCCCGGGCACCAACGCATGCACGTCGTAGCCCTGTCCGATTCTGAGATTCATGTTCACGTCCTATGGGTTGCCAATTGCCGCCGCGATATCGACGGCGATCGTGATTGCGGCCGAGGGATGGTTCGTTCCTGGCACGTGCCGGCAAACGGCGGCGTTATCGCCCGCCTTGCGGCCGATCCTGCGTCAAGATGGCCTCGGCGAGCGCGAAGTCTTCCGGATACGTAACCTTGAAGTTGCGCAAGCTGCCCTGCACGAGGCGGGGCGCATGCCCCAACCATTCGACTGCGCTCGCCTCGTCGGTCAAATCGTGGCCGTCGCGCTCGGCCCGCGCGATTGCCTCGCGCAACATGCCGATGCGGAACATCTGCGGCGTCTGCGCCTGCCATAGGCCATTGCGCGACTCGGTGCGTGCGATGCGATCGCCGCGATCGATGTCGACGCGCTTGAGCGTATCGGCCACGGGCAGCGCCATGATTCCCCCCACCGGGTCGTTCGCGAGCGCGGCGATCAGCGAGCGGATGAGCGCAGGCGTGATGCCCGGCCGCGCCGCGTCGTGCACGAGCACCCAGTCGTCGTCGCGTGCACCCAACGTTGCCAGCGCGTCGAGCCCGTTCTTCACGGATGCTTGTCTGGATGCCCCGCCGCACCGCCGCGCGACAAAGCGCGACGGTGCGAAGCGGGCTTCGTCGAAATGCGTGTCATCGGGCGAAATGACGACGAGCGTTTGCGAAAGTTCGTCGCAGGCGTCGAACGCGGCGAGCGTGAAATACAACAGTTCGCGCCCGGCCACGGTGCGGTATTGCTTGGGCATCGGCGCGCCGGAGCGGCTGCCGGTGCCCGCGCAAGGAATCAATGCGAAAAAGCGGGAAGTCACGAAATCGGGCGGGCCGCGCAGGCGGCCGATCAAAAATAGACAACGGATTTTATAATAGGCGTTTTGCGCCGGGCGCCTTATCGATCGACGGTCGTGCGCCCGGCACTCGAAAGCCCCTCTTCGCACGCGCCTCACGGCGTCGCAGCGGGGCTTCGCCACGCTCACACGCAAGGCCGCTCGCTCCTGCTCATGCCGCAAACCGATCACTCTTTAGCCGCCGTCACTCTACCGCTCCAACGCGTCAAACCGGGGCAACGCTTCGCGTTCGACGGCACGCACGGCTCGTCCGACGCCCTGCTGCTCGCCCGCTACAGCCAAGCCGCACGCGAGCCGCAACAGAGTTCGACCGCCGGCGCGGCGCCGCTCCTGGCCGTCGTCTGCGCTAGCGCTGTCGATGCCCAGCGCCTTGCGCAAGAGATTCCATGGTTCGCACCGGACGCTCGCGTGCGCTTGCTGCCCGACTGGGAGACGCTGCCCTACGACACCTTTTCGCCGCACCAGGACCTCGTCTCGGAACGGCTCGCGACGCTGCACGATCTCGGCGAGGGCCGCTGCGACATCCTGCTCGTGCCCGCCACGACAGCACTCTATCGCATGCCGCCGGCCGCCTTTCTGGCCGCCTATACGTTCTCGTTCTCTCAAGGCGAGCGGCTGGACGAAGCCAAGCTCAAGGCGCAATTGACGCTGGCCGGCTACGAGCACGTGAGCCAAGTCGTGCGTCCAGGCGAGTATTGCGTGCGCGGCTCGCTGATCGATCTGTTTCCGATGGGCTCGCCGCTGCCGTACCGCATCGATTTGTTCGACGATCAAGTCGATTCGATTCGCGCGTTCGACCCCGACACGCAGCGCAGCCTCTACCCCGTGCGCGACGTGCGCTTGCTGCCGGGGCGCGAGTTTCCTTTCGACGAAGCGGCGCGCTCGGCTTTCCGCAGCCGCTGGCGCGAAGTGTTCGAAGGCGATCCGAGCCGTTCCTCGATCTACAAGGACATCGGCAACGGTGTCCCTTCGGCCGGCATCGAGTACTACCTGCCGTTGTTCTTCGACGAGACCGCCACGCTCTTTCACTACCTGCCCGAGGGCACGCATTTGGCGTTCGTGGGCGATCTCGACCAGGCGATCCGCCGCTTCACGCTCGATACGAAGCAGCGCTACAACTTCCTCTCGCACGATCGCGAGCGCCCCATTCTCGAGCCGCAGCGTCTGTTTCTGTCAGACGACGATTTCTACGCGCTCGCCAAGCCATTCGCCCGCCTCGTGCTACCGGCGAGCGGCGATGGCGCTTGGGCGAGCCCGCTGCCCGCGCTCGCCGTCGATCGCCATGCCGACGATCCCCTGCTCGCGCTGCGCCGGTATTTGGAAAGCGGCGAGCGGCGGGTGCTCGTCGTCGCCGAATCGGCCGGGCGGCGCGAGACGATCGCGCAACTATTCGCCGAGCACGGTTTGCGCCCCGCCACCATCGACAGCTTCCAAGATTGGCTGACGAGCGACGAGCGCTTCGCGCTGGGCGTCGCGCCGTTGACGGGCGGCTTCTCGCTGCCCGGCGCAGGGCTCGCGCTCGTTACCGAGACCGAGCTCTACGGCATGCTCGCCCGGCGCGCCGGCCGCCGCCGCCAAGAGCAGGCGAGCAGCGTCGATTCGATGGTGCGCGATCTGTCGGAACTGAAGGTCGGAGACCCCGTCGTGCACGCTCAGCACGGCATCGGCCGTTACATGGGCCTCGTCACGATGGATTTGGGCGAAGGCGAAACCGAATTTCTGCACCTCGAGTATGCGAGCGACAGCAAGCTCTATGTGCCCGTCGCCCAGTTGCACGTCATCTCGCGCTACAGCGGGGCCGACCCGGAAAGCGCGCCGCTGCATGCACTCGGCTCCGGCCAATGGGAAAAGGCGAAACGCAAGGCAGCGCAACAAATTCGGGACACGGCGGCCGAATTATTGAATCTCTATGCAAGGCGCGCGGCGCGCGAAGGCCACGCATTCAAGCTCGAACCGCGCGACTATGCGAAATTCGCCGAAAGCTTCGGTTTCGAAGAGACGCCCGACCAGGCCGCGGCCATCGCCGCGGTGATCGGCGATATGACCGCGGGCCGTCCGATGGACCGGCTCGTCTGCGGCGACGTCGGCTTCGGCAAGACCGAAGTAGCGCTGCGCGCCGCGTTCATCGCCGTGATGGCCGGCAAGCAAGTCGCCTTGCTCGCGCCCACCACGCTGCTTGCCGAACAGCACACGCAAACGTTCACCGACCGCTTCGCCGATTGGCCCGTGCGCGTGGCCGAACTGTCGCGCTTCAAATCGACCAAGGAAGTCAACACGGCCATCGCGCAAATCAACGAAGGCTCCGTGGATATCGTCATCGGCACGCACAAGCTGCTTTCGTCCGATGTGCACTTCAAACGGCTCGGACTCGTCATCATCGACGAAGAGCACCGCTTCGGCGTGCGCCAGAAGGAGGCGCTCAAGGCGCTGCGCGCCGAGGTGGACGTGCTCACGCTCACCGCCACCCCGATTCCGCGCACGCTCGGCATGGCGCTCGAGGGCTTGCGCGATTTTTCCGTGATCGCGACCGCGCCGCAGAAGCGCCTGGCCATCAAGACATTCGTGCGGCGCGAGGAAGACGGCGTGATTCGCGAGGCGATGCTGCGCGAGCTCAAACGCGGCGGCCAAGTGTACTTCCTGCACAACGAAGTGGAAACGATCGAGAACCGCCGGGCAATGCTCGAAGCGCTCGTGCCAGAAGCGCGCATTGCGGTGGCCCATGGGCAAATGCACGAGCGCGAACTCGAACGCGTCATGCGCGATTTCGTGGCGCAGCGTGCGAACGTCTTGCTGTGCACGACCATCATCGAAACCGGCATCGACGTGCCGAGCTCCAATACGATCATCATTCACCGGGCCGACAAGTTCGGCCTCGCTCAGTTACATCAATTGCGCGGCCGCGTCGGGCGCTCGCATCATCAGGCGTACGCGTACCTGCTCGTGCACGACCCGCAAGGGCTCACGAAGCAAGCGCAGCGGCGGCTGGAAGCGATTCAGCAGATGGAGGAGCTCGGCTCGGGGTTTTATCTCGCGATGCACGACCTCGAAATTCGCGGCACCGGGGAGGTGCTCGGCGACAAGCAATCGGGGGAGATTCACGAGATCGGCTTCCAACTGTACTCGGATATGCTCGCGGACGCGGTCAAAGCGCTCAAGAATGGCAAAGAGCCCGACCTCACCGCGCCACTCGCGGCAACGACCGAAATCAATCTGCACGCGCCGGCGATTCTGCCGGCCGATTATTGCGGCGACGTCCAAGAGCGCTTGTCGATCTACAAACGGCTCGCGAGCTGCGAGAGCAGCGACTCGATCGACGATATCCAAGAAGAACTCATCGACCGCTTCGGCAAGCTGCCGCCACAGGCGCATGCGCTCGTGGAAACCCATCGGCTCAGGCTAGCGGCGAAGCCGCTCGGCATTTCGAAGATCGATGCGGGCGAGAACGCGATCAGTCTGCAATTCATCCCCAATCCGCCGATCGACGCCATGCGCATCATCGAGATGGTGCAGAAGCACAAGCACATCAAGCTCGCGGGGCAAGACAAGCTTCGAATCGAGACGCGCAGCCCGGATCTCTCGGTGCGCTTGGCGACCGTCAAGGAATCGCTGCGCGCCCTCGGTGCGCCGGCGCGGCAGAACGCACCCGTGGCCGCGCGCTGAACCGACCCGCGGCGGCGGGCGCCGAGTTCGCCGCGCGCGGGCCGCACGGTTCGCCTCGGCGAGACCTGCGCCGCTCCGATACCGCAGTGCACAATCGACAGCGTATGCATCATTTGGGTCCGCTCGTGTTTTTTCGGTATGATCGGACCACTGAAAAGCTGGAGCTTCGCCATGTCGCACGATGTCGAAACGGCGCACTTGTCCTCCCCTTCATCCCTTTCTCGGCCGGCTTCGGCTTCAACCGCCTCCCCTTCGCAATCGCCGATCAGCCTTTCGTGGGTCGAGCGTTTGGTCGAGATCGATACAACTAGCCGCGTCCCGAACCTCGGCCTGATCGAGGTCGTGCGCGACGCGCTCGCGGGGCTCGGCGTTGCTTCGACGCTCACCCAGGACGGCCGCGGCCAATGGGCGAATTTGTTCGCGACGATCCCGGCCCGCGATGGAGCCACGAACGGTGGCGTCGTGCTCTCGGGCCATACGGACGTCGTGCCCGTGGACGGTCAGGCGTGGGACAGCGATCCGTTCAAGCCGCAAGTGCGCGACGGCCGGCTGTACGGTCGCGGCACGTGCGACATGAAGGGCTTCATCGGTGCGGCGCTTGCGCTCGTTCCGCAGATGCAGGCAGCGCAGCTTGCCAAGCCGATCCATCTCGCACTGTCCTTCGACGAAGAAATCGGCTGTGCGGGCGCGCCCTACATGATCGCCGACTTGCTGCGTCGCGGCGTGAAGCCGGAAGGCTGCATCGTCGGCGAGCCGACGAGCATGCGCCCGATCGTGGCGCATAAAGGCATCAATGCTTATCGCTGCTGCGTGCGCGGTCATGCGGCGCACTCGTCGCTCACGCCCAAGGGGTTGAATGCGATCGAGTACGCCGCGCGGCTGATTTGCCACATTCGCGATCTAGCCGATGAAATGCGCCGCGACGGCCCTTTCGACGAAGACTACGACGTCCCGTTCACCACGGCGCAAACGAGCACGATCGAAGGCGGGAACGCAATCAACACCGTGCCTGCCGAGTGCCGCTTCGGCTTCGAGTTTCGCAACCTGCCCGCGCTCGACCCGGAAGCCGTCTTCACACGGATCGAACGCTATGCGCACGAAACGCTCTTGCCGCAAATGCGGCGCGAGCACGCGAACGCGGCAATCGAGTTCACCAAGATCGCTTCGGCCCCAGGACTCGACGCGTCCGAGCAAGCCGCCATCACTGCGCTCGTGCGCGCGTTGACGGCCAATCGCGAAACCCGCAAGGTCGCCTACGGCACCGAGGCTGGCCTGTTTGCGCGCGCGGGCGTGCCGAGCATCGTCTGCGGCCCCGGCGATATCGAGCAAGCGCACAAGCCCAACGAGTACTTGGCGCTCTCGCAGCTTGCGGCCTGCGAAACGTTCCTGCGCAAATTCATTCGCAGCATGTCGGTCGATGCGCAAGCCTAGCGCGCAAGAATCTCTAACCGACGCGCTCCGAACTATGTCCACCGCCATGTCGCAGCCGACCGATCGAACCATCGACGCAGAGCCGATTCCGACGCTCGATGCAATCGCCACACAACATTTCGCGCTCACGCCCTGGGTGTTTCGCACGCCCGTGTTCGAGCGCCACGACTTTCCATCGCTTGAAGGCACCGCGATCAACTTCAAGTTCGAGCTGCTGCAAGCGAGTGGAACCTTCAAGGCGCGCGGCGCCTTCACGAACCTGCTGGCGCTCGACGCCGCGCAGCGCAGCGTCGGCGTGACGTGCGTCTCGGGCGGCAACCACGCCGCGGCCGTCGCGTATGCGGCGATGCGGCTTGGCGTCAGCGCGAAGGTCGTCGTCTTTCGCACGACGACGCCGACACGCATCGATTTGTGCAAGCAGTATCGCGCCGAGGTGGTCGTGGCCGATACGCCGGCCGAGGCGTTCGATCTCGTGCGCCGCATCGAGACCGAAGAAGGACGCTTCTTCGTGCATCCGTTCAACCGCTATCGAACCGTTCTGGGCACAGCCACCCTCGGCTACGAATGGGCGACGCAAACACCCGACCTCGATGCGGTGATCGTGCCGATCGGCGGCGGCGGCCTCGCCGCGGGGGTGTCGACCGCCCTACGCCTGGCCAATCCGCGAGTTCACGTATACGGCGTGGAGCCCGAAGGCGCCGATGCCATGAACAAGAGCTTCGCCGCCAACCACACGATCAAGATGGGTCCGATGCATTCGATCGCCGATTCGCTGATGGCGCCGCATACCGAGCAATACAGCTACGAGCTCTGCCGGCGCCATATCGATCGGCTCGTGACCGTATCCGACGACGCGTTGCGCGCAGCCATGCTGAAGCTATTCACGCAGTTGAAAATCGCCGTCGAGCCGGCCTGCGCGGCGGCCACGGCTGCGCTGCTCGGCCCGCTGCGCGAAACGTTGCAGGGCAAACGCGTCGGTGTGCTGCTGTGCGGCTCCAATACCGACCCCGCCACCTTCGCATCGCAGGTCCAATCGGTGCGGACATAAGCGCCACTGCACTCGAGCGCATCGTTTCGCGCCTCCTCGCCGCTTCTTGCCACGCAAGCGTGACGGGCAGGGACTCGACTTATCCCCAGATTGTGTTGACAGAGCTGTTGATAAGCTTTGGGCGATCGCGCTAAGCGGTTGTACGCACAACGAATTTTTCTCGCGCGCATTGTTCGAGGCATAGCGAGGCAGCCGGGGCTTTGCGAGGGGCGATACGCACGCTAGCCGCGTGCGTATCGCGCGTTACGGCCGGCCGTCCTCGAACAGATTCAAAATCTGCTTTTGCTCTTGCTTGCTCACGTCCGGCGTGGCCAAACCCGCGGGGCCCACCGAGCCGACCGCATCGCTCGCCCCGGTGCCCGCCAGCGCTGTGCCGGCATCGGTGCCGATGCTTGCGACGAAGCCGTTTCCTGGGATCTTATCGGCCAGATAGATTTCGCCTGCGACCGTGGCGACGCCTTCGGGCATCGGCATCGGCTGATCTGGCACGCCGCGCAGCGCACGGCTCATGTAGTCCACCCAAATCGGCAAGGCGAGCTGCGCGCCGAACTCGCGGCTCCCCAAGCTCTTCGGTTGATCGTAGCCCATCCAGGCCACGGCAACGAGCGTTGGCTGATAGCCCGCGAACCAACCGTCCTTCGCATCGTTGGTCGTACCGGTCTTGCCCGAAAGGTCACTGCGATGCAGGGCGTTCGTGCCCGCCCCCGTGCCGGCGGTCGCCACCGAGTGCAACAGGCTGTTCATGATGTAGGCGTTGGCCGCACTGATCGAGCGCGGCGCGTTTTGACCCGCGACGATCGGTTGGGCTTTCGAAACGGGTTGCCCGCGCGCATCGTCCACTTCCGCGATCAGATACGGATTGACGCGATAGCCGCCGTTCGCGAACACCGAATACGCCGCGGCGGACTGCAGCGGCGTGACCAGGCCCGCGCCGAGCGCCATCGGCAAATACGGCGGGGTTTTATCGGCGTCGAAGCCGAAACGCTGCGTGACGTAATCTTGGGCGTACTTGGTGCCGATGTACGACAAGATTCGAATGGACACCAGATTCTTCGATTTCTCGAGCGCGACGCGCATCGACATCGGTCCTTCCGGCTGGTCGTCGTCCTTCGGCTCCCAGGGATCGCCGCCGGGCGTGCTAGGCGGGAAATACAGCGGAGCGTCGTTGATGATGGTTGCCGGTGCGAGCCCTTTCTCGATCGACGCCGAGTAGATGAACGGCTTGAAGCTCGAACCCGGCTGGCGCCACGCCTGCGTGACATGGTTGAACTTGTTCTTGTTGAAATCGAAGCCGCCCACGAGGGCGCGTACCGCACCGTCCTGCGGGGCCAGCGAAACGAGTGCGCCCTCCACTTGAGGAAGCTGCGTGATTTGCCAATTGCCCTTCGCATCGGGCATCAAGCGCACGATCGAGCCGGGTCGGATGCGCTGCGCCTGAGACGCGCGCGGGCCGAGCGCGAATGCGGCGAACCGCAACCCCTCGCCGGTGACCTTGGCCGAGCCGCCGTCGACGAATTGCACCGTCACTTCCTTCGGGCTCGCGCCCGTCACCACGGCCGCGACGAGCTCGCCGTCATCGGGATGATCGGAGAGCGCATCGTCGATCGCTTCGTCGCGATCGTCGCCCGCGGCCGGCAGTTCGACGAACCCCTCCGGCCCGCGATAACCATGGCGGCGCTCGTAGTCCATGACGCCTTTGCGCACGGCGCGATACGCGGCGTCCTGGTCGGCCGAATCGATGGTGGTCGTCACGCTCAGGCCACGCGTATACGTCTCGTCTTTGTATTGCGCGTACATCATCTGCCGCACCATCTCGGCCACGTACTCGGCGTGAACGCTGTACTCGCTGCCGGCGGCTTTGGTGCGAATCGGCTCCTTGGCGGCCTCGTCGTACTGCGGCTGCGTGATGTAGCCCAGATCGAGCATGCGTTTAAGGATGTACTCCTGGCGAATCTTCGCGCGCTTGGGGTTGACGACCGGGTTGTAGGCGGACGGCGCCTTGGGCAAGCCGGCCAGCATCGCCGCTTCGGCCAGCGTGATGTTCTTCAGATCCTTGCCGAAATACACGCGCGCCGCGGCGGCGAAGCCGTAAGCGCGCTCGCCCAGATAGATCTGGTTCATGTACAACTCGAGGATCTGGTCTTTCGTGAGCGCGCGCTCGATCTTATAGGCGAGCATCATCTCGTAGATCTTGCGCGTGTACGTCTTCTCGCTCGACAGAAAGAAATTGCGCGCCACCTGCATCGTGATCGTGCTCGCGCCCTGCGAGGCGCCGCCATGCAGCAGGTCGGCGGTGCCCGCGCGTAAGATGCCGATGAAATCGACGCCGCCGTGCTCGTAGAAACGGTAATCCTCGATGGCGAGCACCGCTTTCTTCATCACGTCGGGAATGTCCGCGAAACGAACCAAGCTGCGCCGCTCTTCGCCGAACTCGCCAATCAGCACGTGATCCGCCGTATAGATGCGCAACGGGACTTTCGGGCGGTAATCGGTCAACGCCTCCAGCGAGGGCAGTTGCGGGGCCATGACGATCAGCGCATAGCCGACGATCAGCGCACCAACGACGGCAACGGTGGCCATGAGGCCCACGAACGTCAACGCGATCCGCCCACCTAGCGAGCGACGAGCGCTGCGGGAATTTTCGGAGGGGCGGGGAGGAACTCGGTCGGCCGGGCGGCCATCGGAAGGCGGTCTTTTGATGATAGGCATGACGGCATGAATGGCGCGGCTCTCGGCGCCTCTTCGCCGCGAGCGGTGCTCGCAGCGTGACTCGTAATGTATGTAATCGTGAGGTTGGCCGCCTTCGGCGGCGAACCGCCGAGCGCGGGGCAACAGCGCATTTTAATTAAATCGCCGCCGCGGCACCGGAATTTTTTTTGTAAGAATTCGCACGGAACGGCACATTCGCCCGATAGCGGCAAGTTATCAACAGAAAATGTTGAAAGGCCTGTGGAGAAGTGGCAGAAAACACGCATAAGTGATTGATGGCGCACGAATATCGCGCTCGGGTGCGTTTGAGGGCAGCGTCTGCCGCTTTATCATGAGGAACATCGCCGCCCCGCCCCGCTTTTCCGCTTTCGATGCCAGCGAGCCTATCATGAGCCAGAGCAGCGAACGTCTCGTCGTCTTCGTCACGCCTGCGCAAAAGCGCGTGCTCGCCGCGCGCGCGCAGCGCATGGGCATTAGCTTGAGCGAACTCGTGCGGCGCGCCCTCCTCGCCTTCGACGACACCGGCGAAGAAGTACGTGCGGCGGGGCTCGTCGACCGGCTCGGCGCGGCCGCCCACCATCACATCGTCGATGACGACCTGCTACGGCGTCTGGCGGGACTGCCGGAGCAGCAGGGAAACGCAGCGCCCACCGTGTCCGCGACGCGGCCGGGGTCCTTCGTGCAAGGTGGCTCATCCGGGAAAACGGACGGTAGCGCCGAACGACCGGTTCCCGAACTAGGCGCTCCGGCGCCAAACCTGGCGCCGAACGGGACTACTCTGCCCAGCGCCCCGCAAACCGAGCCAGAAAGCGACGTGGCGCCGGCGGTACTGCCCGTCGCCGCCGCCGTGGCGCGGGCGCTCGCGGCAGAGGCGGACGCGCCCGCCCAGCCTGGTCCCGATCGCGAGGACGAAGCGGCCGTCGCCCGAGCGATCGCCAGCGAGTCGCGCGATTTAAGCCGGTTTTAACCATACCCTGCTGTACTATCGCGAGCGGCGCTACGGGGAACGCACGGCTACGCGCCGCTTGCGCGTCTTGCGCCTCTTGCAATTGCGCCGCGCGTCCCGACATTCGGCAAGCGCGATGCGCCGTTCGGCTCGCGCCGCGCCGCCGGTCGCAACGCGGCGTAGCATAGAGCGTCGGGCATGCCCGAATCGCCGCCGCCTGCATTCGGCGCCGACATCATTTCACGGAGGATTTCATGTCGTTATTCGACTCAATTTCGCGTACTGTCAAAGGCTTGCTCAACGATGCGGCCGAGTCGGTGCAGGACCCCTCGCGCGATGCACGCCAAATCGTGCGCGAGCTCGACGACAGCATCGGGAAAGCCGAAAACGCGCTGATCGAGATCGAAGCGCAAGTCGCGACGCAGCAAAGCAAGCGTGACGCCGCCGCCGAAAAGGCGAAGAAGTACGAAGACGGCGCCAAGCGTGCCCTGCAATCGGGCGACGAAGGCCTTGCACGCGAAGCGCTGGCCGCGCAAGCGAACGCGGAGGCCGAACGCGATGCGCTCGCCAAGGAACTGGCGACGCTCGAGCCGTCAGTCGATCAATTGAAAACCCAGATCGCCGATATGCGCCAGCGCCGCAACGATTTGAACGCTCGCTCGAGCATCCTTCAAGCGAAGCAAGAGATTGCGCAAGCCAAGGATGTCGCGGCCACCGCTCTGGGCGGCATTGGCGGCAAGAACTTGTCGGAGGATTTCCGTAAGCTCGAAGACAAGGTCGCGCTCTCGAACGCCCGCTCCGACGCGCGGCTCAATTCGGCCGACACGTCCTCGGGCAAGGCGCTCGAGGACAAATTGGCGGCGCTCGATCATGGTCCGTCCGTAGAGGACCGCCTTGCCGCGCTCAAGCAGCAGATGAACGCGAACACGAATACGCCTGCGCAATGACGCACGGCGACGCGGCGGCCGGTCCGTCCGAGCGGACGCGCCGGCCGCCGCGCGCGGGCCGAAACAGGTCGATGGTTACGGAGACGGGCGTTCGCGCCCGGTTGAGTCAATGAAGACATTCCTCGCGGCCGCGTTCGCCGCCCTGCTATTCGCGTCCGGTGCGGCGTTCGCCGCGCCGAGCGCGAGTCAAGTCGAACGCGCGATGGCGCAAGGCAATTGGCAGCAAGCCGACGCCGAGCTCTCGCAGGTGCTCGCCGAGCATCCGAACAATGCGCATGCGCACTATTTGTACGGCCAGGTGCTCGCGAACGAAGGCCGCTATGCCGATGCGCTCGCACAGATCGAACAGGCCAAGTCGCTCGATCCGCAGTTGCGATTCACGACCGCGTCCCGCTTCGCGCAAGTCGAAGCGCGTGTGCGCGCGGCCGCCAATCGCACGAGCGTCCCGGCGCCCGCCGCCGCGGCCCACAGCGCGGCCAATCCGTTCGCTCAAGCATTGCCGTCCGCACCGGCGCCCACGCGTCATGGCCCGTCGATGGCCGCATGGATCGGCCTGGCCGTCCTGATCGTCGCCATCGTCCTGGTCTTGCGCTGGACGCTGCGCCGCGCGCGTTCGAACGAAGACGGCCGTGCCGACGAAGAGCGCCGGTCCCAGTTGAAGCGCGCGACGGAGTTGCTCAACGCGGCCCGCTCGCTCAAGCTCGACGCGCGGCTCTCGAGCGCCCAGGGGCATGAAACGCTGGCCGGCGAAGTCGAAGGCGTGGAGAACCAGTTGCGCGCGCTCGTGGAATCGCTGTCGAACAAGGGCAACCCGGTGCCAACCTATCAGCTCGACGACCTGGCGCGCCAGCTCGAGAGCCTTCGAGCCCGAACCGAAGGGCGGCCCGACCCCACGCGCTCCGACGCTAACTCGCCCACGCCTGGCGGCAACCCGTCGCCCTATGCGCAAGAAGCCGAGCGCTTGCAGCAACAGCAGGCCCCCTACGGCATGCAACAACCCTATCCACCACAGCAACAGCCGCCGGTCATCGTCCAACAAGGCGGCGGCGGCATGGGCGGGCTCCTCACGGGCGTGCTGCTCGGCGAAGCGCTTTCGCATGGACGCGACCGCGTGATCGAACGCGAGGTCGTCGTCGACGACGACGCGGCCCGCCGCCGCGCAGCGGAGCGCGGCGACACGGGCGGCGTCGACTTTGGCCAAGGGTCGAACGATTGGAACGACGGCGATAGCGGTGCGAGCGGCGGCGGGGTCGACTTCGGCAACGACGATTCGGGCGGCTGGAGCGACACCTGAACGTGGGCGGCTCGAGCACGATCGGCCTGCGTGTCGCGATTGTCGGCAGCGGGTTCGCCGGCATCGGCATGGCGATCCGGCTGCGCCGAATGGGGCTCGCCTCCGTGACCGTCTACGAAGCCGCCGCCGAGATCGGCGGTACCTGGCGAGACAATGCCTATCCCGGGGCCGCGTGCGATATCCCTTCGCATCTGTACTCGTTCTCGTTCGCGCCCAGTCCGTCGTGGACGCGTACGTTCGCTTCGCAGCAGGAAATTTTGGCGTACCTGAAGCGTTGCGCGCACGATCATGGCGTGGCGCCACTGATTCGCTGCAATGCGCGCGTGGCGGCAGCGCGTTTCGACGACCTGCGCCGAATCTGGCGTCTCGAAGTCGTCGCGACCGAGCACGGCCGGCCCGGCGCCACGAGCGGCCGCGCACCGAATGACACGCAGAACGCGCCCGAAACCGTGGAAGTCGACGTCCTCATCGCGGCCAGCGGCCCGCTCTCGCGCCCGGCGATGCCTGCGATCGCCGGACTGGATCGCTTCCGCGGCGCCCTGTTTCATTCGGCTCGCTGGGACCACGCGTATCCGCTCGAAGGCAAGCGCGTCGCCGTAATCGGCACCGGCGCCAGCGCCGTGCAGTTCATCCCGCGCATCCAGGCGCGCGTGGCGCGGCTGCACGTATTTCAACGCACGCCGCCCTGGATCATGCCCCGGCCCGACCGTGCCATCGATCCACGAGTGCAGCGTCTGTTTCGCTGGGCGCCCTGGGCCCAGCGGCTCGCGCGCTGGTCGATCTATTGGCGCCATGAAGCACGCGCGCTCGCCTTCATCGTCAATCCTAAATGGATGAAAGCGCCGATGCGCTTTGCCGCCAGCTATCTGGAACGCCGCGTGAGAGATCCGGCGTTGCGCGCCAAACTCACGCCTAGCTACCTGCTCGGCTGCAAGCGCGTGCTCCTTTCGAGCGACTACTACCCCGCGCTCGTGCAACCGAACGTCGATTTGGTGACAACGCCGATTCGTGAAGTCGTCGAAGACGGCATCGTGACCGAAGACGGGCGCGAGTATCGCGTCGATGCGATCATCTGCGGCACGGGCTTCGACGTGGCCGACGCAGGCGCGCCGTTTCCCCTATTCGGCCCGCGCGGGGCGAATCTGGATGCCCAATGGCGCAGCGAGGGGCCGCACGCCTATCTCGGCGCGAGCATTGCCGGCTTTCCGAACTTCTTCATGATGATCGGCCCGAATACGGGCCTCGCCCATAACTCGATGGTGTACATGATCGAGTCGCACATCGCCTATATCGCAAGCTGCCTGCAATTGCTCGTTCGGCGCGGCGCGAGGACGATGGAGGTCCGCGCCGACGTGCAAGAGGCCTATAACGACACGATTCGGAAAGCGTTTGAAGGAACCGTCTGGATGAGCGGCTGCCGCAGTTGGTACTTGTCCGCGCGCGGCAGGAACACGGCTCTGTGGCCCGGCTTCTCGTTCGCCTTTCGGCGGCTGACTCGGCGTGCGCGACCTGAGGATTACCAGTTCGACGAAACGCAGAGCAAAGTCTGACGGACCGGCGCCCGGATCGCCCCCGCACGCTCTTCACTCAACGCTTGGACCACGGCCCGTTGCCGCCCGCTAACACGGCGCACGCGCTCGTCAGAGCGAACGCATGCGCCGTGCGCCACGGCCCGTGCCGAGCGTCGCTGCGAAACCGGCGCTTGGCGCCACGGCTTCAGCCGGCCAGCGCCGGCAACGCGGTGTGCGCATCGTGCGCGACTCGGGACGTAGCCGCGCGTGGCGCCGCTTCGAGCGCATACGCTTCGACGCGGAATGCGGCGACGGCCGCATCGAGCTGCGCCGCCTGCTCCTGCAGCGAGGACGCCGCCGCAGCAGCCTGCTCGACGAGCGCAGCGTTTTGCTGCGTGACGGAGTCCATCTGCACCACTGCGAGATTGATCTGCTCGATGCCCGTCGATTGTTCGCCGGAGGCCGCGCTGATCTTGCCGATGATGTCGGCGACGCGATGCACGGCCGCGACGACTTGGCCCATGGTCTGACCGGCGCGACCCACCAGTGCGCTGCCGGCCTGCACCTTGTCGGCTGAAGCCGCGATCAGCGATTTGATCTCCTTCGCGGCGCTGGCGCTGCGTTGCGCGAGGCTGCGCACTTCGCCCGCCACCACCGCGAAGCCGCGGCCCTGCTCGCCGGCCCGTGCGGCTTCCACGGCCGCGTTCAGCGCAAGGATGTTCGTCTGGAACGCGATGCCCTCGATCACGCCGATGATGTCGCCGATTTGGTTCGAGCTCGTTGCGATGTCCTCCATCGTGCGCACGACGTCGCTCACGACCTCGCCGCCGCGAGCCGCCGTTTCCGACGCATCGTGCGCGAGGCCGCTCGCCTCCACCGCGTGCGCAGCGTTGAGCTTCACCGTCGAGGTCAATTGCTCCATGCTCGACGCCGTTTCCTGCAACGAGGCCGCTTGCTGTTCGGTGCGCTGCGACAGGTCGGCGTTGCCCGTCGCGATTTCGCGCGCACCGTGCATGATCGCTTCCGAACCGGTGCGCACGCGCGACACCGTCGCCACGAGCGCCGCCTGCATGCTTTGCAGGCCGATCAGCAAACGTCCCATTTCGTTGTTGCTGGTGGCGTTGATCGCGCCCGTCAAGTCCCCCGACGCGATGCGCTCGCAGTGGCGCACGACACTGTCGATGGGCCGCACGACGGCTGCGACGAGCGCCGCGCGCGCGAACAACCCGATGATGAATGCGATGGCCGCGATGATCGCCGCCCCCGTCGCCAGCGTGTGAAAGAGCGCTTGGGACGCCGCATAGCGCGCTTCCTGATGTGTGACCTGCAACGCCTCGAGTTCGCCGATCGCCGTTTCGTAACGGGCGTAGAGGTCATTCGCAGTCTGCCCCTGAAGCGTGCGGAACGTGTTGAAGTCATTTTGCTCGAGCGCTTGAAACTCCGGCTCGATCGCTTGCTTCACGAGCGCCGTGCGCGCCGCCGTGACGGTGTCGGCAAGCCGCGACTCGTTCTCGTCACGCGGCTTCTTCAAATACTCGGCCCATTGCGCATCGCTGTCCTTGAGCACGCCATGCGCCTTGGGCAGCAGGTCGTCACCGGCCTTGCCCATCGAAAATAGGGTCTCGTAGCTGCCGAGCGCAAGGCGCACCTGGAGCATGCGCTCGGAGCTCGTCTTCAAATGCGTCAGCGCGGCCGTATCGGTCGCGTACATTTGCTGCAGAGCATCGTTGCTCTGCTTCAGACCCAACATGCCGGCGGCCATTGCCGCCATCAGCGCGAGCGTATAGCCCGCGATCGTGAGCGTCAGCCCGCCGCGAATCGTAAAGCGTTTGAACATGGCTACGTCGTGCGCGCGCTGGTCGCCCAAGCGTGGCACGGTCCCCCTCTGCGTGGTGGTGGTAATGCGCGCACTGTCGGCTCTTCTGGTGGAGCGTCGAATGGTCCCGGCCTGCTGCGAGAGGTCTATCGGGCGCGTCGTGCGTGCGAAGGTTCTCGCGCAATCTAAGCGTTTCGAGACGAATGCGCAATGGCTGGAAGCACTATTGTCATACTATCGACTTCCCCCCTTCAGCCAAGCCCCATGCCGTCCGTAAACACAGAGGACAGCCTGGCGACGCCTCGCCCGAACCGGTGCCAGGATCGCGCACCGGCGCGTAAGCGTCACGTAAGCTGACTTGGTTAGATATGGGCTGCAAGCCGCATTTCGCGGCGGCAATAGACGAACGACAGAGCGGCGGATCGAACGGGATCCGCCCAAAGGAGACCTTCATGCGCTTGATCTTGCGCCGGCGTAGCGCCGCGCGTTCGCTCGTGGCGGACATCGCCGAGCACGCGAGCAAACTCGGCATGGAGATATGCGATGTCTCCGGCCACGTCGAAGAAGTTGCGAGCCGCGTCGCCCACCATGCTCACGTTTGCCGCTCTTTGCGCGAATCGGCATCGGTGACGATGCAAGGCAATCAGCGTATCGCCGAGGCCGCGCGGCAAGTACGCGTCGTCAGCAGAGAGGCGTCGGGCGCCGTCGAGCAATCGCGGCAAACGCTGGACGCATCGCTATCGGATATACACGGACTCGTCGAAGGCGTGACGGGCATTGCTACGCAAATCGAAGCTTTGCGCGAGGCGCTCGATCACGTCAGCACCGTTTCTGAAGAGATTTCGCTGATCGCGCGGCAAACCCACTTGCTCGCCATCAACGCGGCGATCGAGGCGGCCCGGGCCGGCGAATCGGGCAAGAGCTTCGCGGTGGTGGCGGCGGAAGTCAAAAACCTATCGAGCAAAACTGCACAGGCCACGGCGCAGATCGAAGCGACGCTTGCCCGTCTGACGCAGCAGACCGAACAGCTCATCGCCGACGGCGCCGAAAACACCGCGCGGGCGCATCGCGTCCGGGAAGGGTCGGCGACGATTGGCGGCATCGTGCAATCGACCGGCACCGCCATCAATCAATTGCATGAAGAGGCCGAGCAGATCGCCACGCTGACCGACGACATCGAGGCGCAGTGCCACCAACTCGAGGAGCAAGTAGGCGAGATGGCAAGCGGCGTCGAGCAATCGAGCGAAAACTTCTTGCAGGCGAAGGACCGTATCGGGTCGCTCCTGACCGTGTCCGAAACGCTGATCGAGTTGACTGCCGCAGCCGGAGTGGAAACGCCCGACACCCGCTTCATCGAAGCCGCGCAGCGCACCGCGGCGCTGATCGGCCAACGCTTCGAGCAAGCGCTCGCGCGGGGCGAGATCACGGAAGCCGCGCTCTTCGACGCCAACTACGCACCGATCGCAGGCACCGATCCGCAACAGTTCATGACGCAATTCGCCTCATTCACGGATCGCGTGCTCCCCGATATCCAAGAACCCCTGCTTGCGCTCGACGAGCGCGTGGCGTTTTGCGCGGCAGTGGACGTGCGTGGCTATCTGCCGACGCACAATCGCAAGTTTTCGCAGCCGCAGCGCCCAGGCGAACCGGTCTGGAACGCGGCCAACTGCCGGAACCGACGCATCTTCAACGACCGCACCGGACTTGCGGCTGCGAGCCACACCAAGGCGTTCCTGCTGCAGACCTACCGGCGCGACATGGGCGGCGGCGCATTCGCGATCATGAAAGACGCTTCCGCGCCGATCGTCGTGCACGGCCGCCATTGGGGCGGCCTGAGACTCGCCTATAAGACCTGAGAGATGAAACACCCGAAGGATTGACTATCCGACAATTCGAATGCCTGACGGGCGCCGGCGCGCGCCAAAAATCCTCCCGCACTGATCGACCGTTCGCTATCATGGCCGCGATGGCGTGCGCCTTGCGCCGCTCGATGCGTGCGCCTACAACCCAGTCAAGCAAGGAGGAAAAAACGATGGGTATCGTCAAGGAATTCAGGGAATTCGCGGTCAAAGGCAATATGATGGACCTGGCCGTCGGCGTCATCATCGGCGGCGCGTTTTCCACGATCGTCAATTCGATCGTCAAAGACCTCATCATGCCGATCGTCGGCGTTGCCACGGGCGGCCTGGACTTCTCGAACAAGTTCGTGCGCCTCGGCGATATCCCGCCCTCCTTCAAAGGCAACGCCGATTCGTTCAAAGACTTGCAATCGGCCGGCGTGGCCGTGTTCGGCTATGGCTCGTTCATCACGGCCGTCATCAATTTCGCCATTCTCGCGCTGATCGTGTTTGCGATCGTCAAATTCATGAACTCGCTGCGCAAGCGCGAGGAAGCCGCGCCGGCGGCGCCCGCCGCTCCGCCGGAAGACGTCGTCTTGTTGCGCGAGATCCGCGACGTGCTCAAGCAGCGTTGAGCAAAGCGATGAGGCAGCGATAGCTTCGCTCGGCGATACCCCGAGCGGGCCCGCCGCGCAAACACCGAAACGCGCGCCTATCCCGCGCGCTGCGGCGCCCCGCCTTGGCCTTTCGCCTCGGCCGTGCGCTGTATCAGCACTTCCAATTGCGAGAAGTTGACCGGCTTGGTCAGATGGGCTGTAAATCCGGCCGCTAGGCACCGCCGTATGTCTTCGTCCGAGCCATAGCCCGTCAAGGCAATGGCCGGCACCTGCGAGCTGCGGCGCACCGAACTGACGAAATCGAGGCCCGTTCCATCGGGCAACCCCACGTCGCTCACGATCAGATCGAAGGTGCGCGCTCGCGTGGCGGCGAGCGCTTCCGCGACGGACGCCGCTACCGCTACGTCGTGACCGAGCGAGCGCATCAAATGCGCCATCACGTCGGCCGTATCGACGTGATCCTCCACCAACAGAATGGCGATTCGTTCATCGGCTGCGGCGCGCGCCGATACCGGGGGCACCGGCTCGGCAGCGGGCGCCGACGTCGTCGGCAACGCAATCGCGAACGTGGCGCCGCAATGCGGCCCGGGGCTGCGCGCACTCACCGAGCCGCCGTGGGCATCGGTCAACGCCTTCGTAATCGCAAGGCCCAGCCCGAGCCCGCCGAACTGCTGGGTCATGCGTTGGCTGCCTTGCTCGAAAGCATTGAACAGTTTGCCGATCTGCTCCGGCGCGATCCCGATGCCCGTGTCCTCGATTTCGACTTCGATGCGCATGCGCGCATCTCGCGTGCGCACGTAGATATGGCCACCGTCGGGCGTGAATTTCGCGGCATTGCGCACGAGATTCCACAGCATCTGCTGCAACCTCGCCGGATCGGCCAGCACGTAATGATTCTTGGCGCTTTTCTCGACGTGCACGTCGAGCGCCTTCACCTGGATCTCGGCGTGAAACAGTTCGAGCACACTGTCGATGACGTCGTGGACGTCGACCGTTTCCAGCGCGAGCCGCAGCTTGCCGTTCGCCACGCGCGTCAAATCGAGCAAATCGTCGATCAGGCGCGCTTCGAGTTCGATGTTGCGTCGAATCATCTTGACGCACGACTGCGCCGCGCCAGGCAACTCCGGCATCGTTTCCAACACGCGCGTGCCGGCGAGCACGGGCGTGAGCGGCGTGCGCAGCTCGTGAGAGAGCATGGCCAGGAAGCGGTCCTTGGCCCGGTTGGCTTCCTCCGCCGTCTGGCGCGCGCACTGCTCGGCCGTCAAGAGCCGTTCGCGCTCTTCCATCGCCTCGCGTTGCGACTGGATGTCGGTGCAACTGGCGAACCACTTCCCGACCCCACCGCTCGCGTCCCTAACCGCGGCAATACGCATGTCGAACCAGCGATAGGTGCCGTCGGCGGCACGCAGGCGCAGTTCGTGCCGGTAGTCGGCCCCGGCCGCGCCGCTCACGGCGTCGAGCCACGAGCGGCGCAGCACATCACGATCGTGGGGGTGGACGGCGGCAAGCCACCCGAGCCCACGCGAAGCGGCCTCGTCCAAACCGGTGTAGGCATACCACTGTTTCGAAAAGAAATCGCACTCCCCGCGCGCATTGCTCGTGAACACGAGATGGGGCAACGCCTCCGACAAGCTGCGGTAATGCGCCTCGCGGTCGCGCAGCAGCAACGCCTCGGCCGACGCACGCTGCAATCGAACCTGGGTCAGGACGCGCTCGACGGCCTCCGGCAAATAGTCGAGGTACCCGCCGGACTTCGGCACGACGTCGGATACGCCCGCGCGCAATGCCTCGATCACGCGCGATTCATCGGTGAACCCGGTAACGAGGATCGCGGGCAACGTGACGCCCTCGGCGCGCAAGCGGCGGAAGAAATCGAGGCCGGTCTCGGCGCTGCCGAGTTGATAGTCGAGCACGAGCAGATCGGGCGCGTCGGCGGCAAGCTGCGCGTGCGCAGCCTTCACGCTCGGATAGCCGAATACGCGACAGCCTGCGCGCTCGAGCGACTTGCGCGCTAAGCGCAAAATGCCCTCGTCGTCATCGATGATGAGTACGCGGGCGCCTTCCTGGCGAGAAACTTCGGTCATGCTCAATTTTGGCTCATTCGGCTCGATGCCTTATGCATCAAGTCATTCGCAACGGCTGCTCTGGCAACGTCACGTAAAAAGTCGAACCGACGCCCTCCGTCGATTCGACCCATGCACGTCCACCGTGCCGCTCGGTCACCCGGCGCACGAGGGCGAGGCCAATGCCGTCGCCTTTGGCCCGATCGCCGTGCAAGCGTTGAAAAGCGCTAAACATTTTCGGCATGCAAGCGGCGGGAATGCCGAGCCCGTTATCGCGCACGTAGTATGTTCGCATTCTAGGCGCTCGTTCGCCGACCTCGGGCTGCGGCTGCTCGAGCGTGCCGATTTCGATGCGGCCGGGGCGGGAAGTGTCGAGATAGTTCACCGCGTTGCCGATCAAATTGGCGAAAATCTGCTCGATCGCCGTGGGGTCGCCCCACACGGGCGGCAGCTCGCCGACCGACACGACCGCACCGCGCTCGGCGATCGCCTGGTGCAGCGATTCCACGACGCGAGCGACCGCGCGGGCCACGCTTACGCGCTGCCACTGATATTCGAGCCGGCCCGCGCGGGAAATCCGCAGTAGCGCGTCGATGATCGAGGCCGAACGTGCCACCGCGGTGCGCAAATAGTGCAGCGCTTCGCTCAGATTGCCGTCGAGCACCCGCGTGATGCGCGAGCGCTCCGCCTCCGGCAAGCGGGCGGCGTCGAGCATCGTGCGCAACTCGTCGCACGACACTTGCAATTCGCGCGAGAACCCTTGCAGGTTCACGAGCGGCGAGCGCAGATCGTGCGAGACACTATAGATGAACATGTCGTTGTCCTGCTTTTGCTGGCGCAGATTATCGTTCACCTGCGTCAACTCTTGCGCACGCATCTCGAGCGTAGCCTGCAACGTAGCCTGATCGTGCTCCGCTTCGGTCAAGCGTTGGCTCGTCCGGTGCAACGCCGCGTCGAGTTGCGCCAATTCGTCGTCGCCTGCCAGCGGCGCGCCGAGCGCCTGGGAACGCCCCAGCCGCTGCGCATTGGCCGTCAACGTGCGCAGGCGCCGCCCGATGTTGCCGGCGAACGCCAGCGCCGCGATCGCCCAAATCAGCATCGAACCCGCGATGGCGGCGATCAGCGCATAGCGCTGCTGCTCACGCGTGGCGGCCAGCTCCGAACTGCGCTCGGCGTCGAGCCGCGATTCGTCGGCCACGAATGCGCCCAGTTCATCGCGAAACGTTTGGATAGGCGGCGGCAGCGGCGCACTGTCGAGCGAGGCCAATTGCAGGCGCTGCTCATCGTGCAACGCCGCATAAACCTTGTCCGTCAGCGCCCGGTAGTCATTGACGGCTTCGCGCATGCGCCGCACCCGCTCGACCTGCAGCGGATCGTCCGCCACGAGCCTCTCGAGCCGCGACAGCCGATCGCCCAGATCGACCCACACGACATGCCGATCGATGAACGAAGGATCGCCGACGATGAGGCCCGCACGCACGCGCGACGCCTCGCGCAATAGAGGATCGACGATGGCCGACGCCTGATAGAGCACCTGTTTGCTGTGCGATGCCCATTGGCCCGCTTGTGCAGCCTGCTCCTGCGTCTTCGACAGCATGCCGACGAGCGCCAACTCGATCAAGCTCGGCACGGCGATCAGCAGCAGTCCCTTCGTGAATAGTTTCATGCGTCCTTGGCGGCCCATCGAGTCGTCTCGCACGGGTCGAGCGAGCCGCGCCGCAGGCTTGTGCGACGGCACGGCGCTTGCATCGCACGACGTGCAAACGTGAAACCGAACCATTATCCGTGCTGTTTCGAGATATTTCAACGGACGATATGCCAGCGCGCATGCCCACAGAAAACGGCATTTTTTATGAGTTGGATCAGCACGGGAACGAAACTCGGGCCTATTATTGCCATAGATGTCGAGCGCAGCGCGACACGACTCGCGCACCCGTTCCGGCATGACTGCATGCGAACCGCGTCGATCGTTCGAGCGGGACCGTAACGGGTCGTGAAGATGCCGATTTCGTATGCTATAAAAGATCGGACGTGCGGCGCGCGAGAGCCGGGAGTGGTCGCATGAGGACGCTGTGTTTCTTGCAATTCTTTTTCAGGCGAATGTTTATGTCCTTCCCGAGAAAGCGTAGGCGCGCGAGCGCGGACAGTAAGGAGTCGTTTCTCGCCGTCCTGCGCCAGTTCAAACCTTTCGTCCAGCTGGATACGAAGATCGCGCGCGCCCGTTCGCAGGATGAGCCCGTGCTCTACGAACATGTCTTGCCGGGGCTCGACGTTCTGCTGTGCACGGTTCGAGGCGCGCAACCGCCCTATCCTGACGTCGACGAATTGCGCCGGCGCTGTCTCGAGTCGATCGCGAACGCGCTCGAACAGCCGCTCGAGGGCCTCGAGAACGGCGGGTACTGGTATGAAACGAATGGGTTCGGCTTTCTCGTCTTCGCGAGCCGGGCGCGCGCGAAGGTTCTCCCCGAATTCGGCGCCGGCGTGGCCGCGCCCAATGCGCGGCGGCAAAACGCGGGCGATGCCGCACCGCGCTCGTTTCGCTGACGCCTCCTGAGTTGGCGGCGCGGCTGATAGGTAGCCGCGGGCGCTACCGCTTGGCGCGCTGCGCGCTCGCCTGCGGTTGGACGATGTCGATAAAGGCCGCCAAATCGGCATCCGCCAGCCCCATCGCCGCGCCCAAGCGCAACATCTGCTGCACCGCGCCCACGACGGGCATGACCGCGCCCGTTTCCCTGGCGGCGTCCGCTACCGTATCGATATCTTTTTGAAACGTTTTCAGCGAACCGAGCGGGGCGTGTCCCGCCTCGGTCATGCGCGGCACGAAGGTGCGCAGAAGAACGGAATCGGCCCAACCGCCCCCTAGCGCTTCGGGTAGACGCGCCGCATCTATCCCCGCCGCATGGGCCAAGCCCACCGCTTCCGCAATGCCCGCCACCGTCGCACAAACGATTGCCTGATTGCAAAGCTTCGTCGTTTGGCCCGCCCCCACCTCGCCCATATGCGTCACGCGGGCGGCATATGCGGCCATGACGGGTGCGAGGGCGGCGATGTCCTCGGCGCTTGCGCCCGCCATGACTGCGAGCGTGCCGGCTTGCGCGCCCGGAACGCCGCCCGACACGGGCGCATCCACCCAACCGATTCCGCATTGAGCCGCGCGGGCGGCAAAGGCGCGCGTCGCGGCGGGCGCGATGCTCGAATGATCGACGATCCAGCGCAGGCGCCCCAACCCGGCCCCGGGTGCGGCCAGCAAGCCGCCGGGGCCGAAAACGACTTCCTCGACGGCGTGCGTGTCGGATACGCACAAGAAAACCGCCTGGGCATGCGCGAGCAAGTCGCACGGCGCGTCGACGACCCGCGCGCCATCGGCCGCCAGCGCTTGCGCCTTCGTGCGCGTGCGATTCCAGACCCATACGTCATGGCCCGCGCGCAGCAGATGCCGAATCATCGGCGCCCCCATCAGCCCGGGCCCGCAAAATCCGAGTTCCATCGTTTCGTGTTCTCCTGCCGATAGGCGGGCCGCCCTGCTACTTGCCCGGGCGCGCCCAACCGTCGTTGCCTATACTGGTTGTTCCATTTGCGACGAAATGCGGAGCCGACTCATGAACGATCACGTCTACAAGTACGTCGAATTGACCGGATCATCGACGAAATCGAGCGACGATGCCGTGCGCTGCGCCATCGAACGCGCATCGAAGACGCTGCGCAACTTGCACTGGTTCGAAGTCACCGAAACGCGCGGGCATATCGACGGCGGCAGCGTCGCACATTGGCAAGTGACCCTCAAGGTGGGACTGCGCTTGGAGGATTGAGCCGGGCGACGCAGAACGCGCCGCCCGCTCGCTCGTTGGCGAACGCAGGCCATTACTTCGGCAGCGAACCGTCGACGCCTTCGACGTACCAATTGAGCCGTTGGAGCTCCGCGTCGGTGAGCGTCTTGCCCGCAGCCACCTTGATCGTGCCCGCTTGATCTTTGATCGGGCCCGTGAAAACGTCGCGGCTACCGCTTGCGATCGCATCGTGCGCCTTCTTCTCGTCCGAGCGCGCCGCAGCATCCACGGACGGGTTCAGATCTTCGAGATCGACTGCCTGCTGGGCCAGCCCCCACCACACCGGGTCATTTTTCCATTTGCCGTCGAGCACTTGTTGGATGGCAGCCATGTAATACACGCCCCAATGCGCTACCACCGAGCCGAGCGCCGCGTTCGGGCCAAACTTCTTCATGTCCGAATCCCACCCGAACGCATGCACCTTCTTCTCCTCGGCCGTCGCCAGCGTCGCGCTCGAATCGGTGTTCTGCAGCAGGACATCGGCGCCCTGCCCGATCAGCGTTTCCGCCGCCTGCTTTTCCTTGCCGGGGTCGAACCAGCTGTTGATCCAAATGACCTTCGTATGGACCTTCGGATTGACCGAGCGAGCGCCGAGCGTATAGGCGTTGATGTTGCGCACGACTTCCGGGATCGGCACCGACGCGACGAACCCTAGCGTGTTCGTCTTGGTCATGTGGCCCGCAACGATGCCCGCGAGATAAGCGCCTTGATACATGCGCACGTCGTAAGTGCCGAAGTTCTTGCTCTTCTTATAGCCCGTCGCATGCAGGAATACGGTGTCGGGGAAGTCTTTCGCCACTTTCAGCTCGAAATCCTGATAACCGAAACTCGAACCGAAAATGATCTTGTTGCCCTTGTTCGCCAGATCTCGAAACACGCGCTCGGAGTCGGCCGATTCCGGCACGTTCTCGACGCGCGTCACCTTGATCTTGTTGCCGAACTTGGCCTCGGCTTGCTTGGAGCCCTGATCGTGCGCGAAAGTCCAGCCCGCATCGCCGGGGTTGCCCAAGTAAACGAAAGCGACGCCCGGCGCATCGGCCGCATGCGCGACGGGCGCAACGGCCGCGCCTAGCGCGAGCGCCGCACCAGCGGCGAGCAGTGGCAACGTTCTTCTTTTCATCGAACTTCTCCAGTGGTGTGGGGGAATCGGTCGATCCGACCTCGCTCGCTCAGCTCGTCGCGAAAAACGGCTTGCCAAGCGAAGCGGGCGCATTGAGCTTGATCGTATTGGGGTTGCGCGAGATGACGGCCAGCACGACGATCGTCGCCAAGTACGGCAGCATGGCGAGGGCCTGTGTCGGCACCGGCACACCCACCGCCTGCGCATAAAACTGCAAGCCCGTGACCGCGCCGAACAGCAGCGCGCCGAGCAGCAAGCGCCAAGGACGCCACGTGGCGAACACGACCAGCGCGAGTGCGATCCAGCCTCGGCCCGAGGTCAGTTGTTCCTGCCATAGATGCAGGTAGACGATCGAATAGTAACCGCCCGCGAGCCCCGCCATGCCGCCGCCGAACAACGTCGCGCCGTAGCGCACGCCGATCACCGGGAAGCCGACCGAATGGGCCACCGCGGGCGATTCGCCCACCGAGCGCAGCACGAGCCCCGCCCGCGTCCGGTAAAGAAACCACCCAACGAGTGCGAAGGCCGCGAACGCGAGATAACCCAGCGGCGTCAGCGCGAACAGCGCCGGCCCTAGCACCGGAAGCTTGGCCAGCCCCGGCACGGGCCACGCTTCGATCGTCGCGCTGACCGACGCCGATGTATACGGCTTGCCGACATAGGCCGACAAGCCGATGCCGAAGATCGTGAGCGAAAGCCCGGTCGCAACCTGATTGGCTAGCATCGTCAGCGTGAGAAAGCCGAACAGCAACGCCATCGCGACACCGGCCGCCATCGACGCCGCCACGCCTAGCCACGGGTGCCCGGTCGTGACCGTGACGGCATAACCGGTCACCGCGCCCATCAACATCATCCCTTCGACGCCCAGGTTCAGCACCCCCGACTTTTCAGTGACGAGTTCGCCGATGCCCGCGAACATCAGCGGTATCGCGGCGACGACCGCACTCGAAGCAAGATTGCCGGCTTGTTGGATATCCATGATTCGTTCTATTTCGATTGGCTAGTCATGCGCTTGCACCGCGCGCCCGGTCGGATCTCGCGCGCTCATCCATGCGCGACGCGGGGCGCCCGGCGCAGACGGTAATTGACGAACAAGTCGGCTCCGAGCAAACAAAACAGCAATAGGCCCTGGAAAACGCCCGACAGCGCTTGCGGCAATTGCATCGACGTTTGCACCGCCTCGCCCCCCAAATACAGCAACGCCATCAACAAGCTCGCGAGCACGATGCCGAGCGGATGCAGCCGCCCGACGAACACGACGATGATCGCGGTGAAGCCGTAGCCGGGCGACCAACTCGCCTGCAACTGCCCGATCGGCCCTGCAATTTCACCCATGCCCGCGAGCCCGGCCAACGCTCCGCTGATGAGCAGCGACATCCAAACCGTGCGCGTATCGGAGAAGCCCGCATAGCGCGCGGCGAGCGGGGCAAGCCCTCCCACGTTCATGCGAAAACCGGCGAAGCTCTTGCGCATGAACAGCCACGCGAGCGGCACGGCCGCCAGGGTCACGAAAATCGAAGCATTCAGACGCGTACCGCGCAACCAATGCCAATGCCAGTCGCCGCCGAAAGTCGGGTAGAGCGCATCGCCCGAGAACATCTCCGAGATCGGGAAGTTCATTCCTTGCGGGTCGCGCCACGGCCCGCTCACGAGGTAGATCAGCAATTGCGTCGCCACATAGGTCAGCATGAGGCTCGTCAAGATCTCGTTGGTGTTGAACCGCGTTTTCAGGAAAGCGGGAATCGCGGCCCAAACCATGCCGCCGAGGATGCCGGCGCCCATCATCGAGAACAGGATCCACCCGCCGCTCGCTTGATCGAAGTGGATGGCGACGCCGCTAGCGGCCATGCCGCCCGCCAGCATTTGACCTTCCGCGCCGATGTTCCAGACGTTGGCGCGATAGCCGATAGCGAGGCCAAGGCCGATCAAGCATAACGGCGAAGCTTTGAGCAGCAGTTCCGACCAGCCATTGACGTTCGCGAGCGGTTCGACGAAAAAGGCGTGCATCGCTTGAGCGGGGTCGCGCCCGACGAGGCCGAAGATCACGAACCCGATAGCGAGGGTCAACAGGGCGGCGATTGCCGGCACCGCGAGTTGCATCGTTCGCGAGGGCGTCGGTCGGGCTTCGATTCGGTAGGGAAAATACATGGTCTATGCGAGCGTCGATAGTTCGAATGTAAGGGTCGGCACGGCGCCGGCGCCCTCAAGCATGGACAGCTTGCTGCGCCGGCGGCGCAGCCCCGCGATCGCCGAAGAGGCCCGCCATCCACAAGCCGATCTCTTCAGCGTTGGTCTCGCCCGTCTTGCGCGAGGGCGACAAGCGCCCGCGCGCGAGCACCGCGATCCGATCGCAAATGTCGAACAGCTCGTCGAGTTCCTCCGAGATGACGAGCACGGCCACTCCCTTGGCCGATAGATCGAGTAGTTGCTGCCTGATAAAGGCCGATGCACCGACGTCCACGCCCCATGTCGGCTGCGCGACCACGAGCACCTTCGGCGCCTGCAGCAGCTCGCGGCCGACGATGAATTTTTGCAAGTTGCCGCCCGAGAGCGACTGCGCCAACGCATCGGGGCCGCCGCAGCGCACGTCGAACGCTTCGATGCAGCGCGATGCGAAGGCGCGGATCGCTCGCGCGCCGATCCAGCCGTGACGGACCATGCCCGCTTGCCGATGCGCGGTGAGGAGTCCATTTTCGGCGAGCGACATCGCGGGCACGGCGCCACGCCCGAGCCGCTCCTCGGGCACGAAGGCGAAGCCGAGGCGGCGCCGAGCGCCGGCCGAGAGCCGGCCCGCGCTTTCGCCGCAGATCGTGACGGCATCTGCCGCGGCAGCCACGCGCCTTTCGCCCGATAGCGCCGCGAGCAACTCCGCTTGCCCGTTGCCCGATACGCCTGCGATGCCGAAGATTTCGCCGGCATGCACGTCGAACGTCACGTTTTCCAGCGAGGTGCCGAACGGGTCGTCGCTCGCCACCGACAATTGCTTGACGCTCAGCAACGCCGCGCCCGGCGCATGCGCACGGCGCGTGTAATCGGGCAGCGCATGGCCCACCATCAACTGCGCGAGCGAAGCGTGCGTCTGCTCGCGAGGCCGGACCTGGCCCGTGACGCGCCCGCCGCGCATGACCGTCGCCGTATCGCAAAGCTCTTGGATTTCATCTAGCTTGTGGCTGATGTAGAGCACGCTGCAGCCCTGCTGCGCCAATCGTTTCAGCGTATCGAACAGCTTGCGCACGGCCTGCGGCGTAAGCACCGAGGTCGGCTCGTCCATGATGAGCAGCCGCGGATGCTGCAGCAGGCAGCGCACGATCTCGACGCGCTGGCGCTCGCCCACGGTCAGGCTGTGCACGTGCCGCTGCGGGTCGATATCGAGCCCGTACTCGTGCGATACCTCGCGAATGCGCTTGCCGAGCGCACCGAGGTCGAAAGGCTCGTCGAGCGCGAGGGCAATGTTTTCGCCCACGGTCAGCGTCTCGAACAAAGAGAAGTGCTGGAAAACCATGCCGATACCGAGCTTGCGCGCCTGCGCGGGGCTGCCGATCTCGACGACGTCGCCCTCCCACCGAATCTCGCCCGCATCGGGGCGCACCGAGCCGTAGATGATTTTCATCAGCGTGCTCTTGCCCGCGCCGTTCTCGCCCAGCACCGCGTGAATCTCACCCGGCGCCACGACGAGATGCACATCGTCGTTGGCGCGCACCGACGGATATTGCTTGCTGATGCCCGCCAGCGCCAGCCGCGGCACGATGGCGTGGCCCGCGCCCGCGGCATCGCGGAAAGTTGATTGATTGCTCATGAGATCCGTCGCCGAACGTTCCTGCTGTCTGCCCGCTCTTCTGCTTCAATGCGACGTGCGCTTCGCCCATCGCCCCCGTTTCTCCTGCTGCGCGTCATGCGAGGTTCGTCCCGCTCGCCGTCCTCCGCCTGCCGCGCCGTGGGCCCGACGATACCCAAATCGCGCCCGAGCGTCGAGCCGCCAATATCGTGCGAGCGCTCGATTCGACCTATGCGCCACACGGGTTTATGTGAGCTTGACGCGTTTTAACAGACATATTAAAAATCACATACCCGAACCCACGATCGATCAGCCTAACCATATATTGGAGCAACCATGAGTCAGCAACGCGAGGCGATCGATACGTACCTCTTGCGCGTCTTGCACACCCTCTTGATGGAGCGCAGTGTCACGCGCGCAGCCGTCAAGCTCAACCAATCGCAACCGGCTATCAGCGCCGCACTGCGCCGCCTGCGCGACATCACGGGCGACCCGCTGCTCGTGCGCGGCAAGTCGGGCATGGTGCCAACCGAATACGGCCTGCGCCTGCTCGAGCCCGTTCAAAACGCCTTGCGCGAAATCGAGCGCATTCGTTTCCAGCAGCACAACTTCGATCCTGCCACGTCGATTCGTTGCTACCGCATCGGCTGTCCCGACTATCTGAATGTCCTGTTCGTGCCGACCGTCGTCGAGCGCTTCAGGCAGGCCGCACCCAACGCTCAATTGGAATTCCATTCGCTCGGCCCCTCTTTCGACTACGAGTTGGCGCTCGAAGACGGTAAGCTCGACGTCGTCGTCGGCAATTGGCCCGAACCGCCCGAGCAGTTGCACCTGTCGAATCTGTTCGTCGACGAGATCGTCTGTCTCATGAGCAATACGCACCCGTTCGCCAAACGCGGGACGCTCACGCTCGATCAATATCTGAACGCCCCGCACCTCGCGCCTTCCCCGTATTCGGTCGGCCAGCGCGGCGCGATCGACGTCCACCTCGCGCGCGAGCGGCTAAAGCGCCACGTCGTCGTCACGTTGCCGTACTTCAATCTCGCCCCGTACGTGCTCGTCAAATCGGACCTCATCTTCACGACGACGCGCCTGTTCGCCGACCACTACGCCAAATTCTTACCGCTCACCGTGCTGCCCGCGCCCCTCGACTTCCCGCCGATGCAGTATTACCAGTTGTGGCACGAGCGCTGCCACTATTCCGACGAAGTGCGATGGCTGCGCAGTCTCGTGGCCGAAGCAACGCACGCGCTCGTCGATCGCCCGTAACGGGGCGGCCTGCACCGTTGCGGCCGGCGCGCTCACGCGCTACGCGGGCCCGCCGGCTCGGGCACGAACGCCGGCTCCAGCGCGACTCGCAGAGCGGCGCGCGATTTCCGTCAAGCGAGGCGCGCCGCTTCCCCCAACGAGCGTGCCAGCCGGTTATGGCGCTCGAGCAGCGGCCGCAGTTCGAGCGTCGTCAATCGGCCCTCTTGCACGATGACCTCGCCGTTGATCACGCTCATCGTCACCTGCGACGGAGCGCAAAACACGAGTGCCGCAACCGGATCGTGCAGTGCGCCGGCAAAATTCGGCTGATTCAGATCGAATGCAACGAAATCGGCGGCCATACCGGGCGCCAGCGCACCGATGTCGTCGCGCCCCAGCACGGCAGCGCCGCCTAGCGTAGCGATTTCCAGTGCCTCGCGCGCGGTCATTGCATCCGGCCCGAATCCCACGCGTTGCAGCAGCAGCGCCTGCCTCGCCTCGCCGACGAGATGCGCGCCGTCGTTCGACGCCGATCCGTCGACGCCCAGACCGACGGGTACACCCGCATCGCGCATGCGCCGGATCGGTGCAATGCCCGATGCGAGCCGCATGTTGGAACATGGACAATGCGCCACACCGGTGCCGGTACGCGCAAATAACGCGATGCCGGCGGGATCGAGTTGGACGCAGTGCGCATGCCAGACGTCGGCCCCGACCCAGCCCAGATCCTGCGCGTATTCGGCAGGCGTCATTCCGAAGCGCTCGCGGCTGTACGCGACGTCGTTCGCGTTCTCCGCTAGGTGCGTGTGCATCGACACGCCGTACCGGCGGGCCAGCGCAGCCGACTCGCGCATCAGATCGCGGCTCACCGAAAACGGAGAGCACGGCGCCACGACCACCCGCAACATCGCGTAGCGGCCCTCGTCGTGATAGGTTTCGATCAAGCGCTGCGTGTCGGAGAGGATATCGGCCTCGCGTTCGACGAGCGAATCGGGCGGGAGCCCTCCGTCCTTCTGCCCCACGCTCATACTGCCGCGGCTCGCATGAAAACGCATGCCGATGCGCGCCGCCGCCGCGATGCTGTCGTCCAGCCTGCTGCCGTTCGGATACAAGTAGAGATGATCGCTCGAGGTCGTGCAGCCCGACAGGAGCAGTTCGGCCATCGCCGTAAGCGTCGACACCTCGATCATCTCGGGCGTCAGATGCGCCCACACGCGATACAGGCTCGTCAGCCAACCGAACAACTCGGCGTTCTGCGCCGCCGGCACCGCACGCGTCAGGCTTTGATACATGTGGTGATGGGTGTTCACGAGCCCGGGCATGACGAGGTGGCCGCGCAGATCAAAGACTTGGTCGGCCTCGCCCGGCAGCTCGCCCGACGGGCCGACCGCCACGATACGATTGCCCTCGACGAACAGCCCTGCATCGCGCAGTTCGCGGCGCTCGCCGTCCATCGTGACGAGCACATCGGCATGCTTGACGAGCATCGTTTTGGGGCGAGTGGCATGGGGCGCGCGCGGGGGCGGTTCAGCGATCATTCGATCTTCCGGGTTGAAACGATTGGCATAACGATCGGAAGCCAAAATAGCGCTGGCAATGTACGCAGGTGCGATACTCGCCTTCACGGTTCCGATATGTTGATTCGATTTCGCCGTTTTCGCGCCGGCGCGGCGCTTCGCCTCATGCGGCCGCTCTTATCTTTCCTATCGCACGCGCGCCGAGTGCCGCCGACTTCATAGAATGGCGATACGGCGCTCGCATCGAATCGCCGACGGGTATGTAGCCACGCGCTGTGGAGCCTCGATCCGCCGCCTGCGCATCGGATCGAGCCGCCCTCACTACTTTTCGCATTCATCTAAGAGGAAAACTGCGAATGGGCAAGCTGACTACCCACGTTCTGGATACGGCGCACGGCCGTCCCGGCGCCGGTATCGCGATCGAGCTGTTCAAGCTCGACGGCGGCGCACGACGCTCGCTCAAGCGGACCGTCACCAATCAGGACGGCCGCTGCGACACTCCGCTTCTCGAAGGCGACGCATTGACCGCGGGCGAATACGAGCTCGTCTTCGACGCCGGCGACTACTTCGCTGCCGCCGGTGTCGTCGTGCCCACGCCCCGCTTCGTCGATCGCGTCGTCTTGCGCTTCGGCATTGCCGACGCCACCGCACACTATCACGTACCGCTCCTAGTCTCCCCCTGGGCTTACAGCACCTATCGCGGCAGCTGATTCCCCCATACCAACGATTATCAGGAGCTTTGGAGGCGTTTCATGGAAGGTTTCATCACCGACTGGCTGAATCTCGCGATTCGCTGGCTGCATGTGATCGTCGCAATCGCGTGGATCGGAGAATCGTTTTATTTCGTTGCGCTGGACAATAGCTTGAGGAAGCCGAAGGATCAAGCGCTCACGGAGCGCGGCGTATTCGGGGAGTTGTGGCATGTGCACGGCGGCGGCTTCTACCATATGCAAAAGTACATGGTCGCGCCCGCGCGAATGCCGGAGGAACTGCACTGGTCGAAATGGCCGTCTTATACGACCTGGATGTCGGGATTCGGCTTGTTCACCGTGCTCTACCTTTGTTCCCCCGAAACCTATCTCATCGACAAGAACGTCCTCGATATGGGGCCTGTCGTCGCAATTGCGGCTGCGCTCGGCTTTTTGGCCGCGGGCTGGATCGTCTACGACTCGCTGTGTCGGCTGTTGGGCCACAACGATCGGCTGCTCGGTGCGATCGTCGGGCTTTACGTGTTGGCTGCCGCGTGGCTCGCCTGCCATATATTCGCCGGCCGTGCGGCATACCTGATCGTGGGCGCGATGCTGGCCACGATCATGTCGGCCAACGTGTTTTTCGTCATCATCCCGGGGCAGCGCAAGATGGTGAACGCCATGCTGAAGGGAGACGCGCCCGATCCGGTATACGGCAAACGCGGTAAGCAGCGCTCCGTGCACAACACGTACTTCACGCTCCCGGTGGTATTCGCGATGCTGTCGAACCACTACGCGATGACGTACACGCACCCCTATAACTGGGCCGTGCTGACCGTCATCATGCTCGCCGGGGCGCTGATTCGCCAGTTCTTCGTCATGCGCCATCGCGGACGAGTGCTGTGGTATCTCCCTGCGGGCGGCATTGCCCTGCTGGCCGCGGCGCTGGCCATTACGCTACCCAAACCCATGGCCCAACAAGCGCAAGCGGCCAACATGCCTGTGGTCAAGCTGGCCGATATCGAACCGATCTTGCAGCAGCGCTGCGTTGCTTGCCACTCGGCGCACCCCACGCTAATGGGCAGTGCACCGGCAGGCGTCCTCTTGGATACACCTGGCGAGATCTCGAAAAACGCGCAGCGGCTGTATCAACAAGCGGTGGTGCTCAAAGCGATGCCGCTAGGCAACGTCACGCAGATGACGAGCGCGGAGCGCGAGAAGGTGGCCGCCTGGTTCAACGCACGCGCGCAGCACTAGCCGTTTGGGCGCTGCCGCCAGGCTGGCGGCGCAAACGCGGTGCGCGCGCCTGAAAAAATAAAACCCCTCTGACCAAGACAAGCCGAGGGGCTGAACTGAACGGACGCAGCCGGAACTGCGCCGCTTATCGCTGCGGCGTTGGGCTTATTTGAAAAGCGCAACCACCGCCAACACGGCAGCCGTAGCGACGGCAAAAATGGACACGCCTGCACTCCAGCGGACGGCGAAGCGATCAATGTTCTCTTGGGACCCGACGAAATTGAGTAGCCTGTTCATCATTCCTCCTTCAAGGTGCCCAAGTGTAACACATTCCCTTCAATCAGCTTACAATCATATGTAATGCCCCGAACAACAACGCGGCTGCGCCGGTCAGCCATACCGCGGCGCTCACCGTTGCGTCCTCAGGCAGACGCATGCTAGTCGGGAGCGGCCATGCGGTGGCTTGCGTCCGGCGGTGCGCGAAGGCGAACGCGCGGTCATCGTGTTGCTTTAGGGTGACGAGCATCACGAGCATCGAGCACGTGAAGGCGATCATCAGAAACGCAGCGATTGCGAGTTCGAATAGGGGAGCCGGCCCCACTTGTCGTTCGAGCGCGGTTGCACTCTCGTATATCGCCGTCGCCGAAATAGCGATGGTGGTCCATAGAAGCTGTCCACCCTTGAGCGACTCGTAAATCAAGAGGCGCGCCACCCCTTTCCCATGCGTGACTGAAAACAGGCCAAGCATGCAGACGGGCCCGGCAATCGGTACGCCTATATTGAGAAGCCACCAGAAAAATGCGTTCATCGGCCGAGCGTGCGAACGTTGTGGATCGAGCGTTCAATGTTACCGCCGATCACCGCTCGGGCGCCGAGCGAGGAGCAATCGTTAGCTAGCCGGCCAAGGAAAGCGCCGCGGTAGCGGTTCGCTGCGCCGCACGGCAGACGTCACGCGGCCTGCGCGTCGAGCCCTTCCCCTTCCGGCACGCGCGCGGCCGGCGGCGTCAATGCAGAGAACATCGAGCGGTCGTTGAAGCGGAAGAAGCATACGAGTTGATCGCATCCGGCCAGCTTGAGTAGCTGGGGGCCCGATAGGTCGACGATGATGTCGGCCACCTGTGTCGACAACCCTAGCCGTTGCACGCCTGCTTCTCGGTCGGCACGCAGCAGGCGCTGGGCGAGCGAGAGATACGACAGGTTGATTTCGCGGATCGATTCGAGGGTCTCGCTACCGTTCATGACTGTCTCCGCCAGAAAATGGTGATTCGGATAAAAGGTCGACGGACTGTATGGCAATCGCAAGGAAGGCCACCCGGTGCTCCATCGTAAAAAGTGTCGCTTAGGCAAACGTTTGCCCTTATGGTCCGAGCAGATCAGCAGCCGTCGCGCTCGTCCGCAACGCCGGCGGCGATCAGGTTGCGAGCGATCTCGCGCAACAGGTGTTGCGTAAGCGCACCCGAACCGCCAAGGCAAAGACGTTGCAGTTCGAGGAGGTCTTGGGCGAAGCGGCTCATGGCGATCTCTCCGGTGATTCGAAGTTGGAAACGTCGGTGCCCGGTTGCGTGGCGCGAAACGTTTTCCTGTGATCAAAGTATCGGCGAGCACCGCGTCAAAACAAATCAGCCGGCGCTGAACCTCACGTAATACGTGGCGGCGCGCTTGTCAGCCATTTCCTACGACAGATGTTCGGCAGGGCTACGCCGCGGCGGGCCCATCTGGCCATGCATGTAAAAACGCCCGCATGACGATGCGGGCGTGATGGCGCGGGCAGACGCCGGGCCTGCTATCGCCGAGCCGCCGCCATGGCCTCGCTGGTAAGCCACAGCGACTCGGGCAAGACCTGTTCGTCGCAGTTGGCCCCTTCGCCGCCGCGGTCGATGACGATGAAATCGCTGATCGCATCGAGCGCGATCAACGGATGGTGCCACACCCCTTTTGCGTAGTTGACGCCCTGCCATCCGCGCGTCACGAAAGCGCGGACCGCTTCCGGCGCGAGCGAGCCTGCGGGGGCGACCACGACCAGATACGGCCGGTCCGTCATCGGCAAAAAAGCCTGCGAGCCTAGGGGGTGACGCTCGAGCATCGTCACTTCGAACGGCATAGTGCGCGGTTGGCCGCGAAACACATTGATGAGCGGCCGCCCTCCGCCATCGCCCACGTCAACGCGTGCGAGATCGTGATAACGCATCGTCGTGCCCGAGTTGATCGGAATCTGACGAGCGCCCTCGAGCTCGATGACGTCGCCGAAGGGCTCGAACGCCGCCCGCGTCAGCGGCTCGATCGTCAGCGATTTGGTACGGGCGCCGCTCATTCCAATTGGCCCCAAGCGCGCAGTCGCGACACGCCGCCATCGGGAATGATATTCAAGCGAAGATGCGTGACGGGGCCGATTGCTGCCAGTTCCGCTTCGAAGAAATGTTGTTTGTCCATCTGCAGCTTCTGCTCGCCGAGCAATATCGGCCAAAACATGGATTGGGTCACGAGCGAGCTGTCCGTGCCGCCCTTGACGTATGCCGCCTGGATCGAGCAGCGATCCGGGTAGTTGCCTTTGAAGAAGGCTGTGTCGACTTCGATCTTCGTAATCGTGCCGGGCCTGGCCAGCGCGACGATGGCCCAATCGTTGCCCGGTTCGCGCCGCCGCCGCGTCTCCCACCCGTCGCCCATGTTCACGCCGCGGCCGGGCATCAGCAGATTCGAGGCGGCACCGAAATGTTGATTGTTCACGGCGACGATATACGCGCCATGTTCCATCGCCGCGAGATCGACCGGCGCGTCGCGCCCCGCTTCCTCCCAATCGACCTGGGGCTGCCCATATACGCGCAACCGCGCCACGCCGCCGTCGGGATACAAGTTCAGCCGCACGTGCGTGTACGCGCGCGTGTCCGCGACCGCGAGGTAGTGATGACTATTGCCCTGCAGCGTCGTCGACGGCACGATCTCGCGCCACTCGGTGTCGCCGTCGGGTTGTGCTCCGCCGGGCACGTGGGCTGCCTCCACCGATGCGGCCGGGGGAAAGTTGCCGGTGAAATGGCTCGTATCGATGTCCAAGCCCGTTACGACGCCTGCGCGCGCCAGCTTCACGATGCACCAGTCGTATCCTGTCGTGCGCTTGCGCCGCGTCTCCCAGCCGTCCATCCATTTGCCGTGATCGTCGTATTTGCCCGGAATGAACACGGCCGGCTCGGCATTGAGCATGCGCTCTTTCGGCGCAAAAAATTCGTCGCTTGCTTCGAGCGCCTGCGCGCCCAGTCGCGGATCGGCCAGGTTCACGTAGCGGCGTGTGAAGTCGGGCGCGTTAGGGTCGAGAATCGGAAGAGCCATCGTTGTCGTCCTTCATGTCTGTCATTGCATTCATGCTGCTATTCGGAACGGCGTAGCCACGCAGCGGCGAGCGTGCGGGCGCAGCCGCCGGCCGTTCGCCGCTCGCGCTGTCATCCGGTCACGAGATCGTCGATGCGGAAGCGGGCGATGCGAAAAACCTGCTCCAAGCTCGTACGCAACTCGTCCTCGCGCGCGTTGCTCAAGCGCGCTTCGAAATTGGCGATAATGCCGGCCCGATCGTAGCCGCGCACGGCCAGAATGAACGGAAAGCCGAATTTTTCCCGGTAGGCCTCGTTCAAGCGCCGAAGCTTGTCGAACTCTTCTTGCGCGCAGTGCGCGAGACCGGCGCCGCTTTGCTCGCGCGTCGATTCGGCAGTCAACTCCCCTCGCACCGCCGCTTTGCCGGCCAACTCCGGATGCGCATCGATAAGGGCAAGCTGGCGCTGGGCGCCTGCATTGCCGACGATCTCGCACATCGCCGCGTAAAGCGCATCGGCGCTGGCAAACGGACGCATTCGAGCTGCCCGCTCGGCCACCCACGGAGAGTGTTCGAAAATGCCCGCGAGCGCAGCCTCGAACGCGTCGGGCGGCATCGTATTGAGTTGTTCCAGCGTATATTGCATCGGGTTCATGCGGCGCGGCGGCCCATCAGAGGCTCAAAGGGATGGCGCGCATGCCAGTGGCGCGCGATGTCGACACGGCGGGCCACCCATACGCGATCGTGCCCTTCGATATGGTCCAGAAAGCGCTGCAATGCCCGAAAGCGCCCGGGGCGGCCCAGCAGCCGGCAATGCATACCGACCGACAGCATCTTCGGTGCTTCGTCGCCCTCTTCATAGAGCACGTCGAACGCATCGCGCAGATAAGCAAAGAAGTGATCGGCCGTGTTGAACCCCTGCGGGGTCGCGAAGCGCATATCGTTCGTATCGAGCGTATATGGCACGATCAGCTGCGGCCGCTGTTCTCCGCCCGTCACTTGCACCTGCGTCCAAAACGGCAGATCGTCACCGTAATAGTCAGAGTCGTATAAGAAGCCGCCGTATTCGGCGACGAGCCGGCGCGTGTTCGGGCTATCTCGGCCCGTGTACCAACCGAGCGGCCGGACCCCGGTGACACGCTCGATTGCCTCCATCCCCAACCGCATATGCTCGACCTCCTGCTCGGGCGGCATATCTTGGTAGTGGATCCATCGCCACCCATGGCACGCGATCTCGTGCCCCAACTCGACGAATGCGTGCGCCACGTCTGGATTGCGTTCGATGGCCATGCCCACGCCGAACACCGTCAGCGGCAGACGGCGTTTTTCGAACTCCCGCAGGATGCGCCAGACCCCCGCACGCGAGCCGTACTCGTAGATCGACTCCATGCTCATGTGCCGGGCGGGATACGCCGCGGCGCCGACGATCTCCGAGAGAAACTGCTCCGAACCCGGATCGCCGTGCAAGACGCAGTTCTCGCCGCCCTCCTCGTAATTGAGCACGAACTGGACGGCGATGCGTGCGCCTGCGGGCCAGTCGGCCTGAACCGGTTGACGGCCGTAGCCGATCAAATCGCGGGGATAGCGGGTATCGGATGTCATAGCAAGGATTCTTTACGAGCGTGGTGACGACGATGCCGCGACGCAGCGTGCAAGCCGCTCGGCGCACCGATACGTCGCTGTGCAATGAGTGTATATAAAACACCCCCTCGCGCCCATACGAGCGGGCCGATATCGAGGCTCACCCCGCTCGTATGTCGGGCGAGCCCGCCTGCGGCGGCAAGCGGCTCAAGCAGATCACGCGCCTCGCGCCTCGCGCGGCCCGAAATCGGCCAACGGCCCGTCATAGCGCTTGGGCAAAGGGTGATCGTACTCGCCGCGCTTAGCCGTGCCGAGTCTCAAGGAAACGAGCGCCTCGGCCCACTTGAGTGCTGCCGTCACCCCCTCTACGACCGGCGCGCCGATCTCGCGCTCGACGGCATGGCACAGATCGGCCATGCCGGCACAGCCGAGGACGATGGCATCGGCGCCATCTTGTTCGAGCGCTCGGCGGCACTCCTCCACGATCAACTGCCGAGCCGCACTGCCGGGCCGATCGAGTTCGAGCACGGGGACCTCGGTCGCGCGCACGGAGCGGCAGAAACGCTTCATACCGTAGCGCTCCGCGAGATGCCATGCCATGCCGGTCGTGCGCGCGAGCGTCGTCACGACGGAAAAGCCTGGCGCGATCACGCTGGCCGCGTGCATGGCCGCCTCCGCAATGCCGACGACGGGGCCGCGGGCGAGCTCGCGCGCCGCGAACAAGCCCGGATCGCCGAAGCACGCAATCACGTACCCGTCCACGCCTTCGCGCTCGCCCGCCGCGACTTCGGCCAGCAGGCCCGGCAGCGCAAGCGACTCGTCGTACCAGCTTTCGATCGACGGCGGTCCCATGGCCGATGTGGCCGCGACGACTTCGGTACCGGCGGCCGCAACGGCGCGTGCGCAGTGCGCCATCGTTTCCGTCATGCGCGCCGTGGTGTTTGGATTGATGAGCTTGATTTTCATCGCGCTGCGCCTCCAATGGCGGAATGTCTTGAATCAGCGACCCACTGTGCGCGCCGCGAACGCATAGAAAATGCCCGCGAGCGCAACCCCGATGAACCAAGAGAAGTTGGCGAGGGGCGCAAGCGCCGGGGTCATTACGCACACCACGGCGATGGCTGCCGCGGGCAGCACGGCCGCCACAGCGCGCCAATTGACGCCACCTCGATACCAGTAGGCGCCCGATTCCGACATCGAATAGAGATCGTCGAGCACGACGTGTTGTCGCTTGACGAGGTAGTAATCGACGATCAAGACGCCGTACAGCGGCCCGATGAACGAGCCGAGCACATCGAGCGTGTAGTGGATCACCGCCGGGTTGTTGAAAAGATTCCACGGCGTGATGAAGATCGAAGCCGTCGCAGCGACCATGCCGCCCGCGCGCCAACTGATGTGCTTGGGCGCGACGTTGGAGAAATCGAACGCGGGCGAAACGAAGTTGGCGACGATGTTGATGCCGATGGTCGCGATCATGAACGTCAACGCGCCCAACACCACGGCGAACGGTTGATCGATGCGCCCCACCGTGGCGACGGGGTCGGTGATCAACTCGCCGAAGACAGGCAGCGTCGCCGATGTCGTGACCACCGTCACCAGCGAAAACGCGAGAAAATTGACGGGCAGGCCCCAGAAATTGCCGCGCTTCACGCTCGAATAGCTCTTGCAGTATCGCGAAAAGTCGCCGAAGTTCAGCATCGGCCCCGAGAAGTACGAAACGACGAGCGAAATCGCGGTGATCGTGACGGGCAAGGCTTCCCAACCGTGGTACTTCACCGTGCCGAGATTGAGACTGATGTTCGAGATGCCCGCGCGGGTCACCATGTAGCCAGCCAAGATGAACATCACCACATAGACGGCGGGGCCGGCGAAGTCGATGAACTTCTTGATCGTCTCCATGCCGTTCCAAAACACGAACGCTTGCAGCACCCAAAGCGTCATGAAGCCGGCCCAACCGAGCGCGGACAATCCGAGCCACCCGTGGCGATGGACATCGGCATACGGCATGAGCTGCGGAGCGAATTTGAGCAGAACGATGACGAAGGCGCTCGATGCGAGATACGTTTGAATGCCATACCATGCGACGGCGATCAGGCCGCGGATCACGGCCGGGATGTTCGCCCCGAGCACGCCGAAGGTCGCGCGGCAAATGACGGGATAAGGCACGCCGGTGCGCTGGCTCGATTTCGCGATCAAGTTGGCAAACATGTTCACGATGCCGATGCCCACCAGCAGCGCAATCAACACTTGCCAGCTCGTCAAGCCGAGCGCGAACAAACTGCCCGCGAAGACATAACCGCCCACGCTATGAACGTCCGACATCCAGAACGCGAAGATGTTGTAGGTGCCCCAGTGCTGATCGCGTAGCGGCGCTAGGTCGGCATTGCACAGGCGTTCGCTGTAGCCGGCGGGCAAGCCGGCGCCGCTAGTCGAGGGCGATGGGCCAACGGCGCCCGCATCGGTGGGTATGGTCAGGTCAGGCATGAGCGTCTCCGGTGAAGGAAAAGAGCGTTGCCGCGCAGCGCCAAGGCGCCGCGCACGTGACGAAGCGCCTCGTTCAACCGGTCGCAGTCGGCGCAACCTGCGACCTTCGCCCCAAGGATAGTTAGTTCTCCTAAATAAATCGTCTGGCTTGGCGCGCTCTGCACGGCGCGCCGGAAAACGTTCGAGCTAAGGGCCGAAGACTTCACGCAGATCGGCTGCGCCGCGCGCAGGCCGATCGAGCATCTTCAATTCCACCGTCTCCAAATGCCGCACCATCAGGTCCGATGCATGCGCCGTATCGCCGGCCTCTATTGCAGCGACGATTTGCGCATGCTCGTCGAACGAGCACGGACTGCGTCCGAGCGATTCGTACAACGCCGAAATCAACGTCGAGCGCGCAACGAGTCCGGTCAAGCAATTGCAGAGCACGCGATTGCCCGTTAGCACGGCCAAGGCCGTATGGAATTCGCCCGACAGGCGAATCCACGAACGGAAATCGCGGCGCTCGAATGCCGTGCGTTCGCGCTCGATCATCTTCGCGATCGACTTCAAGTGCGCCGCGCCTTGGCCGCCTTGATTGCGACATACGCGCTCGATCACGGCCGCCTCGATAATGCGGCGCATTTCGAACACTTCATGAACTTCCTGAAGCGACGGACTTGCAACGAACGCCCCGCGATTCGGCTCCAGATCGACGAGATGCTCGGTGGCCAGCAACGACAAGGCTTGGCGCACGCTCCCGCGCTTGACGCCGAACACGTCGCACAGTTGCGCCTCCGTCAGCTTTGCCCCGGGTTCGAGCCTATGCTCGAGAATCGCGTCGCGAATACGTTCGGCGATCGCCGCGGGCGTTGCCGGCTCCGATGATTTCGCTGTCGACATGTTGGCTATAGTAGATTCGACATAAAGATTGTCAACAATTTATTTTGCCAAAGCGCACGCCCCGGGGTGCCTAAAAACCTCTGATTTATCCGCTACTTGGTGCATAGCGCAATGATTGAGTGCATTCTTCGGCGCCCGTTGCACCAACATCCAGCATCGAATGCGGCCGAAAATTGTCAACAATTCGGTCGTTCGGTGTCCGGAGCGCCTAGTCGCCGCGTCGCCTCAACTCAACGTGGGGTGTCCACTGACGGTTAGGGCGAAGCCGTCCCGCCCGGCTTGCAGCCTAGAGTGCGCACCAAAAGGAAGCGTGAGAATGTCCGCCCCATGGCCGAACCGTAGCCCCGTCACGATGGGCAATCCAGTGAGGCTACCGATCTGCTCGATCACCGATGACAAATCGAAACCGTTGTCATACGGCGAGAGCTTGCCTCCCGTGAAGTCGCCAAGCACGATGGCGTGCTGACGAGCGAGGATGCCGGCCAGATGCAGTTGATAAAGCATGCGCTCTACCCGGTAAGGATGCTCGTTCACGTCCTCGATGAATAAAATGCCGCCCTCGATGTGCGGCATATAAGGCGTGCCGACGAGGGCGGCGATCATCGCGAGATTGCCGCCCCAGAGCGTGCCGGTGACATCGACCTCCCGCGCTTGGGCAATCGCTTCTCGCACCGTGAACTCGGGGGATTCGAGCGCGCGCCAAAAATGCTCGAGGGTGAACTCGCTTTGTATCTGCGCACCGAAATTGGCGGTAAGCATGGGGCCGCCGAATGTCACCAGTCCCGAGCGTGCGAACAGCGCCAACTGAATCGCCGTGAAATCACTATGCCCGCAAATCGCAACGCGTTGGCCAGCGAGGCGGCGTGCGAGCCCAGCGTAATCGAGCGCATCGAGAAGGCGAACGGCGCCGTACCCGCCGCGCAGCGCCAAGACGATGTCCGGCAAGTCGCGGGCCGGATCGGCGAGACGATTCAAATCTTGGGCGCGCTCGGCGTCCGTGCCGCCGAAGCGCAAGTGGCGGCGCAACGCCGCCTCCCCGCCACGGACTTCGTGACCTTGCGCTCGCAGTCGATCCATGCCGCGTTCGGCGGCGAGGGCGTCGGGCGGGTAGCCGGAAGGAGCGACGATCTCTATCGTGCGGGAACGGGGCATGGTCGGTCTATTCGAGGGGAAAAATCGCGCACCGAGGACTCGCGTGACCTGGCGGCATCAGACGGGCTGCTGCGGCACACAGGCCTGGGCTCGGGCCGCCGCGGCCGCGCGTTCCGCTCGGATTGCCCGACGGCGATCGGCAAAAAACGACTTCAGCGTGTTGCCGCATTCGGTTGCGAGCACGCCGCCCGTGACCTGCGTATGGTGATTGAGCTGAGAATTGGCGAACGCATCGACGACGCTTCCGCACGCCCCGGTCTTAGGATCGCGCGCACCGAAAACGACGCGCGCAATGCGCGCATGCATGATCGCGCCGGCGCACATGAGGCACGGCTCGAGCGTCACATAGAGTTCGCACCCGGGCAAACGATAGTTTTGCAGCGATTGCGCAGCCGTGCGCAACGCGATCATTTCGGCGTGAGCGGATGGGTCGTGTGCGCCGATCGGATGATTGAAACCGGTTGCGATCACGTGGTCGCCGCGAACCAGCACCGCGCCGACGGGCACTTCCCCGGCTGCGCGGGCCGACTGAGCGGCATCGAGCGCCAACGACATATAACGCCGATCGCGCTCCGAATGCACCGGCCCCGCCTCTGCCGCGGTCAAGCCCCCGCTCGTGCCGATCGGGTCCTGCCGCTGCGGTAGCCCCGCGGCGGGCAGCGGCTCGTTCACGAAAGCCTCGCCGGCGGGGATGGGAGCGCCGCGGTTTCGCCGTCTTGCACCCGCTCCGACAAACGCTCGGCGATGCGGCGGCAATATTCGCGAGGAACGACCGTCGGCTCGCCGCGAAGCGACTCGAGGGCCATATCGAGCGCGAGCAGCTTCGCCTGCAGCCGACAGCGCGTAGCCCGATCTCCCGCCGCCTGCAATTCTTCTTGCAGGTGTCTGAGCGAGCGCAATTGTTCGACTGCCGGCGGCACGAAGCCGGCGTTCTTCAAAATGCGATTGGCGACACGAACCTCCTCGGGCACGAGCAAGTCGTCGTCGAGGTTCTGTGGCGCTCCGGCTCCCGGCAAGTCGTCGAACTCGCCACGGGCGGCGGCGGCGGCAATGCGCTGTTCGACCAAGGCATCAAGCAATTTCATCTGCGATCCACTACATTGCGGCGAGCGCATTTTAGCAGGGAGTCAATGCCCGCTTACTGGAGCAATCGCTCGGGAGCATCGTCGGCACTCGGCGTGGGCCGCTAAAAGCGTGTCGCAGGCCACCGCCGGAGACGGGCGCACTTGGCTGCCCGCTCGGCCGGCGCCCTGTAACCGGGCTACTTCCCGACTTTGGCGCGCAGCTCGCGCGCCGTCTCCAGCAAACCTTCGTAACCTGCGCGGCTATGCTCGGGCAGATCGGGATCGCCGACGAGTGCGCCGAGCGTCTCGATCAGGCTGTAGAGGATGCCCTTGGCTGCGCTTACGGCGATATTGCCCGAGGAGAGCAACGTATCGACGTGGTCGAGGGCGTCGTGGAGGTGGTCGAGTTCGGGAGAGGTGGGCTCTTGCTTCGGGTCGGTCGGATCGGGATTCGTCATGGCAGTCCTATGGGTCTATCGCGGTCGACGCCGCGACTTGCGTGCGGCGACCTCGCTCGACTCTTATATACCGGGCTGCGGGCATCGTCTACTGCCAATCGGCCGCCCCGCGGACGTCGCCTTGCACGGCTCGCTCGGGCGCTACGCGGCGGTCGGGCCGCAGGCATGAAGCGCGCGAAAACGAGGAGGCGGCGGCAACGGCCGCAGGCGGCGAGCTTGGGCGCTCAGCGCCACCCATGCGCGATCGCGATCTTGCCGAAATGTTGGCCACCCTGCGCAAGGTAAGCGTACGCCTCTTGCGTCTCGTCGCTTCCGAAAGTCTTGTCGATCACGGGCGTCATTTTGCTCGCCGCCACGGCGCGCGCGGCATCCCGCAAATCCGCAACCGAGCCGGTCGTGTTGCCCTGCACGTTGAGTTCCTTCCTCATGATCGCGAACAGATCGGCCGTTGCCGTGGTGCCGGTGACGAAGCCGATAACGAAGACGGTGGCGCCGAGCGCCGCGGCATTGATCGAGCGGCCGAACGTTTGCGTGCCGCCCGTTTCGATGATGAGATCCGCCCCGGCGCCGCCCGTCATCTCGAGAACCGCCTCGTCCCACGCCGGCGTGCGCCGGTAGTTGACGGTGAAGTCCGCGCCTAGCGCCCTTGCCCGCTCGAGCTTCTCGTCGGAGGACGACGTGATGATCACCGTCGCGCCTACCGCCTTTGCCAATTGCAAGGCCATGACGCTCACCCCGCCCGTACCGATTAGCGCAACGACCGACCCAGCGCGCGCGCCGGCCGCGCGCAGGCCGCGCCAAGCCGTCGTTGCGGCGATCGGGAGCGTGGCGGCCGCTTCGTCGGTCAGATGCGAGGGCGTCGGCACGAGCGCGCTCGCCGGCAAGACGACGTACTCGACCAACGAGCCGGGCAATACCACGCCCCGCGTGGCCGCGCTGATTTCGGCACGAGCGGGGCCGCCCGCCCAAAGCGGCTTCGAATGCGCAATCACGCGCTGGCCTACGACGAATTCCGTCACGCCTGCGCCGACGGCGGCCACCTCGCCCGCACCGTCGGCCACCGGAATCAAAGGAAATCGCGGAACGGGGTAGCCGCCGGTGGCGACGGCAAGGTCCACGAAATTCAGGCTCGCCGCCCGCATGGCGACCAACACTTCACCAGGGCCCGGCTCCGGCTGCGGCAATGTCACACGGCGGAAAGCATCGAGAGAAGGTGCGGAAAGTTCGACGGCATGCATGGTTTGTCTCCTCGGGTTGAATGGAAACAAGCTTACTGATGCATAGATATCCGATAAACTTACCAAACCACACGACAATCGTGCATACCATGCAGCAATGGCCCGATGGAAGTCATATTGCCGAGATGGCGGCGTTTGCCGCCGTAGCCGAGCTCGGTTCGTTCACGAAGGCCGCTTCGGCGCTGAGCCGCGACGCGACGGTTCTCTCACGCCGCGTGCAGTCGCTGGAGCGGCGGCTTGGCGTCAGGCTTCTGACGCGCACGACGCGCCACGTCGCAATGACCGAGGCCGGCGCGGGCTTCCTGGTTCAAGTGCAAGCGATCATGGCGGCATTGGCCGAAGCGCAGGAGGCGGCCTCGGCGCACGGAAGCGGCGAGGCGCGCGGCACGCTGCGCCTCGCACTGCCCGCCACGTTCGGGCGGATGTGGATCGCTCCATCGCTGCCCGACTTCATGGCCGCCAACCCGCAAGTGCGCATCGATGCGTCTTACGCAAATCGATTCGTCGACCTCGTGGCGGAAGGTTTCGACGCGGCCGTGCGCCTCGGGGAACTCGCCGATTCGCGGCTGGTGGCGCGGCGCATCGCGCCGCGGCGTCGCCTGCTGTGCGCGGCTCCCTCGTTTCTGGAGCGCTACGGTGCGCCCGAGCGCCCCGAAGATTTGGCGCGGCTGCCCTGCCTCGCCTTCACGGGGCTCGCCTCGCACCCTAATTGGACCTTCGGCAATGCCCATGGTGAGCGCGTGACGGTACGTGCCGACGGGCCGCTCGTCTCGGACGACGCCGAAGCGCTCGTTCACGCCGCCGTGCAAGGCTTGGGAATCATGCTCAGCACGGATTGGCTGGTCGGCCGGGAACTCGCGGCGGGCACGCTCGTGCCCACGCTTGCACAATGGCTGCCGCAAGACGAAGGCGCCATCTACGCCGTCGTGCCGTCGAACCGCCTGTTACCGGCAAAAACCCGCGCGTTCGTGGACTGGATCGCGCAGCGCTTTTCGCCGTCGCCGCCCTGGCGCGTCGAGTAGCACTCGAGTAGCATCTGCACGCACCAGGGCGAGCCGCATTTTTGCGACGTACGTGTAGCTCGGCGCCGGTCCGTCGTCGGTATGATTGGCAAGGCGCGCCTGCCGCGCTCGCGCATCACCCTCTTTCAACTTTGAAAAACCGCACCTGCATGGGCGGTGCGATCCCAAAGCCATGAACATCGACCCTTCTCTTGCAAGCGCGTTCGCGCCTACCGGCAGACTGCGCGCTTCGATCAATCTCGGCAACCCGATCCTCGCCAATCGGCACGCCGAGTCGGGCGAACCTTACGGCGTATCGATCGACCTCGCGCGGGCGCTCGCCCAAAGGCTGAGTGTCCCGCTCGAGTGGGTCATCTTCGACACGGCCGGAAAATCCGTCGAAGCCGTGAGCGAGGAACGCGCCGATTTCGGCTTTTTTGCCATTGATCCCGTTCGCGGCGAGAAAATCGCCTTCACCGCGCCGTATGTCTTGATCGAAGGCTTTTATCTCGTGCACAACGACTCCCCGATCCGGACGAACCAAGACGTCGATCGACCGCACAACCGGGTCGTCGTCGGCAAAGGCAGCGCATACGATCTATTCCTGACACGCGAACTCGAGCACGCGCAAATCGTTCGTGCGCCCAGTTCGTCCGCCGTCGTGCACACCTTCGTGGAGCATGGTCTGGAAGTGGCGGCAGGCGTAAAGCAACAACTCGAGGCAGATGCTCGCACGATCGAAGGTCTTCGCATGCTGGGCGAGCGATTCATGGTCATCCAGCAAGCCATGGGTATTCATAAAAGCCGAGGCGATGCCGCGGCCACGGCGCTCGGCGCCTTCGTCGAAGAAATGAAGGCATCCGGCTTCGTTGCGCAAGCCCTGAAGCGGCATGGGATCACCGGCGCGTCCGTGGCCCCGAGCGTTTGAGCGTTCGAGCGCGTTGAACCGCGCCTTGAACCTACTGGACGCGCACCTCCGTATGAACGACCTCGGGCGGCTTGGCAAAGAAGCCGCCAACCAAGCCTCGCCACACCTGAAAATCCTCCGATTGCCGGAAGTGGACCATGTGGTCCTCAACGGTCTCCCATCGCACGACCAACACATAGCGGGCATCGTGTTCGACGACACGATGCAATTGCGCTCCGCCGCAGCCTTTCGCGCGCGCAAAGAGCGGTAACGCCTGCTCGACGCGCGCCTCGAAGTCCGCGTTCGTCCCCGGCAGCACTTCGATGTGAGCCATTTCCAGTACCACGTTTCCTCCGTCAGTGTCTTGGTGACAAAGCGTTCGCCATCCAGCCAAGGCTCGGGCGCTCGCCTGGAACGCAACCTTACAACGCGCGCCGCCGCGAAGCCAGCGTCGCGCGGTGAACGCGGGTGTCTGCGCGTTTTTGAAATGAACGCATATGCACGTTTATGCACGTTTACATTCTCGTTTGTGCACGATATGCTACCCCCCATGAACGAAGACATCCCTCTTGCTCGACGCGATGCAATCGCAACCCGGCTTGCCCAGGGCCAGCCGGTGGTCGCGGCGGCGCTCGCGATCGAATTCGACGTGTCGGAAGACGCGATTCGGCGCGACTTGCGCGCGCTGGCGGCGCAAGGGCGCTGCCGCCGCGTCTACGGCGGCGCATTGCCGATTGCGCCGGGTTCGGCGCCGATGGCGGCGCGCCTCGATGAAGGCCGAGCGCGCAAGGCTGCATTGGCGCGCGCGGCCGTGCCGTTGATCGAGCCGGGCGAATTGCTGTTCCTCGATAGCGGCAGCACGAACGTGGCGCTCGTCGACTTGTTGCCGGAAGAGCGCGACCTCACGGTGGCGACCAATTCGATCGATATCGCAGCCGCTGTGCTGCGGCGATCCGATTTGCAATTGATCGTGATCGGCGGCACGGTCGATCACATGGTTGGAGGCTGCATCGATGCGAGCGCGGTCCAGGCCGTCGCGCAATTCGATTTCGATCGATGTTTCCTCGGTGCTTGCGCCCTGTCGCCGAAAACCGGCGTAGGGGCAACCAGCATTGCGGATGCGGTTTTCAAGCGCGCGGTTCTCGCGGCCAGCCGCAACAGCGTGACGCTTGCGACGGCCGACAAGTTTGCCGCGCGCGCGCCCTATCGCGTCGCGCCTATCAAGGCCATCGGTCATGTCGTCGTCGAATACGAGATCTCTGACATGCAGTGCGAAAGCCTATCGAAAGCGGGTACGTCGGTGGTCAAGGCCGAACGTCCCGAGCGCGAATGAGCGCGCCCGTTTCGCAAGCGCGCGGCGCCACGCCGGCCGACACGCCCGCCACGCGTCTGGCCACGCGCTTGGCCTTTCTCGTGGCCGGGTTCGGCGTGGCGTGCTGGGCGCCGCTCGTTCCCTTCGCCAAGCAGCGGCTCGGCGTCGACGAGGGCATGCTCGGTCTCTTGCTGCTTTGCCTCGGCCTGGGTTCCGTGATCGCGATGACGCTGACGGGCGCGCTTAGCGCGCGCTATGGCAGCAAGCCGATCATCGTGTCCGCCGGCATCGGGCTGGCGGTGTTCCTGCCTTTGTTGACCGTCGCCGACACCCCTCTTATGCTTGGTCTCGCGCTATTGGCATTCGGGGCATCGCTCGGCTCGCTCGACGTAGCGATGAATGTTCACGCCATCGAAGTCGAGCGTGCCGCCGGCCGGCCGTTGATGTCCGGATTTCACGGCCTATTCAGCGTCGGCGGATTCGCCGGATCGGGTTTGATGACGCTGCTGCTTTCCTTGCACATCGGGGCGCAGGCAAGCACCGTGCTGTGCGCGGTGCTGATGCTCGTCGCAATGGCGATCGCACAGCCACGCCTGCTCGAACGGGTTCAGCGCAACGGCGGCCCGCTGTTCGTCGCGCCGCGAGGGATCGTACTGCTGCTCGCGAGCCTCACCGCAATTACGTTCCTGGTCGAGGGTGCGCTGCTCGATTGGAGCGCGCTGCTCGTGACCGAGAAAGGACTCATGCTCGCCAGTCGAGGCGGGTTGGGCTATTTGCTTTTCTCCATCGCCATGACGGCGGGACGGCTCGGGGGCGACGCGATCACGGCGCGATTCGGCGATCGATCGACGCTGCTGTGGGGCGGCATTCTTGCGACGGCGGGCTTCGCGACACTACTCACCGCACCCATGGCCGCCCTTGCGATGACCGGATTTCCACTGATCGGTCTGGGCGCATCGAACATCGTTCCCGTTCTGTTTCGCCGCGCGGGATCGCAACGGGCGATGCCCTCTGCGCTCGCCGTCTCCGCCATCACCACCACCGGCTATGCGGGCATTCTCGTAGGACCGGCCGGCGTTGGCTTCGTGGCCAAGGCAATCGGCCTGCCTGGCGCATTCTGGCTACTGGCCGGCTTGTTTTGCCTCGTTCCGTGTTGCGCGCGCGTGGTCACGGCGAAGCGGTCTTGAGCAGGCCGACGATCGACTTCGCTCGATTCGCCGCCAGAAGTTCGTAGTGGTGGCTGCAGCGCCGTTGCCTTCGCCACCGCCCGGCCCGCGTTCCTGGTATGGTTGTTCGGCGCGACACGCCCCACGGCTGAGCGCCTTCCCGCATTCGACCAAGGACACCGCGCCTCATGAACGCCAGTCTTGCTCCCACCGAAAGATCGCCGGTCGCAGCACGCGACGCGATTCGCGAGTTACGTGCCTCACGCATCCGCGAAGTGGCCAACGCGGGCTTGGGCATACCGGATGTGCTGCCGTTTTGGTTCGGCGAGTCCGATCGCGTTACCCCCGACTTCATTCGAGCAGCAGCGACCGATGCGCTGTCGCGCGGCGCGACGTTTTACACGCACAATCTGGGCATCCCGGCCCTGCGCGGCGCACTGGCCGACTATGTCGGCGCATTGCACGGCGCCACCTCGGTCGATCATGTGGCCGTCACGAGCGCCGGCGTCAACGCGCTCATGCTGGCTGCGCAATTGGTCGTGGGGCCGGGCGCTCGCACCGTCGCCGTCACGCCGTTATGGCCGAACGTCGTCGAGATACCGAAGATACTCGGCGCTCAAGTGCGAACCGTCTCGCTCGACTATGCCGCACACGGTTGGACCCTCGATGTCGACAAGCTGCTGGCCTCGCTCACGCCCGACACCAAGCTCTTGACCATCAATTCACCCAGCAACCCGACGGGTTGGGTCATGCCGCGCGAAGCGCAACAGGCCGTGCTCGAACATTGCCGAAAGCATGGCATTTGGATCCTGGCCGACGAAGTCTATGAGCGGCTCTATTACGGCGGCCAACCGGCGGCGCCGTCGTTCTTGGATATCGCCGAGCGGGACGAACGCGTCATCTGCGTGAACTCGTTCTCCAAGTCGTGGCTGATGACCGGCTGGCGACTCGGCTGGATGGTGCTGCCCACGGCGCTGACGGGGGATCTGAGCAAGCTGATCGAGTACAACACGTCATGCGCGCCCGCGTTCGTGCAAGAAGCCGGAGTAGTTGCCGTGCGCGACGGTGAAGCGTTCGTGCGCAGCGAGCAATCGCGGTTGCGCGGCGCGCGCGATCATCTCGTCAATGCGCTCGCTGCGCTGCCGGGCGTGGACGTGCATACGCCCGAAGGCGCCATGTACGTGTTCTTCCGCGTGAGCGGCGCGCACGATAGCTTAGCGCTGTGCAAACGGCTCGTGCGCGAGGCGCGGCTGGGACTCGCGCCGGGAAGCGCTTTCGGTCCGGAGGGCGAAGGCTTTCTGCGATGGTGTTACGCGTGCGATGCCGCGCGACTCGACGAAGGCGTCGACCGCTTGGGCACGTTTCTATCGCGAGCGGCCGGTTGAAGGAGTCCTTCTGCGGTATCAGGCGGCCGGCTCACCGGCTAAGCCCGCTATCGACCACCCATCCGAGCAGTCGGCCGCAACGCAGGCGCGCAATGCCGCCATGACCTCCCGGTCGAGGCGATCGGCCGCGGGGAGACCCAGTCCCGCCGCGCAAAGCGCCTGCTGTACGCTGATCACGCGCCCGGCGAGGTAGTGCCTGCCGCTTCCGATAGCCGCTTCGAATGCATTCGCGCGTTGATTGATTTCCTCGGGATCAGCGCTGACCAGCAACACCGCATGCGCCAGCACCGCATGCAGCGGCGGCGACGTTCCGTCCGCCGCCGCGTCGAGACGACGCCAATATTGCGCGGTGCCGGCAATCTTGCGAACGTCATCCGGTGGCCCCCAAGCCAGATTGAAGCGGCCGTCGCAGAAAGAGCCTTCCACCGGCCGCCAATGCGTCTGCAACCCCAACATCCCAAGCGCCCTTTGCAGCAGTTCGCATAGATGCCGATACACGGCCTCGGAAAGCTCGCCCACCGTCCCCCGTACTTGATACGCAAGGCTCACATTGACGATGCCCGGCCCCTGTGGCACGAGCCCGCCGCCGGACATGCGCAAGAACACGGGAGAACCGCGCCGCGCGAACTCGGCCTGCGCCTGGTCGAGCGCCGCGTAGCGCCGGTAGCTGCGCGGCACCACGAGCGAGAGCGGAGCCTGCCAGAGATGCGCAACGCGCCGCCCCCCCGCAGCCAGCGACAGCAACTCCTGCTCGGCGGCGAGGGGGTCGTCCGAACCGATTGCGAAATCGACGATATCGAATGACATGGTCATCTGGATCGAGCGGTATTCGGCTGCAGCGCTCACACGGTCGCCAGTTGCCCCGGAGACACGATGATCTTCACGTTGTTTTCCTTATGGTGGACCAACTGTTCGAAACCCTCGTGCACGATGTCCTCCAACTGAATCCGGCCGGTGATGAATGGTGTCACGTCGATACGGCCATCGGCGATGAATGCAATCACATCGGCGAACTCCCCGTTGTAAGCGAGCGAGCCTATCACATGCTTCTCGGTGGACACGAGCTCGAAAAAGTTGAAGCTGCTCGGCTCCTCGAAGATGCCGACCATCACGCACGTGCCGGCTTTGCGGATCGTATCGATCGCAAGCTTTGCCGTGTCCTTGTGGCCGATACATTCGAAGCTCACATCCGCGCCAAGGCCTCCCGTCAAACGACGGATCTGAGCCAGCGCATCGCATGAGGACGGATCGATCACATGGCTCGCCCCCACCGCCTTCGCACGAACCTTGCGCGCCGCCGACATCTCGAGCGCGATGACTTGCGCCGCCCCGGCTGCGCGTGCACACGCGATCGTGCATAGTCCGATCGTACCCGCCCCGACGACCACCACATGCTGCCCCAGCAGGTTACCCGCCTTCTTCACGGCATGCATGCCGACTGCGAGCGGCTCGATCAACGCACCAGCCTCGGTCGGAAAATTATCGGGCAGCTTATAAAGCAGATTGGCCGGCACGTTGACGCGTTCTGCAAATGCGCCGTTGTTCATGAGGCCGGTGAAGGCGAGGTTCTCGCAGATGTTGTACATCCCGTGCGTGCAGTAATAGCAATGGCCGCAGTGCTGGCAAGCGTCCGCGGCCACGCGCTCGCCCACGGCGAACCCTTGCACGCCGGCGCCCAACGCGGCGATCTCGCCGCAAAACTCGTGACCGAGAATGCACTGGCCTTGGATACCGGTGAGCGGATGGGGCGTATCCACGGGGATGAACACCGGGCCCGCCAGATATTCATGCAGATCCGAACCGCAAATCCCGCACCAATGGACGCGGATTTGCACCCACCCTTCGGGCGGGGCGTCGGGCAGCGGGACGGTTTCGACGCGGATGTCGTGCCGGCCGTGCCAGACGGCTGCACGCATGGTGTCGCGTTGAGCGTCGGTCGAGCAAGTCATGAAGTGTCTCCAAACGTGTCATTGCCGCTCGAAGGGCATGGCGGCGCCAAACGCAAGCCGCGGCCGATTCGAACGATGAAAAGGAATCGAGGCCCGGCCGCTTCCCAGCGGCCGGAAGGACAAGACATCAACCGCCGGACAGATGGCGTTGCAATGCGGCGTTCACTTCGCTGGCTTTCTCGAGCATGGCCATGTGGCCTGTAGCGTCGAATCGAATCACCTTCGCATGCGACGGCGCATGGGCGGCCTGCTCGGCCGGAATCACGCGGTCCTCGTTACCCCAAAACACGAGCACCGGCTTGTCCCATGCCGCCAGGTCATCGGCTAGCACCGCCGATTGCTTGCCGCCGCCGAAGAGCGCCGCGCCCAATTGCGCGAGCAACGGCTCGACACCGTCCATGCGCTTGAACTTGAGCATGTCGTCGATCATTTGACGGCTCACCAGATCCTGATCGGCAAACAGCTGCTCCAATACCGGCTTGAGTTCGCGCCGCGATTGCGCCTGCACGAAGCCATCGGTATAGCCGCCGTTGATCTCGGAAGCCAAGCCGGCCGGGCTGACCAACGCCAAACTGGCCACGCGCTCCGGCGCGCTGACTGCCATCTGGATCGCAATGGCGCCCCCCATCGAATGTCCCACGAGGTGAGCGGGCCCAGTCACCTCGGCGGCGCGCAGGAATTTCAGAACGAACTCGGCCAGCGCGGCGATCGACGCGCCGGGCAGTTTGGCTTGACTCTGCCCGTGCCCGGGGAGGTCGAGTGCGATAACAGGATGTTTATCGGCCACGGCATCGAGGTTGAACAGCCAGTTGTTCAGGTCGCCCCCGAAGCCGTGAATGAACACCACCGGCGTGCCCTGCTCCGGTCCGCGCCTTGCATAGCGAATACGAACTCCGTCGACGTCGGCATACTCGAATGAAGGTCCCGTCTCGCCTTCATCGCCTCCGGCGGCCGGCACCTCGTATGCGGCGACGTAGGCCTCGATTTGCGCATCGCTCACTTCGCTCTCGGCCAGCACGCCGAGCAGCGCCTTGACAGGAAGCGTCTCGCCGCTTTGCGCGACGATCCGGCGCAGCAGACCCGCATCCGTGGCTTCGACGGCATTGGAGATCTTGTCGGTCTCCACATCGACGAGCGCCTCGCCCACGTCGATGCGCTGGCCTTCCTTGACGAGCCAGTCCTGCACGGTGCCTTCGCGCATTTCCAAGCCCCACTTGGGCATGACGATAGGGATGATCTGTGCGGCCATCAGTTCTTCCCTCCTTTGCCCAGCGTGCGGCGCGCCGCCTCGGCGATCTGCGCGCCGCTCGGGATGTAGAGATCTTCGAGCGTCGGCGAGAACGGTACCGGCACATGGGGCGGCGCGACCATCTCGATGGGACCCTTGAGCGCACCGAAAATGCGCTGCGCCACTTGTGCCGAAATGTCGGTTGCGATGTTGCAGCGCGGGCTGGCCTCGTCGACCACGACGAGGTGACCGGTGTTCTCCACCGATTCGAGCACCGTATCGATATCGAGCGGCGAAAGCGTACGCAAGTCGATCACCTCCGCTTCGATCCCTTCCTTCGCCAACTGCGCGGCCGCCTCGAGCGCGCGATGCACCATCAACCCGTACGTCACGATCGATACATGCTTGCCGTCGCGCACGACATTGGCCTCACCGAACGGAATGGCGTACGAGTTCTCCGGCACGTCGCCTTCGAATCCGTACAGATTCTTGTGCTCGCAGAAAATCACCGGGTCGTCGTCGCGGATCGATTGGATCAGGAGCCCCTTCGTGTCATACGGCGTGCTGGGGCAAACCACCTTCAACCCGGGGATGTGCGTGAACAGTGGGGTCAGCATCTGGGAGTGCTGCGCAGCCGCGCGGAAACCCGCACCGACCATGCAGCGGATCACCACCGGCGTCTGCGCTTTGCCGCCGAACATATAGCGGAACTTGGCCGCCTGATTGAAGATCTGGTCGAAACACACGCCCATGAAATCGATGAACATCAGTTCTGCGATCGGACGCATGCCGCACGCCGCGGCGCCGATCGCCGCGCCCACGTAAGCGCTCTCGCTCAACGGCGTATCGAGCAAGCGATCGCCGTGCTTCGCGTACAGGCCTTTGGTCACGCCGAGCACGCCGCCCCAGGCGTCTTTCTCGCCCTCGGCGCCGGCGCCGCCGACTATGTCTTCGCCGAGCATGATCACACTCGGATCGCGCGTCATTTCCTGATCGATCGCTTCGTTGATCGCCATCTTCATGCTGAGTTTGCGGGCCATGATGCGTATTTCCTTTGATTCGTCGAGTTCGCGGTTCAATACTTCACGTAGACGTCGGTCAGCAGATCGGCCGGCTCGGGATGCTCCGCGGCCTTTGCTTCCTGCACGGCACGCTCGATGAGCGTGGCGATCTCGCCGTCGATATCGTCGAGTTCGCCCTTCGTGAGCACGCCGGCCTGCGTGACGCGGGCCGAGAAAATCTTCAAGCAGTCGCGATGGGCGCGGATGTCGTCGAGCTCGCCGGGCGCCCGGTAAGTCTGTGCGTCGCCTTCGAAGTGGCCGTAAAAGCGCACCATCTTGCATTCGAGCAGCGACGGGCCGCCGCCCTCGCGAGCGCGTCGAATCACTTCGCCCGCCGCTTCGTGCACGGCGAAGAAGTCGGTGCCGTCCACCGTGACGCCGGGAATGCCGAAGCCGGCCGCACGATCGACATAGCTATCCACGGCGGTGCCGTACTCGCGCGCCGTCGCTTCCGCATAGCCGTTGTTTTCGATGACGAAGATGACGGGAAGATTCCAGACCGCCGCGAGGTTCAAGCTTTCGAGAAAGGTGCCCTGATTCGAGGCCCCATCCCCAGCGAAGGTAATTCCGACTTCACCTTTCCCGCGGAATTTCGCTGCCAAGGCAGCGCCGCAAATCAAGGGCGCGCCCGCGCCCAGAATGCCGTTCGCGCCCATCATCCCTTTGGACAGATCGGCGATGTGCATCGAGCCGCCCTTGCCGTTGCAAGAGCCCCCGGTCTTGCCGTAGATCTCCTTCATCATGCCGATCACGTCCACGCCCTTCGCGATGCAATGGCCGTGGCCGCGGTGCGTGCTGGCAATGCGGTCGCCGTCGTGCAGGTGGTGCAAGATGCCCACGCCGGCCGCCTCCTCGCCGGCGTAGAGATGGACGAAGCCAGGGATGTCGCCGCGCGAGAAATCGACGTGCAACCGCTCCTCGAACTCGCGAATCGTGCGCATCTTGCGATAGCAGTCGAGCAGTTCTTTACGGCCCAGCGGCAGGGCTGCGGGGTTCGCTGTCATGCGTGTCTCCTTTGGTGTGTGTTGCTTCAGGGTGCAAAAAAGTCAGAAGGCTGGCGCTCCCGCGCCTGACGCCGGCGAAAGTTGCGCGCGCAACAAGCCGTGCGTGGCGGCGTAGCGCAAGCAATCGGCCACCGCGATGGAACGGAACGCTCGCTCGCGTAAGGTGATCGCCATCCGATCGTTCGGCCCGAACGTGATCTCACGCTCACCGTCCAAGGCCACTACACCGGCGCGTTGGCTGACCATTACCGGCTCGCCGTCGACTAAGCGGCGCCAGCCGTACACAGGCACGGGTTGCAAAAGCCCTGGTGCGATCGGTGCATGAAGATGGAAAAGCGGATCGACTGCCTCGCCTCGCGTCGCGTGCGGCTCGGGGGGCGCCACTTGCACGTGCAGGCCACCGGGTGCGCGCCGGCCCACCGGTGCGAGCATCCCTCCGATCGCCGACAGGCCGATCGCCTCGGGATCGGCAAAGGCCATGTAGATGGCAGCGAGCGAATCGGTCCGCCATAGCGCCTTTGCGCCGATGTAATGTTCGTGCGCGATCGCCACGTCTACGAGCGCAATGTCGTGGTGCACGGCGCCTCCGCTCGCATACAGCGTTACGTCGAGCCGCTTGTTATAGACGAGCGCCTGATCGGCCGCGATGCGGTCCATCGCATAAAGCCCTACCGCGAGGCCTGCCGATGTGGCCTCGCGTAGCTCGGGATAAGCGTTATTGGTTCCGGTCGATAAACCGGCGATAGGAACCTGCCCGCACTCGCGCACGACGGCACGATGCGTACCGTCGCCGCCCAGGACGACGATGGCCGAGACAGCCGCCTCACGCATCAAGCGCGCGGCAAGAAGCGTATCGTCGACGCGGCCCGTCGCGCTCATCGCGAGCCACTCCAATCGCGGCCATATTTGGCTGCCGCTCGACGCCGAGCGCTCACGTTTCAGATGCCGCTCGAGCATCGGCATCAGGCCTTCGCGGTCCGGCATCATCAACACGCGTGTCACGCCGCAAGCGCCGAGCGCTGACATGGCGCGCAGCACGATATTGACGCGGTCGGCCAATTGCAGGCTGTTTGCGTTCGCCACGACACGGCGAATGTCGCGAGCAGAAACGGGATTGGCAATGATGCCGACCGCTGGCGGACGAACCGGTGAAGGCTCGTGCATGCCTGTCTCCTAATGTATTGGTATCGACAGGCTTAACTGCAATAGGTATGCCATGCTGATTCCGGCCAAAATCTTCGGGATTACCCCGAAGATTCAGCGGGAAAGTGCAGGCGTTTCGGCGGAAGCCGTAACAGGTGTCACAGCATCAGATGTATCGCGGTTGACAGGCGTATCGTGGGCCCGGGCAGGCCGCTGCGGCACCGCTAAGATCGTGAGTCATCCGGGCTGCCGGCGACGCGTGACGAAACGGCATCGCTACGGTTCGGCGATTGGATACCGTGGCGCGCCATGCGCCGGTACAGCGTCATGCGGCTGATCCCCAATTCGCGTGCGACGGCACTTAGGTTCCAGCCGTGGGCGCGCAGGTGCCGCGTGAGAAGCGCGCATTCGGATTCGCGCGCGTCCGGTTCGATGACGGCGGCTCGCACCTGCTCGGCCTTGCCGGGCGCCGAGGCATCCGGCAGGCCTAAGTTTCCCGGCCCGCCGATGCCATCTGGCAGATCGCTCGCCTCGATATGTTCGTCGTTGCAGACGGCACGGGCATATTCGAGCGCGTTGCGCAGTTCGCGCAGGTTGCCCGGCCAGCGATGCCGATGCAGTTGCGAGCGCGCCGATTCGGACAGTGAGAATCGCCGCGAGCCGTCGGATCCGGAGAGAAACTTGTCGATCAGCCAATCGATATCGCTGCGTTCGCGCAGCGGCGGCAGGAGGAGCCGCGCGCCGTTCAGACGGTAATAGAGGTCTTCGCGGAATCGTCCGTCGCCGATCAGCCGGTCGAGCGGATGGTGCGTCGCCGATATCACTCGAATGTCGACCGAGACGGGACGCGAAGCGCCGATCGCGAGCACTTCGCCTTCGGCGAGCACGCGAAGCAGGCGCGACTGCAGATCTCTCGGCATATCCCCGATCTCGTCCAGGAACAACGTGCCGCCATCGGCCTCTTGGATCAATCCGCGCTTGGCTTTAGACCCGGCGCCCGAGAAGCTATTGGGCAAGTGTCCGAACAGTTCGCTCTCGATCAGCGTTTCTGGAATCGCGGCGCAATTGACGGCGATGAACGGGCCGTCGCGACGCGCGCTTGCTCGATGCAAAGCACGCGCGAGGTACTCTTTGCCGCTACCCGTTTCGCCGTTGATGAGCAAATTGATGGGCGCATCGACAAGCCTCGCGGCCAGCTGCAATTGACGCTGCAGCGCCGCGTCGTCGCCGCACAGCGCGGCCAATTCGCGCGGCAACGGCGCTTGCGCATCGTCCGCCGCGCCCGTGGGCACAGGCAACATCGGCGGCATGGCGCTCAGATACAGGCGCTTGCCGCTCCCCGCCAAGCGGACGACGCGCTCCTCGCTCGGACGCGAATACACGAAGCGCCCCAATTGCTCGAGCGGCAATTCGAACAGTGCGTCGAACCGCATGCCGAGCGGCGGCGAACTCGCCGACTCCAAACTGGCCTCGGCCGTCAACATGTGCTGAGCGCGGCGGTTATGGCCGACGATACGGCCGCTCGCATCGAGCGCGATCAGATACTCGGGATTGACGTCGATGAATTCCGGGGCAGGACTCAGTTTGAGGATCCAGTCACGCCTGTGACGCCTGAGGAAATACGCATCCTCGATTCGGCTCGCGTAGGTCCGCACGAGATAGAGCGCGAAGGTTTGACTATCCTTTGCAAGCGGCGAACTCAACGCCGATATGTCCAAAATTGCATGGAGCTGGCCGTGCGAATCGAACAGCGGCGCCGCGGTGCAGGTCAAAGGAATGTGCGTGGCATCGAAGTGATCGTTCCGATGCACGGTGAGGGCATAGCCCGTCGCCAGCGCCGTGCCGACTGCGCAGGTGCCCGCCCCATCCTCGCTCCATTGCGCGCCGAGGTACAGGCCCGCGCGGCGCAATCCGGCATCGGCGCCCTCGTCGCCGAGGTAGTCGACGGCGACCCCGTCCGCATCCGTCAGCAGGACGACGTAGCCCGTCCCGGCGACCTGGCTGTAGAGCGTTTCCAGGCCATACCGTGCGATGCGGGCGAAATCGTCGATGCGCTGCTGATGCTCGCGCAGCCGCTGCGCCGGAACGATGCGTGCCTCCTGCATGCGAGTCGGATCGAGACCGTACTGGTGTACGCAACGCTGCCACGAGCTTTGGATGATGGCATCGTGCATCCGCGCCGCGACGGGGGGCTGGCCGGTGGTGGTTAGGACCACCGTTTCGATGTGATCGCGCTGCCGGACGTCCATGGTTGTCTCCTGTGTCCGGACGTACGTTGCTGGACACAATGGCACCGGCTCGCAGGCCGATGACCTTTCGGGCGCTGCCGCGGGGCGCACCCGATGTTTCGAGTTCGAACGCCTAATGTACCACCGCCGAGGGAAGAGTCGAGTGCGCTTCGGTCGCTGCGCGCTGCAGGCGGAGATCCGGCCGAGAGGCCGGGCGGCACTTGGCGACGCCGAGGCACGTCGGATGACGGCGCTAGCATGCGAGTCGGGCATCGCACGTGAAGCGTTGTACCGCTCGCACTCGTTCGAACGCTCTCCTCGATACCGTCACAACCGTAATGCGGCGGCTAGGTCATCGTGTTCGAAGGCACTCGCCATGCGGGCAATCTCTGCGCGCCTTGCACCGACCTCCTGAGCGACCGATTGCCATGTCCGCGTCACGTCGGCCACCTCCCGAATCGTGGCCCGAGCCTGTTTCAGCGACATTCAAAAGAACTCCGCGGCATTTTCTAGGAGGCCAACCGAACACGTTCCCTCGTCGAGATCGATGTTAGTCGTCAGGATGCGCGCTTTGACATCCGTTGGGGTGGGATTGAGGTCATAGGCCGGAGACAACTCCCGGCCATCGTGTCCCGTCCACAGGAAACCATGATTGCGCAGATGATCATCCACATTGGAGACGAGTACATTGAAGGCTACGCGACGATACAACTGCGCCGCATCGGCCCGCGCCTTCGCGCCGTGTTGCGTCAGCGCGTCAACCAGTTCGGGATAACTGCCGCGTTGGCCATCGCGCGATCCCGTCATCGACATGGCCGAGAGAAAGGGAATGCGAATGCCCCCGGCGCGATCGAAGCGACGCGACAGGAGCACGGTGCACCTCACCAGGAGCCTTGATGGAGTGATCTCTTCGAGCTTCAGCCGCCCGAACTCCGCTGCAAGATTCCGGTCGTAGACGGACTTCCTCATCGCACGGGTCGACTCTGCGAGCGTGGCTTCCGCAAAGTATTTTTCGGCCCACTTCCCGAACGTCATCGCTTCGACCGCTTCCACACGCTTTTCGACCTTCCTTCTGGACGGACTGACGCCCTGTTCTACTTCCCGACGAGCACGCTCGAGGAGCAGCCTTGCTTCCGCAAGACGCACCGACATGCCAAAGGAAAGCTCGTCGGCAGCCCGTGCGCCTCGTGCTGGCAGCGCGGGATCGTAGCGGCCAATGACAAGGGTCTCCCGACGTCCATTCAGACGATAGTCGAAGCGGAAACTCACTGCTCCGGCCGAGGTGACCGCCACGTAAAGGCCACGCTGGTCAGCGACCTTGTACATCCTGCCGGTCGGCTTGAGCGCCCGCAATTCGAAGTCCGTCAGCATGCAATCCTCCATAAACTGATACCGTGTTTGATACCGTCACGCGCAGTGACGGTATCAAAATGGATCGTCTGCAGAGAAAGATGCTATACCGTCGCTCATACCGTCGGCGACGCAGCGCTGCCGACGGACGGCAGCGGACCAAAATAGTCGATAAACACCTGTTTTTGTGTGGAAAATCAGGGAATCGACAGGCCTCTGCAGACCACTGCAGAGGATCCTAAATTACTCCCACTCGATCGTCGCCGGCGGCTTCCCCGAGATGTCATAAACGACGCGATTGATGCCCCGCACTTCGTTGATGATGCGGTTCGACACCTGCCCAAGCAGCTCATGCGGCAGATGCGCCCAATGCGCCGTCATGAAATCGAGCGTCTGCACCGCGCGCAGCGCAACCACATATTCGTAAGTGCGCCCGTCGCCCATCACGCCCACGCTCTTCACGGGGAGGAACACCGCAAAGGCTTGGCTCGTCAGGTCGTACCAAGACTTCCCCGTTTCCTTGTCGATCGAATTGCGCAGCGTCTCGATGAAGATCGCATCGGCACGCCGCAGCAAGTCCGCGAAGTCGCGTCGCACCTCGCCAAGAATCCGCACGCCCAAGCCCGGCCCGGGGAACGGATGGCGATACACCATCTCGTGCGGCAAACCAAGCTTCACGCCCAGTTCGCGCACTTCGTCCTTGAAAAGCTCGCGCAGCGGCTCGAGCAACTTCAGATTCAACGTCTCGGGCAAACCACCGACGTTATGGTGGCTCTTGATCGTATGCGTCGCCTTCTTGCCCTTCCCGGCCGATTCGATGACGTCCGGGTAGATGGTGCCCTGCGCCAGCCACTTGGCGTCGGTGAGCTTGCCCGCCTCCGTTTGGAACACCTCGACGAACTCGGCGCCGATGATCTTGCGCTTCTGTTCGGGATCGGTCACGCCCGCAAGCTTCGAGAGGAACGCTTCGCTCGCGTCGACGTGGATCACGTGCACCCCCAGGTGATCGCCGAAAGTCGCCATCACCTGCTCGGCTTCGTTCAACCGCAACAGGCCGTGATCGACGAACACGCACGTGAGCTGATCGCCGATCGCACGATGCAGCAATGCCGCCGCCACCGACGAATCGACACCGCCCGACAAGCCCAAAATGACGTGCTCGCTGCCAACTTGCTCGCGAATTTTCGCCACGGCTTCGTCGATGTAATGCCCCATCTCCCAATCGGGCTTGGCACCGCAAATCTGCAACACGAAGCGCTCAAGCATCGCGCGCCCCTTGACCGTGTGCGTCACTTCCGGGTGCCACTGCAAGCCGTAGAAATGCCGCGTCTCGTCGGCCATCGCTGCAATCGGACACGACTCGGTGGATGCCATCAGCGCAAAGCCTTCCGGCATCTGCGTGACTTTATCGCCGTGACTCATCCACACCTTCAGCATCCCATGGCCTTCTGCCGTGCGGAAATCCTCGATGCCTTCCAGCAGGCTCGTGTGATTGCGCGCGCGCACTTCGGCATAGCCGAACTCGCGCACGTGGCCAAGATCCACCTTGCCGCCCAGTTGCTGCGCCATCGTCTGCATGCCGTAGCAGATGCCAAGCACCGGCACGCCCAATTCGAACACCGCTTGCGGCGCACGCGGCGTCTCGGCTTCAGTGACAGAACTCGGCCCGCCCGAAAGAATGATGCCCTTCGGGGCGAACTCGCGAATGAACGCGTCGTCGACGTCGTACGGATGGATTTCCGAATAGACGTGCGCTTCGCGAATGCGGCGGGCGATCAGTTGGGTGACTTGCGAACCGAAGTCGAGGATCAGGATCTTGTCATGCATGGCAGGCACGGTCGATAGTGGACGAATGCAACGTACAGCGCGCGCGGCGCTGCACATGAACGGTCAAACAAAGCGCGCCGCGCACCCGTGGGGCGCGAACGCAAGCGATGAGCGGGGCGAAAGCGCCGATGCGAACGATGGCGCGCTCAACCATGAAACGGCGGCCGCGGCGCGGACGTGCTTCGACTCGAATGCACGTCGTCGCTACCGCTGGCCGCCCGCGCGGAAGCGGCGGTCTCCCGGGCGCTCGCTTCCGTGCGCGCAGCCGCATCGCCCTCAGCGGTTGAGGCAGGCGCGGAAGGGGCCGCCGGGCGTACGGCCGCCGGCGCAGCAGGCGCTGCCCCGGCCGCGCCGCGTTCCGGCGCGGGCCGAAACACCGGTTCGACCGGTGCCGAAGGCGCCGCGGCCGGCACGTCAGCAGTAGTTCGTCCCTTGGCGCCCGCCGCCTGCGCGGCTTTGGCGACTTCGCGCCGGCGCACAGCTTGGGCGAAGCGGGCGCCCCCGAGGCCGATCACGACCAGCAATCCGCCGACGAGCAGATTCGGCACCATCCCGAGGGCGGGAAACCATAACGTATGCGGCGGCGCTAACGTCCAAACGAGCACGAGCGCGCCGGCGAGCCAGGTCACATGGCCGACGATTTTGGCCACGGCGATCGTCATCGCGCCCTCCAGAGCGCCGCGCAACGACAGCCAAGCAAGCCCCAGCAGCGCGAGCCCCAACATCTGCCCGACCATTGCCGGTTCGATCGCAGTCAGTTGCAGCGCGCGCTGCACGCCCGCGAACGGTGTGAGCAGCAGCACGGCGCCCGAACTCAGGTAGAGCCCGGCGTCGAGGACGAGAACGGCGCGCAGCAGCGGTTTCATCGGCGGTTAGTCGACGTGATAGTTCGGCGCTTCTTTCGTGATCTGCACGTCATGCACGTGCGACTCGCGAATGCCGGCCGCCGTGATTTCGACGAATTGCGCCTTTTCGTGCATTTCGTCGATCGTCCTGCAGCCGCAGTAGCCCATGCTGGCGCGCACCCCGCCGATCAGTTGGAAGATGATCGCGCCCACCGAGCCCTTGTAAGCCACCCGGCCTTCGATGCCTTCGGGCACGAGCTTATCGATGTTCGCAGAATTGTCTTGGAAATAGCGATCGGCGGCGCCATCCTTCATTGCACCGACCGAGCCCATGCCGCGATAGGACTTGTACTGGCGGCCTTGGTAGAGGAACACGTCGCCCGGCGACTCTTCCGTGCCGGCGAACATGCTGCCCATCATGACCGCGTTGGCTCCGGCTGCCAGCGCCTTGCTGACATCGCCCGAGAAACGCACGCCGCCATCGGCGATGACCGGCACGCCCGTGCCCTTCAATGCTTCGGCGACATTGGCGATGGCCGTGATTTGCGGCACGCCCACACCCGCCACGATGCGCGTCGTGCAGATCGAACCCGGCCCGATTCCGACCTTGACGCCGTCCGCGCCATATTCGATGAGCGCTCGCGCAGCATCCGCGGTGGCGATGTTGCCGCCGATGACTTCGACGTGCGGGAAATTCTTCTTGACCCAGCGCACGCGCTCGAGCACGCCCTGGCTATGACCGTGGGCCGTATCGACGACGATGACGTCGACGCCGGCGCCCGCCAGCGCCGCAACGCGCTCTTCGTTTTCCGGGCCCACGCCGACCGCCGCGCCCACGCGCAGCTTGCCATGTTCGTCCTTGCAGGCGTCGGGGTGCTCGGTTTGCTTCGTGATGTCCTTGACAGTCATCAGCCCGCGCAACTCGAACGCATCGTTCACGACGAGCACGCGCTCGAGGCGATGGCTGTGCATCAGCGCTTTGGCTTCGGCGAGCGCCGTGCCTTCCTTGACCGTGACGAGCCGCTCGCGCGGCGTCATGATCGTGCGCACCGGCTCATCGAGCCGCGTTTCGAAACGCAGGTCGCGGTTCGTCACGATGCCCATCAACTGCGCGCCTTCGACCACCGGAAAGCCCGAAATGCCATGCTGCTGCGACAGCGCAATGACATCGCGCACCTTCATTTGCGGCGGTACCGTGATCGGATCGCGTACGACGCCCGATTCGAAACGCTTGACCTTCGCCACTTCGCGCGCCTGCTCGGCCGCCGTCAGGTTCTTGTGAATGATGCCGACACCGCCTTGCTGCGCCATCGCAATCGCGAGCCGCGCCTCGGTAACGGTATCCATCGCCGCAGAGACGAGCGGCATGTTCACGGAAATGTTGCGGGTCAGCCGGGTTTTGAGGCTGGTGTCGCGCGGCAGAACGTTGGAGAACGCCGGGACGAGGAGCACGTCATCGAACGTGAGTGCTTTTTGGATCAGACGCATGGCAAATCCTATAGGCGCAAAAGCGAATTATACGCGATACCTCCCTGCTTTTCACTGCGCGAACAGTAAGTTAGCCGTTTTTCTGCGTCCGCCGCGGCCACGCGTTTCGGTTTTTGGTTCGACCCGCGTTCGGGTGAGTTTCGTTTGCCCGCGGCGCGCGTTCGCAGTCACGAACGCAAGAAATGCGCGCGAAAAGCTGCGCACGAACGTATCGCCGGCACCGCCCCTTCGCTTCGCTCGCCTCGCAATTGCAGAATCGAACAAGACCGATCTGCCGCTCGCCGGTAATCTGCCTCCTCGACTGACGAAACGAAAGGGCCAGCATGAGGCGCGGAGTGATGTACGGGGTGTTCGCGGGCGCGATATGGGGCACGGTCTTTCTGGTTCCGCGCCTGCTGCCCGATTTTCCGCCGATGATGCTGGGCGCCGCTCGCTGCATGATGTACGGCCTCGTGTCGCTCGCCGCCGCTTTGCCGATGGCACGCCGGCTCGCGACCAAGCTGACGCGCGCCGATCTGATCGCGATCGGCAAGCTCGCGCTCGTCGGCAATGTGGTCTACTACGTGTTCCTGACCGCGGGCGTGCATCGGATCGGCATCGGCCCGACCTCCCTCATCGTTGGGGTGCTGCCGGTCACGGTAACGCTGGCCGGCAGGCGCGACGCCGGCGCCGTCGCGCTCGAGCGGCTGCTATGGCCGCTGCTGCTCGTCGTGGGGGGCATCGTTTGCATCAACTTCGACGTTTTTGCCGCCGGGCCCGTGCTGCGCGGCGCGGTGGGGGTGGCGGACAAGATCGTAGGCGTGCTTTGCGCCGCCGGCGCCTTGGCGAGTTGGACCTGGTTCGCCGTGGAAAACGCACGCTACCTGCGGCGCAACCCGCATTTCGACGGCAACGAGTGGTCGGTCCTGCTCGGCCTCGCGACGGGGATACTCGGCGCACTGCTGTGGAGCGCCTGCCCGATCATCCCCGGCGCAAGGCTGCCGGCACCGCCCGCACAAACCCGCTGGCACGCGTTCTGGTTACTCAATCTGGGGCTCGCTTTTGGCGCATCGTGGCTTGGCACGGGCCTGTGGAACGCAGCGTCCAAGCGCGTGCCGCTTACGCTGTCCGGGCAGTTGATCGTCTTCGAGACGCTCTTCGCCCTGCTCTATGGCTTCATCTACGACTCTCGGCTGCCGCGGCCGCTCGAAGCTGCCGCGATCGTGCTATTGCTGGCGGGGGTCACCTGGTCGGTACGACGTCACGATGATGGCTCGGGCCGTGCGGCACACGGTTCGGCTCAGCGCGAATCCTTGTGCAGCCATTTGCGGCCTTCGATCGACCCGGCGCGACGCGACTTTTCCACGCGGCGCTGACGCGCGAGCTTCGGGTCGACGATGAGGGGCCGATAAATCTCGACGCGATCGTGATCGGCAAGCGGCGTATCGAGCGTGGCGAGCTTGCCGAAAACGCCGACCTTGGCAGTAGCCGTATCGATTTCGGGATGGTGAGTCGAAATGCCGCTGGCGGCGAGCGCATCGCGCACCGTCGCGCCGGCCGGCAGCGTCAGCGCAATGAGCGTCTGCGCCTCGGGGCGCGCGTAGCAAACTTCGATCGAAAGCGCAGCGCTCATGATCGGCCGTAGCGCTCGTCGGCGCGCTTGACGAACGATTCGACGAACGTGTTGGCGATGTGGTTGAACACGGGCCCGATGATCTTTTCGAGGATCAAACTCGCAAATTCATAGTGCAATGCGAACTCGATCTTGCAGGCGTCGGTGCGCAGCGGCGTAAAGCGCCAGTACCCGGTGAACTTGCGAAACGGGCCGTCGGCGAACCGCATGTCGATGCGCGTGGGCCGCTCTTGCGTATTGTGCGTGGCGAAGTGCTGCTTGATGCCCTTGAAGTTGATGTCGATGCGCGCTTCCATCTCATGTTCCTCCTGCCGGCGGATATCGACGCCGCCGCACCAGGGCAGGAAGTTGGGATAGTCGGCCACGTCCGTGACGAGATCGAACATTTGCTCCGCCGAGTGGCGAATGAGGACGGTTTTCTGAACATCAGCCATAAAAAGCACGACGCGCGGCGAAAAAGGGGCGAGCTTGGCGGAATCGAGAGGCGCCGCTTTGCTAAAATCGTGATTTTAAACGAGTTGGGCGCCGTCCATATCCATGAGCATCATCGACAACAGAAAAGCGTTCTTCGATTACTCCATCGAGGAACGCTACGAAGCGGGGCTCGTGCTCGAAGGATGGGAAGTGAAGGCGCTGCGCGCCGGGCGCGGTCAAATCAAAGAAGGCTACGTCGTGGTACGCAACGGCGAGCTGTTCCTGATCGGCGCGCACATCAGCCCCCTACCCGAAGCATCGACGCACATCAATCCCGACCCGGTCCGCACGCGCAAGCTGCTCCTGCACGGGGACGAAATCAAGAAGCTGATCGGCAAGGTCGAGCAGCGCGGCTACACGCTCGTCCCCTTGAACTTTCACTACAAGGGCGGCCGCGTCAAATGCGAAATCGGCCTCGCCAAAGGCAAGAAGCTGCACGATAAGCGCGAGACCGAAAAGAAGCGCGACTGGGAGCGCGAGAAAGCGCGCCTCATGCGCACCGCAGGTTGAGCCCTGGGCGCAATCAGCGCATTTCCGCGGCGGCGGGGCTCTTGCCGCGGTTGACGATCGCAAGGGCCGACGCGACCATCGAACCCAAATCGGACAGATTGCCCGGCACGATCAAGGTGTTGCCCGCCTTCGCGAGATTGCCGAACGCGCTCACGTACTGTTCGGCCACCTTCAGGTTGACGGCATCCATGCCCCCGGTGGATTGGATCGCTTGCGCGATCTTCTGAATCGCTTGGGCATTGGCTTCGGCCACGGCCAGGATCGCCGCGGCCTGGCCCTGAGCCTGGTTGATCGCCGCCTGCTTTTCCCCCTCTGATTTCTGGATCGCCGCCTCGCGCCCGCCCGAGGCAATGTTGATCTGCTCCTGCCTGCGGCCCTCCGAGGCCGCGATCAACGCCCGCTTCTCGCGCTCGGCCGTGATTTGCGCCTGCATGGCGTGCAAAATCTCCTTGGGTGGCGTCAAGTCTTTGATTTCGTAGCGCAGCACCTTGACGCCCCAGCTCGACGCAGCTTCATCGAGCGCCGATACCACGCTGTGGTTGATGAGATCGCGCTCTTCGAACGTCTTGTCGAGCTCGAGCTTGCCGATGACCGAACGCAGCGTCGTTTGCGACAACTGCGTAATCGCGAACACGTAGTTGCTCGAACCGTAGGAGGCCTTCATCGCGTCGGTCACCTGGAAGTACAGCACGCCGTCGACCTGCAACTGAGTGTTGTCGCGCGTGATGCAGATCTGCCCCGGCACATCCAGCGGAATTTCTTTCAGCACGTGGCGATACGCGATGCGATCGGCAAAGGGCAGCACGATGTTGAGCCCCGGCGCCAGCGTGGCGTGATACCGGCCGAAGCGCTCCACTACCCACGCATGCTGCTGCGGGACGATCTTGACCGTTTGCGCTGCGATCACGATGACGACGATGAGCAGCACCGCCCCGACGATTGTCATATCCATCGTTTACTCCTTTGTTGTTGACACCGAATGATGCGTGCGTTTCGCGGCATGGCCCTTCTCGACCAGCACGAGACGATTGGCGCGCACGGCTGCGATCTCGTAGAAGCGAGCGTCTTCGCGCTCGCCCGGCGCGAGTTCGGCATCCCATTGCGAGCCGCGATAAGGCACACGCGCACAGCGGTCGTGCCAGTCCACGACTTCGAGCGCACTGCCTACGTCGAGCACGACATCGGGATTGGTCGATGCATCGCGCCGCTCGCGACGCCGCCCGAACCGCGAGCGCCGCAGCAAGACGACCGCGGCCAACGCGACGAGCGCCGCGGATAGGTACTGCACGGCCAGGCTAGCCCCGCCCCACTTCGCCAATGCACCCGCGATGAAACCGAGCGCAACCATCAGCAAATAGAACGTGCCCGTCAGCAACTCGGCGACGACCAGCGCTCCGGCGCCGATCCACCACAGAAAATCGTTCGGCGTCATGCCTGGTCCCCCCGAAAATAGAAACGCCCCGGATATACCGGGGCGTTATAGCACGAAGCAGGGTCCGCATACGCGGGCGGACCCTCGGGCGGACGCGATTACTTCGCCGCCTTGGCCAAAGCTTGCCAAGTATCGATGATCGTGTCGGGATTGAGCGAAATCGAAGCGATCCCTTCGTCGGCCAGCCACTGCGCGAAATCGGGATGATCCGACGGGCCTTGACCGCAGATGCCGACGTACTTGTTCAGACGGCGGCACGCTTCGATTGCCCGCTTGAGCAGGAACTTGACGGCTTCGTCGCGCTCGTCGAAGTCGACCGCCAAGAGCTCCATGCCGGAATCGCGATCGAGACCGAGCGTGAGCTGCGTCAAATCGTTCGAACCGATCGAGAAGCCATCGAAGTGTTGCAGGAACTCATCGGCGAGAATCGCATTCGACGGCACCTCGCACATCATGATGAGCCGCAGGCCGTTTTCGCCGCGCTTGAGGCCGAACTTTTCGAGCAACCCGACCACGCGCTCGGCTTGCTTCACCGTACGCACGAACGGCACCATGATCTCGACGTTCGTCAAGCCCATGTCTTCGCGCACGCGCTTGAGCGCCAGGCACTCCATTTCGAACGCCGGCGCAAAATCTTGCGCGATGTAGCGCGAGGCGCCACGGAAGCCCAGCATCGGGTTTTCCTCGTCAGGCTCGTAACGCGAGCCGCCGATGAGCTTCTTGTATTCGTTCGACTTGAAGTCGGACAAACGCACGATCACAGGGCGCGGATAGAAAGCCGCCGCGATCGTCGCGATGCCTTCGGTCAACTTGTCGACATAGAACGCTCGCGGCGACGCATGCCCGCGCGCGACGCTCTCGACCGCCTTCTTCAGATCCTGATCGACGTTCGGGTACTCGAGAATCGCCTTCGGATGCACGCCGATGTTGTTGTTGATGATGAACTCGAGCCGCGCAAGACCGACGCCGGCATTCGGCAACTGCGAGAAGTCGAACGCGAGTTGCGGGTTGCCGACGTTCATCATGATCTTGACGGGGATGGGCGGCAGTTCGCCGCGCGACACTTCCGTCACTTCCGTTTCGAGCAGGCCGTCGTAGATCTTGCCTTCGTCGCCTTCGGCGCACGAAACCGTCACGAGCGCACCGTCCTTCAGGACGTCGGTGGCGTCGCCGCAGCCGACCACCGCGGGCACGCCCAATTCACGCGCGATGATCGCCGCATGGCAGGTGCGGCCGCCGCGGTTCGTGACGATCGCCGAAGCGCGCTTCATCACCGGCTCCCAATTCGGGTCCGTCATGTCCGCCACCAGGACGTCGCCCGGCTGCACGCGCTCCATTTCCGACGGATCGTGGATCACGCGCACGCGGCCCGCGCCGATCTTCTGCCCGATGGCGCGTCCCGTGGCCAGCACCTGCGATTGGCCGCGCAGCTTGAAACGCTGTTCGACCTTGCCGGCGCCTTGGCTCTTCACCGTTTCCGGACGCGCTTGCAGGATGAAGATCTTGCCGTCGCGGCCGTCCTTGCCCCACTCGATGTCCATCGGACGCTGGTAGTGCTTCTCGATGATGACGGCGTACTTGGCCAGCTCGATCACGTCTTCGTCGGTAATGGAGAAGCGGTTGCGCTGCTCGTGCGGCACGTCGACCGTCTTGACGCGGCCCGCCTCGCCCGGCTTCGCGAACTCCATCTTGATCAGCTTCGAGCCGATCGAACGACGGATGATCGGATACTTGCCCTGCTCCAGCGTGGTCTTGAAGACGTAGAACTCGTCCGGATTCACGGCGCCTTGCACGACGGTCTCGCCCAGGCCGTAGCTGGACGTGATGAACACGGCGTCCTTGAAGCCCGATTCGGTATCGAGCGTGAACATGACGCCGGCCGCGCCCACGTCGGAACGCACCATGCGCTGCACTCCCGCCGACAGCGCGACTTCGGCATGCGTGAAGCCTTTGTGAACGCGGTAGGAGATCGCGCGATCGTTGTACAGCGACGCGAACACGTGCTTCATGCGATCGAGCACATCCTCGACGCCGACGACGTTCAGATAGCTCTCCTGCTGGCCGGCGAACGAAGCGTCAGGCAAATCCTCGGCCGTCGCCGACGAACGGACGGCGAACGACAGTTCCTCGGGCGAGCTTTTTTGCAACGTGTCGAACTGGGCGCGAATTTCGACTTCCAGGCGCGGCTGCATCGGCGCGTCGACGATCCACGCGCGAATTTCCTTGCCGGCGGCCGCGAGCGCCTTGACGTCGTCGACGTCGAGCGTCTCGAGCCGAGCGGCGATCCGTTCGGTCAGATTGTTGTGTGTGAGGAAATCGCGAAATGCCAACGCCGTCGTGGCAAAGCCCGTCGGCACGCGCACACCGGCCTCGGCCAGTTGGCTGATCATCTCGCCGAGCGACGCGTTCTTGCCGCCCACGATCTCCACATCGGTCATCCGTAGCTGTTCGAACGGAATTACATACGCCTGATCCTTCGTGATGTTTGCTGCGTTAGTCATACAAGCCCCTAAGTGTGAAAAAAATACTCGGTCGCGCGTGTGGGCTTGGTGCGCGCGGGCCATTGGAGCCCGGGACGCGCAGCACGCGCAACCTGTTGGAGAAGCAATCGCTTCGCATAGCCGATTGCAATTGCTTATCCAACAGGTTGCCGCTATTCTACCCTGCTTCTAACCGGCCGCCCGCTCTGCTGCGACGGTCGCATGTCAAACGCCGGCACACTGCTCGCGAAAACGCGCGAAAATCGCGTTTCCTCCCGCAGCGCCCGCTGCTTTCAGAAGCGTTAGCCGATGCCGCCTACCGTATTTATCGTCTCCGACGGAACGGGAATCACCGCCGAAACGTTCGCGCACTCGATCCTGTCCCAATTCGACCAGAAATTCCGCCTCGTACGGGTGCCGTTCGTCGATTCGGTCGACAAAGCCTACGCCACGATCGAAAAGATCAGCGAATCGGCCGAACTCGACGGCCGCCGTCCGATCGTCTTCACCACGCTCGTCGATAGCGCGTCCAACGCGGTCGTCAAGAATTCGAACGCCCTCGTGCTCGATATCTTCCAGCAGTTCGTCGAGCCGCTCGAGCAAGAGCTCGAAATGAAGTCGACACACGCTATCGGGCGCGGGCACCAGAATGCCGACACCGAGGAATACAAGACCCGGATCGAGGCGATCAACTTTTCGCTGGCGCATGACGACGGGCAGTCGAACCGTAATCTGGCCGGCGCCGATGTCATTCTCGTGGGCGTCTCGCGCAGCGGCAAAACGCCGACGAGTCTCTATCTCGCGATGCAATACGGCGTCAAGGCAGCCAACTATCCGCTGATTCCCGAAGATTTCGAGCGCGGCAAACTGCCCACGCCGCTCATCGCGCACCGGGACAAGTTGTTCGGCCTGTCGATCGACCCCCAGCGCCTATCGGAAATCCGCAACGAACGCCGCCCCGGCAGTAAGTACGCCGCGCCCGAAAATTGCCGTTACGAGATCAACGAGGCCGAAGCGCTGATGCGGCGCGAAGGAATCAAATGGCTATCGTCGACGCACAAGTCGATCGAGGAAATCGCGACGACGATCCTGCAGGAAATCAAGCTCGACCGGCCGACTTATTGAGCGGGGAATGCGCGTGCTCGGTCCGGGTTCGAGCCCAGCGACCCAACGCCGCGCAGGCCGTACACCGGGTGCGCGAGCCTACCGCGCGCCGGTCGATGGCCGATCAGCGAGAAATGCGTTGCTGGCGGCACTGCTCGAAAAGACAAATCGCCGCGGCCGCCGCCACATTGAGCGACTCCATGCCGCCCGGCTGGGGAATCGTCAGGCGATAAGCGACTGCGGCCCGCCATGCCGCCGAGACGCCCGCCCCTTCGTTGCCGAAGATCCACGCGATCGGGCCGGCCAAATCGCAATCGTAAAGCGCCTGCGGCGCATGGGAATCGGTCATGGCCGCGGGTACGGCCAGGCGCGGCATGAGCGTTGCCGCTTCGACGTCTTCATGCACATCGAGCAGGAAATGCGCGCCCATCCCCGAGCGCAGCACCTTCGACGACCATACGTAGGCCGTGCCCGGCGCGCAAAACACTTGCTTGACCCCCGCCGCCGCGGCGCTGCGCAGGATCGATCCCACGTTGCCCGCGTCTTGCACGCCGTCCAGCACGATGCAGGTCGCGTCCACGCGATCGGGCAACGGCACGCAGAGCTTGCTCACGACGAAAAGCATGCCGACGCCGTTGACCACGTTCGATAACTGCCCGAATAGCGCATCGGGCAGCGTGACGATGCGCTCGGCATCGACACGCGCGACGATCGCCTGCGCCTCGTCGTGCCGCAATGCGCCGTCGGTGACGACGCAGGTTTCCGGCTGGCCGGCCACGTCCAAATATGCCGACGCTAGATGAAAACCTTCCAGCAGCGCCCGGCCGGTCTTTTTCTGATGATGCGTCGAAGCCGCCAGCGCTTTTAGGCGCTTATAGAGCGGGTTGTCGCGCGAGGTAATCGCTTTCACGGGATTGGCTGCCAGAGAGACGGCCTTGCAGGCCTAAAAACTTCAAACGCGCTCGCCGCCATGCGAAGGCGAGGACGTCGACTCATTGGCCGGCGCCCGCACCGTCGGTATCGGCGCCGAACGCTTGGTCGTACAGCGCGGTTTCGTCGAAGGCATCACTGTCGACAGCCGCCTCGATCGCTGCCACACTCACGCCGCTCGGCAGCGACACGCGGATGCCCCGCTGCTCGAACGCGGCGCGCACCGGGGCGAACGAGCGCCGATGATGTTCGCACGGCCCATGCTCGTCCAGGGCGGCCAAATGCCGAGGGGTGCCATAGCCGACGTGCGCATCGAAACCGTACATCGGAAACTGCGCGTGCAGCTCGAGCAACATCCGATCGCGGGTGACTTTCGCCAGTATCGAGGCAGCCGAAATGGCCGGCACGAGTGCGTCCCCGCCGATCACGGCTTCGCTGCGCACGGCGAGCACCGGACAGCGATTGCCGTCGATGCGAGCCAGCGTCGGCACGATCGACAAGCCCTCGACGGCCCGCTTCATCGCGAGCATCGTCGCATGCAAGATATTGAGCCGGTCGATTTCCTCGACGCTCGCCGACGCCACACAAAAAGCGAGCGAACGCTCGACGATCTTCTCGTAGAGCGCCTCGCGCTTTTTCGCCGTCAGCGCTTTGGAATCGTCGAGCCCTCGAATGCGGCGCTTCGGATCCAGAATGACCGCCGCGGCAACGACGGGCCCAGCCAACGGCCCGCGGCCGGCTTCATCGACGCCGCAGACGATGTCGCACGCCGAATTGAAATCGAGCGCGCTTTGCGCCGACGCGGTGCGAGGCTGGCCGCGCGACGGCGCACCAGCCGACGTATCGGACGCGTCGCCCTTTTTTTTTGCGCGCGATGGTCGCAGGGTCGTCATAACCGCGGCTTCCTCGCCTCGATGACGCGTGCGACGGCTTCGGCCGCACATTCGGCCGTATTCCGGCGCAGCGTCAAATGCATCTGCGTGAATATGTCGGTCAGCGTGCGCCGATTCGCATCGTCGTGCAACTGGACGAGCACCGCGTCCGCGAGCGCCTCGGGTGTCGCGAAATGCTGCAGCAGTTCCGGGACGACAAACCGGCCCGCCAAGATGTTCGGCAAGCCGACGTACGGCAAATATCCTTGCCGGCGCATGATTTGGCCTGTTAGCCAGGGCACCTTGTACGAAATCACCATCGGCTTTTTCAGCAGCGCGGCTTCGAGCGTGACCGTGCCACTCTTGACGAGCACGGCGTCGGCAGCGGTCATTGCGCGTTGCGCGTCGCCGTCGATAATCGTCAGGGCAAGTTCGGGATGGGCCGCCACGAGCGGTTGCAGCAGCGCTCGCAGCGCGGGCGTGGCGGCCGGCATGACGAACCGCAAACCCGGCTCGCGGCGCTGCATGATCGCCATCGCCTCGAAGAACGTGGGACCGATCAGGCCGATTTCCGAGCGTCGACTGCCCGGCAGCACCGCCACGACAGGCCCTGCCGCGGGCAAGCCCAGCACGGCGCGCGCACCGGCGACATCGGGTTCCAGCGGGATTTCATCGGCCAGAGGATGACCGACGTAGGTGGCGGGTACGTGAGCTCTTTCGAGCAACGCCGTTTCGAACGGGAACACGCAAAGCATGTGATCGACCGCCTTCGCGATCGTTTTGATGCGGCCCCCGCGCCATGCCCAGAACGACGGGCAAACGAAATGAATCGTCGGGATTCCCGCTGCGCGCAGCGCGTGCTCGAGCCCGAAGTTGAAATCGGGCGCATCGACACCGATGAATGCGTGCGGCGGTTCGGCGAGCAGTTGGCGTTTCAGTTCGTTGCGAATGCCGAGAATTTCAGGGATGTGGCGCAGCGCTTCGACGTAGCCCCGAACGGAAAGCTTCTCCATCGGCCAATGCGCTTCGAAACCCCGCGCCTCCATGCGCGGGCCGCCGATGCCGAAGTAGCGCGTGCCTTCGGGCAACCGGCGCGCGAGGCCACCGAGCAGCGAGGCCGCCAACAAATCGCCCGACGGCTCGCCGGCAACCATGGCGATGCGCGGCGCATTCGATTGAGGCGTCATCGCCTAACGAATGATGCCGCGCTGCGACGACTCGATGAACGTGATGAGCTTGCGTACGGGCTCGTCGCCGTCCCCGCCCGCCGACGCCAGTTCCGTGAGCTGCACCTTCGCCTCTTCGAGCGACAGGCCGTTCTTGTAAAGCAGCCTGTAGGCACTTCGCAACGCGGAGATCGCATCGGCCGAAAAGCCGCGCCGCCGCAGCCCCTCGACGTTGATGCCATGCGGTTCGGCCTTGTTGCCCGCGGCGATCACGAAAGGCGGAATGTCCTGCACCAGCGCCGATGCGCCGCCGAGCATCGAGTGCTCGCCGATCTTCACGAACTGATGGACGCCCGACATGCCACCGACGATCGCCCAATCGCCGATGATGACGTGCCCCGCCATCTGCGCGTTGCTGGACAAAATCACGTGGCTGCCGACATGGCAATCGTGGCCGACGTGGACATACGCCATGATCCAGTTGTCGTCGCCGAGCGTCGTCACCCCGCCGTCCTGCACGGTGCCCGTGTGGATCGTGGTGAACTCGCGAATCGTGTTGCGATCGCCGATCACGAGCCGCGTCGGTTCGCCTTGGTACTTCATGTCTTGAGGGCGGCCGCCGACGGACGCGTAGTGCCCGATCCGGTTATCGGCGCCGATCGTCGTATGACCTTCGATGACACTATGCGAACCGACCGACGTACGTGCACCAATCGTCACGTTGGCGCCGACGATCGCATACGGGCCGATCTCGACGTCTTCTCCGAGTTGCGCGCCCGGCTCGATGATCGCGGTGGGGTGAATCCTGCTCATGCGTTCTTGGCCTTTTTCACTCGTTCGTGTGCTTGACCGTGCACATCAACTCGGCTTCGGCGGCGATCACGCCGTCGACTTCCGCGTGGGCTTTGAATTTCCAGATGTTGCGCATGCGGCGCTCGAACGTCGCATTGAGAATCAGTTGATCGCCGGGTTCGACGACGCGCTTGAAGCGCGCTCCATCGATGCCGACGAAGTAGTACAGCGTCGTTTCGGGATCGTGCGGTTCCTCGGCGAAGGTCAGGAGCGCCGCCGTTTGCGCAAGCGCCTCCATGATCAGCACGCCGGGCATCACGGGGCGCTGCGGGAAATGCCCCATGAAGTAGGGTTCGTTGATCGACACGTTCTTGAGTGCCTTGATGCGCGTGTGCGGCTCGAGTTCCAGCACCCGGTCCACGAGCAGGATCGGATAGCGATGCGGCAGCAGCTTAAGAATCTGGTGAATGTCGAGATTGATTTTTTCAGTGCTCATGGTGTGTCTGCTCCACGCAAGCTGCCTCGCGCGGGTAATTACTACGGATGCGGATCGCGGCGAACTACGCCGGCTTGCCGGCGCTCACGCTTGCCAGCGCGCCGCGCCTGCTGTTCTCAAACCTCGCCCCCTCGCTGGGCAAGCGTGGCTTCGAGCGCCTTGATGCGCTCGCGCATCTTATCGAGGTTGCGCATCAACGCCGCGCTCTTGTTCCAATGCGCGTGGTCGACAGCCGGGAACGCGCTAGTGTAGATGCCCGGCTTGAGCAGCGACTTCGACACGCCCGACTTGGCCGTGACGATCACGTAATCGGCAAGCGTCACGTGCCCCGCGATGCCTACGGCGCCGCCGATCATACAGTGGCGGCCTATCGTCGTGCTGCCCGCGATGCCCGCGCAACCGGCGATCACGGTGTAGGCGCCGATCTTGCAGTTATGACCGATCTGCACCAGGTTGTCGATCTTCACGCAGGCTTCGATCGTCGTATCGGCCATCGCGCCGCGGTCGATCGTCGTGTTGGCGCCGATTTCGACGTCGGCGCCGATCGTCACACCGCCCACTTGCGGAATCTTGACCCAGCTTCCGGTACGTTCATCGCCGTCGCCGACGAAGTCGGGGGCAAACCCGAAGCCATCGGAGCCAATGACCGCCCCCGCGTGCACGATGGCTCTCGGACCGATGTTGCAACCGTGATAAACGGACACGTTCGGGTAGAGATGCGAGCCCTCGCCAATGCTCGTACCGCGGCCGATCGTAACGTTCGCGTCGAGCCGCACATGCTCGCCCACCACGGCCGACGCCTCGATCACCACGTGCGGGCCGATCACGGCGCTGGCCGCAACCCGCGCGCTCGGATCCACGACGGCGCTCGGATGCACGCCCGCGGGCGTTTTCGGCGCAGCCAGATCGATGAACAGCTGCGCGACTCGCGCAAAATAGGCGTAAGGATTCGGCGTGACGATGAAGGCGCGCGCCTCGCGCGAGGCCACCTTCTCGAGATCGGCCGGGGCGATCAACACCGCGCCAGCCTGCGTCGTATCGACTTGGGATAGGTATTTGGGATTGGCGAGAAACGCCAGTTGATGCGGCTGAGCCTGATCGAGCGGCGCCAGGCCCGCCACCTTCAGGGTCGCGTCGCCCACGACTTCACCGCCTAAGCGTTGGGCGATTTGCCCGAGCGTCAATGCCATTCGCGTGCTGCTCCGTCGTTCAGTTCGTCCCGCTCGAGCCCGCCAGCGCCTTGAGCACTTGGTCCGTGATGTCGATACGCGGGCTCACGTAGACGGCTTCCTGCACGATCAAATCGTAATGCTGCTGCTCGGCAATTTGCTTGATGACCTTGTTCGCCTTCTCCAAGACGGCCGCCAATTCCTCGTTGCGACGCTGGTTCAAATCTTCACGGAACTCGCGCTGTTTGCGCTGAAGATCGGTGTCGAGCTGAGCCAAATCTTTCTGCTTTTGCGCGCGATCCGTTGCGGACATCGAGTTGCCGCTCGAGTCGATCTGATCGGATAGCTTTTTCATCTTTGCCGCGAGCGCCTGCAAGTCTTTGTCTCGCGCGGCAAATTCCGCCTCGAGCTTGGCTTGGGCGGCTTTTGCGGCACCGGATTCGCGCAGAATGCGGTCCGAGTTGACAGCGGCGATCCGGGCCTCTTGCGCTTGCGCGACGCCACCCAAGAGCGCCCCCGTCAGTGCCACCACACCCAACACGCGTTTGATAAACATACCGGTTTGCAAAATCGTCCTCTCGTTGCTGGACAGAGCGCGGCGCGCTGTTAGAACGCCGTCCCGATCTGGAATTGGAATTTCTGGTATTGGTCGCCGTTGTGCTTCTGCACCGGGAAACCCAAGCTGAGCTTGAGCGGCCCGATAGGCGAAATCCACGCGAGACCCACGCCATAGCCGTAACGCAAGCCGTTCGACCCGGTCGTGCTGATGCCGGGAGCGGTATCGCCCCACACATTGCCGCCATCGAAGAACGTGAACACGCGCAGCGTACGATCGTACCCGGTGCCCGGCAGCGGGAACGTGAGTTCGATATTGCCGACGACCATCTTCGAGCCGCCGATCGGGTCGTTCGTCGACGTATCTCGCGGACCGAGCGAGCTCGGTTGATAGCCGCGCACCGAACCGATACCGCCCGCGAAGTAGTTCTTGAAGATCGGGAACGGCTTGCCGCCAAGGCCGTTGCCGTAGCCGCCCTGGAAGTTCAATCCAAGCACGAAGCCGCGCGCGAACGAGTAGTAATACTGGGCCTGCAGATCGGCCTTGTAATACTGCGTCGCGCCCACCGGCGTGCCGTACTCGGCGTTCGCCTGCGTGAAATAGCCGCGGCTCGGCACGAGTGCGCTATCGCGCGCGTCGCGGGACCAGCCTACCGTCAGCGGGATGTTGTTCGAGACGCGGCCGAATTCGTTGACGTAGTTCTTATAGCTTTGCGGCGTGGTCGAATCGACATCGAGCTTGTTCTGCTCGAAGCCCGCACCGAAAAACACCGTATCGACTTCCGAGAACGGAATCCCGAACTTCAGATCGCCGCCCGCGGTGATGATGCGAAAGCTCGAATTGGTCGAGTAGTACAGCGGCTGCGTCGTACGGTAGTAGACGTCGGTGATCCGCTTGATGCCGTCGACCGTGAAGTACGGATCCACCTGCGTGACGGTCAGCGTGCGATACGTGCGCGCCGTGTTGACGTTGACGGCCAAGCTCGTGCCCGAACCGAACACGTTGTCTTGCGAAATGCCGGCCGACAGCACTACCTTGTCGGTGGACGAGAAACCGGCGCCGAGCGTGATTGCGCCCGTCGGTTTTTCGGTGACTTTGACGTCGACGTCGACCTGGTCGGCCGTGCCCGCCACGGGCACCGTCGTCACGTCGACGTCGGTAAAGTAGCCGAGGCGGTTGATCCGGTCCTTCGACAGCGCAAGGCGGCTCGAATCGAACCACGAGCTTTCGAGCTGACGCATCTCGCGGCGGACGACTTCGTCGCGCGTCCGGGTATTGCCGACGACGTTGATGTGCCGGACATAGACGCGACGGCTCGGATCGATCTGCAACGTCAGCGCGACCTTGTGATGGACCTGATCGATCTCGGGCTGAGCATTCACATTGGCGAATGCGTAACCGTACTCGCCGAGCTTATCGACGATCGCTTTCGTCGTGGCTTGCAGCTTGGCGGCCGAGAACCGCTCGCCGGGCTTGACCGTGATGAGCTTTTGCAGTTCGGGGCCGCGATCGAGCAGATTGCCCGCCAGCTTGATGCTGGACACGGTGTACGGTTCGCCTTCGTGCACCGTCAACGTGAGGTACATGTCCTTCTTGTCGGGCGAAATCGACACCTGCGTCGACTCGATGTTGAACTCGAGATAGCCGCGGTTCAGATAGAACGAACGGACGTTTTCGAGATCGGTCGTGAGCTTGTCTTTCGAATAAAGGTCGTTTTTCGTGTACCACGAGAACCAGTTCGGCGTGGACAGCTGCATTTCGTCACGCAGCGTGCCCGTGCTGAACGCCTTGTTGCCGATGAAATTGACCTGGCGAATTTTCGCGCTCGGGCCTTCGTTCACCGCAAACAAGATGGACACGCGGCTGCTGTCGAGCGGCGTGACGGTGGTCGTGACTTCCGCGGCGTAAAAGCCGCGCGTCAAATATTGGCGCTTGAGTTCCTGCTCCGCGCGATCGACGAGCGATTTGTCGTAGTAACGACCCGGCGACAACCCCACGCCTTTGAGCGCCTTGTCGAGCGCTTCCTTGTCGAATTCGTGCAGACCGGAGAAATCGATGGCGCCGATTGCCGGGCGTTCGGCGACGTTGACGATGACGACGTCACCCTCGGTGGCGATGCGCACATCGCTGAAGAAGCCCGTCGCGTAAAGCGCGCGGATCGCTTCGGACGCTTTGTCGTCCGTGAACGTATCGCCTTGCTTGATCGGCAGATAGGAGAACACCGTGCCGGGCTCGATCCGTTGCAAGCCCTCGATCCGAATGTCTTTTACGACGAAAGGCGCCGTCGCCGCGTGCGCGACGAGTCCGTGAGCGGCGAGCGCCGCGACCGCAACCGACTTAGGAACAAAGCGATGAGGTTTGAACAACGTGCTTCCCCAGTGTTTTTAGCTACATCTGTCCGCCGCGGCTCTCGCTTGCGCGTGCCGCCGGACACTTTAAAAATGGATTAACCGAGCCAGATCGTTGAAGAGCGCGATCGCCGACAGCACGACGATGCACACGAGGCCAGCCCGTTGCAGAACGAGTTGCCAGCGTTCCGACACGGCTTTGCCAGTTGCGGCTTCAACCAAATAATATAACAGATGCCCCCCGTCCAATACCGGAATCGGCAATAAGTTCAGCACGCCGAGGCTGATGCTCACGAGCGAGAGGAACGAAAGAAACGGCGCCCAACCCAGTTGCGCGCTTTTACCGGCATAGTCGGCGATGGTGACGGGCCCGGACAAATTCTTCAGCGAAGCCTGCCCCGTCACCATGCGGCCGAACATCCGCAGCGAATAGACGGCGATGTCCCATGTGCGCCGCACGCTGCGCGCCACGCTCTGCCCCAAGCCGTAGCGCACGTTCACGGTTTGAACCTGAGTGGCGAGCGCCGCGCCGATGCGCCCGGCCGCCGCACCCGTTTGCGCGTCTTCGCGAGAATCGGGCACGACTGTCAGCGACCGCCGCTGCGCGGGTGCGCCGCGATCGATACCGAGCACGATCGGACGTCCGGCGTGCGCTTTCACATAGGCGATGAACGCCTGCGCGCCGTCGATTGGCGCGCCGCCCACCGTGCGCAGCGTGTCTCCGGCTGCGAGCCCCGCTCGCTCGGCGGCGCTGCCCGGTTCCACCGCGGCAACGGACAGTGTGCCGCCTTGATCGAAGCCGAGCTTGCTCGGGAAGTCGTCGTCGAGGTCGCGGTCGGTCACGCCGCGCAAGTCGACTTGAAAATCGTAGGTCCCGCGGCCATCGTGCGCCCGCAGCACGATGCGCCGATGGTCGAACGCCGCATCGAGCAGCTTCCAGCGCAAATCCGACCACGACCGCACCGCTTCGACGTCCGCGCCCTGCATGTCGCCGATCGATACGATCGTCTCCCCGCCGTCGAACCCCGCGCGCGCAGCGACGCTGCCGGCAGGCGGCGTAGCCAGCCGCGCGACCGGCTCGACCACCCCGGTGGCGAAGACGATCGAGAACAGCGCCACGGCCAACAGAAAATTGGCCAGCGGTCCGGCCAGCACGATCGCGATCCGCTTGGCGACATGCTGACGGTTGAATGCGTACGGCAGATCCGCCGGAGCGATGCCAGGCCCGGGATCGCGCTCATCGAGCATCTTGACGTAGCCGCCGAGCGGAAGCGCGGAAATAGTCCACTCGGTGCCCGATTTGCGGCCGACCCAACTCGCGAGCGGCCGCCCAAAGCCGATCGAAAAGCGCAAGACCTTGACGCCGCATAACCGCGCGACGCTGTAGTGGCCATATTCATGGACCACCACGAGCACGCCGATGGCGACGGCGAATGCTGCGACCTCGATCAGCAGGTTCATCACGCTCTCACTGCACGGCGCGATCGACCGAGCTCGTGCGATTGGCCGGCGGGGCTGGTAGCGGGCGGCCCGCAATGAACGCGTCGGCGGCGCGCCGGGCGTCGGCGTCGGCGCCAAGCACCTCGTCCAGGCCGCTCGGCGCATAGTTGGACAAGTCATCGAGCACCGCTTGCACCGTGCGCCCGATGTCCGTAAAACCGATGCGGCGTTCAAGGAAGGCGCCGACCGCAACCTCGTTGGCCGCATTGAGCGCCGCGCTGGCGACGCCGCCCGCGCCGAGCGCCTGCATCGCGAGCGCGAGGCACGGGAAACGCTCGTAGTCCGGCTTTTCGAACTGCAGCGAGGCGATCTGCGCTAGGTCCAGTTGCGCCACGCCCGAGTCGACGCGGTCGGGAAACGCCAGCGCATGGGCAATGGGCGTACGCATGTCGGGATTGCCGAGCTGCGCGAGCACCGAACCGTCGGCGTACGACACGAGCGAATGAATGACGCTTTGCGGGTGAATCAACACGTCGATGCGATCGCCCGTCAAGCCGAACAGCCAGTGTGCTTCGATGACCTCCAACCCCTTGTTCATCATCGTGGCCGAATCGACGGAAATCTTGCGGCCCATGACCCAATTCGGATGCTTGCAAGCTTCCTCAGGGGTCACGGCGACGAGCGTGGCAGGCTCGCGCGTCCGGAACGGACCGCCGGAGGCGGTCAGAATGATTTTCGTCACGCCGCCGTGCTCGGCGAGATCGCGCGGCAAGCATTGGAAAATGGCGTTGTGCTCGCTGTCCACCGGCAACAGCGTCGCGCCGTGGTCGCGCACCGCATCCATGAAGATCGCGCCCGACATGACGAGCGCTTCCTTGTTGGCCAGCAAGATGCGCTTGCCCGCGCGAGCCGCCGCGAGCGTGGGAGCAAGACCCGCCGCACCGACGATAGCGGCGACCACCGTATCGCATTGCGCGCTTTGCGCCGCTTGCACGAGGGCATCGGGTCCATAAGCCACTTGCGTGCCGCAACCCGCGTCGCGCAGTTGGGCCTCGACGCGCGCCGCAGTCTCGGCGTCGCCCACTACGGCAACATCGGGCCGGAAACGCAGGCATTGAGCGACGAGCTTGTCGCCGTTGCGATGCGCGGTGAGCGCGTGCACCGTGAAACGCTCCGGATGGCGAGCGACGACGTCGAGGGTGCTATCGCCGATCGAGCCGGTGGAGCCGAGCAATGTCAAACGTTTCTTCATATCCCTATCTCTAACCGATGAGCAGCATCGCAAGCGGCAGCACCGGCAGCAGTGCGTCGATGCGGTCGAGCACCCCGCCGTGCCCCGGCAACAGCGCGCTCGAATCCTTTACGCCCGCTTGACGTTTGAGCATCGATTCGAATAAATCGCCAACGATGCTGAACGCGACGAGCACGGTCAGCGCGAGCAGCGTGCGCGCGAAACCGATGCGCAGCGCGAGTTGCGACACGAGCGTCGGAGCGAATGCGTGCGACGCCATGACGGCAACGGCCGCGATCATGACCGCGAGCCAGCCGCCCAGGGCGCCCTCCCAGGTCTTGCCCGGGCTGATCGCCGGCGCGAGCTTGTGCTTGCCGAACGCCTTACCGGCAAAGTATGCGCCGATATCGGCCAGCCAGACCACGACGAGAACGGACAGCACGAACGCTACGCCCAGTGCGCGAGCCGCAACGAGGGCGTGCCAGCAAGCGACCAGTACGACGAGCCCGGCCAGAATCAAAAACAACCGCCAAGCGCCATGCGCGAGCGTGGGCTTTCGTATGAGCACGTACGGCCCAGCCAGAATCCAGAACACGGCGGCGGCTTCGAATAACGGCCGCGCCGCGCGCACCCCTATGCCGAGCCGCGTGCTGACGGCTAGCGCCAAGGCAGCCAGTACGGCATAACCCACGGGGGCCAGCCCCGGCAGCTTGAGCAGACGTGCCCATTCCCACGCGCCAAATACGAGCGCCAGCGCCATCAACGCGCCGAAACCGGCCACCGGCGCGAACAGCGTAACCGGCAGCAGCACCGCCAACAGGACCAAGGCGGTGATGACCCGAGTTTTCAGCATGGAAGGGAATCGGCGTTTTGCGAAGGCGCGTCGTGCCGTTGGGGCTCGAGCTGCGCGCTCGTACGGCCGAACCGGCGCTCGCGCCGGGCGTACGAGGCAATAGCGTCGAACAACGTATTGGCGTCGAAATCGGGCCAATACGTGTCGGTGAAGTAAAGCTCGGTATAGGCCAGTTGCCAGAGCAGGAAGTTGCTGATGCGCGTTTCGCCGCCGGTTCGGATGAACAGATCCGGTTCGGGCGCGTAAGCCAGCGCGAGGTGCTGCGCGAGCGCAGCTTCGTCGATCTCGACGACTCGCCCTTCGCTGACCGATTGCTCGGCCAGCTTACGGGCCGCTTGCATGATGTCCCAGCGCCCACCGTAGTTGGCCGCGATCGTCAGCGTGAGCCGCGTATTGCGCGCCGTTTTGGTTTCGGCCCGTCGAATCAAATCCTGGATGCGAGAGTCAAAAAGGGACAAATCGCCGACGACGCGCAGACGAATGCCGTTGGCGTGCAGCTTGCCGATTTCGCGTTCGAGCGCGGTGACGAACAGCCGCATCAGAAACGACACTTCCTCGATGGGCCGGCGCCAATTTTCCGAGCTGAAGGCGAACAGCGTCAGATATTCGACGCCGGCGCGCGCGCAGGCCTCGACCGCCGTGCGCACCGCCTCGACACCGCGGGTGTGGCCGGCCACGCGGGGCAAGCGGCGTTGCGTCGCCCAACGGCCGTTGCCGTCCATGATGATCGCGATGTGTCGCGGCACGGTCGCAACATCAGGCACGCGAACGGTAGAGCTGGTATAGGTCATGGCCGCCGGGACTTAGACTGCTTGAAAAAGAAGAACGCGCGAGACCGACAGCGTCAAACGGTCATGATCTCGGCTTCTTTCGAATGAACTAGCTTGTCGATTTCGGCAACGTATTTATCGGTGAGCTTTTGCACTTCGTCGCTCGCGCGACGTTCGTCGTCTTCCGAGATTTCTTTGTCTTTGACGAGCTTCTTGAGCTGTTCGTTCGCATCGCGGCGCAAATTGCGCACGGCAACCTTGGCCGTTTCGCCTTCGCTCTTGACGACCTTCGTCAGTTCGCGGCGACGCTCTTCGGTCAGCGCCGGCATCGGCACACGAATCTGGTCGCCTTGCGTCGCGGGATTCAGGCCGAGATCGGACTCGCGAATCGCCTTCTCGACCACGGCAACCATCTTCTTTTCCCAAGGCTGAACGCCGATCGTGCGTGCGTCGATGAGCGTCAGGTTGGCTACCTGCGAGATGGGCACGTTCGAGCCGTAATAGTCGACCTGAATGTGATCGAGCAAGCCCGTGTGGGCACGGCCGGTCCGGATTTTCGCCAAATCGCTCTTGAACGCTTCGATCGAACGTTGCATCTTTTGATCGGCGCCCTTCTTGATCTCTACCACACTCATTTAGACCTCCAAAACTTCATCACTGTGCGGACCCGCACGCCCCGGCGCCATACCGCACCGGGGACAAACGGGTCCCCGCCGCTATTGCGGGAGTTTACACGTGGACGAGGGTGCCCTCGTCCTCACCTTGTACGATCCGCTTGAGCGCGCCGGGTTTGACGATCGAGAACACGCGAATCGGCAGCTTCTGATCGCGGCACAGCGCGAAAGCCGTCGCATCCATCACTTGCAGATTGCGGCCGATCGCCTCGTCGAAGCTGATCGAGGAGTAGCGCGTTGCCGAGGGATCTTTCTTCGGGTCCGCGGAGTATACGCCGTCGACCTTGGTCGCCTTCAAGACGACTTCCGCGCCGACCTCCGAGCCGCGCAGCGCGGCGGCCGTATCGGTCGTGAAGAACGGGTTGCCCGTGCCGGCCGCGAAAATCACGACCTTGCCTTCCTCGAGTTGGCGGATCGCGCGCGGCCGGATGTACGGCTCGACGACCTGATCCATCCGCAGCGCCGATTGCACGCGCGCCTCGATGCCCGCGTGACGCATTGCGTCTTGCAGGGCGAGCGCGTTCATCATCGTCGCCAGCATGCCCATGTAATCGGCCGTTGCGCGGTCCATGCCCGCTGCGCCGCCCGCGACGCCGCGGAAGATGTTGCCGCCGCCGATGACGACGGCCAACTGCGTACCGAGCCGAACGACTTCGGCGATATCGGCCACCATCCGTTCGATCGTTGCGCGATTGATGCCGAACGCATCGTCGCCCATCAAAGCTTCACCGGAGAGTTTCAGAAGAACGCGTTTATAGGCTGTGGGCATAGCGGTATCCGATCGCGTCGAAGAGATCACGACAATGTGGAACTGTAGGGGTGAAACGTACGACGGGGCAAGCTCGGCCACCGCGCAACTGGAGTCGAACCCAATTGCGGCGGAAAACCGGGTTAACCCCGACTTCGCCAAGGGCGAACCTCCGCGGCGAGCCTGGCGCCCGCCGCGGGTACGGCAACTACCTTACTGCTGCTTCGCGGCGGCAACTTGCGCGGCCACTTCGGCGGCGAAATCGTCTTGGCGCTTTTCGATGCCTTCGCCCACCACGAACAACGCAAACTTCTGCACCGACGAGTTGGCCGCCTTCAGCATCTGCTCGATCGTCTGCTTGTCGTTCTTCACGAACGGCTGGTTCAGCAACGACACTTCCTTCAGGTATTTCTGGACGCTGCCTTCGACCATCTTGGCGACGATTTCGGCCGGCTTGCCCGATTCGGCAGCCTTTTGCTCGGCGATGCTGCGCTCCTTGGCGATCAGCTCGGCCGGCACGTCGCTCGACGACAGCGAAACCGGCTTCATGGCCGCGACGTGCATCGCGACGTCTTTGCCGACCTGCTCGTCCGCGCCCGTGTATTCGACGAGCACACCGATGCGCGTGCCGTGCAGGTAGGCGGCCAGCTTGTTCGACGTTTCGAAACGGGCGAAGCGGCGGATCGAGAGGTTTTCCCCGATCTTGCCCACGAGCGCGAGACGCACGGCGTCGACGGTCGAGCCGTTCAGCGGCAGCGCCGATAGCGCGGCCACATCGGCCGGGTTCTGCGTCACCACGAGCTCGGCCACTTGCTTGGCGAACGCGTTGAAATCGTCGTTCTTGGCAACGAAGTCGGTTTCGCAGTTCAGTTCGACGAGTGCGCCGGCGCCCGCGCCGATGTGCGAGGTGATCACGCCTTCGGCCGTGACACGCGAGGCTGCCTTGCTCGCCTTGTTGCCGAGCTTCACACGCAGCAATTCTTCGGCGCGACCCATGTCGCCATCGGCTTCCGTGAGCGCCTTCTTGCATTCCATCATCGGCGCGTCGGTCTTCGCGCGCAGTTCTGCAACCATGCTTGCGGTAATTGCCGCCATCATTCGCTCCTTGAGTCTGTCTTTCATACGCCGCTCGCTTTCGATGCGAACGGCAGGCATTCGTTCGCGGCGCATGGAACGCGCCGCGCATTGCGCCGGCACTTAAAAAAAGGGGGCCTATCGAAAGCCCCCTTGTTTGCCGGTAGCGGGGCTGCTTTATTGCTCCCCGCCCACCTCGACGAATTCGTCGCCTTCGGCGCCGCGCGCGGCTTGCACGACTTCATTGACGGCGTTCGCGCGACCTTCGAGGATCGCGTCCGCCACGCCTTGCGCGTACAGGGCCACGGCCTTGCTGGCGTCGTCGTTGCCCGGGATCACGTAATCGATGCCTTCGGGCGAGTGGTTCGTATCGACCACGGCGATGACCGGCACGCCGAGCTTGTTCGCTTCGGTCACGGCGATCTTGTGGTAACCGACGTCGACGACGAAGATCGCGTCGGGAATGCCGCCCATGTCCTTCACGCCGCCGATCGACTTTTGCAGCTTGGCGATTTCGCGTTCGAACAGGAGCGCTTCCTTCTTGCTCATCTTCTCGAGCTCACCGGCCTCGACCGCCGCTTCCATGTCCTTCAAGCGCTTGATCGACACCTTCAGCGTCTTGAAGTTGGTCAGCATGCCGCCGAGCCAGCGCGCGTTGACGTACGGCATACCGGCGCGCTGCGCCTCTTCGGCGATCGTGTCGCGCGACTGGCGCTTCGTGCCGACGAACAGAATCGTGCCGCGATTGGCCGCCAATTGACGCACGTACTTCAGCGCGTCGTTGTACATCGGCAGCGTCTTTTCGAGGTTGATGATGTGAATCTTGTTGCGATGACCGAAGATGAACGGGGCCATCTTGGGATTCCAGAAGCGCGTTTGGTGACCGAAGTGGACGCCGGCTTCCAGCATCTGACGCATAGTGACTGCCATGAAATTCTCCGCGAGGGTTGGGTCTTAAGCCGGCTGCCGTACCGGGTGCGATGCGCGAAACGTTCCGAGAACGCCCTTGCAGCGCAACCCAGCACCCTGGGTGCGCCGGCTTGCGAGTGACTACGAGTGACTACGAGACTACGAGTGACTACGAACGGTTACGACTAGCCCGAAAGTATATCACGCGGCGGCGCGCGCTCTCAAGCCACTGCGTGGCCCGGGCCGCTGCACGCCTATGCGCGGGGGGTTTCGCTCCGGCGCGCCCGGTCCGATCGACGCTGCCAGCGGTCAACGGCACCCCGCCGGCAGCCGGGCGCCGGCCGCCGGGGCGGCAGTCGCCGGCCCGCCCCCGGAAGGGATTTCAGCGCCGCGGCGGCCTGCCACAGCGCCCATATGGTGCGATAATCGCGACATTGTCGGCTAACCGCACCTTTCCCGTATATACCGTTTCAGGCTCGCATCCATGGCTATTACGATCAAAAACGAAGACGACATCGCGAAAATGCGCGTCGCGTGCCGCCTCGCGAGCGAAGTGCTCGATTACATCACCCCGTTCGTCAAACCAGGCGTGACCACCGCGGAGCTCGACCGGCTCTGCCACAACTACATGCTCGACGTGCAGGGTACGGTCCCGGCGCCGCTCAATTATCAGCCGCCCGGCTACCCGCCCTACCCCAAGGCCACCTGCATCTCCGTAAACGACGTCATTTGCCACGGGATTCCGGGCGACAAGATCGTCAAGGCGGGCGACGCGCTGAACATCGACGTCACCGTCATCAAGGACGGCTACTTCGGCGACACGAGCCGCATGTTCATCGCGGGCGAAGGCTCGATCCTCGCCAAGCGCCTCGTGCAAACGACCTACGAATGCATGTGGCTCGGCATCGAGCAGGTGCGCCCGGGCGCGCGGCTCGGCGATATCGGCCACGCCATCCAGCGGCACGCCGAAGCAAGCGGCTACAGCGTGGTGCGCGAATACTGCGGCCACGGCATCGGCACGGTGTTCCACGAAGACCCGCAAATCTTGCACTATGGCCGCCCGGGCACCGGGCTCGAGTTGCAAAAGGGCATGATCTTCACGATCGAGCCGATGATCAACGCCGGCCGGCGCGATATTCGCACGATGCCCGATCAGTGGACGGTCAAGACGAAAGACCGCAGCCTCTCGGCCCAATGGGAGCACACCGTGCTCGTGACCGACACGGGGTATGACGTCCTCACGGTCTCGGCGGGCACGCCGGCCAAGCCCTCGATCGCCGTCGCCGCGTGAGCGGCGGTTCGCGCCGCCTTATGAGCGAAACCGCCGTCGTTGCCGATCCCGCATCGGTCAAAGCAGACTACCGCGCCGCGAAGGCGCAACTGCTCGCGAAGTTCAAGTCGGCGAGCCGCGTCGATGCGCTGATGCAAACGCTCTCGCATACGACCGACGACGCGTTGCGCCGCGCTTGGCAAAGCTGCGAGCTGCCGGCTTCGTGCGCGCTCGTCGCTGTCGGCGGCTATGGCCGCGGCGAACTCGCGCCCTACTCCGACATCGACATCCTCGTGCTGCTGCCGGACGGCGCGCCGCCCGAACTGGACGCGCGCATCGAGCGCTTCATCGGCATGGCGTGGGATCTGGGGCTCGAACTCGGCAGCAGCGTACGCACCGTCGCGCAGTGCATCGAGGAAGCGGGCAACGACATCACCGTGCGCACATCGCTGCTCGAAGCTCGGCGCATCGTGGGCAGCACGGCGTTGTTTCAGCGTTTCGTCTTACGCCTGAACGAGACGCTCGATGCGCGAGCGTTTTTCCAGGCGAAGGTCCTCGAAATGCGCCAGCGGCATGCGAAATTTCAGGACTCGCCCTACAGCCTCGAACCGAACGTCAAGGAAAGCCCGGGCGGGTTGCGCGATCTCCAACTGATCCTGTGGATCGCGCGCGCGGCGGGGTTCGGCCACAGTTGGCGCGAGCTGGACGAGCGCGGCCTCATCACGGCACGCGAAGCGCGCGAGCTGCGCCGCAACGAAGGCTTCCTGAAAATGCTGCGCGCGCGGCTGCACGTGATTGCCGGGCGGCGCCAGGATGTGCTCGTGTTCGACTTGCAAACGGCGGCGGCGGAAAGCTTCGGCTACACCGCCACCCAGACGCGCCGTGCGAGCGAGCAACTCATGCGCCGCTACTACTGGGCCGCCAAGGCGGTCACGCAGCTCGCGACGATCCTCATTCAAAACATCGAGGCGCAGTTGTTCCCGCGCACGAGCGGCGTCACGCGCGTCTTGTCCGAGCGCTTCGTCGAAAAGCAAGGGATGATCGAAATCGCGAGCGACGACGTCTTCGAACGCACGCCCTCGGCGATCCTCGAAGCGTTCCTGCTGTACGAGACCACGCGAGGCACGAAAGGCCTGTCGGCGCGCACGCTGCGCGCGCTCTACAACGCGCGCGAAATCATGGATACGCGCTGGCGGCGCGATCCCGAGAACCGCCGCCAATTCATCGAGATCCTCAAGCAGCCGCAGGGCATCACGCATGCGCTTCGGCTCATGAATCAAACGAGCGTCCTCGGCCGCTATCTGCTCAATTTCCGGCGGATCGTCGGGCAGATGCAGCACGACCTCTATCACGTCTACACGGTCGATCAGCACATCCTGATGGTGCTGCGCAATCTGCGCCGCTTCGCGCTGGCCGAGCATGCGCACGAGTATCCGTTCTGCAGCCAATTGATGGCCAACTTCGAGCGGCAGTGGGTGCTTTACGTCGCGGCGTTGTTTCACGACATCGCCAAGGGCCGCGGCGGCGATCATTCGACGCTGGGCATGGCCGATGCCCGGCGTTTCTGCCGCGAGCATGGCATCGATGGCGAGGATGCCTCCCTCGTCGTCTGGCTGGTTCAGCATCACCTGACGATGAGCCAAGTCGCGCAGAAACAAGATACGAGCGATCCGCAAGTCATCAAGCAGTTCGCGGAATTGGTGGGCAACGAGCGCCGGCTCACGGCGCTCTATCTGCTGACCGTCGCCGATATCCGCGGCACGAGCCCGAAGGTTTGGAACACCTGGAAAGGCAAACTGCTCGAAGACCTCTATCGCATGACCCGCGCCGTGTTGGGCGGCGCGAGCCCCGACGAGCATTCGGAACTGAAGACGCGGCAAGAGCAGGCGCTCGCGCTGCTGCGCCTCGAGACCGTACCCGAGCATGCGCAGTGCGCCTTGTGGGACGAACTCGACGTCGGTTACTTCCTGCGCCATGACGCCGCCGACATCGCCTGGCAAACGCGCGTGCTCCATCGGCACGTTCGCACCGATACGCCGATCGTGCGGGCACGTCCGTCGCCGATCGGCGAGGCGCTGCAGGTGCTCGTCTACGTGCGCGACCGCTCGGATCTGTTCGCCGGCATTTGCGCCTATTTCGATCGCAACGGCCTATCGGTGCTCGACGCGCGCATCAACACGACACGCCACGGCTACGCGCTCGATAACTTCATCGTCGCGCACACCGAGCACGACGACGTGCAGTACCGCGATATCGCCAATCTCGTCGAGCAGCAGCTCGCCGCTCGACTCTCGTCCGATGCGCCGCTGCCCGAGCCCTCCAAAGGCCGCCTCTCGCGGCTTTCTCGGACTTTTCCGATTACCCCGCGCGTCGACTTGAGAGCCGACGAGCGGGGGCAGTATTACATCCTGTCCGTATCGGCCAACGACCGGCCCGGGCTTCTTTATTCGATCGCGCGCGTGCTGGCGGAGCATCGGGTCGGCGTCCATGCGGCGCGGATCAATACGCTCGGCGAGCGCGTCGAGGACGTGTTCCTGTTGGACGGACGCGGCCTTTCCGATAACCGCTTGCAAATCCAGGTCGAGACCGAATTGCTGCGCGCGATCGCCGTGTGAGACTTTATGCGCGTCAAACTGACAGCCAAGCATCCGCGCCCGGCATCGCCGAGCCGCGCCCCCGTTCGTACCGGCAGCCCGTCGGCGCGCAAGACCCCTCGGACGCGGGAGGGCGCGCATCCGGTCGCCCCCGGCAACGAGGCCAAAACAAGCGCGCGCGATAAGGCCGCGGCGCCCGCTTCCGCCGCGCCAAAGCGCAGCGGCGCGTCGGCAAAACCGCGCGACGGGGCTCCGGGCAAGCACGCTAGCGCGCCCGCAAAGGCGGCGCCGCACGAGCGCGCGACGGGAAGTCAGCTTGGGGGCGCGCAGCGGCGCCCAACCGATCGGCTTGCCGGAAAGGAAAGCGTACGTCGTTCGCCGCGGCCGGCTCAGGCGCACGACGCGCGACCGCCATCCGGTGAAAAAGCGCGCACGCCCCGGGATGCGGATCGCCCGCGCTACGCGGGCAAGCCGGGCGACGTGCCAGGCGCACGCAGCCGCGGCCCGGCCGAGCGCGATCCGAGGGCTGAGCGGACGAATCGCCCGGGCCGCAGCGCTGCCGAAAAAGCGGACCAGAAAGGCCGCACCAGCAACACCATCGAACGCGGTGACCGTCCTGCCCGACGCGCGGGCGAACGGGCCGAGCGCCCAGTCCGAAATGCGGCGGAACGAAGCGACCGCCCTGCGCGCACTGCGTCGGAACGGACGGACCGTCCGGCCCGACGCGCAGGCGAGCGCACCGACCGGCCCGCTCGCACCGCGGCAGCCGACCGTGGTGACCGCCCCACGCGAAGCGCAGCCGAGCGCACAGGTCGCCCCACCCGCAGCCCAACCGAGCGCACCGACGGTCCCGCTCGCCGCTCGCCCGACCGTGCCGACCGACCCGCGCGAAGCGCCGCCGAGCGCAGCGGTCGCGAGCCGGCATCACGCAAGATCGCAAGCCCGGTGAAATACGGTGGCGCGTCGACGAGCGAACCGACAGCGCGCAACGAAGTAAGCCGCGTCGGCGGTCGCCCGCCGCAAGGCGCCAAAGCACCCAGCGGCAATCGCGAACGGCGAGCTTCGTCCGAAGCTCACGGCCGAGCGCCCACCGGCAAGCGCGAAGATGCGGCAAGGAGCGCAACGACGGCAAAGCGCGGCGCCCCGCCCGTCAAAGGGGCGGCCGGTGCAAGCCGCGCCCCGGACATCGAACATGCCGAAGGCCTCGTCCGGCTATCCAAACGGATGTCGGAAATGGGACTGTGCTCTCGCCGCGAAGCCGACGAGTGGATCGAAAACGGCTGGGTGCGAGTGGACGGCGAACGCATCGACACGCTCGGCGCCCGCGTGCGCCCCGACCAGCACATCGAAGTGACACGCGACGCCCACGTCGCGCAATCGCGCCAAGTCACGATCTTGCTGCACAAGCCGATCGGATACGTCTCCGGCCAAGCGGAAGACGGCTACGAGCCGGCAATCACGTTGATCACCGCGGACAATCGTTGGGAAGGCGACCGTGCGACCACGCGCTTCGCGCCAAGCCACCTGCGCGCGCTCGCGCCGGCGGGCCGCCTCGACATCGATTCGACCGGTCTGCTCGTGCTGACGCAGGACGGCCGCATCGCCAAGCAGTTGATCGGGGAGCATTCGGGCGTCGAAAAGGAATACCTCGTACGGGTCACCTACGGCGATCGCGCGACCGACATCGACCAGCATTTCCCCGCCGACAAGCTAGCGCTGCTGCGCTTCGGGCTGTCTCTCGACGACACGGCGCTCAAGCCTGCCAAGGTCAGTTGGCAAAATGGCGAACAGTTGCGGTTCGTGCTGCGCGAGGGCAAGAAACGTCAAATTCGCCGGATGTGCGAGCTCGTGGGCTTGCACGTCGTCGGCCTGAAGCGGGTTCGCATGGGACGCATCTCTCTTGGCGCATTGCCGCCAGGCAAGTGGCGTTATCTCCTGCCTGACGAGGCGTTCTGAGCGAGCGGTCGGCCACGCCCGGATGCGCCGCGCGCCTGCCGTTCCCGGTTCGCCGCGGCGCAGCGACACGACAACGCCCGCATCACGCGGGCGTCGTTCGTTGCTGCGACGGCATGCGTCAAGACGGCACGCGACGCGCCGGCCTCAGTCGTCTGCGTTCGGATCGAGATCGGGGAACAACACTTCGGTAAAACCGAATTTCGAGAAGTCGGTGATCCGCATCGGATAAAGCTTGCCGATCAGATGATCGCATTCGTGCTGCACCACGCGGGCGTGAAAGCCTTCGGCGACGCGATCGATCGGTTGGCCGTATTGATCGAACCCGTGATAGCGAATCATCGAGAAGCGATTGACGACGCCTCGCATACCCGGCACCGATAGGCAACCCTCCCAGCCCTCCTCCATATCCTGCGACACTGGCGTGATGGTGGGATTGATCAGCACCGTCTCGGGCACGGGCGGCGCCTCGGGGTAGCGGTCGTTATGCCCGAACCCGAAGATGACGAGCTGCAAATCGACGCCGATCTGCGGCGCGGCCAGTCCCGCCCCGTTCGCGTGGTGCATCGTCTCGAACATATCGGCGATGAGCGCGTGCAACTCCGGCGTGTCGAAGTGCTCGACGCTTTGAGCGATGCGCAAGAGGCGCGGATCGCCCATCTTGAGAATTTCATGGATCATGGATTGTCGCCCTCCAACAGCTTGCGCATACCGTCTTCGTCGAGAATCGGGATGCCGAGTTCCTCGGCCTTCGTCAGTTTGCTACCCGCCTCGGCCCCGGCCACCACATAGTCGGTCTTCTTCGACACCGAGCCGGCCACTTTGGCGCCGGCAGCTTCCAGCATTTCCTTGGCTTGCTCGCGCGCGAGGTTCGGCAGCGTCCCCGTGAGCACGATCGTCTTGCCCGCCAACACGCCCTGCGGCTTGCGCGGCGCCGGCGGCCCCTCGGGCCAGCTGATATTCTCCCGCAACTGGTCGATCACGAGGCGATTGTGGTCTTCCTTGAAGAACTGATGAATCGATTCGGCCACCACGGGCCCGATGCCTTCCACTTCCATCAACGTTTCGATCGACGCGTTCAGCACCGGATCGAGCGAACCGAAATGCCGAGCAAGATCCTTGGCCGTCGATTCGCCGACATCGGGGATGCCGAGCGCGAAAATAAACCGGGCAAGCGTCGTATGCCTCGCCTTTTCGAGCGAGTCGATCAGATTCTGCGCCGATTTATCGGCGAAGCGATCGAGCGCGGCAAGTGTCGAGAAACCGAGGTTGAACAGATCGGCCGGTGTGCGGACGAGGTTTTGCTCGACGAGCTGATCGATGATCTTTTCGCCGAGGCCGTCGATATCGAGCGCGCGGCGTTGCGCGAAGTGCTCGAGCGAGCGCTTGCGCTGCGCGGGGCAGACCAGTCCGCCCGTGCAGCGGGCCACGGCCTCGCCGGGCAGCCTCTCGATGGCCGAGCCGCAGGCCGGGCATGCAGTCGGCATCACGAACGGCTGCGCGTGAGCCGGGCGGCGTTCGAGCACAGGACCGACCACTTCCGGGATGACGTCGCCGGCACGACGCACGATGACGGTATCGCCCGCCCGCAAGTCCTTGCGATGCACTTCGTCTTCGTTGTGCAGCGTGGCATTCGTCACCGTCACGCCGCCGACGAAGACGGGAGCGAGCCGCGCAACAGGCGTGATCGCGCCGGTGCGCCCGACGTTCACCCCGATGTCGATGAGCTCGGTCAGCGCTTCCTCGGGCGGGAATTTATGCGCGAGCGCAAAGCGCGGAGCTCGCGAGACGAAGCCGAGGATATCCTGATCGACGCGCCGGTTGACCTTATAGACCACGCCATCGATGTCGTACGGCAGGCTCGCGCGCTTCTCGCCGATGCGGCGATAGAACGACAGTAGCCCCGGCGCGCCTTGCACGACTTCACGTTCGGCGCAGACAGGCAAGCCCAGTTCGATGTACCAGTCGAGCACGGCGTCGTGCGTGTCGGGCATCTCCCCCCCTTCGAGCGCGCCGATGCCGTACGCGAAAAACGACAGCGGCCGTTGCGCCGTAATGCTCGAATCGAGTTGGCGCAAGCTGCCCGCGGCCGCGTTGCGCGGATTGGCGAACTCGCGTTGCCCAGCCTCGCGCTGCCGCTGGTTCAGGCGATCGAAATCACGTCTGAACATCAACACTTCGCCTCGCACTTCCAGCACGCGCGGGATTGTGCTGCCCTTCAGGCGCAACGGGATCGAGCGCACGGTCCGTACGTTTTGCGTCACATCCTCGCCTGTTGTGCCGTCGCCGCGCGTGGCCGCCTGCACGAAGCGGCCGTCTTCGTAGCGCAGCGCAATCGCAAGGCCGTCGAACTTCAGCTCGCAGGAATATTCGACGGAAGCGCGATCGAGCTGATCGCTCACGCGCTTGTCGAACGCGACGACGTCTTCGTCGGCGAAGCCGTTGTTCAGCGACAGCATGGGCAGCGCATGAACGACCGGCGCAAAGCCGCTGGCCACTTGTCCGCCGACACGCTGCGTCGGCGACTCGGGCGTAATCAGATCGGGGTGTTCGGACTCGATCGACTGCAACTCCGAGAACAGGCGATCGTATTCGGCATCGGGGATCTGCGGCTGATCCAGCACGTAGTACTGATAGTTGGCCCGCTCGAGTTCGGTGCGCAACCAGGCGGCGCGCTCGGCCGGTTGGTCGGCGGGAGGGGGCGATTCGGCGTGCTTGCGAGGCATGTCGTTGAGCTTGTCGTCGTTGCGTGCGTGTGGCGGCCGGCGGTTTTACTGGCTGAACAGACGCCGCGTCGCCGCCGAGCCCGCCGGAATGCCGGCCTCTTCGAGCCGTGCGTACAGTGTCATCAGTTGCTTTTCGATCGCGAGCAAGGCTTGCTCGGGAAGCGGCCGCCGCTGATCGTCGACCACGCGAGCGCCGATGCGCTCGGCGAGCGACTTGGCGTAGTCGCACATGAGGCGAAACGGCAAGATGTCTTCATCGGCGACGGGCACGTCCAAGATCAGCGTGATCATCTGACCGCCTTTGTAAGTCAGGTCGTCGCGCAGGAAGTTGGTATCGCCGAACTGCAACATGAAGACGGGGCTTTGCTTGGCGTCGAGCTTGACGAACCGCGTGCCGTCGCGCGAGAGCAGGAGGCCGTCTTGCGAAGCCACGGCTTGCACGTAGTTGGCCGACCAAGGCGCGCCGTCGGACAACACGTTGATCGACAATTGTGCGTCGCACTGCGCCGCGAATGCATCGAGCTCACGTGCCATCGACACCGTTTCGAGCATGTCGGGAAACTCGGGAGCGCCGTCGATCGCATCGGCCAATTGCTGCACGCCGGACACGAACTCGGAAAACTCGAGTTCATTGAGCGGGCCACTGCGGTTGGCCAGTTGCACGGCCGCCCGCAATTCCTCGTAGCGCTGCGCGTTTTGCACCAATTCCCACGTTGCGCTTCCTTCCGGCTTCCCTTCGATGAAGACGGGCTTGCTGCCTGCGCGGCGCAGCCGCTGCGCGAGCGGCAACGCCTTCTCGCCGTGGATGGGACCGGCCAACCGAATCGGGACGACGCAATCGATGCGCCGATCGACGACATGGGGCGGCGCAGCAGAAATCGTGGTAGCCGCCGGCGCGACGGCCTCGCTTTCCGCCGCAGCGCCGGGCGCTGTAGCCTCGGCCGCTTCCGAGGGCGCCGTCTCGGGCGTGAAACCGTTCGGCGTCGTGCTCTCGGCTTGGATATCGGCCGGGATGTCGAGCGGCGCGGAGACACCGCCGAAGCTCGGCTCGATGCGCGCCGCCTCGCCATCTCGCGGCGCATCGGACAACGCCGGTTCGCGTCGCGCGCCCGCGCGCGCCGGCTCGATGAAGGGCCGCTCTTCCTCGTGGTCGTGGCGCGCGAGTCCTTGCTCCGCGTCGGCCGGCATTGGCCGCGGCATTTTGCGGCGCACCTTGGCGCTCTGCCAGGCGTTGTACACGACCACGCCCCCCACCACCACGGCGCCAGCGCCGATCAATCCGAGTGTCAACTCGTCCATGCACGCTCCATCAAGCAATCCTGTGTCGCGGCCCCGCGCCGGGCGCTTCGCGCCGGCGAACGCGGGCCGCTCGTTAGACGATATTCTGGGCGAAACCGGCAGCCGTTTCCATGTCGACGGCCACGATGCGCGACACCCCTTGCTCCTGCATCGTCACGCCGATCAGTTGCTGCGCCATTTCCATCGCGATCTTGTTGTGCGAAATGAACAGGAACTGCGTTTTGTCCGACATAGCGCGGACGAGGTTCGCGAAGCGTTCCGTATTGGCGTCGTCCAGCGGCGCGTCGACTTCGTCGAGCAAGCAGAACGGCGCGGGATTGAGCTGGAACATCGCGAACACGAGCGCGGTCGCAGTCAATGCCTTCTCGCCGCCCGAGAGCAGATGGATGGTCGAATTCTTTTTGCCGGGCGGCTGCGCCATCACCTGCACCCCCGCGTCGAGAATTTCGTCGCCCGTCATGATCAGCTTGGCCTGCCCGCCGCCGAACAGCCGCGGGAACAGTTCGCCGAAATGCCGGTTGACTTCGTCGAACGTCCCTTGCAAGAGCGTGCGCGTTTCCTGGTCGATCTTTCGGATCGCGTCTTCGAGCGTTTCGATGGCGCGCGTCAGGTCTTCGGACTGGGCGTCGAGGAAGGCCTTGCGTTCCTTCGCCGCCGCGAGCTCGTCGAGCGCGGCCATGTTCACCGGCCCGAGCGCCGTGATCGCGTTGTTGATACGAGTGACTTCGCCTTGCAGATACGACGGCTTCATGTCCGGCGCGAGCTTTTCCTGCAACTGCGCTTCGTCCACCCCCGCGGCCTGAAGCTGCTCGATGAATTGCTCGCCGGCGATGCGCGCCGCCTGTTCCTTCAACTGCAATTCGGTGATGCGATCGCGCAGCGGCTGCAGCGAGCGCTCCGCCGTCAGGCGCATCTCGTCGGCCTGGCGCAGCTTGGCCGTCAGATCGTCGAGTTCGTGGCGCGCCGCCGTCAGGGCCGCTTCCTTCTGCCCGCGCACTTCGAGCGCTTCTTGCAACCCGGTGTGCGCGGTCTGCTCGTTGATCGTTTCGAGTTCGGCGCGCGCCTCCTCCAACAAGCCCGCCACGCGCTCGCTCTGCTCGTGGGCGACCTGGATGCTGCGCTTGAGCTCGTCGATACGGGTCGCCACATTGCGGGCCGCGAAACGCGCATCGGCGGCGGCGCGTTCCAGCTCGCGCGCCTGCGTGCGCGCAGCCGAAAGCGTCTCGTCGAGCGCTTCGAAGGCGAGCTGGTTCTCTTCGAAGCGGGCCTGCAGCTCCGCGAGTTCGCCGTCATGCCGTTCGAAATTCGCCTCGGATTCCGCGCGCTGCGCACGCTGTTCCTCGATTTGGGCGGCGATTTCCTCGAGTTCTTCACGGATCTGGGTGCTGCGCTGCGTGTAGCGCTCGTGCGCTTGCGTGAGCTTGAGCACGTCCAATTGCAGCGCATGCGCCTGCTGCGTGGCGCGTTCGACCTGCGCGCGCGCATCGGCGAGCGACTTCGACGCTTGCGTGTGCGCCGCTTCGGCGCGAACCGCGGCGCTCTTCGCTTCGTCGGCAAGCAGTGTCTGCGCGCGAACTTGGCGCGCGAGATTCTCGATTTCCTGCTGGCGGGCAAGCATGCCGGCTTGTTCCGAATCGGCCGCATAGAGCTGCACGCCGACGCGCGTCACCACGTGCCCGGCCTTGACGACCAACATGGCGCCCTCGGGCAGTTGCGCGCGCATGGCGAGCGCTTGCGTCAGATCGTCCGCGATGTAGACGTGGCCCAACCACTCGTTCAGGACTGCTCGCAAGCCTGCATCGTCGATGCGCACGAGCGAGACGAGCGGGGTCAGGCCGGCGGGCGCTTCGCGGGCCGTGCCGGCCGCGGGCGGCGCAAAAAAGGCGAGCTTGGCCGGCGGCGAATCGCTTGCGAAAGCGCGCACCCAGTCGAGATTGGAAATTTCGAGGGCCGCCAGACGCTCGCGCAAAATCGATTCGAGCGCGCCTTCCCAGCCGGCTTCGACATGCAGCTTCTTCCACAGACGCGGCAAGCCCGCGAGCTCGTGCTTCTCGAGCCAGGGCTGAATCTTGCCTTCCGTCTGCACGTTCTCCTGCAACTGCTTGAGCGCGATGAGGCGCGCTTCGAATTGGTGGATCTGCGCGCTCTCTTTTTGCACGCGCTCCTGCGCCTCGCGGCGCTGTGCCTCGACCTGCGGCAACGCGTCTTGCGCCTGCGCGAGGCGCGCCTGAGCCTCGCTCAAGATTTCTTGCTGCTCGGCAAGCTGCATGCGCTGCTCTTCGAGCTGCGCTTCGTCGGGAGCATCCAAGCCGCCCGCCTCGGCCTTGAGCCGCTCGTGGCGTTGCTGCAGTTGCTGAAGCTGCTGATCGGCGTTGCGCTGATGCGCCGCCTCGAGCTTGAGGGCCTGCTCGGTTTGCGCGATGCCCGCGCGCTCGTCGTTGAGGTGGGCCTGGGCGTCGCGCCAGCGCGCTTCGAGCGCAGGCAGTTCGTCGTGCTTCGCTGCCGCCGCTTCTTCGGCCAGCGCCGCCTTTTCTTCCGCGACGGCGAGTTGCTCTTCGGCTTCTTGGAGATCGCCGCGCGCCTTTTCCGCTTGGACCTGCCACTGCTCGCGCTGCGCCGTGAGCGCCGCGATTTGCGCTTGCACGCGGTTGCGCGATTCGATCACGAACTTGATCTCGGCTTCGAGCCGGCTCACTTCGGCGTTGGCTTCGTAAAGCGAGCCCTGCGCGCCTTGCATGGCGTCGCTCGCCGCGTAGTGCGCGACGCGCAGCGTTTCGAGATCCGCTTCGACTTCGCGCAGCTTGGCCGTCTGCGCCTCGAGATCGATCTGCGCTTCGGCGATCGCCCGCTGCTGGCGGCCCTGCTCGGCCGCCGCTTCGTTCTTGCGCAGCAGCCACAGCAGCCGCTGCTTCTCCTCGCCTTCGCTCTGCAGCGTCTTGAACTTGGTCGCGACGATCGCCTGGCCCTCGAGCTTTTCGAGATTCGCGCCGAGTTCGCGCACGATGTCTTCGACGCGAGTCAAGTTTTCGCGCGTGTCGTGCAGCCGATTCTCGGTTTCACGGCGGCGCTCTTTGTACTTGGACACGCCCGCCGCCTCTTCGAGGAATACGCGCAGCTCTTCGGGCTTCGCCTCGATGATGCGCGCGATCATGCCTTGGCCGATGATCGCGTATGCGCGCGGCCCAAGGCCCGTGCCGAGGAAGATGTCCTGAATGTCGCGCCGGCGCGCGGGCAGATTGTTGATGTAGTAGCTGGAAGTGCCGTCGCGCGTGAGCACGCGCTTCACGGCGATTTCGCCGTATTGCCCCCACTGGCCGGCCGCGCGCCCGTCGGAGTTGTCGAAGATCAACTCGACGCTGGCCCGGCTGCCGGGCTTGCGCGCGGTGGAGCCGTTGAAGATGACGTCCTGCATCGACTCGCCGCGCAGCTCGGAGGCGCGCGATTCGCCGAGCACCCAGCGCACGGCGTCGATGATGTTGGACTTGCCGCATCCGTTCGGGCCGACTACGCCGACGAGTTGCCCCGGAACCTGAAAATGCGTGGGATCGACGAAGGACTTGAAACCAGCGAGTTTGATCGAGGTCAGACGCACGGCGATATCGCTGTTTTGATGAAGAAGGTCGAACAAAAACGCGGCCGGACAACTCGAGCCGCGCACGACGCGGCAGCTTCATGCACAGAACTGCGCGCGCCATGCACGGCAGAGCGCCGCCGCGATGCTTTTGGGTCGCGAAGCCGCGCACAGCAAGCTGCATGCGCATGCGTCGCGAGCAAGTGGCAATCATACCATCGCCTATCGGCAGCACGGCCGCCAATGCGGCTGCGGCGAGCATGCGTGCCCCGCGCGCCGGCCCTCGCCGAGCTATAATGGCGCCCTTTTCCTCTTATTCCCGTACGAGCGGGCGCGCGTCCCGCGCTTGTCCCTCGACGCACCCGCCGAGCCCGACGTGAATCCGCTACTCGACCGCCTCCAGCCGTACCCGTTCGAAAAGCTTCGCGCACTGTTCAAGGACGCGACGCCGCCCGCCGATCTTCGCCATATCAGCTTCGGCATCGGCGAACCGAAACACGCGACGCCCGCGCTGATCCGCGAGGCCATCGTCGCCTCGCTCGATACCTTGTCGAGCTACCCTGCCACGATCGGCTCGAGCGCGCTGCGCGAAGCGATCGCCGCGTGGGCGGCGCGCCGCTACGGTCTGCCCGCGCTCGATCCGGCCACCGAGGTGCTGCCCGTCTCGGGTTCGCGCGAAGCATTGTTCGCGCTCGCCCAGACAGTGGTCGACGGCACGCGGCCCGGTGCGATCGTGCTGTGCCCGAACCCCTTCTATCAGATCTACGAGGGCGCGGCTCTGCTCGCGGGCGCCGAGCCTTATTTCGCCAATAGCGACCCGGCCCGCAACTTCGCCTGCGATTACGCAGCCGTGCCGCAGGAAGTCTGGGCGCGCACCCAGTTGCTCTACGTCTGCTCGCCGGGCAATCCGACCGGGGCCGTGCTCACGCTCGACGATTGGCGCGAGTTGTTCGCCCTGTCGGACAAGCACGGGTTCGTGATTGCGTCCGACGAATGCTATTCGGAGATCTACTTCGACGAAGCCAATCCGCCGCTCGGCGCACTGCAAGCGGCGCACCGCCTCGGACGCGACTTCGAGCGGCTCCTCATGCTGTCCAGTTTGTCCAAGCGCTCGAATGTACCGGGCATGCGCTCGGGCTTCGTGGCGGGCGACGCGGCGCTCATCAAGCGCTTCCTGCTCTATCGGACCTACCACGGCGCGGCGCTTTCGCCCGTCTATCAAGCGGCCAGCGTGGCCGCTTGGGGCGACGAGGCGCACGTGCGCGAGAACCGCGCGCTCTACGCCGCGAAGTTCTCGACCGTCACCCCCATGCTCGCGCAAGTGCTCGACGTGCGCCGCCCCGATGCGGCGTTCTATCTGTGGGCGAGCGTCGAGCCCACAGGCCTGAGCGACACCGAGTTCGCCCGGCGCCTGTACGCCGACTATAATCTGACGGTCTTGCCCGGCTCGTACCTGGCGCGCGACGCGCACGGCGTCAACCCGGGCCGCAATTTCGTGCGTCTGGCGCTCGTTGCCGATGTCGACGAATGTATCGATGGCGCCAAACGCATCGTCGATTTCTGCCGCAACCTCGCGCGCTGACCGGCGCCGAAAAAGCGGTGGCTGCCGCTGCACGGCGGGAAGCGGTGCGCTCGTGGCAGCCGGCTCCGGCTTCGTCGGCGCGCAGCCCGGCGCCGCGCGCCGCATTGAGTGCCCGTTTGAGTACCCGTAACTGACCGACCGCCCCGTCTTCCTTCGACTTCATTTAGCGAAACTACCGACATGTCGCAACATATTCAGCAAATCATCGACAACGCCTGGGAAAACCGCGCCGAGCTCTCGCCGAAGGCGGCGCCCGCCGAAGTGCGCGAAGCCGTCGCGCAAGCGATCGAGCAACTCGACAAGGGCCGCCTGCGCGTGGCCGAAAAGATCGACGGTCAATGGGTCGTCAACCAATGGTTGAAAAAGGCCGTGCTGCTTTCGTTCCGCCTCGAAGACAATACGCCCATGCCCGCCGGCGGCTATTCGCAGTTCTACGACAAGGTGCCTTCGAAGTTCGCGAACTATACGGCGCAAGATTTCGCCGAAGGCGGCTTTCGCGTCGTGCCGCCCGCCATCGCTCGCCGCGGTTCGTTCATCGCCAAGAACGTCGTGCTGATGCCCTCCTACACGAACATCGGCGCATACGTCGACGAAGGCACGATGGTCGACACCTGGGCGACGGTCGGCTCCTGCGCGCAGATCGGCAAGAACGTTCACTTGTCCGGCGGCGTGGGGATTGGCGGCGTGCTCGAGCCGCTGCAGGCAAACCCCGTCATCATCGAAGACAACTGCTTCATCGGCGCGCGCTCCGAAGTGGTGGAAGGCGTGATCGTCGGCGAGAATTCGGTCATCTCGATGGGCGTCTACCTCGGCCAAAGCACGAAGATCTACGATCGCGAAACGGGCCAAGTGACATACGGCTACGTGCCGCCGGGCTCGGTCGTCGTCGCCGGCAATCTGCCCTCCAAGGACGGCACGCACAGCTTGTACTGCGCCGTCATCGTCAAGAAGGTCGATGCGAAGACACGCGCGAAAGTCGGCCTGAACGAGCTGCTGCGAGGCGACTGATGGGCGTCGAGCGCACCGTCGTCTACGGCATCCCGAATTGCGACACCGTCAAGAAGGCGCGCACGTGGCTTCAAGCACACGGCGTCGCTTTCGAGTTCCACGACTTCAAGAAGGCGGGGCTCACCGCCTCGATCGTCAACGGTTGGCTCGCCGACGTGCCGCTCGAGGTCCTGCTGAACCGCCGGGGCACGACTTGGCGCGCGTTGCCCGACGACGCCAAGGCCGCGGCGGAAACGCAGCAAGGCGCGATCGCGCTGATGGTCGAAAAGCCTTCGATCGTCAAACGGCCTGTCGTCGTAGTCGACGGCCGCGTAACTTCGGTGGGCTTTTCGCCCGACGAATACGCGGCGCTCTACGCGTAGCGCAGGGCGGCGCGGCGTACGCTTCGCGTTGGCCGTTTGGCAGGCTGGCGCCGCACGCCGAGTCGCGGAACAATACGAGCATCGCCTGCCGGCCTGCGTCCGCCGGCATTTTTTTATCAAGCACCAACGGCCTCCGAACCCATGTCCGGCACCCTCGCCCTCACCGAACAACTGATCGCCCGAGCCTCGGTCACGCCCGACGATCAGCACTGCCAGAAGCTGCTGATCGAGCGGCTCGAAACCGCCGGCTTCGTCTGCGAGACGATCCAATCGCATGGCGTGACCAACCTGTGGGCCGTCAAGCGCGGAACGGATGGCGCGAGCGGCAAGCTGCTCGCGTTTGCGGGCCATACCGATGTCGTCCCCACCGGGCCGCTCGAACAATGGACCTCGCCCCCGTTCGTGCCGACGCACCGAGACGGCAAGCTCTACGGGCGCGGCGCAGCCGACATGAAAACGTCGATCGCCGGCTTCATCGTGGCGAGCGAGGAATTCATCGCCGCGCATCCGCATCATCGCGGCTCGCTCGCGTTGCTGATCACGAGCGACGAAGAAGGCCCGGCCACGGACGGCACGGTCAAGGTCGTCGAGGCGCTGCAAGCGCGCGGCGAGCGGCTCGATTACTGCATCGTCGGCGAACCCACTTCCACGGACACGCTCGGAGACGTGGTCAAGAACGGCCGGCGCGGGTCGATGTCGGGCAAGCTCGTGGTCAAGGGCGTGCAGGGTCATATTGCGTACCCTCACCTCGCCCGCAACCCGATTCACCTGCTCGCGCCGGCCTTGACCGAGCTCGTCGCCGAGCGTTGGGACGACGGCAACGAGTACTTCCCGCCCACGACCTGGCAAGTCTCGAATTTGCACAGCGGCACGGGCGCGAGCAACGTGATCCCGGGCCGGGCCGAGCTCACCTTCAATTTTCGTTTTTCGACCGCCAGCACGGTCGAGGGCCTTCAGCGGCGCGTGCATGCCATTCTCGACAAGCATGGGCTCGAATACGACCTCGACTGGACCGTCAGCGGGCTGCCGTTCCTCACTCCGCGCGGCGAACTTTCGAATGCGCTTGCGCGAGCGATCAAGGACGAAACGGGCGTGAGCGCCGAGCTGTCGACCACCGGCGGGACCTCCGACGGCCGTTTCATCGCGCGCATTTGCAAGCAGGTGGTGGAATTCGGTCCGCCGAACGGCAGCATCCACAAGATCGACGAGCATATCGAACTCGCCTTCGTCGAACCGCTCAAGAACATCTACCGCCGCGTGCTGGAAACGCTGATCGCCTGATGCACTTCGCCAGGTCCCGAATCACTTCGCATTACCGCGCATTGCCCAAGGAGATGCCGCAATGACTACGCCGTTTCTTACCGTTCGCGACTTGCTGCGCTATGCGGTGTCCCGCTTCACCGAGGCGCATCTCGCATTCGGGCACGGCAGCGCGAACGCCTACGATGAAGCAGCCTACTTGATTCTGCATACGCTTCACTTGCCGCTCGATACGCTCGATCCGTTTCTCGATGCGCGCTTGCTCGGCGGCGAGATCGAGGCGGTGATGAAAGTCATCGAGCGCCGCGCGGGCGAGCGCGTCCCCGCCGCCTATATCACGCAGGAAGCCTGGATGCACGGGCTGCGCTTTTACGTAGACGAGCGCGTGATCGTGCCGCGCTCGTTCATCGGCGAGTTGCTCGAAGACGGTTTGCAACCTTATGTCGCCGATCCCGATGAAGTCGGCGCCGTGCTCGAACTGTGCACCGGGTCCGGTTGCCTGGCCATTCTGGCTGCGCACGCGTTTCCGAACGCCGATGTCGACGCGGTCGATATCTCTGCCGATGCGCTAGAAGTCGCGCGCATCAACGTGGCCGACTACGCACTCGACGATCGTATCGCGCTGTTCGAAGGCGATCTGTTCGCGCCGCTGCCGCAGCGTCGCTACGACGTGATCATCGCCAACCCGCCGTACGTCAACAGCGATTCGATGGCGGAACTGCCCGCCGAATACCGGCACGAGCCGCAACTAGCGCTCGCGGGGGGCGCGGACGGCATGGACGTCGTGCGGCGCATCATCGGCCAAGCGCGCGATTGGCTAACCGACGAAGGCGTACTCGTCGTCGAAATCGGCAACGAGCGAGCGAACGTGGAAGCCGCGTTCGGCGGGCTCGATCTCGTCTGGCTATCGACGAGCGGCGGCGACGACAGCGTCTTCTTGATTCAGGCCGGCGATCTGCCGTCGGCGTAAGGTTCGGCGAGCTAGCGCCTCGCCTCGCAGTGCCAGACGCCATAAGTTCGACCAAGCAACGGCATGCCCGCCCTATGCCCACTCATCCCCCCGCGCCGCCCCCGGAAAACCACGACAGCGGGCCCGCGAGCCATACGGAAACCGCGGCTTCGCAAACACAGCGCCTATTGCTGATCGCCGCCGGCGCGGGGCTCGCCTACGGCGTATCGCTGCGCGATGCGCCCTATCCCGACCAAGCCGCGGCGAAGGTGCTGATGTGCGCATTGTTGTTCTTGGCCAGCGCGCGCCACGAACCGATGCGCGAACGTCTGATGCTCATGGCGGCGCTCGCCGCTTCGGCTGTCGGTGACGCGCTGCTCGCCCTGCCGCAGCTCTCGTTTTCGTTCGTTGGAGGCCTCGGCGCGTTTCTGGTTGCGCACCTCGCCTATTGCGGGCTGCTAGCCCCGCGGGGAGTGCGCGCCAGTTGGCGGGAATCGCCGGTGTGGGCCCGGGCCGTGGCGCCCATTCTCGCAGCCGCGGCCATCGCAATGTTCTTGGCGTTCCTGCCGAACCTGGGGACGTTGCGCGTCCCTGTCGCCGTCTACATGATCGCGTTGTGCGCCATGGCCAGCTTGGCGCTGCTGGCAGGACGACGCAGCCCGATGCTCCCGCTCGGCGGCCTGGCTTTCGTCGCATCCGACGCCATGATCGGCATCGACCGTTTCCTCGCCGGTTTCTCGGCAAGCGCCTACGCCATTTGGTTCACGTACGCGATCGCACAGGTGTCCATTGCCGCGGGTTTCTTGCTTTGTGGAATACCGACTGGAAGAAACACCGTTTGCTAGCGCGCTACGCCAGCACTCGAGCAGCAGAGGCACACGTGCGCCGTTCACGATCTGCGATCGCGCCACGGTCGACGCCCGCTATGCGCCGTTCCCGCAACGATACGCCCCGCCTGCGCCACAGCTTCTGTAAGATTCATGGCATCGCGCTCCCCCTGTGAGCCACGCATTTGCACAACGCCTCGCGCCACCTATGCATTTCGATTGGCTCTCTCTTGGCAGTCTGATCTTCGCTGCTCACTTGCTGGGCGTGCTCGCGGCAGTGCACGCCATCCTCAATACGCGCACATCCCAAGGGGCGATCGCGTGGGCGGTTTCGCTCGTTGCCGTGCCTTACGTCACGTTGATCCCTTACCTCTTCCTGGGCCGCAGCAAGTTTTCGGGCTATGTCGATAAGCGCCGTATCGAAAGCGAGCTGCTGCGCACGCGCGCGCATCCCAGTGCTTGGGACACGCGCGCGTCGTCCGCGGGGCGCCCGGCCGAAGCCCTCGGTCACCATGTCGTGCGCGCCCTCACGCGGCTGTCCGGCATGCCGTTCCTAGGGGGCAACGCCGTGCGCACGCTCGTGAACGGCGAAGCCACGTTCGCGGCGATCCTCGATGCGATCGAGCATGCGCGCCATTACGTCCTGATTCAATTCTTCATCGTACGCGACGACGCGTTGGGCGAAATGCTCAAGGCACTGCTGCTGACCAAAGCGGCGCAAGGTGTGCGCGTGTGCTTCCTTTACGACAGCATCGGCAGTTTCGATCTGCCGCAGCGGTATGTGGCGGCGCTGATTGCAGGCGGCGTCGAGATGCACCCGTTTGCGACGAGCCGTCGCTTCGTCAACCGATTTCAGCTCAATTTTCGCAATCATCGGAAGATCGTCGTCGTCGATGGAGAGTGCGCGTTCGTCGGCGGCCATAACGTCGGCGTGGAATACCTCGGCGGCAATCCGCGCTTGTCTCCCTGGCGCGACACGCATATCGAACTGCGCGGCCCCATCGTCGCCAGCGTGCAGTTCGTTTTCGTCGAAGATTGGCATTGGGCGACGCAACGCCTGCCTCGGCTCGAGCTATCGCAAGCAGAAGAGCCCGAAAGCGCCGGCGAGGCCGACATGCACTGCCTCGTCGTCGCGCCCGGGCCGGCGGACAAGGATGAAACCGGCTCGCTGTTTTTCGTCGAGGCGATCAATGCGGCGCAGACGCGAATTTGGATCACGAGCCCCTATCTCGTGCCCGACGAGGCCGTATTCTCGGCGCTGCGGCTCGCAGTCATGCGCGGCGTGGACGTGCGCATCTTGATTCCGAGCCGGCGCGATCACTATGTCGTGTTCGAAGCGTCCAAGCTCTATGCCTACGACCTGATTCGCGCGGGCGTGCGCATTTTCCGCTACCGCCCCGGGTTCCTGCATCAGAAGGTGGTGCTCATCGACGACGTCGCCGCGGCCATCGGCAGCGCCAATCTCGACAATCGCTCGTTCCGGCTCAACTTCGAGATCATGGTGCTGACGATCGACGATGCCTTCGCATCGGAAGTCGAAGCGATGTTGCAACGGGACTTCGAACAAGCTTGGGAGGTCGAGCGCGGCGAGTACCGTAACGCTTCGGCACTGCGGCAAGTCGTCATGCACGTGGCACGGTTGTTTTCGCCGATTTTGTAGCGCAGGGCGGCGGCGCTCGTCCATGATCGAGACCGGCTCGCCGCGCGAGGCTGCGGCAGGCGGCGCTGCGGCAAGCGGCCGATGGCCCTTCCTGGCGGGCAGATGCCTTTGCCTGGCTTCCCCGCAGCGTTTCGTTCGCCTTCGGCCGCTACAACAACGCCTCGATATCCGCGGCGATCGCCTCCGGCGTCGTCTTGGGGGCATATCGCTTGACGACCTTCCCCTGGCGATCGACGAGAAATTTCGTGAAGTTCCACTTGATGGCCTTGGTGCCGAACAACCCCGGCGCTTCGCTCGTCAAGTGGCGAAACAGCGGATGCGCCGCAGGTCCCTTGACGTCGGTCTTTTCGAACAACGGAAACGTCACACGGAAGTTCTTCTCGCAGAAGCTGCCGATCTGCGCCGCATCGCCGGGCTCCTGCTTGCCGAACTGGTTGCACGGAAAACCGAGCACCTCGAAGCCGCGCGCGGCAAACCGCTCGTGCAGTTGCTGCAAGCCGGCGTACTGCGGCGTGAATCCGCACTCGCTCGCCGTATTGACGACGAGCAGGACCTTATCGCGGTAACGATCAAGACCCACGGACTCGCCACCCAGCGTGCGGGCGGAAAACGTATAGAGCGTGCTCATCGGAGCGCCTCGATGGGAAAAACGCAAGTCTATGCGAAAGACCCTATGGAAGACAAAATCGGCGAGGCGGCACTCGTCGTGCGCGCCCTGGTCCGCACACCGTCTAAAATAGCGCTTTTCGAGCAGCCGGCCCTGTCGTGATCCGTTTCAGTCAATTCAGCCTTGCCCGCGGCGTCAAGCCGCTTTTCGATGCCGCTTCGTTCGCGCTGAACCCCGGTGAGAAAGCCGGCCTCGTCGGTGCAAACGGGGCAGGCAAATCCACGCTGTTCTCGGTGCTGCGCGGCGAGCTGCACGCCGACGGAGGCGACGTGTTCCTGCCCCCGTCCTGGCGCATCGCGCACGTCGCGCAGGAAACACCCGCCGTCGAGAAAACGGCGCTCGAGTACACGCTCGACGGGGACGCCGCCCTGCGTGAAATCGAAGATCGCATTGCACGAGCCGAAGCCGCCCACGATGGCGAAGCGCTCGCACACGCTCACGCGGCATTCGCCGATGCCGACGGCTATACGGCGCCGGCCCGCGCCGAGGCGCTGCTGCTCGGCCTGGGGTTCACGTTGGCGCAAACGCGCGAGCGCGTCGCCGCGTTCTCGGGCGGCTGGCGCATGCGGCTCAATTTGGCGCAAGCGCTGATGTGCCGCTCCGACTTACTGCTGCTCGACGAGCCGACGAACCACCTGGACCTCGACGCCATCGTCTGGCTCGAAGATTGGCTGGGCCGCTACCCCGGCACGCTCATCGTCATTTCGCACGATCGCGAATTTCTCGATTCCGTTTGCAACGTCACGCTGCACGTCGAAAACCGGCAGGTGAAGCGCTACGGCGGCAACTATTCGCAGTTCGAGATTCTGCGGGCGCAGCAACTCGCTTTGCAGCAGAACGCGTTCGAGAAACAGCAAAAAACCATCGCGCATCTGCAAAGCTTCATCGACCGCTTCAAGGCGAAGGCCACCAAGGCGCGCCAAGCGCAAAGCCGCATGAAGGCGCTCGAGAAAATGGAGCGGATCGCGCCTGCGCACGCGGCCTCGCCCTTCACCTTCGAATTTCGCACACCCGACGCCGCACCCAATCCGATGCTCGTCATGGAAGACGTGCGCTGCGGCTACCGTACGAGCGACGGCATCGAGATCCCCATTCTCGAAGGGGTGACGCTTTCCGTGCAGAACGGCCAGCGAATCGGCCTGCTCGGCGCGAACGGCCAGGGTAAATCGACGCTCGTCAAAACGCTCGCCGGCACGCTCGAACCGCTCGCCGGCACGATGCGCGCAGGTCGCGGCCTCGTCATCGGCTACTTCGCGCAGCATCAATTGGAAACATTGCGTCCCGACGATTCGCCGCTCGCGCACTTGGCGCGCCTGGCACCCGACACGCGCGAGCAGGAACTGCGCGACTTCCTCGGCGGCTTCAATTTTTCGGGCGACATGGCGAGTTCGCCAATCGGTCCGTTCTCCGGGGGGGAGAAGGCGCGCCTCGCGCTCGCGTTGATCATCTGGCAAAAGCCCAATCTCCTGCTGCTAGACGAGCCGACCAACCACCTCGATCTCGAAACGCGCCACGCATTGACCATGGCGCTCGCGCAATTCGAAGGCACGCTGATCCTCGTCTCGCACGATCGGCATTTGCTGCGTGCGAGCACCGATCAATTCATGCTCGTGGCCAAGCATCGGTTGGAACCGTTCGACGGCGATCTGGACGAGTATCGCGACTGGCTGCTTCAGCATGCCGCGCAAACGCGCGCCGCGGCCAAAGCCGCGAACCAAGCGGGCGCAGCCGCGGCGAGCGAGAACGCCCGCGACGGCGAGGTCCAAGCGGGCGGCAACCGAAAAGACCAGCGCCGTCAGGAAGCGGAAGTGCGCCAAAAGCTGTCCCACTTGAAGAAGCCGCTGCAGACGCGCATTGCCAAGCTCGAGAAGGAGATGGAGGCGCTCAACGGCGAAAAGGCGGCGCTCGACGCGTTCGTCGCCGATACTGCGAGCTATGAGCCGGCGATGAAAGCGAAATTGACCGATGCCCTCAAGCGCCAAGCCGAAGTGGCCGCGCGCCTGGAAATGCTCGAAGTGCAATGGCTCGAGGCACAGGAAGAACTCGAGCAGATCGGCTAGCCGCACTCCCGGGCCGATGCGCGCAACGCCGGCGAGCGTGCGGCTAGCCGGCCACGATCGACAGGAGGTACACGTTGACGACGGATGCTCCGCTGCGCGGCCTGCGCGTGCTCGATCTCACGCGCTTGCTGCCCGGTCCGCTCGCGACATTGCGGCTTGCGGAACTGGGCGCCGATGTGCTGAAGATCGAAGAGCCCGGCGGCGGCGACCCGGCGCGAGCGATGATGCAAGCCCCGGCCGATCGCGCCAAGGGGATGCCGAGCGCCTTCTATCGCCACGTCAATCGCGGCAAGCGCGAGACACGACTCGATTTGAAGACCGAGACGGGCCGCACGGTCCTTCGTGCGCTCGTGCGCGAAGCTCACGTGCTCGTGGAAAGCTTTCGCCCGGGCGTGATGGAACGGCTCGGGCTCGACTATGCAAATCTGTCCAAGATCAATCCCAAGCTCGTCTATTGCGCGATCTCAGGCTACGGTGCGCAAGGCCCATTCTCGCAACGGCCCGGCCACGACCTCAACTACCTGGCCTACGCGGGCGTGCTCGACCAAATCGCAACGCCGGAGGGCACCCCCGTCATCGCGAACATCCAAATCGCCGATTTGCTGGGCGGCGCCCTGCCGGCAGTGACACGCATTCTCGCGGCGCTTTGGCAAGTATCGCGAGGGGGTGACGGCGCGTTCGTCGATGTATCGATGACGCATGCGATCCACGCCCACAATATCGTCGCACAGGCGACGCTCGAAAACGCCGAGGGCTCGATGCCTGCGGCCGCCGACGCGCTACGAGCCGGGCACGGCCTCCTGAACGGAGGCGTGCCCTGCTACAACGTCTATCGCACGGCCGACGGGCGCTGGCTTGCGGTCGGGGCGCTGGAATTGAAGTTTTGGGAGCGGCTCTGCCGCGCGCTGGGCCGCCCCGATTGGGCCTCGCGTCACTGGAGCCTGGGTCAGGTCATCGGCGGCCCGGACGCAATTGCATTGACACGAGAACTTGCCGAACACATCGCGACGCATCGGCTCTCCACTTGGGTCGAGCTGCTCGAGCCGCGCGACTGCTGCGTCTCACCCGTGCTCACCGTAGAAGAGGCGCGCAATCACCTGCTGTTCCAACCGCAAGCCCCTACTCCAGCTCCTTGACTCGGTCGATCGCCTGCTCGATGCGTTCGACCGCAAGCACCTGCAACCCGTCGATCGGCTGTTTCGGTGCGTTGGCCTTCGGAATCAAGGCCGCCGTGAAGCCGAGCTTGGCCGCTTCCTTCAAACGCTCCTGCCCGCGCGGCGAGGGACGGATCTCGCCGGCCAAGCCGACTTCCCCGAACACGATCAGCCCCTTGGGCAACGGCTTGTTGCGCATCGATGAATGAATCGCGAGCAACACGGCGAGATCGGCCGCGGGCTCGGCGATCTTCACGCCGCCGACGGCATTGAGGAATACGTCTTGATCGAAGCACGCAATGCCCGCATGCCGATGCAATACGGCGAGCAACATCGCGAGCCGGTTTTGTTCGAGCCCGACGGCCAGCCGCCGCGGATTCGGCACATGGGCGGTGTCGACGAGCGCTTGAATCTCCACGAGCAGGGGGCGCGAGCCTTCCTGCGTGACGAGCACGCACGAGCCCGGGACGATCTGCTCATGCTGAGACAAGAACAACGCCGATGGATTGGCGACGCCGCGCAGGCCGCGCTCGGTCATGGCGAACACGCCCAATTCGTTGACCGCGCCGAAGCGGTTCTTGAACGCACGCACGAGCCGGAACGACGAATGGGTGTCGCCTTCGAAATACAAGACCGTATCGACGATATGCTCGAGCACGCGAGGGCCCGCCAGGCTGCCTTCTTTCGTCACATGCCCGACCATGACCACGGTCGTGCCCGATTGCTTGGCGATGCGCGTCAGTTGCGCCGCGCACTCGCGCACCTGCGCCACCGAGCCCGGCGCCGAAGTGAGCGCATCCGAGTAGATCGTTTGGATCGAATCGACCACCGCGACGTCGGGCCGCTCCGCTTCGATCGCAGCTTGGATTTTTTCGAGTTGAATTTCGGCGAGCAGCTTCAAATCCGCCGCGCGCGAACCGGGCTCGAGCAACGCAAGGCGCTGCGCGCGCAAACCGATTTGGGCGGCCGACTCCTCCCCGCTGATGTAAAGGGCGCTGCGCTCGTCGGCAAGCGAGGCGAGCGACTGCAGCAGAAGCGTCGATTTGCCGATGCCCGGATCGCCGCCGATCAGCACCACGCCACCCGCAACGAAGCCGCCGCCCAGCACGCGATCGAATTCGCCGATGCCCGTTGAAAACCGAGGCACGTCGGCCGCCTCGATATCGGCGAGCCGCTGCACGGGCGCGCTTTTCGCGAGCGATTGGAACCGATGGGCGCCGGCGCTCGGCGCAGCCGTTTCCACCAGGGTGTTCCAGGCGCTGCATGAGGGACACTGGCCTTGCCACTTCGGCGTTTGACCGCCGCACTCGGTACAGGTGTAAATCGTCTTTTGTTTCGCCACGCGCGGTCCTTCGCCGTTCTTGCTTTTGTAATCCTAAAACCAGGGATGAAGCGGACGAACGCACCCCACTGCTCGGCCCCCCTACGCCAACAACTGCGCCACTACTCGGCCAAAACGGGCACGCGCTGCGCGACGGCGCACATGAGCTCGTAGCCGATCGTGCCGCAGGCGCGCGCGACGTCGTCGATGGGCAACTGCGCGCCCCACAGTTCGACCCGCGAGCCGACATTGGCCGTGGGACACGGCGTCAGATCGACGGTGAGCATGTCCATCGATACCCGCCCGACGAGCCGCGTGCGCACGCCGTCGACGACGATGGGCGTGCCCTCGGGCGCGCACCGCAGGTAGCCGTCGGCGTAGCCGCAGGCGACCACGCCGATACGCATCGGCGCGGGCGCCGTAAACGCCGAGCCGTAGCCGACAGTCTGGCCCTTTGCCAGCGATTGCACGCCGATGAGTTCCGACGCGAGCGTCATCGCAGGCTGCAGTCCTACGCCGTCGATGGCGGCCGTCACGCCCGAGGGCGAAGCGCCGTAAAGGATGATCCCCGGCCGCACCCAATCGAAGTGGGCACCGGGGTGCCACAGGGTGGCGGCCGAATTGGACAGGCTACGCGCCCCCGCAATGCCCTCGGCGCCGCGTTCGAACGCAGCGAGCTGGTGTTCGATGCCGCGTTCGCCGTCCGCATCGGAAAAATGGGTCATGAGCACGATTTGCCCGACCCCCGGGCATGCGCGCGCCCGTTCCCAGGCCGCGCGGAACTTCTCGGGCGTATAGCCGAGCCGGTTCATGCCGCTGTTCATCTTCAACTGAATATTGACGGGCTTGGACAGCCGCGCCATTTCCAGCATGCGCAACTGCTCGTCGCTATGCACGGTGGTGGTCAGGCTGTAGCGGTCGATGACGTCGATGTCCGTCGGCCGGAAAAAACCTTCGAGCAGAAGAATGGGACCGGCCCATCCCAATTCACGCAACTTGACGGCCTCTTCGAGGTCTAGCAAACCGAACCCGTCGGTTGCGCGCAATCCCGGGAATGCGCGGGCAAGGCCATGACCGTATGCATTGGCTTTGACCACGGCCCACACTTTCGAATTGGGTGCGTGGCGGCGGGCGCAAGCGAGATTGTTGGCTAGGGCTGCGGTATGGATGGTGGCGAGAAGCGGGCGCGGCATGGTGTTTTCGTATGAAGCACGAGGCAAATCGTGACAGGAGGGCGCGTTTTGCGGCGCACAAACGAGGCTGCGCCGTTCGGGCGGCGCGCCGGCAGTCCGAAGGCACCTATTTTCGTGATATAAAGCCGTGCGCACAACCCATTTCGAACGGCCTAAGTCCTAACGCGTCACACGCGTCCGGGGAGGACGCGCCGCAAAGGACCGCACCGCATCAGATGAAAAAAGGTTTTTACTCCATCATGGCCGCGCAGTTTTTCTCGTCGCTGGCCGATAGCGCCCTTCTGATCGCTGCCATTGCACTACTGAAAGACCTCCATGCCCCCAATTGGATGACGCCGCTGCTCAAGCTGTTCTTCGTCCTGTCGTACGTGGTGCTCGCCGCGTTCGTCGGCGCTTTCGCCGATTCGCGTCCAAAGGGGCGGGTCATGTTCGCCACGAACACGATCAAGATCCTCGGCTGCATCGTCATGCTCGTCGGCGCCCACCCGTTGGCGGCGTACGGCATCGTCGGCTTCGGGGCCGCGGCCTACTCGCCGGCCAAGTACGGCATCTTGACCGAACTGCTGCCGCCCGAGCGCCTCGTCGCCGCCAACGGCTGGATCGAAGGCACGACGGTCGCCTCGATCATCCTCGGCACCGTGCTGGGCGGCGCGCTGATCAGTCCGCACATCGCCGCGCACGTGCTCAAGCACCGCATGCCCTTCGTGGCAACGCCGGCCGAAGCCGCAATGATCGTCATCATGGGCATCTATGTCGCCGCTGCGCTGTTCAATCTGCGTATTCCCGATACCGGCGCGCGGTATCCGAAACAGCAGCATGGCCCGATCAGGCTCATCACGGATTTCGCCGATTGTTTCCTCACGCTGTGGCGCGACAAGCTCGGCCAGATCTCGCTCGCCGTCACCACGCTGTTTTGGGGCGCGGGCGCGACGCTGCAATTCATCGTCTTGAAATGGGCCGAGGTGTCGCTCGGCATGTCGCTGTCCGAAGGCGCGATCTTGCAAGCCATCGTGGCTGTCGGCGTGGCGGGCGGCGCGATGTTCGCGGCCGCGCGCGTGCCGTTGAAAAAATCGCTGACGGTGCTGCCGGTCGGCATCATGATGGGCATCGCCGTCATGTTGATGGCGTTCTACACGCGGCATGTCGTGCCGGCCAACTGGGGCTTTTACTTCGGGCGCCTGCACGTGCCGGGCTATCTCATCATCGCCTATTTGTTCCTGATGATCGTCGGCGCCCTCTCCGGTTATTTCGTCGTGCCGATGAACGCATTGCTGCAGCATCGGGGGCACGTACTGCTCTCCGCCGGCCATTCGATCGCCGTGCAGAACTTCAACGAAAACCTTTCCGTGCTCATCATGCTGTGCCTGTACGCGGTGCTGGTATGGCTCGACGTGCCCGTATCGATCGTCATCGTTCTATTCGGCACATTCGTGTGCGTCATGATGTGGCTCGTCATGCGCCGCCATCAAGCCAATCAGCGCGCGTTCGATTCGGTCGCCCTGATCGGCGAGGTCAAGCATTGAGGTCACAGCCGCGTCCCGGCCGCTTGCCATGACTCGCACCATTGCCAACGCCTTGACGATCGCCGGCTCCGATTCCGGCGGCGGAGCGGGAATTCAAGCCGACTTGAAGACGTTTTCCGCGCTCGGCGTGTACGGAGCGAGCGTGATCACCGCATTGACGGCGCAGAACACGCATGGGGTGCGCACCGTCCACGTACCGGAGCCCGGCTTCATCGCGGAACAGCTCGATGCCGTCTTCGACGACATCCGTATCGACGCCGTGAAAATCGGGATGCTCGCGAACGCCGATATCGTGCACGCGGTAGCCGAGGCCCTGCGCCGCTACCGTCCGCAGCGCGTGGTGCTCGACACGGTCATGTTGTCGAAGAACGGGCGCGCCCTACTCGCTGCGGATGCCGTCACGGCGCTGCGCGAAGAACTGCTGCCGTTGGCCGATCTCGTGACGCCCAATCTCGACGAAGCGGCCGCGCTCATCGGCGCGCGCGAGCGGGCGAGCGACGAAGCCACGATGCAACGGCACGGCGAGGCGCTGCGCGCCATGGGCGCGAAGGCGGTCCTCATGAAGGGCGGACACTTGGGCGGCGCGCAAAGCCCCGATTGGCTCATCGACGAGCGCGGCGCTCACCGGCTAGGCGGCGAGCGCATCGCCGTCAAACATACGCACGGCACCGGCTGCACGCTGTCGGCGGCCATTGCCGCGCTGAGCACGCAGCGCCCCGATTGGCTCGACGCCGTCACCGACGCGAAGGCCTATCTCGCCCAGGCATTGCGCGAGAGCGGACGGCTGGACGTCGGCACCGGCATCGGACCGCTGCATCATTTTCATCGCTTCTGGTAGCCTCTGGTAGCTGCCCGCCGCGTGCCTTTCCAGCTTCGGGCCGCGCAATGCACGGATGCAGCCAGCGCGTTTGCTTGCTGCATCGCGTTGCGCTCGGCGCGAGCGCATGATGGACGCGATCGCTCGATCGACGCAATCAACACAATCAACGCAAATAGGCGCTAGCCCGCTCTGGCCATTCGTCCGGTACGACGAACCCTCGGCTCGTCTCGCGCCAAGGTCCGAACAGCTTCGACTCTCGCTCGAATGACGCAACCATCGTGGGGCCGGTGTGCTGGGCCAGCCGTTCGGCCAACGCGCCTAGCGCCGACGATCCGGTCGCGGCGAGGTCGTCGTCCGACACCGCCGGCCGCGGCGCCAGCCACGCAAGACGCGGCAACACGGCCCATCGTGCATCGGGGCGAACGGCACAAAGCGCGGGCAGTTGCCCGCGAGTCACCCAAAAGCCGCGGTGATGCGAAGGATCGACGGCCAGCGCAATGTGCGGCGAATCCGGCCAGCGATAGAACAGCCAACCTTTGACGAACATCTGGGGCCGCCAAGGACCTGTATGCCCGAGCGTCGCGAACTCCTCGCGCGAAGATAACGGCAGTTGCCGCTCGAGCAAATGCGCGAGCTTCAGGTCGAAGCGGTCTTGCAGATTCGGGCCGACATAGTCGGACAACCCGCCACGGTCGCCCGGCGCATGCAAATAGCATTTGACGGCCAATTCCCAGTGCAGCCTGCGACCGCTCGCCGTCTCGACGAGGAAATCGCACTCGCCGATCGTGCGACCCGCGAGGCGTAGCGCAACGTTAGCGGCAACGAGGCGCGCCGCCGGCCCGTGCTGCAGGAAATACGCGAGCAGGCATTCGGCGTAGCGGCCCAGACGAACGACACGCGCACTTGCAATCGCTTCATGCAACGGCATGGGATCGCGCTCGAGCGCGAGCAGCCAATCGATCGTGGCCTGCATTTCGGCGGCGCTTTCGAATGGATTGGCAAGCTCGCCCGCGCTCGGCTGGGCGCGCAATAGCGGTGTACTCAACAACAGCCAGGCCAAATCGCGGACCAAGGGGTCCGACAACACGCCCTGCAACGCATCGAGCGCGGCGGCTGGGGCAGGGGCCGGCTCGAGCGCACTCATCGCGCCGCCTGCTGTTCGTCCAGGGCTTGCCGGTAGGTATCGTGCGCGAGGCACAGGTCGAGCCATGCCTTCGCCTTGTCCGGCAAGCTGCGCAGCAAGTAGGCAGGGTGATAGGTCACGATGACCGGAACGTCTTCATAACGATGCACTCGGCCCCGCAGCGACGAAATGCTGGCGTCGGTCTTGAGTAGATTCTGCGCGGCGACACGGCCCAACGCGACGATGAGCTTCGGTTTGACGAGCGCGACCTGCCGCTGCAAATACGGCTCGCAGCGCGCCACTTCGTCCGGCTCGGGGTTGCGGTTGCCCGGCGGCCTGCACTTGACGACGTTGGCGATATACACGTTCTCGCCGCGCGCGAGCGAAACCGCACGCAGCATGCTGTCGAGCAGCTTGCCCGCCTGGCCGACGAACGGCTCGCCCTGCTTGTCCTCGTTTTCGCCCGGCGCCTCGCCGATCAGCATCCAATCGGCTGCGCGGTCGCCCACGCCGAACACGGTGCGGGTGCGCTTCTCGCAAAGCCGGCACTGCTCGCACGCCGCGACGCGCGCCTCGAGTGCGTCCCAATCGAGCATCGCAACGCCGCTCTCCGTCCCAGGCGTCGACACGACCCGCTGCGTCGCTTCGCCTTGCGGCACGCCTGCTGCCGGCGCCTCTTGCGCCAAGCCCGGGGTTTCTTGCGGCGCCGTGTCGTCACCTTGAGCGGCCGCCTGCCGCGGCGGCGGCGAGGGCTCTCGCACGTCGCCGCCCCCACCGACCGACGCGCCGCGGCGCACCCAAAGCGTCGTCAGGCCAAGCGTGTCCAGCGCGGCTTCATCGAGCGCCATCGTCGCCCTCCTTCGAAAGTGTGTAGCGCATCACGAGTGCATCCTCGCGGCCATGCCGCCGTGCCGGGTAGTAGTTTTTGCGGCGGCCGATCGTGGCGAAGCCGAACTGCTCGTACAGCCGCAGTGCACGCACGTTGGAGGGCCGCACCTCGAGCAAGAGCCCGCCCAACTGCTTGGCGCGTGTGATGCGCACGGCTTCGCGCAGCAGCGTGAGGCCCGCGCCCGTGCCTTGCGCCTGCGGCGCGACGCATAAATTGAGCAGGTGCATTTCGTCGACCACGGGCATCAGCACGCAGTAGCCGACGAGCGTGCCGGTCAGGTGCCGCATGCAAACGCCGAAGTAGCCGTTGCGCAGCGAATCTTCGAAGTTACCGCGCGACCAGGGGAAGTCATAGGCCTCGCGTTCGACGGCGGCCACCTCGTCGAGGTCGGCTTCCGTCATGGGCGACATATACCGGTCGGCGAGCAACACCCCGCTCATCGCCCCTCCCGGCCGCCTCGCGCGGCACGCTCGGCCATCCGTTCGGCCGTGGTCTGAGCGACTTTGTCGCGCACGTACTCGGGCGCGGCGTCGTGGGCGGCCACGATGCGCCCCGCCCCGTAAGCGCGCAACGCCGCGAACGCGAGCGGCTGCGCATGGGGCAACGCTTCGTGATCGACCAGCACGGCTCGCCCGGCGAGCGCCAAACGTTCGCCGAAGGCGCGCGCGGCGTTGCCGGCAACCGCAAACGGTTCATCGGGCGCCGTCAGCGACTCGGGCGCCGCGAGGGTGGGCGGCGTCAGCGTGCGCCATTCTCCGGCGCCGGCATCCCAGGCGTAGTCCGCCCAGTAGACTTCGTCCATGCGCGCGTCGAGCACGGCCAGCACACGCCCGATCGAGGGCTCGCGCTGTCGCACGCTTTCGGCACAGACGAGCAGCGTGCTGATCGGAACGACGGGCACGCCGAGCCCGAAGGCCAGGCCTTGCGCGACGCCCGTGGCCGTGCGCAAACCCGTGAACGATCCGGGACCGGCCCCGAAGGCCACGGCGCTGCACTGCGCGAGCGTCACGCCGGCTTCGTCGAACAATTCGCGCACGGCGGGCAACACGCGCGAACTGGAAACCGGCCCAGTTCGCTCGTGACGGAGCCAGATGCGCGACGAAGCCGGTTCGGCGGCCGCCGACGGCCCTTCCGAACGAAGCAGCGCAACCGAGCAATATTCGGTCGATGTATCGAGAGCAAGCAGCACAGTGGATGTCATGGGCGCTATTGTAATGCGGGTAGTGCGGCGCTCCGACGCCCGCATGCGGCTCACCGGCCGGTTGCGCTGCGCGCGCCGTTTCGCCGCGCGCGTTTGGAAGCATCGCTCGACCTTTTCGGCAGTGGCGCTTGCTATGATCGGCGGCCTTACCGTTTCCGCATGGGAGAGTTGTCATGAGCAATGTCGATGCGCAGTTCGACCAAGCCCAAGTCGACGTCAAAGCGTTGCCGGAAAAACCCGGCAATATGACCTTGCTGCGTCTGTATGCGCTCTTCAAGCAAGCCACCGAAGGCGACGTGCACGGCGACAAGCCCGGGTTCACCGACATCGTGGGCAAGTACAAGTACGACGCGTGGGCCTCGTTGAAAGGCACGGCGCAAGACGTGGCGAAACAGCAATATGTCGAGCTCGTGGAGGCGCTAAAGAGCGGCACTGCCAGCTAGACGCCAAGCGCAAGACGCACCACTCGTCACAAAGGCCACGTCAGTTGTGGCGCGGCGCAGCAAAACCTCGTATAATGGCGGCTTGCGCGTTACCTACCGGCAACGAGCCGTCTGTAGCGCGCTACCGTAGCGTTTTGCTCCAATCCAGTTTAGAACCTGTCCCCTTCCGCCTAGGCCCTTACAGGCCGTCTCATACCAGGCTGGCGGCGATGCCATAGCGGCGTCCCGTACCCGATACAGCTTCTAACGAAAAGCTCGCATCGATTCGCGAGCTGCCCCCGTTTTTCGATTTGCGCGCGTGTCCTCTTGCATGCTGAATCCGACGACTTGGGTAATGCCGATTGGCGCCGACGTATCTTTGACGTCTTCTTAGGATTCTCATGACTTCGAGCTTTGAAACCAGCCCGTTGACCGCTATCGCCGATCGCGCCCTCGATCTGCCCGCCGATGCGCCTGCCGCGATCGAGCCGGCCGCCGAAGCGCCGTCGGGCCCGAGCTTCGCCTCGCTCGGCCTGTCGCCCGAAATTCTTTCGGCGCTGACGGCCGCAGGCTATTCCGCGCCCACGCCCGTGCAGCAGCGCGCCATTCCGGCCGCCATTGCGGGCCGCGACCTGCTCGTCTCGAGCCCCACGGGCTCGGGCAAAACCGCAGCCTTCATGCTGCCGGCGATCGAACGTTTCGCCCAATTGCAAAAAACGCAAGCCGCGCAGCCGCGCGAAGCCGGCGGCGAGCGCCGCCCGCGCCGCGGCCCGCCCGTCGCGCAACCGAGCATGCTCGTGCTCACGCCCACGCGTGAACTCGCCATGCAAGTCACGACGGCCGCATCGACCTACGGCAAGCATCTGCGTCGCTTGCGCACGGTCAGCATCCTCGGCGGCGTGGCCTACGGCCAGCAGCTCACGCTGCTCGCCAAGAACCCGGAAATCCTGGTCGCCACGCCGGGCCGCCTGCTCGACCATCTGGAGCGCGGCCGCATCGACCTGTCGCAACTGCAAATTCTGGTGTTGGACGAAGCCGATCGCATGCTCGACATGGGCTTCATCGACGACATCGAGACGATCGTCGCCGCCACGCCGGCCTCGCGCCAGACCCTGCTGTTCTCGGCCACGCTCGACGGCAAGATCGGTTCGCTGACGAGCCGGCTGCTGAAAGACCCCGAGCGCATCGAGATCGTTCAGCGGATGGAATCGCGCACGAACATCGCGCAGACGGTCCACTACGTCGACGACCGCGATCACAAAGATCGCTTGCTCGATCATCTGCTGCGCGATTCGGCGCTCGACCAAGCCATCGTGTTTACGGCCACGAAGAACGATGCCGACCAGTTGGCGGGCCGCCTCGCCGACGCCGGCTTCTCTTCGGCCGCATTGCACGGCGACTTGCCGCAAGGCGCACGCAACCGCACCGTCCGCGCGTTGCGCGAGCGCCGCGTGCGCGTGCTCGTGGCGACCGACGTCGCAGCTCGCGGTATCGACATTCCCGGCATCACGCACGTGTTCAACTACGACCTGCCGAAATTCGCCGAAGACTACGTGCATCGTATCGGCCGTACGGGCCGGGCCGGGCGCTCGGGTATCGCCGTGAGCCTCGTCCATCACGCCGAGCAAGGCGCGCTCAAGCGGATCGAGCGTTTCGTGCGTGCGCCGCTGGCGGTCAACGTCATCGAAGGCTTCGAACCGCGCAAAGCGCCGCCTGCCCGAAGCGGCAACGGCAACGGCCGTGGTCGGCCGGGTGGCAACAACGGCGGCCGACGCTTTGGCTCGAACGGCGCCGCGCGTGGTGCCAGCGCCGGTGCCAGTGCCGGTGCAGGCGAAAAACGCACGGGTAGCGGCGGCTGGAGTGGCCGCAGCTCGAACGGCTCGCGCGAGGGCTTCGGTGCTCGCGAGGGCTACCAGGGCCGCCGCAGCGACGGCCAGCGCGGCGCACGCCGTAGCGGCTGATGTATGGCGGCTCGCGCCGCCCACAGCAGACGGACGATGAGTCGGTCGAATAAACCGGTGCGGCGTTAGCCCGCGCCGGTTTTTTTTCGCCCCGAGTTTGAGGGCCCATTCCCGGACACCCAGCTCTTCGCGCCCCAATTTCACAATGCGAAAAGGTCTTTTGCGTCGTAAAAATCTGTGCTGCGTGGCACAACGATTGGCGTTGCGGGATGGGAAATGTCTTTTCGCATCGTGGTACACGCAGTATACGTAATTGATTTATAACGATTAACCAATCTCTAAAAACATCAAATTCCCCATACCCTCTCGGCTTCACATTGCCTAGACTCTTATATAAGAGTTCGCGCCGCCGAACGTCGCGACGAACGAGATCGCTGTCTTCTCTCTTTCAGGCAACAAGGAGCCACACCATGTCACGGCAACAGCAAGCACAACAGCTTCAGCAACAATGGGAAACCGACCCGCGCTGGAAAGGCATCAAGCGCGGTTACACGGCCGAAGACGTCGTCCGTCTGCGCGGCTCGTTGCAGCCCGAGCATACGATCGCCAAGGAAGGCGCCCAAAAGCTCTGGAACCTCGTGAACACCGAGCCCTTCGTCAACGCCTTGGGCGCGCTGACGGGCAACCAGGCGATGCAACAAGTGAAAGCCGGCCTGAAGGCGATCTACCTTTCGGGCTGGCAGGTGGCGGGCGATGCGAACGTCGCGGGTGAAATGTACCCCGACCAATCGTTGTATCCGGCCAATTCGGTGCCGCTCGTCGTCAAGCGCATCAACAACACGCTCACGCGCGCCGATCAAATTCAATGGTCGGAAGGCAAGAACCCCGGCGACGAAGGCTACGTGGACTTCTTCGCTCCCATCGTCGCGGATGCCGAAGCCGGTTTCGGCGGTGTGCTCAACGCGTTCGAATTGATGAAGGCGATGATCGAGGCCGGCGCTTCGGGCGTTCACTTCGAAGATCAGCTCGCATCGGTGAAAAAGTGCGGCCACATGGGCGGCAAAGTGCTCGTGCCGACGCGCGAGAACGTCGCCAAGCTGACGGCGGCACGCCTGGCGGCCGACGTGTGCGGCGTGCCGACCGTTCTGATTGCTCGCACCGATGCCGAAGCCGCCGATCTGATCACCTCGGACGTCGATGAGAACGATCGCCCGTTCCTCACCGGCGAGCGCACGGTCGAAGGCTTTTTCCGCACGAAGCCGGGCCTCGAGCAAGCCATCTCGCGCGGCCTTGCCTACGCGCCGTACGCCGACATGATCTGGTGCGAGACGGGCAAGCCCGATCTCGAATACGCGAAGAAGTTCGCCGAAGCCATCCACAAGCAGTTCCCCGGGAAGCTGCTCTCGTACAACTGCTCTCCGTCCTTCAACTGGAAGAAGAATCTCGATGATGCGACGATCGCGAAGTTCCAGAAGGAACTGGGCGCGATGGGCTACAAGTTCCAGTTCATCACGCTGGCGGGTTTCCACGCGCTCAACTACTCGATGTTCAACCTCGCGCATGGCTATGCGCGCTCGCAGATGAGCGCGTTCGTCGAATTGCAGCAAGCCGAGTTCGCGGCCGCCGAGAAGGGCTTTACGGCCGTGAAGCACCAGCGCGAAGTGGGCACCGGCTACTTCGACGCCGTCACGCAGACGGTGGAGCGCGAGGCGTCGACCACTGCATTGCACGGCTCGACCGAAGACGAACAGTTCTTCGACAAGAAGGTCGCGTAAGCAACAGAACCAGCACAGGGGACCAGGGAGGGACGCGGGCCCCGCATGCGCGATGCATGCGGGGCCTGACGTTTAAGCCCCAGTGCGCCGCGAATACGCTCGACCGACAAGGGCCAATCAGCGGTAGACGATGACGGGGATCTTGGTATGGGTGAGCACGCGCTGCGTCTCGCTGCCGATGAGTAAGCTGCCGAGCCCTTTGCGCCCGTGCGAGGCCATGAAGATGACGTCGCACCCCCCGCTCTCGGCCGCCTCGATGATGCCCAGATACGCCGAAGGATGCACACTCGTTTGGCTGCTGAAGGGCACGCCGGCGACACGCGCAGCCGCTTCGACTTCGTCCAGATGCTCGCGTGCCTCGCGTTCGCTGCGCTCCAGAAAATCGGCGGGCGGCTCGACGACGACTTCCGAAAACGGCGAATACGGGTACTGCGGCAAACATGCATAAGCCGTGATACGCGCGCCGACCGTACGCGCGAGATCGATCGCCCCGTCGATCGCTTTCTTGGAAAGTTCCGAACCGTCAGTTGGGACCAGGATGTGCTTGAACATGGCGCCTGCCTCGTCGATGGATGTTCGCCGCTGTGCATGGCTGAGCGGCCTCGCTGCGCGAGCGCTGCCCTGATCGATTGTAGTGCGGCATTGGCCTACCGACGGCAGGGCCTCGGGTGAGTCCGCATATCGGAAACCCGCCCGCACCGACGCCACGGCGACGATCGGTCGTTATTGCCAGTAGCCGGGACGCTCATAGGTATGCTTGAGGAAATCGAGAAACAGCCGCACTCGCAACGGCAGATGCCGCCGCTGCGGAAACACCGCATGAATTCCGATCGGCGGTGCGGCGAAGGCATCGAGCACCGTCACGAGGCGGCCCGCCGCAATGTCTTCCCCCGCCTCCCAGGACGAACGCCATGCAAGGCCATGCCCCGCCAAGCACCAGTCATGGAGCACGGCGCCATCGGAGCATTCGAGCGTGCCCGAGACTTTGATCGACACGATCTTGCCCTCGTGCTGAAAGGTCCAGCCGCGTTGCTGGTTGACCCCGGCCGCGAGCGCCAGGCAGTTGTGATGCGCGAGATCGGCCAGCGTGTGTGGCGTCCCGCGACGGGCGAGGTAAGCCGGCGCGGCGACGCACACGCGACGGTTCTCCCCAAGCCGCAGAGAAACGAGCGAGGAGTCGGGCAACTCGCCGAAACGCACGGCGCAGTCGAAGCCTTCGTTGACGAGATCGACCATGCGGTCGGACAAATCGAGCGCCACCGATACCTCGGGATGCGCCGAAGCGAACGCCGGGATCAAGGGCGCGACGTGCTTACGGCCGAAACCGGCCGGCGCCGACACGCGCACGTGGCCGCTCGCCTTGACACCGCCCGCCGAGACGCTGGCTTCGGCGTTCTGCATGTCGTTGACGATCCGCTGGCAATCCTCCAAGAACGCAGAACCTTCGAACGTCAACGACAGTTTGCGCGTCGTGCGCACGAGCAGCTTCACCCCGAGCCGCTCCTCGAGCGCGTCCAACCGCCGGCCGATGACGGCCGGGGCCACCCCTTCCGCCTGGGCCGCGGCCGACAAGCTACCCTTTGCTGCCACGGCGACGAACGTTTCGATTTGCTTGAAGCGCGACACGAGGGTAGCCCCCTTCCCCAAAGACCGATCGGCCGATTATGAACTAAAAAGTCACAGATCAAGTGACGCCAAGCCTATTTTTCATTACGGCAAGTCACAAATAGAATTCGTTCCAGACCTGTATCACGCGAGAAAACCGGGAGCCTAGGCCATGTCGACTTCGCCACGACGTTTGCCCAAAGCGGTGCTGTTCGACGCGTACGGCACCCTCTTCGATGTCCACTCGGTGGTGGCCGCGGCCGAGCAGCTGTTTCCCGGCCGAGGCGACGCGCTGTCGCAGTTGTGGCGCCTGAAGCAAATCGAATACTCGCAGTTGCGCACCCTAGCCGATCCGCACGGCGCTCACTACAAACCGTTCTGGGACATCACGCTCGATGCACTGCGCCATGCGGCGCGGCGCTTGCAGTTGCCGCTCGATAGCACCGGGGAAAAACGCCTGATGGATCAGTACGCGTGCCTATCCGCTTTTCCCGATACGGCGCCCGCATTGCGCACCCTGCGCGCGCTGCGCGAGAGCACGAGCGCCGCCGGCGGCCCCGGGCCGAGCCTGGGCATTCTTTCGAACGGCAATCCCGAGATGCTCGCAGTCGCTGTGAAAAGCGCGGGCATTGGCGATTTGTTCGATCACGTGTTGTCGGTCGACGCCGTGCGCGCCTACAAGCCCGCACCGGCCGCTTATGCGCTCGGCACGCGCGCCGTCGGCGCCCATGCGCGCGAGATCGTTTTCGTCTCGTCGAACGGCTGGGATGTGGCCGGCGCCGGATGGTTCGGCTACACCACGTTTTGGATCAATCGCGCCGGAGCGCCCCTCGAGGAACTCGAAGCGAAGCCGCGCGGCACCGGCGGCGGGATGTCCGACCTCGTCGCATTCGTGCAGACGCTCGGGCCGCCCGAAAAGGATTGAAGCGGATGGCATGGTGCGCCCCAGCCCGGCGCGCCATGCCGCCCGTTTGTATTTTTGCCATCTGACCGACCAAAGGAGATATTCCATGGCGAACACCTTGTCGTTGCCGCAAGGCATGCAAATCACCGGCGCAATCGAAGCGGGCTTCGAAACCATCCTGACGCCCGAAGCGCTCGCGCTCGTCGCCAACCTGCACCGCGCATTCGAAGCGCGCCGACGTGAACTGCTGCAAGCCCGTGCGCAGCGCACGCAGCGGCTAGATGCCGGCGAGCGGCCGGATTTCCTCCCGCAAACGAAGGCCGTGCGCGATGGCGATTGGACGATCGCGCCGCTGCCGAAGGACCTCGAATGCCGCCGCGTCGAGATCACGGGGCCCGTCGAGCGCAAGATGATCATCAACGCCTTGAACTCGGGCGCCGATTCCTACATGACGGACTTCGAGGATTCGAATACGCCCGATTGGCACAATCAGATCACGGGGCAATTGAATCTGAAGGATGCGGTGCGCCGCACGATCTCGCTCGAACAGAACGGCAAGACCTACAAGCTGAACGAGAAGACAGCCACGCTCGTCGTGCGCCCGCGCGGCTGGCACCTCGAGGAAAAGCATGTCACCGTGGACGGCCAGCGTGTCTCGGGCGGCATCTTCGATTTCGCGCTTTACCTGTTCCACAACGCCCGGGAACTGCTGGCACGCGGCAGCGGCCCCTACTTCTATCTGCCGAAGATGGAAAGCCACCTCGAAGCGCGCCTGTGGAACGACGTTTTCATCGCTGCCCAGGAAGCGATCGGCCTGCCGCGCGGCACGATTCGCGCGACCGTGCTGATCGAGACGATCCTCGCGGCGTTCGAAATGGACGAGATTCTGTACGAGTTGCGCGAGCACAGTGCGGGGCTGAACGCCGGGCGCTGGGATTACATCTTCTCCGCGATCAAGAAGTTCAAGAACGACAAGGATTTCTGCCTGGCCGATCGCGCGCAAATCACGATGACGGTGCCGTTCATGCGCGCCTATGCGTTGCAGTTGCTCAAGACGTGCCACAAGCGCCGCGCGCCCGCGATCGGCGGGATGAGCGCGCTGATTCCGATCAAGAGCGATGCAGCCGCGAACGACAAGGCGATGGCCGGTGTGCGCGCGGATAAGAAGCGCGATGCGACCGACGGCTACGACGGCGGCTGGGTCGCGCATCCGGGGCTCGTGCCGGTCGCGATGGAGGAGTTCGTCAGCGTGCTCGGCGACAAGCCCAATCAGATCGACAAGCAACGCGACGACGTGCAAGTGACGGCCACCGATTTGCTCGACTTCCGCCCCGAAACGCCGATCACGGAAACGGGCTTGCGCAACAACATCAATGTCGGGATTCACTACCTCGGTTCATGGCTCGCCGGCAACGGCTGCGTGCCGATCCATAACCTGATGGAAGATGCGGCGACGGCCGAGATCTCGCGCTCGCAGGTGTGGCAATGGATCCGCTCGCCGAAGGGCAAGCTCGAGGACGGCCGCAAGGTAACGGCCGAACTGGTGCGCGGCCTGATTGCCGAAGAACTGCCGAAGATCAAAGAGGCCGTGGGCGGCGATACGCAGTCCTACGATCGCGCCGCGACGATCTTCGAGCAAATGTCGACGTCGGAAACGTTCACCGAATTCCTGACGTTGCCGCTTTACGAGCAAGTGTAAGAGCGGGACAAGCAGTGCCTGGTTGCGGCGCACACGAGCCGCCGCGATCGCCGCGCGTTGTCAGCGCGGCGGTCGCGCCCGAGGCAGCAACCATTCAGCTGCCGTACCTGAATGCCGCCAGCGTCTCGCGTGCGAGCCGGTAACTGACCCAATCGCCCGCTTCGATGCGGGGCCGTCCCTCGACGGATACATCCTCGACCGGATAGAAGAAGCATCGCACGGGGTGGCCCGCCACGGCGACGGTCACCTCGCGCGATTTGAAAACGCCGTCGATTCCCGGCACCACGCCCTCGATTTCATCAAGGACCGGCACGAGCGCATCGGCGATTTCATAAACGTCGCCGCGCACGAAGCTCGCCGTCTCGTCCGGGACGAGCCCCGGGTAGTCGCCCAAGTCGTATAAGCGGCCATTGATGGCCGCACGCCCGACGAAGCGCGGCGCGTCGATCCCATGACGCGCCGCCGCCGCCCCAATATCGTTGATCTCGCCCGCGCGCAGCGTCCCGTAAACGAATACGTATCGCATTTGCCCCTCGTCTTTATTTTGTTTGAAATGAACGTCCCCGGTCGTTGCCGGCTTGCTGTGCGGACTTCCCGGCGAACAATCGGCACCCAGCACGATGGCACGCAGCCCATGCCAGGAATGCGCATTATGCATCTCGAATATCGTCCTCGCGAGGATTGCGCGTGCTCGCTCGCCGAGTGTTTCCTCGGTAACCGGCCCGAAGGCCCGCGCATTCGCATGCGCGGGCCTCGGAGCATGCGCATACAATATCGAACGCGCATGCATTCTGCCTCGCATCGCCTTTCATTTCGCCAACGGGGCTAGCCGTGATCCCGACCGATCTGCCGCCAACCACGCCCGCCGCACGCGTGCGGCTGCTCGATATTCCCGCACACGTGGCGCCCGCCCCCACGCACCCGATTCGCGTCCGCGCGCGCCCGATGCCCGGCGGCGAGCGCATCGCGCTGCACATGCACCCTTGGGCACAGTTGGCTTATGCTTCGCGCGGAGTCATGCGGCTCGGCGTGGAAGGCTGCACGTGGATGGTTCCTCCCTCGCGCGCGGTGTGGGTGCCGCCGCATGTGCCGCATGAAGTCGTGATCGTGGAAGACGCGTATCTGCGCACCGTCTATATCGATGAATCCGTCGTGCCCCCGGGCCTCGACACGTGCCGCGTCGTCGAAATGTCGGGGCTGCTGCGAGAAGTCATCGCAGCGCTCGACGCGGACGGGCTCGACGCACGACGCGAGCGGTTGCTCGGCGAACTCGCACTCGACGAGATCACGCGCTCGGAACCCTTGCCGTTGTCAGTGCCCATGCCGACGGAAAAACGGCTGCGCACGCTGTGCGAGGCGCTACTCGCTGATCCCGGCAACACCGACCCGCTCGAATATTGGGCAGCGAGTGTCGGCGCTAGCACGCGCACGATCGCTAGGCTGTTTCGCCAAGAGTTGGGGATGAGCTTTTCTCAGTGGCGTCAGCAAGCCGTCCTGGCTCGCGCGATTCCGCTGCTCACGCGCGGCCGCGCGCTGTCGCAGATCGCTCATGAATTGGGCTATCAAAGCCAGAGCGCATTCTCGGCGATGTTCCGGCGCGCATTCGGTGAAAGTCCGCGCGCTTTCATGATGCGTGACGCCGAACCCGCACCCGAGCGCGCCAACGCAGACGACGATTTCGACGACGACATCATGGAGCCGTCTTCGCAACCCAGCGTATAGGGCTCATTTGCACGCCTAATTCGCCGGCCGGCGTTGCGCTTATCGGCTCGGCGTGTCCATGGCGCCCCTTGCGAGCGCGCAGGCATCCTGGACGATGCCCGGCGGGGCTGAAACGCTCAGACGCGCCGCGCCATATGGCGAATCGGCCCCAACTGTGCAAGCCGCGGGCCGGCAACGCGATACCCCATGCGCAGATAGAGCCGCGCGGCGGGGTTATCGACGAATACGCGCAGTTGCAGTTCGCGCAACCCGCGTTCGCGCGCCCAACGGCGCGACGTCTCGAGCAGGAACGTGCCGGCCCCTTGCCCGCGATGCCCCGCGGCGATCTGCACGTCGCGAATATGCAGCGAATCGCCTTCCTCGGTGAGCCGAAGCAAGCCCACCGGCGCGTTGCCAACCTCGAGGATGAAATTTTCAGACTCACGCCAGCTTGCGAGGAATAGATCGGCACGCCAAGTCAGCCGATGCCGCTCGTAATAGTGGCCCATGTTGTCGTGCGTCAGCGCCTCGGCGAACGTGAAGTCGTCCAGCGAGGCTCGGCGCAAGTGAAACGGCGATGGCGCGTAGGATGACGGCGCGTCGGTCGGATCGAACATCGTAGCCGAAAGGAAAATGATCGCGACCACAGTAAGGCAGCGCGGCGCGACTTGCAATGGCCGATTGTCCGGCGTCGCACGAAAAACGAAGCGAGTCTCGGCGTCGGTCCGCCCCCGCTTCGACCTGCGTGCAAGAAAAAAGCCCGTTCGAACCGATGCTCGAACGGGCTTTTATTTGGCGGAGTGGACGGGACTCGAACCCGCGACCCCCGGCGTGACAGGCCGGTATTCTAACCGACTGAACTACCACTCCAGTCTTGCATCTTGGCCCGCGAGCGTCGGTTGTGTCTCGCGAACCGCAGTGCTTCGAACCTGCAAAGCACCGCCGATGTTTGGCGTCCCCTAGGGGATTCGAACCCCTGTACTCACCGTGAAAGGGTGATGTCCTAGGCCTCTAGACGAAGGGGACAATAGTACTGCTTCACTTTATTGAAAAAGCCCGTTCAAGCGATACCTGAACGGGCTTTGTCTGGCGGAGTGGACGGGACTCGAACCCGCGACCCCCGGCGTGACAGGCCGGTATTCTAACCGACTGAACTACCACTCCAATACTGCTCATCATACCTACGAGCGTCGGTCTCGTCTCGTAAGCTGCTGCGCCCCACACTGAGAGCGCCGCCGATGTTTTGGCGTCCCCTAGGGGATTCGAACCCCTGTACTCACCGTGAAAGGGTGATGTCCTAGGCCTCTAGACGAAGGGGACAAAATCTTTTCACTACCTGCGCTTCGCGCTTAACTTTCGTTATCAGCGAAGAAGGCTATTCTAACGCGACCTCGAGTGTTTGTGAAGTTTTTTCTTGCAACGATTGCCCGCCGAAAGCACTTCAACACGCGTTACCGGTCGATCGGCGCAATATAAGGCTATGCGCCACACCTCGAACAGCAGAGCCACGGATTATACGCATACTTCGCGCTGGACCGCAAGCTGTTTTGCGCGCAAGCCTCCTCCGACGCGCCCGCTTCTCCTGGCATCCCAGGGTCGAACGGCCACGAGAAAAAGAAGAAGCAAACGCGGACCGCCGAATACGACTAAGCGCAATTTGCCAACGGTGCGGGTGCGGCGCGCATCGCCATCGGTTCTCGCATCGGCACTCGCTCAGCCCCAACGGACATGCCGAATTTGCTCGTTCGGCGACGCAACCGCCCCGCATGATCCAGATCAATAGGCAAATCGGCACGCGATGACTTAATCCTATTTATCGGAGAAACGATAGCGAGGCCTTTCATGAAAAACCTGGCAGATCCCATTTCGGCGTCGCCTTCGTCGACCCCGACCGATCCTCGAGCTGGCGTCGCTGCGAAACCATTGCCACTGGGCCTGCTGACTGCGCTCGTCATCGGCTCGATGATCGGCAGCGGCGTGTTTTCCCTGCCGCAGAACATGGCGTCGGGCGCCGGCGCGGCGGCCGTGCTCATCGGCTGGATAATCACCGGCGCCGGCATGTTAATGCTCGCATTCGTTTATCAAACGCTCAGCACGCGCAGGCCCGAACTGAACAACGGCATCTACGCTTACGCACAAGCGAGCGCCGGCGACTTCGTAGGCTTTAACTCCGCCTGGGGTTATTGGGTGAGCGCGTGGATCGGCAACGTCGGCTACCTCGTCATCGTGTTCGGCACTCTCGGCTACTTCTTTCCGATATTCGGTGACGGCAATACGCGTGCCGCCGTACTCGGCGCCTCGATCGTGCTGTGGATCATGCATGCGGTCATCCTGCGCGGTGTACGCAGCGCCGCCGTGCTGAACGCGATCACCACGGTCGCCAAGATCATCCCGTTGCTGTTGTTCATCGTGCTAGCGGCCGTCGCGTTCAGAGGTCACGTCATAGCGCAGGATTTCTGGGGCAATGCGAAGCTCGGCAGCGTGTTCACCCAGGTCAAGAGCACAATGCTGATCACCGTATGGGTGTTCATCGGCATCGAAGGCGCCAACGTTTTCTCTGCGCGCGCACAGCGGCGCGAGGATATCGGACGCGCGACGCTGTTCGGTTTCAGCGTTGTGCTGCTCCTGCTGATGGCCGTCTCGCTGCTCTCGCTCGGTATCGTTGCGCAAGGCGAACTCGCAGGGATGAAGAACCCTTCGATGGCCGGTGTGCTCGGCAAAGCGGTAGGCGCGTGGGGCGTGGCCTTCATCAGCCTGGGCCTGCTCGTGTCCGTCGGCGGAGCCTTGCTCGCGTGGACGCTGCTCGCGGCTGAAACGCTCTTCACGCCGGCGGAAGGCGGCGTCATGCCGCGATTTCTAGCGCGCTCCAACCGTCACGGCGTGCCGGCCAACGCGCTCTGGGTCACCAACGGACTCGTCCAACTCTTTCTCGTCGTCACGCTGATTTCGAACGCGACCTATCAAGCCCTGATCTCGCTCGCGACTTCGATGATCCTCGTCCCCTATCTGTTCTCCGCCATCTACGCGACCCGCATCGCGCTGCGCGGCGACGGTTACGCGCCGGCGGACCGCGCCCGAACGCGCGACGCGCTGATCGGTGCGGCCGCCAGCCTCTACTGCTGCTGGCTGCTCTATGCCGCCGGCCCGAAGTACCTGCTGCTCTCCGCGATCCTCTACGCACCCGGCGCGCTCGTGTATGGCTGGGGCAAACGAGAGCGCGGAGCCCGTCTGTTCAAACCGTTCGAAGCGACGATTCTCGTGGCCTTGCTCGCGCTTGCCGCGCTCGCGGCATGGCTGTTGTCCACCGGCGCGCTCGGTTTGTGATCCGCCTGCCTTCGGGAGAAACACAATGACATTTGGCGTCCATTCGGAAATCGGCGCCCTGCGCACGGTCATGGTATGTCGGCCTGGCCTAGCCCAGGCGAGGTTGACACCGGCAAATTGCCGCGAGCTGCTGTTCGACGACGTGCTCTGGGTATCGCAGGCAAAAAACGACCACTACGCGTTCGTCAGCACCATGCAGGACCATGGCGTAGAAGTGCTCGACGTTCACGATCTGCTCGCCGATATCTTGCAAGGCCGGGAGGCGCGCGACTGGGTGCTCGAACGCAAACTGGCGCCTAGCGGCGTCGATACCGAACTTGGCGCGCAACTCAAGCTCTGGCTCGAACAGATGAAGCCCGACGAGCTTGCCGAGCGACTGATCGGGGGGATTGTCCGTGCGGAATTGCCGTTCGAGCCCAAGGGCCTGCTCGCCCAATGCACGCCGCGATCCGGCTTCATCTTCCCGCCTTTGCCGAACACGCTGTTCACGCGCGACAGCAGTTGCTGGATCAACGACGGCATCGTGCTGGGCTCGATGTACTGGCCGGCGCGCCAGCACGAGACGCTACTGAGTGCGGCGATCTATCGTTTCCATCCACGCTTTAGCGGTGGCGCGCACATTTGGTGGGGCGGCCCCGACGCCGTACACGGCAACGCGACGATCGAAGGCGGGGACGTCATGCCGTTGTCGCGCGACGTCGTCCTGATCGGCATGGGCGAGCGCACGTCGCCCCAAGGCGTGGCCCAGCTTGCCCGCGCGCTCTTTGCCCGGGAATCGGTCAAGCAGGTGATCGCCGCGCAACTGCCGCGCTCGCGCGGGGCAATGCACCTCGACACGGTGTTCACCTTCTGCGATCGCGACCTGGTGACGATCTTCCCCGACGTGGTCGATTCCATCCGCTGCAGCAGTTTGCGTCCTGGCAAGTCGCCGGAGCAGCTGGATGTACGACCCGAAAACGCCCCGTTCCTCGAGGTGGTCGCAAAGGCGCTCGGCCTCGACGCGCTACGCACCGTCGCCACCGGCGGCGACATGTGGGAGTCCGAGCGCGAGCAATGGGACGATGGCAACAACGTGATTGCGCTCGCACCGGGCGTCGTCGTCGCCTACAACCGGAACGTGTACACCAACACGCTGCTGCGCAAGGCAGGGATGGAGGTCATCACGATCCCCAGCGGCGAACTTGGCCGCGGCCGCGGCGGCGGTCATTGCATGACCTGCCCGATCGAACGTGCCGCCCTTTGACGCGAAAAGAGCGTCGTATTTTTGGAGCATTCGCCCATGGGATTCAATCTACGCAATCGCAGCCTGCTGAACATGCAGGACTTCGCGCCGCGCGACATCCGTTTTCTGCTCGATCTCGCCGCCGAACTCAAACGCGCCAAATACGCCGGCAACGAAGTGCCGCGGCTAGCCGGCAAAAACGTCGCATTGATTTTCGAAAAGACCTCGACGCGCACCCGCTGCGCCTTCGAAGTCGCCGTGCACGACCAGGGTGGACATGTCACGTACATCGACTCGTCGAGTTCTCAACTGGGCCGCAAGGAATCGCTCAAGGATACGGCCAGAGTGCTGGGGCGACTATACGACGGCATCGAATACCGGGGATTTCACCAGAACGTGGTGGAAGAGCTCGCGACCTTTTCGCACGTCCCGGTATGGAATGGGCTCACCGACGAATTCCACCCGACGCAGGTGCTTGCCGATCTGCTGACCATGGAAGCCTTCGGCGAAAAACCGCTGCACGAGCTGTCGTTCTGCTATGTGGGCGACGCCCGCTTCAATATGGGTAACTCGCTGTTGATCGGCGGCGTGCAAATGGGCATGGATGTGCGCATTGCAGCGCCACGCGAACTCTGGCCGCACGATGATTTGGTTCAGCAAATGCGGCGTCTGGCCGAGACCACGGGCGCAAAAGTCACGCTCGAAGAAGATCCGCGCGAGGCCGTGAGCGGCGCCGATTTCGTCTATACCGATGTTTGGGTATCGATGGGGGAACCGGTAGAAGCGTGGGGCCCGCGTATCGAGCTGCTGCTGCCCTATCAGGTCAACGCCGCATTGATGAAGGCGACCGGCAAGCCACGTACTCGTTTCATGCATTGCTTGCCTGCTTATCATAACCTCGAAACCGAAACGGGACGGATGGTGCACGAGCGCTTCGGTCTTTCGGAACTCGAGGTCACCGACGAGGTATTCGAGTCCGATGCCTCGATCGTCTTCTCCCAAGCCGAGAACCGCATGCACACGATCAAAGCCGTGCTCGTGGCGACGCTGGCATAGGTGCGACCATGCGAATTTTGATCGCGCTCGGCGGTAACGCGCTGCTGCGCCGCGGCGAGCCGATGACGATGGCTCACCAGCTCGCCAACGTTCGCCGCGCGGCGCAGCAGATCGCGCTGCTCGCCGATTCCAATCAACTGGTGCTCGCGCATGGCAACGGCCCCCAAGTCGGCTTGCTGGCCATCCAGGCCGCCGCGGGCAATGCAGAAGACCCAACTCCGCTCGATGTCCTCGACGCCGAATCCGAAGGCATGATCGGATATCTGCTCGAGCAGGAACTGGCGAACGCATTGGGGCCTGCGCGGCAGGTAGCCACATTGCTCACGCGCGTGGAGGTCGATGCCCACGATCCCGCGTTCGAGCACGCAACGAAGCCGATTGGCCCGGTGTATACGAAGGCGCAGGCCGAACGGCTGGCCGAGCGTAACGGCTGGCGCATCGCGGCGGATGGGACGGGCTTCCGGCGTGTCGTTCCGTCGCCCAAACCGAAACATATCGAGGCATTGAAGCCCATTCAGTGGCTTCTCCAACATGAAGTGATCGTCATTGCGGCCGGTGGCGGCGGTATCCCGGTGACGCGGGCGCCGGATGGGCGAACGCTCCGCGGTGTCGAAGCGGTCATCGACAAAGACCTGTGCAGCGCGTTGCTGGCCGCAATGCTCGACGCCGACTTGCTGCTGATCGCAACGGACGTCGACGCTGTCTATACCGATTGGCATACTGCGCAGCAGCGCGCAGTGCGAACCGCTTCTCCTGCCATGCTTCGCGCGATCGAATTTCCTGCGGGGTCGATGGGACCGAAGGTCGAGGCGGCGTGTGATTTTGTCGAGCGTACGGGCAAGCGCGCCGTCATCGGCTCGCTGGAGCACATCGCGGAAATGGTGGCCGGCACCGCCGGCACGCAGGTCGCATCGTGATGCCTCGGCCCGCGGGACAAGCGGGCACGGTCACGGCAGCGCACGAACGCCGAAAGCCGGCTCGGTGACTGCGCAAGACGAGCGCCTCGCGGCTCGCTGGCTCCGAGGGGAGGATCGGTAGGTTAGAACACGACGAGATTCTACGGACCGTAGAAAAAGATAAAGCCCCGATTTCTCGAGGCTTTTCTGACTACTGCGGCTGTCTGCGGACCATGTTTTGGTGGAGGTAAGCGGGATCGAACCGCTGACCTCTTGCATGCCATGCAAGCGCTCTCCCAGCTGAGCTATACCCCCTTGCAGAACAGAAACGAGATTGTATAGGCCCTATTGCGACTTGTAAATACCCTCGCGCGATCTTTCTTCACTTTTTAAAAGACGCCCGGCCCCCTCGTCAACCTCACGCTGCCAAAGCGGCCTCGATGCGGCCCGTCACGCACTCGCGCCCGAACAAGACGAGCACCGCGTCGATCGATGGCGTGTGGGTCGTGCCCGCGACCAGCAAGCGCACCGGCATCGCGAGTTGCGGCATCTTCAGCTTGTGAGCGGCAAGCGTTGCCTTCAACGCGGCGGAGACGCCCTCCTTCGTCCACTCACAGGTGCGCAAGGCAGCGGCGAGCTCAGCCAGCGCGGGGCGCACGGCATCCGTCACGTGTTGCGCGAGCGCCTGGGCATCCGGCGCCGGTGCGCGATAGAACATCGCCGCGTTCTCGGCAATCTCCTTGACCGTCGTCGCACGGTCCTTCATCAGCGCCACCACGGACGGCAGGTCCGGCCCTTGCGCGAGCGCCGCTTCGTCGACACCGATTTGCGCGAAGAACGGTTTGGCCAGTTCCGCAAGCCGAGCGTCGTCGGCTTCCTTGATGTAGTGGTTGTTGAGCCAGTTCAGCTTGTTGTGGTCGTACTGAGCAGGCGACTTGCCCAGATGCTCGAGGTTGAACCACTCGACGAACTGTTCGCGCGAGAAGATTTCGGCGTCGCCGTGCGACCAGCCAAGGCGCGCCAAATAGTTGAGCACGGCCTCGGGCAAGTAGCCGGCATCGCGATAGCCCATGACGCTCATCGCGCCGTGCCGCTTGCTCATCTTTTCGCCGGCTTCGTTCAGCACCGTGGGCAAATGCGCATACACGGGCGTTTGCCCGCCGAGCGCACGCAGGATGTTGATCTGCCGCGGCGTGTTGTTCACGTGATCGTCGCCGCGAATCACGTGCGTGATGCGCATATCGAGATCGTCGACAACCACGCAGAAGTTGTAGGTGGGCGTACCGTCCGGCCGCGCGATCACGAGATCGTCGAGTTCGTCGTTGGAAATTTCGACGGGCCCCTTGACCGCATCGTCCCAAGCAACCACGCCCGTCAGCGGATTCTTGAAGCGAATCACGGGTTCGACGCCCGCCGGCGGCGCCGGCAAGGTCTTGCCCGGCTCGGGCCGCCACGTGCCGTCGTAGCGCGGCTTCTCGCCGGCCAGACGTTGCCGCTCGCGCAGCGCCTCGAGCTCTTCCATCGACATGTAGCAGCGATACGCGAGCCCCTGATCGAGCATTTGTGCGACGACCTCGCGATATCGCTCCATGCGCTGCATCTGGTAGAAGGGACCCTCGTCGAAGTCCAATCCCAGCCATGCCATGCCTTCTAGGATCGCATCGACCGATTCGGGCGTCGATCGCTCCACGTCCGTATCTTCGATGCGCAGGATGAACGTGCCCTTCATCTTGCGAGCGAAAGCCCAGGGGTAAAGCGCGGAGCGAATGTTGCCGAGATGAATGAAGCCGGTCGGGCTCGGGGCGAAGCGGGTGCGGACGGTCGTCATAGGTAGCGTCGATGGTTCGGCGGCGGGCGCAGGACATAAGCAGCGCACCGCCGCCGAACGAACAGAAAAGTAAGGGGCGATTATAACCGGCGGCTCGCCGTCGCCCGTCTGCGAACCTCATCGGCAACGCCGTCGACGAGCGTCGCTTTTGCCGTATCATGTGCGCGCGCCAGCCGGCTGGCCGGCGTGCCGGGGCGCCACTATCCGCGTCCGGCGCATCGATGCGCGCCGTCTCGGGCGCGCCGCTGGAGATACCGTTGAAATCGTCTTCCCCCCGCCTCGCCCGTCGCGAGTTCACCGTTGCATGCGCATCGGCCCTGCTCGCCGCCTGCGCCTCGCCCGTCACCAAACAGAACGATTCGAACGTCGAAACGAAACCGGCTGCGCCGCAAAGGCCGCTTCGAATCGGGCTCGCGCTAGGCGGGGGCGCCGCGCGCGGCTTCGCGCATATCGGCGTGATCAAAGCGCTGGAAGCCCGCGGGCTTCAAGTCGATCTGATCTGCGGCACGAGCGCGGGCTCGGTCGTCGGCGCGCTCTATGCCTCCGGCATGAGCGGGCTGCAAATCAACAAACTGGCCTTGACGATGGATCAAGCGTCGATCAGCGATTGGGCCATGCCGTTTCGCACGCGCGGTTTCCTGCAAGGCGTCGCGCTGCAAAGCTACGTCAATACGACGTTGCACAACCGGCCGATCGAAAAAATGGCGCGTCCGCTCGGCATCGTGGCCACCGATCTGCGCAGCGGCCAGCCGATTTTGTTCCAGCGCGGCGATACCGGCGTCGCGGTGCGAGCCTCGTGCAGCGTCCCGTCGATCTTCGAGCCCGTGAAGATCGGCGGCCACGAGTACGTCGACGGGGGGCTCGTGAGCCCCGTCCCTGCTTCATTCGCGCGTAGGATGGGCGCCGATTTCGTGATCGCCGTCGACATCTCGGCCAATCCGGAAACCGCGCTGACGCAAAGCTCGTTCGACGTGCTGCTGCAGACGTTCACGATCATGGGACAAACGATCAAGACCTACGAGCTCGAGAAATATGCGGATTTCGTCATCCGCCCGAATCTAGCCGCCATGAGCGGAGCCGACTTCGGCCAGCGCAACGCAGCCATTTTGGCCGGCGAAGAAGCCGTGGCGCGGCTCTATGGGGATCTGCAACGCAAGCTGACCGAACATCGGCCAGGGGTTTCAGCGGCCGCTTGAGAGGCAGAGCAAAGTGCATGTGAGAAAGCCCGCCTAAGCGGGCTACATGAGTTGGCCCACCTAAGCGGGCTACCTAAGCGGGCTACCTAAGCGGGCTACCTGAGCGGACTAATCGCGCGCCTTACCGAAGGCACCCGCGGCCAGCAAGGTCTAAGTCGATACGCGTCAGTTGCCGCTCACGCCGACTTCGTTGAAGCTCGCGCTGACGCGCTGGCGCAAGTCGTCGTCTTTCGTATGGAACTGCGTCTCGATTCGACGCGCACCCGTGAAGCGCTTTTCCCAGTAGCCGTCGTCCAAGTCGTCGACCCGAATGGTGCTACCCGTCGAGGGCGAATGGACGAACTTGTTGCCGCCGATGTAAATGCCGACGTGGGAGAACGTGCGACGCATGGTATTGAAGAATACGAGATCGCCCGGTTTCAGATCGGCCATCCGCACCTTCTCTCCGACGCGGCTCATTTCCTCCGCGCGGCGCGGCAACGCCATGCCCAGCGTGTCCTGGAACACGTAGCGCACGAAGCCGCTGCAATCGAGCCCCGAATCGGGCGAACTGCCGCCCCAGCGATAGCGCACGCCGATCATGTTCAGCGCGCCGACGACGACGTCGCCCGCTTTCCCGGCGACACCGGAGAGGAACGCCTTCGCGCGACCGCTGGTGGTGGTCGAGTTTAACGATTGCGAGGAAGATGCGAGTGAAGAAGACGATGCATTCGACCCTATCTGAGCCGAAGCGGGTGAAGCGATCTGCTGTGAATTGTTGACTTCTTCTGCGAACGCGCCGGCTGTTGCCGTCATCAACACGCCAATGAACATCCCGGCGACGACGCGCGTACAAGCCTGGGCAAAATATCGGTGCTGCATTGGTCGGTAGGTTTTGCTTAAGAATCAGTGAACTGCGAAAAGTTTGGACGATACTAGCCACGAAGTTACCGAATGTCAAAACAAATTAAAAAAAACAATCGGGGTACCGTCACAATTGCTACGAATTACCCTTGCAGGCTCGCGGCCAGGAGTTTTCGCGTATACGGATGGCTCGGATTCGAGAAAATTTTTTCTACGTCGCCGCTTTCCACGATGGCGCCGTTTTGCATGACCGCCACCCGGTGCGCCATGGCGCCGATCACGCCCAAATCGTGACTGATGAAGACGAAACCGAGGTTGTATTTATGCTGCAATGCAGCGAGCAGCGCCAACACTTGCTGCTGAATCGAGACATCGAGCGCACTGGTCGGCTCGTCCAGCACCAGCAGCCGCGGCTCCAACACCAAAGCGCGCGCGATCGCTATCCGCTGCCGCTGCCCGCCGGAAAATTCGTGCGGATAGCGCGCTAGCGCCATCCGATCGATCCCTACTTCCCGCAAAACGGCAATCACCTTTTCGCGGCGCGCGCTCGCATTCAGTTGGGGGCGATGCAACGCCAACCCCTCGCCGACGATGCGCTCGATGGTCTGACGCGGGGACAGCGAACTGAACGGATCTTGAAACACGACCTGCATGTTCGAGCGCAGTTGGGTCTGCTCGCGGCCGCGGTAGCTTGCGAGCGGCCGCCCTTGGAACTCGATCGAGCCTTGCGCCGTGCGTTGCAGCCCTAGCAGCGCCATGGCCAGCGTCGATTTGCCCGAGCCCGATTCGCCGACGATGCCGAGCGTCTCGCCTTGTCTGACGGTGATGCTGGCGCTCGATACGGCCTCGAATCGGCCCGAGCGGAACCAGCCGCGCACGCCGGGCATTGGCGTGGCAAACGATACCGACACGTCGCGGGCGTCGAGCAGCACCGGCGCGATCGGCAGCACCGGCGTCACGCTGCGTTGCGGGCGGCTTGCGATCAAGCGCTGCGTGTACGAGTGCTGCGGCGCTTCGAAAACCTGCTCGACGGGCCCGTGTTCGACGAGCAGACCGCGCTCCATCACGGCGACACGCTGGGCGAAGCGCCGCACGAGATTGAGGTCGTGCGTGATCAGCAAAACGGCCATGCCGCGTTTTTGCGCTTCGTCGCGCTGAATATCGAGCAATAGATCGACGATCTGTGCGCGAATCGTCACATCGAGCGCCGTGGTGGGCTCGTCGGCCAGTAACAGACGCGGCCGGCAAGCGAGCGCCATCGCGATCATGGCGCGTTGGCGCTGCCCTCCCGAGAGCTGATGCGGGTAGCTCAGCACGCGCTTGGCCGGCTCGGCCACCCCCGTGCGGGCCAGCAGTTCCACGGCGCGCACCCGGCCTTGCTGCGGCGAAACACCTTCATGCGCGACGATCGTCTCGGCAATCTGCTCCCCGATCGTATAAAGCGGGTTGAGCGCCGTCATCGGCTCTTGGAAGATCATCGCGATATCGGAGCCGCGCAGCGCTTGCATCTCGCGCTCGCTTTTGCCGAGCAGATCCTCTCCGGCGAAGCGAATGCCGCCGCTGATTTGCGCATCGCGCAGCAGCCGCAGGATCGCGAGCGCGGTCACGGTCTTGCCCGATCCCGATTCGCCGACGAGCGCCACGCGCTCGCCCTGCGCGATGGCGAAGGTCAGATCGTCCACGGCGATCGTATCGCCGAACGCGACACGCAGATGCTCGAGCTCGAGCAGCGGCGCCGCAGACGAGCACGCACCCTGGGGCACGAGCGGAACAGCCGAAGCCGGGCTCATTGATTGCCTCCCGCGCGCATCGCGTCGGCGATACGCGTGTCGAGCGCATTGCGCAACGCGTCTCCCATGAACGTCAACAACAGCAGCGTGACGACGAGCACGCCGAACGTCGAAAGCGAAATCCACCAGGCATCGAGATTCGCTTTGCCTTGCGCGAGCAATTCGCCGAGGCTCGGCGTCGGCGCGGGCACGCCCAGCCCGAGGAAATCGAGGCTCGTCAGCGCGAGAATCGATCCGCTCATGCGAAACGGCAGAAACGTGATGACGGGCGTCAGGCTATTTGGCAAAACATGGCGCCAAATGATTTGCGGATCCGAGAGCCCCATCGCGCGCGCTGCGCGCACATAGTCCTGCGTGCGGTTGCGTAGACATTCGGCGCGCACGTAGTCGGACAACCCGATCCAGCCGAACAGCGACAGCAAGACGATGAGCAGCAAAAAACTAGGCTCGAAAATCGACGCGAAAATGATCAGCAAATAGAGTTCCGGCAACGAGCTCCAGATTTCGATCAAGCGTTGCCCCACGATGTCGATGCGTCCGCCGAAATACCCTTGCACGGCCCCTGCGACGATGCCGAGCGCGCTGCCGATCAGCGTCAGCACCAACGCGAACTCGACCGATACGCGAAAGCCGTACAAGAGCCGAGCGAATACATCGCGGCCTTGAGAATCGGTGCCGAGCCAATTTTCACGCGATGGCGGCGCGGGATTGGGCTCGCGCGAGAAGTAGTTGAGCGTGTCGTAGTAATAGTGATTCGGCGGATATAACGCAAAGTTGCCGGGCAACGAGAAGCGCCGCTTTACATAGGGGTCGAGGTAATCGGCGGGCGTGGGGAAATCGCCCCCGAAACGCGTCTCAGGGTAGGTCTTGGCGATCGGGAAATAGAACTTGCCGTCGTAGCGAACGACGAGCGGCTTATCGTTCGACCATAACGGTCCGGCAAGGCTCGCGGCGAACGCCACGACGAACAGCACGAGGCTCCAATAGCCCAAGCGCTGCGCCTTGAAGCGCCGCCACACGCGGCGCATCGGCGAAGGCGAAGCCAGCACGCTCGGCAGTGCGCTGCGCGGCTGGGCGTCGGTACGGGGGCGAACGTGATTCAACGTCATCGCTCCAATTGTTCGAATTGAATTCGCGGATCGACCCAGACGTAGCACAGGTCGGACAGCAGCTTCGTCGCGAGCCCGATCAGCGTGAAGATATAGAGCGTGCCCAACACGACCGGATAGTCGCGGCGCACGACGGATTCATAGGAAAGCAGGCCCAAGCCGTCGAGCGAGAACAGCGTTTCGATCAATAGACTGCCCGTAAAGAACGCCCCGATGAACGCCGCCGGGAAACCCACCACGAGCGGCAGCATGGCATTGCGAAACACGTGCTTCCACAGCACGCGCCGCTCGCTCAAACCCTTCGCGCGCGCGGTCAGCACATACTGCTTTTTGATTTCGTCCAGAAAGGCATTCTTCGTCAGCATCGTCACCACGGCAAAGCTGCCGACGACCGAGGCCGTGACCGGCAACGCAATGTGCCATAGGTAATCGGCGATCTTTCCGCCCACGCTCAATTGCGAAAAGTTGTCCGACACCAAGCCACGCAGCGGGAAAATCTGTAGGAACGAGCCGCCGCCGAACAGCACCAGCAGCAATACACCCAGCACGAAACCGGGAATCGCATAGCCCACGAGCACGATCAAGCTCGTCGCCAAATCGAACGGCGAACCATTGCGCACGGCCTTGGCGATGCCGAGCGGCACCGATATCAGATAGGTGAGGAAAAACGTCCACAGCCCGATGCTGATCGACACGGGCAGCTTCGAGACGACGAGCGACCAGACGCTTTGATGATGGAAGTAGCTCTGGCCGAGATCGAAGCGAGCGAAGCGCGAAAGCATCAACCAATAGCGCGTGAGGGGCGGCTTGTCGAAGCCGTACAACGCTTTGAGTTGCGCGATCTGCTGAGCGTCGACCCCCGCGTTTGCGCGCAAGCCGAAGGGCCTGGCCTGCCCTTCTTGCACCGCCCCCTTGCGAAGCTCATAGGCCGCTTGCTCCACCGGGCCACCCGGCACGAACTGAATGACGGCGAAGGTGAGCGTCAGCACTCCGATCAGCGTCGGAATCATCAGCAGCAATCGCCTGAGGATGTAACTCCACATAAACGTGCACCCGAAAATGAGCTAAGCGAAACCGGAGCATGGCCCGCAATGCGCTAGTTCGCCGCGGCAGCGCTGCCGCCCGGCGGCGACGGCGCGAACCACCATGTCGAGACGATCCAATCGCTCGCCGAATAGTACAGCGGCAGCGTGGCCGGATACCGCAGCGTGCGCTTATAAGCGATGCGGTGAGTGGTGCTGAACCACTGCGGCACGACGTAATAGCCGTGCATCAGCACGCGGTCGAGCGCGCGCGCCGCATCGACGAGTTGCTCTCGCGTCTGCGCATGCACCAGCGTGCGCAATATCGCGTCGACGGCGGGCGACTTCAACCCCATCAGGTTGTCCGAGCCTTGCTCGTCGGCGGATTTGCTGCCGAAGCGCGACACCTGCTCCGTGCCCGGGACTTGCACGTCCGGGTAGCGCAGCGACGTCATGTCGAAGTCGAACGTATCGAAGCGTTTTTGAATCAACGCAAAATCGACGGTGCGAAAGTTCGCTTCGATGCCGAGCTTCTTCAGGTTGCGAATGTAGACGCTTGCCACCGGCGCCATCGATGCCCCCGAATCATCGAGAATCTCGAAGCGAAACGGCTCTCCTTGCGCGTTGCGCAGCGCGCCGTCGCGATAGTGCCAGCCTGCTTGGGCCAGCAGCGCGCGCGCTTGGAGCAGATTGGCCCGGAGCGAGCCGGGCGGATCGGTGCTCGGCTGCACCGTCATCGGCCCGAACACCGCGGGATCCAGTTGCGCGCGCAACGGGTTCAGAATCGCAAGCTCGCCCTGGCTCGGCATGCCGCTCGCCTGTTGCGCACTATCGGCGAAATAGCTGTCGAGCCGGGTGTAGCCGCCGAAGAACAACTGCCGGTTCAGCCATTCGAAATCGAACGCGAGATCGAGCGCTTGGCGCACGCGCACGTCCTGGAACAGCGGACGTCGCAAGTTCATCACGAAGCCTTGCATGCCGGCGCCGTTGTGCTGGCGAAACTCGCGCTTGATCAACTCGCCGTTGTCGAAGCGCTTGCCCACATCGCGTCGAGCCCAATTGCGCGCAATGTACTCCACGAGCGCATCGTATTCCCCGGCCTTGAACGCTTCGAGCCGGGCCGTGCTATCGGCGTAGAGCTTGTAGGTGATGCGATCGAAGTTGCCCGTGCCGACCCGCACGGGCAACGCGGCGCCCCAATACGACGGGTTGCGCCGATAGGTGATCGTGCGGCCCGTGTCGTAGTGATCGATGACGTACGGCCCGCTGCCGATCGGCTGCTCGAAGGCGAGCTGGTCGAACGGGATGCGCGTGCCGTCGGGCCGCATGCCCCATTTGTGCGAGAAAACGGGAACGCCGCCCGCGATCAACGGCAGCTCGCGATTGGGCTGGCGAAACTCGAAGCGGATCGTGGCGGCATCGACGACGACGGCGCGCGCGATATCGCCGTAAAACACCGCGAACTGCGGTGCGGCCTGCTTGCTCTTGAGCGTGTCGAACGAGTATTTGACGTCTTCGGCCGTGACGGGATCGCCGTTCGAAAAACGCGCACGGGGGTTCAGATGAAACGTGACCGAGAGGCGATCGGGCGCGACGCGGATATCGTCGGCGAGCAGCCCATAGGCGGACGCCACTTCGTCGGAACTTCCCGTCGTCAAGCTTTCGAACAGCATCTCGATGCCGGGCGCCGGGTTGCCGCGCATCGTGAACGGGTTGAACTTGTCGAAGCTCGTGAGCCGGTTCGGATTCGCCAGCACGAGCGTACCGCCTTTTGGCGCCTGCGGATTGACGTAATCGAAATGCTTGAAGCCGGCCGGGTACTTGGGCTCGCCGAATTGAGCAATGGCGTGGACGGCCATGGCCGGGCGCGCCGTACCGAATGCCCAAGCAAGACAGCATGCGAACAGCAGACGCCAAGCGAGGCGCGCGCGGGTGTTTCGTGGCGCAAGCGGGCGCCGGCCTGGAGTCGTCGTCACCGTCATCGGATGATCATAAGTGCCAATGTGAGAGAATTCTACCCAAACCGATACCCGCCACCGCTGTGCGGCGCTTGCGCGCACGGCGCCCGGCACTGACAACGCTAGGAGAATTCATGGGCTTTCTCGCTGGAAAACGCATTTTGCTGACCGGTCTGCTGTCGAACCGCTCGATCGCCTACGGCATCGCGCAAGCTTGCAAGCGCGAAGGCGCGGAACTCGCCTTCACGTATGTCGGCGATCGCTTCAAGGACCGCATCGTCGAATTCGCCGCTGAATTCGGCAGCGAACTCGTGTTTCCTTGCGACGTAGCCGACGACGCACAGATCGACGCGCTCTTCGCCTCGCTGCGGGAGCACTGGCCCACGCTCGACGGTCTCGTGCATTCGATCGGCTTTGCGCCGCGCGAAGCGATCGCCGGGGATTTCCTCGAAGGCATGACACGCGAAAACTTTCGCATCGCGCACGACATCTCGGCCTATAGCTTCCCTGCGCTCGCGAAGGCGGCGCTGCCGATGCTGTCGGAGAACGCGTCGCTGCTCACGCTCTCGTACCTCGGCGCCGAGCGAGTCATCCCGAACTACAACACGATGGGCGTCGCGAAGGCCGCGCTCGAAGCGTGCGTGCGTTACATGGCCGGGGCCGTCGGCCCCAAGGGCGTGCGCGTGAACGGCATTTCGGCCGGCCCGATCAAGACGCTGGCCGCCAGCGGGATCAAGGGCTTCGGCAGAATCCTCGAATTCGTCGAGCAAAACGCGCCGCTCAAGCGCAACGTCACGATCGAGCAAGTCGGCAATACCGCCGCCTTCCTGCTGTCGGACCTCGCGAGCGGCGTGACGGCCGAGATCATGCACGTCGATAGCGGCTTTCACGCCGTCGTCGGGGGGATGGTGGGCGAAGCGGCCGAATGAAGCTGGCGGCGTACGCCGCGGCCGGCGCATGCCCATAAGCGCGCCGGAGCGCACTCTCGCAGCCTGAAAAGAAAAACCGCCTCGGCGTGCGCCGTAGGCGGTTTTTCTCTATCCGGCACGCCCCGATGGCGGTGCGCGCCGGTGCTCTTCCCTGATTGCCCGCCGTTCAGCAGGATTTGTTGCGGCCGACCGCGTAGCGATTGCCCACCGGCGGGCGACCGAAGCGAGCCGCCCGTCAGCGATCCCACCCGCGATGCTCGCCGTGCCCCCATCCGTGCCCGCGATCGTGGTCATGATCCCAACCACGATGATGGCGATCCCAGTCGTCGCGGCCCCACCAGCGGCCGCCGTCCCAATAGCGGTCGCCGTGCCAGCCGACGATGATCGCCGGCGCGGCGTAGACGGGGGCCGGCTGATAAACGACGGGCGGCGGCGCATAGACCGGAGCCGGTGTGACATAGACCGGCGCGGGAACGCCGATATTGACGCCGATGTCGACTCTCGCCATCGCCGCCGTGGATGCGCCGATAGCCAGCGCGCCGGCCGCCAACGAAACGATACGGGCAACGGATCTCATGGATTCACCTGTGATTGCGTAGCATGGTTGGATCGAACTATAGCTCGGCGCAATCAATAGGCGTATTTCAAACTTGTAACTCTTGCTGCAGAACGGCGGACGGCGAAACACTTACGGCTGAGTAGCCGGTGCTCAGCGTGCCGCAACCTGATCGGCGACCTCGTCGACCGCGGCTTTGACGATCGTGACGATCTCGTCGACTTCGGCGCGCGTCGTCACGAGCGGCGGCGCAAAACCCAGGATGTCGCCGTGCGGCATGGCGCGCGCGATCACCCCGCGCTGCAGCGCCGCGGCCGAAACGCGCGGCCCCACCTTGAGCGCGGCGTCGAACGGCGTGCGTGCGTCGCGCTCGGCCATGAATTCGAGCGCCGCCAGCATGCCCGCCCCCCGCACTTCGCCCACGAGCGGATGCGCGTCGAACTCGGCGTGCAAACGTTCGAGCAGATAACCGCCGACTTCGGCCGCATTGCGCGTCAGATTTTCGCGCTCCAAGATGCGCAGGTTCGCGAGCGCCGCCGCCGCGCAGACGGGGTGTCCCGAGTAGGTCCAACCGTGTCCCATCGCGCCGTGCTCTTTCGAGCCGCGATCGATGACGCCCCACACCTTCTCGCCCACGATCACGCCCGACAGCGGCGCGTAGGCGCTCGTCAAGCCCTTCGCGATCGTGATCAAGTCCGGCTCGATGCCGTAGTGCTGCGAACCCATCTTGGAGCCGACGCGGCCGAAGCCGCACACCACCTCATCGGCGATCAGCAGAATGTCATGCTTGCGCAGCACGGCCTGAATCGCCGGCCAGTAGCCCGCGGGCGGCACGATGATGCCGCCCGTGCCCATCACCGGCTCGCCGATGAATGCGGCGATCGTGTCCGCACCTTCGCGCGCGATGAGCTTTTCGAGCTCATCGACGCAATAGGCGACGAAGCGCGCTTCGTCCATGCCGGCCGGCGCCTTCCGATACCAATGCGGACACACCGTGTGCTTGACCCGATCGATCGGCAAGTCGAAATGCTGATGGAAACTCGGCAAGCCGGTGAGGCTACCGGTGACGATGCCCGAGCCGTGATAGCCGCGATCGCGCGAGATGATCTTCTTCTTGTTCGGCCGGCCGAGCACGTTGTTGTAATACCAGACGATCTTGACTTGCGTCTCGTTCGCGTCGGAACCCGACATGCCGTAATAGACCTTCTTCATCCCGACGGGCGACCAATCGATGATGCGCGACGAAAGCTCGATGATCGCATCGCTCGAGTGACCGACATACGTGTGATAGTAGGCGAGCGCTCTGGCCTGCTCGTACATCGCTTCGGCCACCTCGGTGCGGCCATAGCCGATGTTGACGCAATACAGGCCCGCGAACGCATCGATGTATTGCTTGCCTTGATGGTCTTCGATACGGATGCCTTTGGCGTCGCGAATGATCTTTCCCGCGAGCGCACCCGTTGCGTGGTCGTGGGCATGCGTCGACGGATGCATGAAGTGCGCGCGGTCTTGCTGAAACAGTTGTTCGATCGATTGCGTCATGATGACTCCTGATATGCGTTAGGCGAGGGCCGCGACAGGCAGGCCCAAATTGCCGAGACAGAAATATTTGGTTTCGACGAAAGGCTCGAAACCTTCGAAGCCGCCTTCGCGGCCGAGGCCCGAGGCCTTCATCCCACCGAACGGGATCGGCGCGCCGGTGAACTTCACGCCGTTGACCGACACCATGGCGAAATCGAGCCGGCGGATCAGTTGAAAGATCGTGTCGACGTTCGTCGCGCACACGTACGCGGCAAGCCCGTACTCGGTGTCGTTCGCGCGGGCGAGCGCTTCCTCGATCGTGTCGAACGGCGACACCGCGGAAATCGGGGCGAAGTTTTCTTCGTCGTAAATGCGCATGCCGGGCCGCGCGTCCGCGACGACGGTCGGCTCGACGAACCATCCGCCGCGCTCGTGCGGCCGCCCTCCGGTCAGGATTCGCGCGCCCTTGGCGCGCGCGTCTTCGATCCGAGCAAGCGTGCTCTCGAACGCGCTCCGATGCATGAGGGGCCCGACGTCGACGCCCGGCTCGAAGGCGGCGCCCACCTTCAGCGCCCGCACGGCTTGCGCATATCGGTCGACGAATGCGTCGTAGAGCGGCCGCGCGACGAGAATGCGGTTGGCCGCGCAGCAGTCCTGCCCCGATGTCTGGAATTTCGCCACGACCGCAATGCGCACCGATGCATCGAGATCGGCGTCTTTCGTCACGATGAACGGCGCGTTCCCGCCAAGCTCCAGCGCCAACTTCTTGATGCCCGCCTGGGCCGCGGTTTGCGCAACGAGCTTGCCCACGCGCGTGGACCCGGTGAAGCTCACCGCACGCACGCGCGAATCGGATACGAGCGTCTCCATCGCCATTTGCGGCTCGCCGAGCACGACGTTGAACACGCCCGCCGGGAAGCCGGCCTCTTCGGCGAGCTGCGCGAGCGCCAGCGCCGTGAACGGCGTTTCGTGCGCAGGTTTGACGACGACGGTGCAGCCGACGGCGAGCGCGGCGGCCGCCTTGCGCGTGATCATCGCAACCGGAAAATTCCACGGCGTGATCAGCGCCGCCACGCCGACCGGCTCCATCAACGTGGCCAGATGCGCGCCGTCGATGTGCGTGGGAATCGTGCGGCCGGCGAGCCGCTTCGCTTCGTTGGCAAACCAGTCGACGAAGCTCGCCGCGTAGCGCACCTCGCCGCGCGCCTCCTCGAGCGGCTTGCCCTGCTCGAGCGACAGCAGCGTCGCCAGGTCCTCGGCATGCCGAACGATCAGCGCGTGCCAGCGCAGCAGCGCCGCGCTGCGCTGCGCCTGCGGCACCCAGCGCCAACTTGCGAACGCCCGGTCGGCCGCATCGACCGCGGCGACGATCTGCGCGCGCTCGAGCATCGGCACGTGGCCGATCACGGATTGGTCCGCGGGATTTTGGACCGCGATCGTCGACGCGCTGTCGCTATGCGTCCAATGGCCGTCGACGTAACACACCGATTTGAATAGAACGGGGTGCCCGAACTTCATGTCACACACTCCTGCTCAGCGTTGAGATGACATTCATTCTGTCGCGGTCGCCGCTCGCGAAGTTTCTGTTTGAAGGACCCCGTTCACACGTTTTTTCTGTCCGAGGCCTTCGCCACGCGAGTTTCAAGCGCCGTTCGGGAAATGCTCGGGCGCGTCCGGGATCGGGCCGGGCGCATCCTTGACGACTTTCGTCACCACATACGTGAAATACCGCTCGATTCCGAGGTCTTCGCCAAGCAGCGCATCGATGAAACGTTGATAGCGATCGATGTCGCGTGCGACCACGTGCATCACGTAATCGATGCCGCCGCCCGTCGCGTGGCACTGGATCACCTCGCTCGCCGCCGAGATGCGCGCCTCGAATCGGCTAAGGTCGTATGCGGTGTGACGCGAAAGCGTGACTTCCACGATGATCCGGCTGCCGCTGAACGCACCCACCCAATCGATGTCCGCGCGATAGCCGCGAATCACGCCGCTCTCCTCGAGCTTGCGCACGCGCTCCCACGCTGGCGAAATCGACAAATTCACCTCTTCCGCGAGCTTCGATTTCGTGATGCGGCCATCGCGCGCGAGGATGCGCAAGATGGCGACGTCGTAGCGGTCGAGCTTGATCACGGCGGCCTCGATTCAACCTGCGGTGGCGATCCCGCGCTCGATGACGTCGGCGACGACGGCAATCGTATCGCCCGCTTTCACGAGCCCCGGAAAATGCCGCGCGGCGACGATGCCGTCGCGCTTCGCGCGATATTCGACGCCGGGATTGCCCAAGCGCACCGTGTCGTAGACGCGCGCCAGCAGATCGCCGCGCCCCACCGTCTCGCCTAGGTCGCGGCACATTTCGAGCAGCCCCTCGTGCTCGCTCGTCGTGAAGCACGATGCGTCGGGCATGTCGAGCAGCGTCGTCGTGAGCGGCTCGTTCTGCGCCCGAGCTTCGCCTGCCAGCACGCCGGCATAGCGCAAGAACCCTTGCACGCCGCGCTCGGCGACGGCGACGCTTCGTGCCGTGCAGGTGCCGCCCCCTCCAAGCTCGGTCGTCACGAAGACTTTGCCCGCCTCCTCGACCGCGCTATCGAACAGCCCCACGCTGTCGAGCTCGAGCATCCGCATCGAATAAGGCGCACCGAACGCGAGCATCGCGCGTTCGCAGCGCGCTTGTTGTTGCGCATCGGGCAGCAAGTGAATCGCGGCGAACGGCACGAAATCGAGCGTGCGCCCGCCGGCATGAATATCGAGCACATAGTCCGCAAGCGGCAGCAGATGACGGTGGAAGTAATCCGCGATCTTCTCCGTGACGGTGCCGTCGGGCTTGCCGGGGAAGCTGCGGTTCAAATTGCCCGCATCGACCGGCGAGGTGCGCGTGCCGGCCCGAAACGCCGGATAGTTCATGAACGGCACGATGATCACGCGCCCGCGCAGCTCGCTCGCCTTCAGGGTACAGGCGAGCTTGGCCAAGGCGACGGGGCCCTCGTATTCATCGCCGTGGTTGCCGCCGGTGAGCAGCACGGTGGGCCCCTGCCCGTGCTTGACGACCGTGATAGGAATCATGATCGCGCCCCACGCGGAATCGTCGCGCGAGTACGGCAATTTCAGGAACCCGTGCTGCTCGCCGTCCGCGTCGAAATCGACCGTCGGCGTGATGGGTGAAGCGCGCATCGAGTCACTCCTTGACGAACAGCTTGCGCGGCGTGTTGCAGAAGGTCTCGACGCCCGTTTGCGTGATGAGAATGCTCTCGGTGATTTCCAGGCCCCAATCGTCGAGCCATAGGCCCGGCATGAAGTGGAAGGTCATGCCCGGTTCGAGGACCGTCTGGTCCCCGGGACGCAAGCTCATGGTGCGCTCGCCCCAGTCCGGCGGATAGCTCGCGCCGATGGGGTAGCCGCAGCGGCTATCCTTTTCGATGCCCGATTTGCGAAGCACCGCAAAGAACGCGTTTGCGATGTCCTCGCAACGATTGCCAGGCTTCGCGGCGGCAAGGCCCGCTTCGATGCCTTCGACGATCGCGTTCTCCGCATCCAGAAAATGCCGCGGCGGCTTACCCAGATACACCGTGCGCGATTGCGGGCAGTGATAGCGTTTGAAGCATCCGGCGATCTCGAAGAACGTACCGGCGTTCGCCGTGAACGGGGAGTCGTCCCAGGTCAAGTGCGGAGCGGCCGCGTCGGAGCCCGTGGGCAGCAGCGGCACGATGGCGGGATAGTCGCCGCCGTATCCGTCCACGCCGGTGATCCCCGCCGAATAGATCTCGGCCACGAGATCGCTCTTTCTCACGCCCGGTTCCACCACATCGACGATGCGCGCATGCATCTTCTCGACGATGCGCGCCGCGATGCGCATGTATTCGATCTCGCGCGGCGACTTCACGGCGCGTTGCCAGTTGACGAGACTCGTCGCATCGACCCACTGCGCGCGCGGCAAATGCTGCTGCAACGAGCGGTAGGCCGCGGCGCTGAAATAGTAGTTGTCGAGTTCGACGCCGATCCGCAATGCGTCCCACCCGCAGGCCGCGATCACTTCTTTCGACAAGTAATCCATCGGATGGCGAACCGGCGACTGCACGTAGTGGTCGGGATAGCCGACGATGCGCTCGTGCGGCATGAACACCGTGCGCTTCGCGCCGTTCGAGTCCTGGCCGCGGCCGAACCAGAGCGGATCGCTGTCCATGGGCAGCAGCACGCACTGGTGAACATAGAACGACCAGCCGTCGTAGCCGGTCAGCCACGCCATGTTGGTCGGATCGGTGACGATCAACAGATCGATGCCGGCGCGCTGCATCGCGCGGCGCGTCTTGGCGATTCGCGTGGCGTACTCGTCGCGCTCGAACGCAAGGCGCGGTTCGACGCGGGTGGATTCCGCCTGCTGCTCCATCTCAGTGGACATCGCTTCCTCTCAGGGTGTCGTGTCGTTGTGGAAAATCGTTCCCGCACGCGCGGCGCGCACTCGCTCCAGCGCGAGCACCGCGATGGCGGTGTCTTGAGCGCCCGTGCCCGTCAGATCGCATACGGTGATGTCGTCCGCGCTCGAGCGACCGCTCGCGCGCCCGGCCGCGATCTCGCCGAGTTCCGGGAATGGCGCGTCGGCGGCCACCGCCCCGGCCCGCACCGCGTGCGCGAGTTCGCCGATCACGCGCACTTGCGCGAGACGGTCGCATACGTAGCGCACGCGCTCGAACACCGATGGCGCGAGCTCGGTCTTGTAATCGGCATCCGCACCCATCGCCGTCACATGCAGGCCGCGATGAAGGTCTTGGGCTTCGATGAGCGGTGCGCGGCTCGGGGTCGTCGTGATGGCAACGTCGGCTCGAGCGAGCGCCTCATGCACGCTGTGCGCGACGACGCATTCGACGTCGAAGCGCGAGCGAACGTGCGCTGCATACGCGGCCGCCTGCTCGGCATCGCGCGCCCAAACCGCGACCTGCTCGATCTTGCGCACGAGCATCAACGCCTGCAGTTGCAGCCGCGCCTGTTCCCCCGCTCCGATCACGGCGGCGTGCCGCGCATCGGGGCGTGCAAGCCAGCGCGCCGCGACGGCGCCCGCCGCCGCGGTGCGCACCGCCGTCAAGTAGCCGTTGTCGAGCAACACGGCCTCGGTCAGTCCCGTGGTCGCGGACAGCACGAGCATGAGGCCGTTCAAGCTCGGCAAACCGAGCGCGGGATTGTCGAAGAACCCCGGGCTCACTTTGATGGCGAAACTGCCCAAGCGCGGCAGGTATGCCGTTTTGACGTCGACCTCGCCGTGCCGCTCGGGCAGCGCGAGATTGAGGACCGGCGGCATTACCACGGGCTCGGTCGCGAGTGAGACGAAGGCGCGTTCGATTTGATCGACGGCGGCCAGGTCGAGCGCAACGAGCGCGCGCAATTGCGCCTCGCCGACAATCGTGATGTCAGGCATCTGCGTTCTCCATGACGATGCGCCGATGCGCATCCATATCGATGTTGGCGCCGCTCACCACGATGACGATCGGTCCATGGCGCGCGGCGATTCGCTGCTCGAGCAGCGCCGCGATGCCCACCGCCGCGGCGCCCTCCGCGATGAGTCGCTCCTGCCGGTATGCGTGAACGATGCCGCGCGCAATCGACGGCTCGTCCACCAGCACGATTTCATCGGCGAGATCGTGCGTCATGGCGAACGTGTAGCGGTTCTCGAGCCCGATCCCGCCGCCTAGCGAATCGGCTAGCGTTTCCACCTCCTCGACCGCGATCGGCATGCCGGCCGCGAGACTCGCATGCATGGCGGCGCCGCGCGCCATCGACACGCCGATCGCGCGCAGATCCGGGCGTATGCCTTTCGCCGCGAATGCCGTTCCGCTAAATAAGCCCCCGCCCGAGAGCGGGACGACGAGCGTCGCGGCATCGGGCAACGCCTCCAAGATCTCGAGTCCGATCGTCGCCTGCCCGGCGATCACGCGTAGATCGTCGAACGGCGCGACGAACGCGTAGCCCTCTTCTTGCGCCATGCGCAGCGCTTGAACCTGAGCGTCGTCCTGGCTGCGGCCCGCGATCACGATGCGCGCACCGAGCGCCGCGACGGCATCGACCTTGTTCTTCGGCACGAGCGACGACATGCAGACGGCGGCCTCGATGCCGAGCGCCCGCGCGGCGTAGGCAAGCGCGCGCCCATGATTGCCCGTCGACGCGGTGACCACCCGGCGAACCCCGCTCTGCGCGATCTCGGCCAAGGCGTTGGTCGCGCCGCGCACCTTGAAGCTGCCGGTCGGTTGGGCGGTCTCGAGCTTGAGGTAAACGGGCGCGCCGGCAAGGGACGACAGCGACGGCGATTCGACGAGCGGCGTGTGCGCTACTCGCCCCGCGAGGCACTGCCGCGCACGAAAGACATCCGCGAGAGACAAATTGGACATGGGCCGCTACCGCAAAGCATGATCGATGCGGCCAAGTCTAATGTTGCGAAAAATGCTTCCCGAATGTCCTAGGACATCAAATCACAAGAAATCGTGAACATGCGGAAACTGCTCGAAGACTTCGGCAATGACGCCGAGCGCGGCCGCGAATGCGGGCTCGCTCACGTCCGCGCCGAGGCACAAGCGAACCGCGTTGGGCCGCTCGGCCCCGCTCACGAGGAAAGGGTCGGGTGAAGTCACCGCAATTTGGCGATTGCGCAATTCACGCACCACGCGGTCCGCCTGCCAGTGATCGGGCACGCGCAGCCACGCGGACACCGCATTCGGATGGCTACCGAGCACGTACTTGCCAAGGACGGCCGTGAGTACCGCGTGGCGCGCCGCGAGCCGCGCGCGCTGCAACTCGACCAGGCGCCGCGCCGTGCCGTCGGCGATCCAGCGCGTGGCCACTTCGGCGATGACGGTCGTCGCCATCCACGAACTGACGCGCAGCACGCTCTCGCAGCGCAGCGCAAGACGCCGGGGCATCGCGAGGTAGCCCGTGCGCAACCCGGTTAAGACGGACTTGGTCATGCTCGTGCAGTAAAACGCCAATTCCGGAATGAGGCTCGCGATCGGCGTATACGTCTTCTCCGGCAGCGCGCCGTATACGTCGTCTTCGATGACATACACGCCATAGCGCTCGGCGATGCGGGCGACCGCGCGACGACGCGCGTCGGTCATCACCGAGACGGTCGGATTATTCAGCGTGGGGGTGCAAACGAGCGCAGAAATGCGCTCGCTGTCGCACATCTCTTCGAAATGTTCCGGCCGCAACCCGTGCTCGTCGATCTCGAGGCCCTTGAGCGTGAAACCGAGCACGTTCGCCGAGCCGATCACCCCATGATCGGTCAGGCTTTCGCACAATACGGTGTCGCCGGGACCGACGAGCGATGCCAGCGCGAGAAAGATGCCGTGCGCCGCGCCATTGGTCACGAGCAGCGAATCGGCATGGGCAGGCATGTTGAGCGACTCGAGCCAAGCGACACCCGCATGGCGATGCCGTTCGAACCCGGCAATCGGGCGGAACGCGCGAATCCACGGCTGGTCTTCCACGCCGGCGAGGGTCGCGCAGACTTTGCGCCACGCCTCGTCGTGCTCGGGCGTATGAACCATGCGAGCGATCGAGAAGTCGACGACTTCGCGCTCGGCGGTATCGAGAATGTAATTGGACACGCGATCGGTGAGCCGCCCCGCAACGAAACTGCCGCGCCCGACCTCGCAGCGAATGAGCCCTTGCCGCTCCAACTCCTTGTAGGCGTTCGTGACCGTTTGCACGCTGATGCCGAGTTCGGCCGCCACCTCGCGCTGCGGCGGCAAGCGTGCGCCGGAGAGAAGCACCGCGCTTTCGATTTCGCCGGCGATCGCCTTGACCAAGCGCTTATATTTCGATTCGACGCCATGCACGGAATCCACCGCATCGCGCCATGCCCTGCTCGTTCCTTGTGTCATGCTCATCTCCGTCGCTGTGCGGCAATGGTCGCTCCATCTGCGCCCGAAAAATAATTGTCCTAGAGCAATCGAAAAGAAAAATATGGCTCGGTATGCTGCATTCGACTGGTGTTGCGATACGCCAGTGCGTTGTTCTGCAAGGGTTTTCCACTAGACCGCGACGGCAGGCGGGCACCGGCGGCCGCGGTGAATCAGTCAACCAACGGGAACGGAACGGATCGACATGAAACTGAATAGACTGACTGGCGCTCTCGGCATGCTCTGCGCAATCGCCGGCCTGATCGGCGCAACGCCCTCGGCCCGCGCGGAAACCACACTGCAGCGGATCCAGCGCACCGGCGTCGTGCGCATCGGCTACGCGAACGAAAAACCGTTTGCGTATACGCTGCCGAACGGTGAAGTCACCGGCGAATCTCCCGAGATTGCGAAAAAGATCTTCTCCAAACTCGGCGTCAAGAAGGTCGATGCCGTGCTGACCGAATGGGGATCGTTGATCCCGGGCCTGCAGGCTGGGCGTTTCGATGTGATCGCGGCGGGGATGTACATCACGCCGCAGCGCTGCACGCAAGTTGCGTTCGCCGATCCCCAATATCAGATCGGCGATACCTTGCTGACGCTGCCCGGAAATCCGAAGCGCCTCGACAGCTATACGTCGGTCGCGAAGAACCCCGAGGTGAAGCTGGCGGTCATGGCCGGCACGGTCGAACTCGGCTACGCGCGCGAGGCAAGCATCAAGGACTCACAGATCCTGCAAGTGCCCGACACCACGGCGCAACTTCAAGCGGTGCGCTCTCACCGGGCGGACGCGGCGGTCGGCACCGCATTGACGATGAAGGATCTGGCCGCGAAGATGCCGGGGCAAGTTGCGACCGTCGACAAGTTCGTCGACGATCCCAAGCACATGGGCTATGGCGCCCTTGCATTTCGCAAGGACGACACCGATCTGCGCGATGCGGTCGACAAGCAATTGCATGCGTGGCTCGGCACGCCGGACCACTTGCAGACCGTGGCGCCGTTCGGCTTCGACAAGTCCAACGTGACCGATAAGACCGCGGCCGAACTGTGCCGCGAGTAAACGCGATCCCCGCGGCCCAGTCGCGGGAATCGGCTTCGCCTCTCTTTGCCAGGAGCCGCCATGGGTGATCTGGAACAATTGCTTCCGCTGCTCGCGAAAGGCGCTGCCGTCACGGTGGAGATCGCCGCCTGCGCGATCGTGCTGGCCCTGTTCATGGCCTGTTTCGCGAATGTGCTGCGAGCCGCGCCATGGCGGGCCGTGCGTTGGAGCGGCAACGTCTACGTCGAAGTGTTTCGCGGCACGTCTCTGCTCGTGCAGCTTTTCTGGTTCTTCTTCGTGCTACCGTTGCCTCCGTTCAATGTCGCGCTGACGCCCTTCACCGTGGCTATCGTCGGGCTGGGGCTGCACTACGGCGCATACGGTTCGGAGATCCTGCGCGGTGCGCTGCGCTCGGTGCCGCACGGCCAGTTCGAAGCGGCGCTCGCGCTCAATATGTCGCCGGCTACGCGCATGCGCCGGATCATCCTGCCGCAAGCCATGATCAACGCGCTGCCGCCCGCGACCAATCTCATGATCGAGCTGATCAAGGGCACCTCGCTCGTCTCGCTCATCACGCTTTCCGACCTGACCTTTCGTGCGCGCCAGCTCGACGAGGCCACCCTCGAAACCGCGAAGATTTTCGCGCTGACGCTCCTCATCTATTTCGCCCTCGCGCAATGCCTCGTTGCGCTCATGCGCCGCGTCGAACTCCGATTCAGCCACGGCGCCGCCCGGAGAGCCGCACGGTGAACACCTTCTTCGACCTTCATTACGCCGCGCGCATCCTGCCCGCGCTCGCCCGCGCCAGCTTGTATACGATCGGCATCACGCTCGTCGGATTCGCCATTGCGCTCGTGCTCGGTCTCGTGCTCGCGTTGCTGCGCCGCAGTCCCATTGCGGCGATTTCGCGCACGACCGGCTTCGTCGTCGAGTTCGTCCGCAGCACGCCTTTGCTGATCCAGGTGTACGTGATCTTCTACGTGGGGCCGCTGTACGGCCTCGTGATCAGCGCGCTGACCGCGGGCACGATCGGCATCGCATTGCACTACGCGTGCTATGTCTCGGAAGTCTACCGAGCGGGCCTCAATTGCGTCGCACGGGGACAGTGGGAAGCGGCGTGCGCGCTGTCGCTCTCACGCTGGCGCACCTATACCGGCGTCATCTTGCCGCAAGCCATCCGCCAAGTCATACCGGCGCTTGGCAACTACCTCGTGGCCATGTTCAAGGACACGCCCGTGCTGTCCGCGATCACGGTCGTCGAATTGATGCAGCAAGCCAAGAACCTCGGCTCCGAAACCTTTCGTTATCTGGAACCGATCACGATGACCGGCGCCTTCTTCCTTGCGATCAGCCTGACCTTCGCCGCAGGCGCGCGCCACCTCGAAAAACGTTTGCGCTTGCCGTGAGCATGTGCGCGATGCGCGGCACCGGAGTCCGATGATGGTTGAGTTCACGCAAGCAGAACATCAGGAGCAACAGATGAAACGCGATCCTTATCCCGCGGCGGACGCGGCAGCGGGCACGCAGACGGAACGGCCGATGGTGCGTTTCGCCGGCGTCACCAAGCGTTATGGCGCACTGACGGTGCTCGACGGCCTCGATCTCGATATCGCCACCAACGAGAAAGTGGCCGTGATCGGCCCGAGCGGATCGGGCAAGTCGACGCTATTGCGGGTGTTGATGACGCTCGATGCGGTCACCGACGGCTTGATCGAGGTGGACGGCGAACCGCTGACGCACATGATGCGTGGCGGCAAGCTCGTACCGGCGAGCGAAGCGCACGTGCGTCGTGTCCGCAGCAAGATCGGCATGGTGTTTCAAAGCTTCAATCTATTTCCGCACATGACGGCCTTGCAGAACACGATCGAAGCCCCGATCCACACGCTCGGCATGTCGCGGCGGGAAGCGACCGAACGCGCACGCGAGCTGTTGTCGCTCGTCGGCTTGGCGGAAAAATGCGATCACTACCCTTCGCAGTTGTCGGGCGGCCAGCAGCAGCGCGTGGCGATCGCGCGCGCGCTCGCTATGCGGCCGAAGGTCATGTTGTTCGATGAAGTCACCTCGGCGCTCGATCCCGAGTTGTGCGGCGAAGTGCTCAACGTCATTCGCCGCCTCGGCTCGGAACACAATTTGACCATGCTGATGGTTACGCATCAGATGGGATTTGCGAAAGAGTTTGCCGATCGCGTCTGTTTCTTTTCGCAAGGCAAGATCATCGAACAGGCGCCGCCCGCGCAATTCTTCTCGTCGCCGCAGCACGAACGCACGCGGCAGTTCCTGCGCGCGGTGCGCGAGGCGATGTGAGCGACGGATAGGACGCCGTCGCCCTAGTCGTGGATTGCCGTGAAGTCGAGCAAGATCTTGCAGCTTTCCGACGGCTTTTGCTCCCAGGTAAGAACGCACTCCTTCATCGCACAACCGCCGCATTTACGCCGCTTCATCTTGATCACGAGAGCTTCACGATTTGTTGCCCACTCGCCCTGCTCGGCAGCGCCTTCTATGCGATTCTTGTTCATCGGCCCGCGATTTATGCTCCACGCTTCCTCCCCACACTCGGTCGCCCTCATGCAGTTGCGCTTCACTTCATTCGCTGTGACCAGCTTGTGGCGGGACTTGCACCCGCAGGAGTGCGCCCATGCTGGGCGCACAACAAAAACCCCGCAGAACCGAGATTCTGCGGGGTTTCCACCGCCATATACCGAAGTACTGGCGGAGACGGAGGGATTCGAACCCTCGATCCAGGTTTTGGCCCAGATGCTCCCTTAGCAGGGGAGTGCCTTCGACCTCTCGGCCACGTCTCCCAAACTTGTCGTTGCGCCGGGAGGCAGCGCAACGAGACCAAGATAATAACGGGAACGGTTGCGCAGGTCAATTTGTGCGATGCATTTTTTTACGGCATCGCCCACTCGCACCTGCGGCACCTGCGGCCGCGCACGCGCGCCCGGCCGACACCCGCTCATGACGGACGCAAGACAGCCTCGGCTTACACCTGATCGAGTTCGAACGCTTTGTGCAGCGACCGCACGGCCAATTCCATGTACTTCTCGTCGATGAGCACCGAGATCTTGATTTCGGAGGTCGAGATCATCTGAATGTTGATGCCCTCTTCCGAGAGCGTGCGGAACATCTTGCTGGCAATGCCGACGTGCGAGCGCATGCCCACACCCACCACCGATACCTTCGACACACGCGGATCGCCCACGACTTCCTCGGCATTCACGTGACCCTTCACGTGATTGACCAAGATATCCATCGCACGCTGATAATCGCCGCGACCGACCGTGAACGTGAAGTCGGTCTTGCCGTGCACGCTCTGATTTTGAATGATCATGTCGACGTCGATGTTCGCGTCGGCCACGGGCCCGAGGATCTGATAAGCGATGCCCGGCTTGTCGGGCACGCCGCGCACTGCAATGCGCGCTTCGTCGCGTTGGAACGCGATGCCGGAGATGACTGCTTTTTCCATGGTCTCGTCTTCTTCAAAAGTGATCAGCGTGCCCGATTTCATTTCTTCCTCGAGCGGAATCATCGGGTCGGTCAAGCTCGACAGCACGCGCGTCTTCACGCGGTACTTGCCCGCGAATTCCACGGATCGGATCTGCAGCACCTTCGAGCCGAGGCTCGCCATTTCCAGCATTTCTTCGAAGGTGACGCGATCGAGCCGGCGCGCTTCTTCGACCACGCGCGGATCGGTGGTGTACACACCGTCGACATCCGTGAAGATCAAGCACTCGTCCGCCTCGAGCGCCGCGGCAACGGCCACGGCCGACGTATCCGAACCGCCGCGGCCCAGCGTCGTGATGTGCCCTTCGGGATCGACGCCCTGAAAGCCCGTGATCACGACCACTTTGCCCGCGTCGAGTTCGCGCACCACGCGCTCGCCATCGATTTCGCTGATGCGCGCTTTCGTATAAGCGCTATCGGTCTTGATCGGCACTTGCCAGCCCGCATAGCTCACGGCTTCGATGCCGATGTCTTGCAACGCGATCGACAAGAGGCCCACGCTAACTTGCTCGCCCGTCGCCGCGATCACGTCGAGCTCGCGCGGATTGGGCTGGCTCGAAATCTCTTTGGCGAGACCGAGCAAGCGATTGGTTTCGCCCGACATCGCGGAAGGCACGACGACCATCTTGTGCCCGGCCTTGTGCCACTTCGCGATGCGCTTTGCGACGTTCTTGATGCGCTCGACCGAGCCCATCGAGGTGCCGCCGTATTTATGTACGATGAGTGCCATTGTCGTTCTGAACTGGAGGAGGAACCGCGCCGATGCGCCAAAAGCAGTACCGCAAGACTGCCGTTCGGTCTCGCGGCCTCGTGAGCGCTTCGACGACGACGAAGGATGGCTGCGAAAGCGTGGGTGCAGCATGCGCGGATTTGCCCGGATGCGAAGCGCCTGCTGCGGGCGCCTATGGCCGGCGCGGGTAGCGCGCAGATAGGCGGCGAATGCGCACAATGCGCGCAAACGGCTGCGAAAGCGGATCGGGCGAGCCTTCGAGCGTACTTGATCGACGACGAAAAAACAAGCACCGGGCGCACGCCGCGTCAATCCGGCGCGACGCCGAGCGCCCGCGCGGCAGGCCCGCACGCTAGGCGATCAGCACATCCGGGCGCCACTCCAATCGCCTGCGCTCGCCCCGCGCACGCGAGGGCGGCAGCGACTGCGCAACTGCGCCGTTCAGTCCCAGGAGCGGCACGTAAAGGAGCTTGTCACCGAGATAGATGAGCGGCACATCGCGCTCCCAGGCCGGCACGCCCATTTCTTGAAACAAGTTCTTCAGCGTGCGCGCCGCGCTGCCAACGGCGCGCTGCATGCGCTCCCCGCCCGTGCGCGCTCGCGCCGAAAGCGGGGCGCTGCCGAGCAGCGCGGCCGGCACGGTGTGCGCTCCGGCATCGTCTTCATCCGTCGGCGCGAAGACGAGCGAGCCTCGCCATTGCGGCAAATGCCACACCTCTTGCCCGCTCCAGACGAGATGGGCAACGCGCTTCACCTCGCCTGCAGCCGGCGCGCTCGGCTGCTCGACGTGACCGGCCGGCGGCGCCGTTGCAACGCTCGGCGCCGCCTTCTCGGCGGTGACGATCGAGCTGAGCGACAGGCGCGCGGGAGGGCGCGGCTCCCAATAGATCTTGTCTCGATACAAGCGCAGACGGGCGCCCCCATGCATCACGCTCAACGCATGTCCGTCGCGGGCTTCGCGCAACTGCCGCAGCATGTCGCCCAGGCGCGCGGCCGATGGCGTTGGCAGCACCGCCGAGCGGATCCAAACGCGCATGACGTTCATCGCGCGCGCATCGTCCAGTGAGATCAGCGCCTTGCGCGAGAGCGCGGCCCCCTCATCGCGCTCGATCGTGCGCAAATCGATGCGCGCGAGGTCGTCGAGCAGTCGCTGCGCAGTGGCCGCGTGCCGCGCCGTGCGGGCAAGCGCATCGCGAAAACCGGGGAAGCGCGTCGTCAATGCAGGCAGCACCTCGTGACGAAGCGCGTTGCGCGCATAGCGCGTGTCGGCGTTCGATTCGTCTTCGATCCAGCGCAAACCGCGCAGATGCGCGTAGCGCTCCAACTGGGCACGCAACAAGTGCAAAAACGGGCGCACGCGCGGCGCCGCGGACGTCTCGTCGACGCGCTGCGGCGCCATCGCCGCAAGCCCCATCACGCCGGAGCCGCGCAACAACTGCAGCAGCACCGTCTCGGCTTGATCGTCGGCATGGTGCGCAAGCCACAGCGCGGCGACGCCTTGCCGCGCGCACATGACATCGAGCGCGCGGTAGCGCGCTTCGCGCGCGGCGGCTTCGAGGCTTTCCCCGCCATCGCGCGCAATGCGCACGTGCTGCGCCTCGAAGCGCGCGCCGAGCGCATGCGCGGCTGCCTCGCAGTGCGCAAGCCAACGATCGGCGTTCGGGCTCAACCCATGATGAACGTGCAGCGCAACGCAGCGCGAAGCGCCCATCACACGCACCGCCGCATCGAGGAGCACGCTCGAGTCGAGTCCGCCGCTGAACGCGATCGCAACGAGCGCATCGTCGGAAGGCAACGTAGAAAGCGCGCCGCCGAGGGCATCGAGAACGATGCGCTCGGCGGCGGAATCGACTGAAGGCGTCACGTCGGTAGAGATTGAAAGGGAACCCGCGAGCGGCGACCGAAGCCCCCGCGCTGCACCGCTTCCCGCGCCTTATGCGCCGGGGAGCGATTCCTTGAATTTGCCGTAAGACATGAGCCGCTCGAAACGACGTTGCCGCAGATCCGGCACGCTCATGCCTTGGAATTGACGCAGCGTGTCCGCCAACGCTCGACGCAGCAAGGCGGCCATGCCTTTGACGTCGCGGTGGGCGCCGCCCAAGGGCTCGTTCACGATCTTGTCGATGAGGCCGAGCGCCTTCAGCCGGTGCGCCGTCAAGCCCAGTGCTTCCGCCGCTTCGGGCGCCTTGGCGGCGCTCTTCCAAAGAATCGACGCGCACCCTTCGGGCGAAATCACCGAATACGTCGAGAACTGCAGCATCAACACGCTGTCGGCCACGGCGATCGCCAGTGCGCCGCCCGACCCGCCCTCGCCGATCACGGTTGCGATAATGGGCGTCTTCAATTCGGCCATGACATAAAGGTTACGGCCGATCGCTTCCGATTGCCCGCGCTCTTCGGCCCCGACCCCGGGGTATGCGCCCGGCGTGTCGATGAACGTGAAAAGCGGCAGCCCGAATTTTTCCGCCAGACGCATCAAGCGCTCGGCCTTGCGATAACCCTCGGGACGCGGCATGCCGAAATTGCGCGCCGCGCGCTCTTTCGTATCGCGGCCTTTCTGTTGACCGATCACCATACACGGATGGCCGTTGAAGCGCGCCAAACCGCCGACGATCGACAGGTCATCGGCATACGCGCGATCGCCATGCAATTCGTGGAAATCTGTAAACAGCTCGTTCACGTAATCGAGCGTATAGGGACGCTGCGGGTGACGGGCGATCTGCGAAACTTGCCAGGGCGAGAGGTTCGCGTACAGATCCTTCGTGAGCTGCTGGCTCTTCTTCGACAACCGCTCGATCTCTTCCGAAATATCGACCGCCGAATCGTCTTGCACGAAGCGCAATTCTTCGATTTTCGCCTCGAGCTCCGCGATGGGCTGTTCGAAATCCAGAAAGGTCGTTTTCATATGTTTCATTCCTAGAGTCTTGCGGCAGCGCGTATTCTAACCGTCCGCGCCCTTATCGGAATCGAGCGAATCTATCAATTTCCACTATCGATAGCCCCGGGCCTTTCGGCCGTTGCGCTACACCTCGGCCGTTCCGTCGAGGCTGCGCCACATGTACCAAGTCGCGACCGTGCGCCACGGCTCCCAATTCGCCGCCACTTCGCGAGCCTCGCTGCGCGTGACCGGCTCGCCGCTGAAGTAATTGACGCTGATCGCGCGGATGAGACCGAGATCGTCGAGCGGCAGCACGTCGGGGCGAGACAAGTTGAAGATCAGGAACATCTCGGCGGTCCAGCGGCCGATGCCCCGAATTTGCGTGAGTTCGGCGATCACAGCTTCGTCTTCCATCGACATCCATTTGTCGACGTGCAACGCACCGGACGCGAAGTGCTGCGCCAGATCGAGCAAGTACTCCGACTTGCGTTTGGACAGCCCGCACGCGCTCAGTTTGTCCTGACCGAGCTTTCTGAATTGCTGGGGCGAAAGCTTCGGGCACGCAGCTTCGATCCGGTGCCACACGGCCTGTGCAGCCTGCACCGAAATCTGCTGGCCCACGACCGAGCGCGCGAGCGTCACGAACGGATCGCCGCCGTTGATCAGATGCACGGGCCCGAACTTGGGGATCAGTCTTTTCAGAATGCGATCGCGTTTGACGAGGTCCGCGCACGCGCGATCCCAATAGGCCGGGCGCGTGATGGCAGGCTCGAGGCCGCCGATCTGCACGGGCACCGCTGCTTGCTCGTCCTTGCCCGCGCGCGACTTGCGCACGATCTCGCCATCGGCGCCGCCTTCGCGCGAGAACGCTTGGACGTCGGTCGGCTCGGGCGCCGCCGCGCCGTTGGTTTTCGCCGGGCGCGCCGTCTTGCCCTTCGCACGCGTCGGTGCCGGTTTGGCCGACACCGCGCGCTTCATGCTCGAAGCACGCTTGGCGACTGCCTTGTCGTCTTTTTCAGCGGTTGCCGCCGTTGCGCTCGCGCGTACGTCGCCCTTGCGACTTGTGCGCGCGGGCGCCTTTCTGGCCGTTGCCATCTTGCCTCCTGCCTGGCGAGTCGATCAGCGCAATGCGCGATGCGCGTTCGTCATACGCGGCGCCATTCGGTCAGCCCGCCCGGTTTGTCTTCAAGTGCAACACCGGCTTCGAGCAATTGCGCGCGAATCCGGTCTGCCTCGGCGTAGTTTTTCGCCCCCTTGGCGGCGGCGCGCTCGGCGATCTTCGCCTCGATCGCGGCCGCATCGAGCCCGTCGATCGCGCGCTCGCCGGCCGCATGCTGCAAAAACGCGCGCGGATCGCGGCCGAGCAACCCCAAGGTGCCGGCCAGTGCGTGCAACTGCCGCGCCAGAGCCGCATCGCGCGTGCGATTCAGTTCGGTCGCGAGTTCGAACAGCACCGCGACGGCAACGGGCGTGTTGAAGTCGTCGTTCATGGCGTCGCGAAAGCGCTGCGCATACGGCTCGCTCCAATCGAGCGGCGCGGCATCGGGCGTCACGTCCTTGAGCGCCGTGTAAAGACGCGTCAGCGCGGCGCGCGCATCGTCCAGATGGACGTCGCTGTAGTTGAGCGGCGAACGATAGTGCGCACGTGCGAGAAAAAAGCGCACGACTTCGGGATCGTACTTCGCGATCACGTCGCGGATCGTAAAGAAATTGCCGAGCGATTTCGACATCTTCTCGTTGTCGATCTGCACGAACCCGTTATGCATCCAATAGTTGACGAATGTCTGCCCGGTTGCGCCTTCGCTTTGCGCAATTTCATTTTCGTGGTGCGGAAACTGCAGATCTTGCCCGCCGCCGTGAAGATCGAAATGCTCGCCGAGCAACGTGCATCCCATCGCCGAACATTCGATATGCCAACCGGGACGCCCTGGCCCGTACTGCGAGTCCCAGGTGCAATCGGCCGGCTCGCCCGCCTTGGCGTGCTTCCACAGAGCGAAGTCGAGCGGGTCTTGCTTGGCGTCGTTCGCCGCCACGCGTTCGCCCGCGCGCAGATCCTCGAGCGTCTTGCCCGAGAGCGCGCCGTAGCGCTCGAACTTGCGCACCGCGTAGTTGACGTCGCCATCGGCCGCTTGATAGGCGTAGCCGTTCGCGACGAGCGCGTCGATCATGCCCAGCATCTGAGGAATGTAATCGGTCGCCCGCGGATCGATATCGGGGCGCGCACAGCCGAGCGCATCGGCGTCTTCGTACATCGCCGCGATGTAGCGGTCGGTCACGGCCTTGATCGTCTCGCCGGAATCGACTGCGCGCCGAATGATCTTGTCGTCGACGTCCGTGATGTTGCGCACGTAGGTCACGCGATAGCCGAGCGCGCGCAGCCAACGCTGCACGACGTCGAATACGACGAAAAGACGCGCATGACCGATGTGGCAGTAATCGTAGACGGTGATGCCGCAGACGTACATCCGCACTTCGCCTGCACGGCGCGGCACGAAGAGTTGCTTGTCACGCGCTAGCGTGTTGTAGATGCGCAGTGATTCCATAGAGACGATGCGTGAGCCTGGAGCAATCCGCACTCGGCGAACGCGCGTTTCGCAGCATTTCGCGATGAAGCGCAAACGGCTTGCGCGGTGCGAATACCTTTGCGCCACGAGCGCTTCGATGCGAGCGGCGCGAAAAGGCGACCACGACTGGCGGAGGACCGTTTGCCGTTCGAGGAAACCGACAAACGTTTTGTTAGAATGGGCCGGAGTATAACATCCAGACTTGAGCCTATGAAACCTTCCAGCGGCCGCATGCACCGTACTGCGGCCCTCGCCGCGGCCTCCGTTTTCGCCTTTGCGCTCGCGGCTTTCGCGGCCGTGGCGGCGCACGCGCAAACGTCGCCGGCCGTGGCCGACGACACGCCGCAAATCGACGCATCCATCGCCGCGCGAAATTGGAACGGCGCGCTCGCCGAACTCGATGCGCGCATCGCTTCGCATCCGCGCGACGCTCAAGCAAAATTCAAGCGCGGCACCGTCCTCGCGCATCTGAATCGCGACGACGACGCGATACGCCAATTCACCGAACTCACGCAGTCGTACCCCGAGTTGCCCGAGCCGTACAACAACCTTGCCGCGCTGTACGCGAAGCAAGGCCGCTACGAAGACGCCCGCACCGCGCTCGAGACGGCCGTGAAGGCCAATCCCAGCTACGGGCTCGCCTACGAAAACCTTGGCGATCTATACCTGCGGCTCGCCGATCGCTCGTACCGGCGCGCGCAAACGCTCGGCCAAGCCAGCCCGTTGACCGCACAGCGTATCGCTTCCATCGAGCAAATCGTCTCGCCCGCGAGCGGCGCGAGCGCCGCCGTCAAGGCGGCCGTACCGGCGCGCCCGGCCGCCGTGCCGCGCGCAAGCCCTTCCACCGTCGAATTCGGCGGCTCGAACGGTATGTTCCCGACGCAGCCCTACATTGCACCGTCGCGCTAAGCACGGCATTCGATTCGATTTCTTCCACGCAGAGGACCTCATGAAAAGCTTTTGGTTGGCGCTTGGCAGCGCCGCTTTGATCGCGAACGCGCCGGCTTTCGCGCAAACGAACGCGGCGGGTACGCATCCCCAAGTGCTGCTCAAGACGACGGACGGCGACATCAAGATCGAGCTCTACCCCGAGCAAGCGCCCAAGACCGTCGCCAATTTCCTCGCCTACGTGAAATCCGGCCAGTACAGCGGCACGATCTTCCATCGTGTGATCCGAGGCTTCATGATTCAAGGCGGCGGCTATACGGCCAGCTACGCCGAAAAGCCGACGCGTGCGCCGATCCCGCTCGAAAGCCGCAACGGCTTGAAAAACGCTGCCGGCACGATCGCGATGGCCCGCACGAGCGATCCGAACTCGGCGACCGCGCAATTCTTCATCAACACGGTGGACAACGCCGGGCTCGACTATCCCAATCCCGACGGCAACGGCTATGCCGTGTTCGGCAAAGTGGTGTCGGGCATGGACGTTGTAAAGAAGATCGAAGCGACGCCCACCACGACGCGCGGACCGATGGCGGACGTGCCGCAGCAGCCGATTTCGATCGAATCGGCAACCGTCGTTTCCAAATAACGCCCCTCCCCGCCGGCGCGCCGTCGCGGCGCCGGCTTGGCTCTTCAGAAAGGAACGCATCATGGTCGAACTGCATACGAATCACGGCGTCATCAAGCTCGAACTCGACGCCGAGAAAGCGCCGAAGTCCGTGGAAAATTTCCTCAATTACGTGAAGAAAGGTCATTACGACAACACGGTGTTTCATCGCGTGATCGACGGCTTCATGATCCAAGGCGGCGGCTTCGAGCCAGGCATGAAGCAAAAGCCGACCGACGCCCCCATCGACAACGAAGCGAACAACGGTCTGAAAAACGTCAAGGGCTCGATCGCGATGGCCCGCACGAACGATCCGCACTCCGCGACGGCGCAGTTCTTCATCAACGTGAACGACAACGATTTCCTCAACCACACCTCGCCGACCCCGCAAGGCTGGGGCTATGCGGTGTTCGGCCGGGTGGTCGACGGCCTGGACGTGGTCGAGAAAATCAAGAAGGTGCGCACGGGCTCCAAGGGCTTTCACCAGGACGTGCCGCTCGACGATGTCGTCATCGAGAAAGCGGTCGTAGTCGATTGAATACGAGCGTCATCCGAGATGCCGGAATATCGGCGCGGCAAGACACGGGGCCACGCAACGTCGAGGCCAGCGTGCCGCACGAACACGGCCATGCGCGCCCCCAGGCGCCGCGGCCGCTCTTGCTCATCTCGGATTTGCACCTGAGCGCGTCGATCCCACGCACGGTCGACGCGTTCGAGCACTTCATCCGCGTGACGGCGGATAGCGCCGATTCGGTGTTCATCCTGGGCGACTTGTTCGAATATTGGATTGGCGACGATAGGCTCGGCGCGGATACATTCGCCGCGCGCATCGCCGCGATCTTGCATACGCTCAGCGAACGCGGCATCGCGCTGTATGTCATGCACGGGAACCGCGACTTTCTGCTCGGCAAGCGATTCATGAAGGCGGCCGGCGCGATTTGGCTCCCCGATCCTTTCGTGATGACGGCATTCGGCGCGCGTATCGTGCTCGCCCATGGCGACGCGCTTTGCACGGCGGATCGCAAATACCAAGCGTTCCGCCGGATCGCACGCTGGCGCGCGCTTCAGTTGATGTTTCTCGCCTGGCCGTTCACGTGGCGTCAGGCGCTGGCCGAACGCATGCGCACGTCGAGCGAGGCAGGCCGGGCTCGGCCGCCTTCGCCGTTATACGACGTCACGCACGAAAGCGTCGAGGCGCTGTTCCGCAAGAGCCATACGAAGACGATGATCCACGGGCACACGCACAAACCCGCGCGTCATCAAGAAGCGGGCGGCACGCGTTGGGTGCTGCCCGATTGGGATCTCGATCACGGCACGCGCCGAGGCGGCTATCTACGGATCGATGCCGAAGGAATCCACGCGCTGCCGTTGGATTGACGGCTCAACCCGTTCGTTCCTGATGCGTTTGCGCATCGGCATGAACCATCGCGCCGGCGATCACGGCCGATAAGCGCCGCAAATCGACGCCTGCCCCATCCACGCCATGCAACGCCTCGAGCCGCGCGCCGAGGCGCTCGAGCGCGGCCACGATCTCATCGACGCGCTGCGCCTCCTTGGCTGCATGATCGATCAGCCCGTGCAACGCGAGCGACACCGGGTCTTCCGCGTTGGGCGTGATCCCGTACGCGCAAAATGCGGCTCGCTCCGGCGCCCGCTTGGCGTCGGCCGGCATGATCACACGCGCCGGGTTGCCGACAGCGGTGCCTCCCGGCGGCACAGGCTTCACGACCACGGCGTTGGAACCGATCTTCGCATCGGCTCCGATCGTGAAACCGCCGAGCACCTTCGCACCCGCGCCGACGATGACACCGCGCTCGAGCGTCGGATGGCGTTTGGCGCCGCGCGTGAGCAGCGTGCCGCCGAGCGTCACCCCTTGATAGATCGTGCAGTCGTCGCCGACCTCGGCGGTCTCGCCGATCACGACGCCCATACCATGGTCGATGAACACGCGGCGGCCGATCGTGGCGCCGGGGTGGATCTCGATCCCGGTCAAGAAGCGGGCGATCTGCGACACGAAACGCGCGAGCCAGCGACGGCGCACGCGCCAGCAGGCATGCGCGAACCGGTGCAGCACCAGCGCGTGCAGCCCGGGGTAACAGGTGAGCACTTCCCAAGCACCGCGAGCCGCGGGGTCCCGCTGACGAATCGTGGCAATGTCTTCGCGAAGTCTCTTGAACATGGTGGGGGCTCGCTAAAAAGCGCCGGAGCACCGTCGCCTGTGGGCAACGCCGGCCGCATCGATATGACGTCGGGCGATTTGCTTATGAAGAACGGCTCGATTGTAGGGTGATCGCGGCAAACCTGCTGAGCCCGTCTCGATCGTCCCTGCGCCTACCAGGGGCATTGCCGCTGCCGTGGGCCGATCGTTACGACGATCACTCGGTTAGGCGGGCGGCAGCGGTCGCCGCGCGCACGAGCGCATTCACGACGAGGACGACCCATCGCCGGCACGCGCTTTGAGCAGAATATGCTTTGCGATGCCGCGAACGATATTGACTTCCTCGCGCTCCAAGCCGGCGCGCGCGAACAAACGTCGCAGCCGTGACATCAGTTTCTTGGGATTGGCCGGATCGAGGAACTCGAGCGCGATCAGCGCGTTTTCAAGGTGCATGTACATGCGCTCGACGTCTTCGCTCGGCGCGCGCACGCTGGCCTCGTCGGCCGGTGCTGCGCCGGCGTCCTGCCGATCGGCGAGATATGCCATGCGCAGCTCATAGGCGAGCACCTGCACGGCCTGCGCAAGATTGAGCGAGCTATATGCGGGGTTGGCGGGGATGTGGGCGAGCGCGCTGCACCGCTCGACGTGCTCGTTCGAGAGCCCGGTCCGCTCGTTGCCGAAGACGAAAGCGATGTCGCCGGAAAGCGCGTGGTTGCGCGCCGCCTGCGCGGCCTCGCGCGGTGCGAGCTGCGGCGGCCCGTACTCGCGCATGCGCGCCGTCAACGCCACCGACCAGGCGACACCGGTGAGCGCATCGGCCATCGTCGGCACGATACGGGCCGAAGCGAGCACATCTTCCGCGCCGCTGGCCATCGCGATCGCCTCGGGCTCGTTCTGCACGAGCGGCACGCGTGGCGCGACGAGGACCAGCCGGGAGAACCCCATCGTTTTGATCGCACGGGCCGCGGCGCCCACGTTGCCTGGGTGACTCGGCTCGACGAGCACGAACAGAGTCGAAGTGAAGCCGCCATGCGGACCCGACGCGCAGGTATGAACGGTGGTCGAAGGCGATTGCGACATAGAGCGATTCGGAGTGGGGAGATCGACGAGAACGAACGAATGAATATGAACCGGCGAGCAAAGCCCGCGGAGGGTATGTTAGCGCGCTCGCCGAGGCGATGCGAACCCGATCGCGCCCCGATGCGGCCAACCGACGGTTTGCGGCAACGTTTGAGCCGAACGGGCGCCGACTCGGGTAAAATCCACTTATTCGTGCGCGCGATTTGGGACATGGACCAGCCGCCCGCACACCGCTCTTCTTCAATTCGCTTTCGTCGACGGAATGCGTGCGCATTCCGGGCGGTTTGGCCCACCCATCGCAGCGCTCGCACCGCCGCGGTACAAGGAATCCGTTTTATGCACCCGATGCTCAATATTGCTGTCAAGGCCGCCCGTCGCGCCGCACAGATCATCAACCGCGCCTCGCTCGACTTGGATCTCGTCCAGGTCAGCAAGAAGCAGCACAACGATTTCGTGACGGAGGTCGACAAAGCGGCGGAAGTTGCAATCATCGATACGCTCAAGACGGCCTATCCCGATCACGCCATCCTGGCAGAAGAATCGGGCCGCTCCGAGAACGAATCCGATTACGTCTGGATCATCGATCCGCTGGACGGCACCACCAATTTCATCCACGGCCTGCCCTATTACGGCGTATCCATCGCGCTGGCGCACAAAGGGATCGTCACGCAAGCGGTCGTCTACGATCCGACCCGCAACGATCTCTTCACGGCATCGCGCGGCCGCGGCGCTTATTTGAACGACCGGCGAATTCGCGTCGGCCGCCGCGACCGTCTTGCCGACGCGCTGATCGGCACGGGCTTCCCCTTCCGGGAGAACGACAGTCTCGAAGCCTACGGCCGCCTGTTCGCCGACATGACGCGCGCTTGCACGGGCTTGCGCCGCCCCGGCGCTGCGGCGCTCGATTTGGCCAATGTAGCAGCGGGCCGGCTCGACGGCTTTTTCGAGCAAGGCATCAGCGCGTGGGATATGGCGGCGGGCAGCCTCCTGATCACCGAGGCGGGCGGGCTCGTCGGCAACTACACCGGCGATTCCGATTTCCTGCAACTCGGCGAAATCGTTGCGGGCAATCCCAAGATCTACGCCCAAATGGTGCCGATCCTGAGCCCCTATAGCCGCGTAGGGAAAGGCAACTAAGCACCGCCCTTCCCTCTAACCGCGACGTGCGTCGCTGTCAGAAGACGCGCGACGGACCATGACAAAAAGGCGGCTGCGGCCGCCTTTTTGCTGGTCGCGTCCTTTTCGGCCTGGGATACGACGAGCAGACCGATGAGAGACGGCTTCTACACGATTATCGCGACGCAGTTCGTGTCGTCGCTTCGTATGAGTCGCGACATCGTCGCCTTTGCTCGAGGCGTTCGTCGGCGCCATCCGCTCGAAGCCGTTCGTTCCATCCGCTTGCAGCGGTTCGGCGTGGCACCGCCGAAATGCGCGGTTGCGCCGTCGAATCCCATAAAATGCTGGGCTTGACTGCGCCTTGATCCGAAACACGCGGTGCACGCGCGGCGCGGCGCGGCCGTCGCACGCGTCCAAGGTCGGCCGTTCGACCGACTGCGCAAGGAAAGCGGCGCGCAGTATAGTCCGCCCACAGTCGCGCTGCCGCCGCGGCAGCGGCGCATCGTCAATTGGAGCGCGCCGCGCCGTAGAAGGAACAGCCCGCAACCGAACACGTTTTTGCGAACGCCACGAATGAAAACCGAAACCAGCGTCGATGCTCCGGCGGAAACCACGCTCGTGAAGCACACGCCGTATATGCAGCAGTATCTGCGCATCAAAGCCGCTCATCCCGGCACGTTGCTGTTTTTTCGCATGGGCGACTTTTACGAGCTCTTTTTCGACGACGCCGAGAAAGCCGCTCGCCTGCTCGACCTCACGCTCACGCAACGCGGCGCTTCGGCCGGCAATCCGATCAAGATGGCCGGCGTGCCGCACCATGCTGTCGAGCAGTATCTCGCCAAGCTAGTCAAGCTTGGCGAATCAGTTGCCATTTGCGAGCAGATCGGCGATCCGGCCACCGCGAAGGGGCCGGTCGAGCGCAAAGTCGTGCGCATCGTCACGCCCGGCACCCTCACCGACGCCGCGCTGCTATCCGACAAAAGCGACGCCTACCTGCTCGCCGCGTGCCCCGCCCACAACAAGCGCGGCGTAACGACGTCGATCGGCCTTGCGTGGCTCAACCTCGCCAGCGGCGCGTTGCGGCTGGCCGAAGTCGCGCCCGGCGAAGTCGCCGCCGCGCTCGAGCGCATCCGGCCCGCCGAAATTCTCGTTGCCGACGGCATGGCCGAAGTCATGCCGGGCACGCCTTCGGGCACGCTCACACGCGTACCGGCCTGGCACTTCGACGTCGCATCCGGCATTCAAAGGCTATGCGATCAACTGAACGTGGCCAGCCTCGACGGCTTCGGCGCGGAAGGCTTCACGAGCGCCTGCGGCGCCGCCGGCGCGGTGCTCCTCTACGCCGCAGCGACGCAGGGCCAGCAGTTGCGGCACATACGCAGCCTCAAAGTCGAAACCGAATCGGAATACATCGGCCTCGACCCAGCCACGCGGCGCAATCTCGAGCTCACCGAGACGTTGCGCGGGGGTGAAGCGCCGACGCTCTGCTCCTTGCTCGACACGTGCTGCTCGACGATGGGCAGCCGCCTCTTGCGCCATTGGCTGCATCATCCGCCGCGCGCCGCCGCCGTTGCGCAGTCGCGCCAGCAAGCCATCGGGGCGCTGTTGGAAGCCGCCTCGGGCGCAAGTCTCGATCTCGTGCGCACCGCGCTTCGCCGCATCGCCGATGTCGAGCGAATCACCGGCCGGCTCGCGCTGCTCTCAGCCCGTCCGCGCGATCTGTCGAGCCTGCGCGATACGTTCGCCGCACTGCCGGCACTGCGCGAGCTCGTCACGGCAATGGCCCCGGATGTCCCGGCGCTCGACCGTATCGGCGCCGCGCTCGAGCCGCCGCACGGGTGCATGGATTTGCTCACGCGCGCCATCGCGGATGAACCGGCTGCGATGGTGCGCGACGGCGGAGTGATTGCGCGCGGCTACGACAGCGAGCTCGACGACTTGCGCGACATCTCCGAGAACTGCGGCCAATTTCTGATCGATCTCGAAGCGCGCGAGCGCGCTCGAACCGGCATCGGCAATCTGCGCGTCGAATACAACAAAGTGCATGGCTTCTACATCGAAGTCACGCGCGGTCAAACCGACAAAGTGCCCGACGATTATCGGCGCCGCCAAACGTTGAAGAATGCGGAGCGCTACATCACGCCCGAGCTCAAGACGTTCGAGGATAAAGCGCTATCGGCGCAAGAGCGCGCGCTCGCACGGGAGCGTGCGCTGTACGATGCGCTTCTGCAGACGCTGCTGCCCTTCATCGAGGACTGCCAGCGCGTAGCGACGGCGCTCGCCGAGCTCGACCTGCTTGCCGCGTTCGCCGAGCGCGCTCGAGCGCTAGGATGGGTCGCACCCGAATTTTCCGACGATGCGGGCATCGACATCGAGCAAGGCCGGCATCCCGTGGTCGAAGCGCAAGTCGAACAGTTCGTGGCCAACGATTGCCGCTTGAGCGCCGAGAGAAAGCTGCTCTTGATCACCGGGCCAAACATGGGCGGCAAATCCACATTCATGCGACAGACCGCGCTCATCGCGCTGCTGGCCTACGTGGGCAGCTATGTGCCGGCACGGCGCGCTCGCTTCGGCCCGATCGATCGCATCTTCACGCGCATCGGGGCGGCCGACGATCTAGCAGGCGGCCGTTCCACCTTCATGGTCGAAATGACGGAGGCTGCGGCCATTCTGAACGATGCCTCGGAACACAGCCTGGTTCTCATGGACGAGATCGGCCGCGGCACATCGACGTTCGACGGCCTCGCACTCGCGTGGGCCATCGCTCGCCACCTGCTGTCGGTCAACGGCTGCTATACGCTCTTTGCGACGCATTACTTCGAACTCACTCAGCTACCGCTGGAATTCGCGCAAGCGGCCAACGTCCACCTGTCGGCTGTCGAGCACGGTCACGGCATCGTCTTTCTGCATGCTGTCAACGAGGGGCCTGCGAGCCAAAGTTACGGGCTGCAAGTGGCGCAACTGGCGGGCGTGCCTTCCGCCGTCATCCGCGCAGCACGCAAGCACCTCGCCCATCTCGAGCAGCAATCGGTCGCCCAAAGCACCCCGCAACTCGACTTGTTCGCGGCGCCCGTCTACGCCGAGGATGCACCGGACGACCGTGACGGCCACGGCGGCAACTCCGATGCAACGGGGCCTTCGGAACATGCCGCGCTAGAGCGGTTACGCGAGATCGATCCAAACGAACTCAAGCCGCGCGACGCGCTCGATCTGATCTATGAGCTCCACGAGATCGTAAGCGCATCGAAGGAAGAACCAACGCGGGAGCCAAAGGCGTGATGGCCGTTGGTCGGGTGCACGAGCGAGGCCGTGTTGCACTCATCGCGGCCGCATTCGGCTACCTGTCCTTGTTTGCGCCGCCCGCTTGCGCTGCGCAGCCGCGCTACGCGTTCGCGGTCGTTTCAAGCGCGATCGGCAGCCAGGCCGACGCGCCCGCCGCGCAGCGGCTGCTTGCCACGATCGGACTCGATATGCACCTTTCGTTCGTCGTTTACGACGGCAACCTAAAAGGCGCGGACGAGCCCTGTTCCGACACACTCTACGAGCGGCGGCTGCAGTGGCTGCAAACCTCGGCGATCCCGCTCGTTCTTCTGCCCGGGCAGCACGATTGGGCCGACTGCACAACGCCGGCGGCCGGCCGTTACGATGCCGCCGAGCGGCTGGATTTCTTGAGACAGACCATGTTCTCCGATGCGGCTTCGCTCGGGCGCCCCACCCTATCGCTCACACGCGAAAGCGAGGTGGCGCGGTTTCATGCGTTCCGCGAAAACGTGCGTTGGGAAACGGGAGAGACCGTCTTCGTCGGATTGGATATCGTCGGCGGCAATAATCACTACTCGGACGCAGGCGGACGTAACGGCGAATTCGATGATCGAGCCATCGCCTCGGCATTTTGGCTGGAGCACGCAGCCGAATATGCCAAACGCCGCGCGGCGAAAGCGCTCGTCGTGTTGTTCGAGGCGGACCCGGACTTCTCTCGCTACGAAGAACACGCCGATCGCTTCGCGTGGCTGCGCTTTGCTCGTCACCGGAAACGCGACGGCTACCTCGAATTCAAGCGCAGCCTCGTGAACGCGGCCCGCATCTTCCACGGGCCGGTCATCGTGGTGCATCACAGCGCGCATTCGCTGCCGGGCGGCTTCGCCATCGACCAGCCGCTCTATAACGATAGAGGCACGCGCGTCGATAATTTGACGCGCATCGCCATTGGCCTGCGTGACGCCTCCTTGCAATGGGTGCAATTCGACGTGGCCTTCGGCCGCCCTGGGCCATTTCGGGTTAGCGTGCGCACCGCGACCGCGGTCACACCGACCTCGCCATCCAACAATTCATGGCTAGCACCGGCACCGGCATCCAACGCATCAGGGCCGCTGATTGGGCCGCTGCCGGGCATCCAGAACGTGCCGCCAGCGCCGTCTCTGCCCGGCCCTGCGCCCGCCATGCCAGCTTCGGAACCGCCGCTGCTGCCCGAAGGCCCGGGAAGCAGCCCGGCGTCGGCCACGTCCCCACCGATGCCCGTGAAGACACCGGCGCAGCGGCCGACGCACGACGACGCTGCGCCCCAGGAGGGGCCGGGTTCAATGCAGGGTGGGGGTTCCTGACGCGCCTTCCTCGTCGTCATCGTCGTCGATGACTTCGATACCTTCGGCGCCATGCACATGCGCATGCTCGATCTCATCGGCAGTCGCTTCGCGCACCTCTTTGACAGTGAGCGCAAAGCGCAACGCCATGCCCGCCAGGGGGTGATTCCCGTCGAGCACGACCTTGTCCTCAGCCACGTCCGTCACGGTGTAGATCAGCGAGTCGATTTCATCGTCGCCGTCCTCGGGCGTGCCTTCGAACTGCATGCCCACCTCGAGCGGCTCCGGAAACCGGTTGCGCGGCTCGACCTTCACGAGCTCGGGATCGTATTCGCCGAATGCGTCCTGAGGCTCGAGCTGGATCTGCGTTTGAAAACCAGGCTCGTGCCCGTCGAGTTCTTCCTCGATTTTAGGGAACGTGCCATCATAGCCGCCGTGCAGATAGACCATCGGCTCTTCGCTTTCCTCGATAAGGTTGCCTTGGGCATCCGAGAGTTTGTAAGCGACCGACACAACGGTGTTCTTCGCAATTTTCATCCAAGTCTCCAAAATACGGTTCCATTATACGATGCCCACGCGGCCCCCCTACCATCGGGCCGGCACGGCCGCTCCGCCTGCGCGCTCCCCGCACTCGGCCCAGCTCCCGTGCCCCCCGGCGCCTGACGCACCAACGCCCCTGCTCGGCGGACTGACACCATCGCAATTCATGCGGCGGTATTGGCAGAAACGGCCGCTACTGATTCGCGGCGCCGTGCCGGACATGGCGCCGCCGCTCTCGCGCGAGGCTCTGTTCGAGCTGGCCGCTAGCGAGGACGCCGAATCGCGTCTCGTATCGCATACGCGCGGACGTTGGCGTCTCGAACATGGCCCGTTCGCGCTCGACGCGCTGCCCAGCGTCAAACGCCGCGAATGGACGCTGCTCGTGCAAGGCGTGGACTTGCACGACGACAACGCGCGCGCTTTGCTCGATCGGTTTCGCTTCGTACCCGACGCGCGTCTGGACGATCTCATGATCTCGTATGCGACCGACGGCGGCGGCGTCGGGCCGCATTTCGATTCTTATGATGTGTTTCTTCTGCAAGTGCACGGCCGGCGCCGCTGGCGGATCGCGTCGCAACGCGATTTGACGTTAAAACCGGGATTGCCCTTGAAGGTTTTACAGCATTTCGAAGCGGATCAAGAGTGGGTGCTCGAGCCGGGGGACATGCTTTATCTACCGCCGCATATCGCCCATGACGGCGTCGCGATCGGCGAATGCATGACCTGCTCCATCGGTTTCAGAGCGCCTAGCGCCAACGAACTGGTGGGCCAATTTCTCTACTATTTGGCCGAGCGCAGCGAGCTCGCCCGCTCGCGCGCGGGCGAGCGCCTCTACCGTGACCCGCAGCAAGCCGCCGTTGCCCACCCGGCCGCCTTGCCGAACGCGCTGGTCGCCGAACTTGGCTCGATACTTGCACGTGTGCGATGGACGGAACGCGACCTGGTCTCGTTCCTAGGCGGCTATTTGAGCGAACCGAAGTCGCACGTGGTGTTCGATGCGCCTGATCGACCGCTCGGCGAAGCGGCATTCATCCGGCGCGCGCAAGCCGCAGGCGTACGTCTCGACAACAAGACGTCGCTCCTGTATGGCCCACGGACGTACTTCATCAACGGCGAGGAGTCGCAGCTTCCGCGCCGCCGCAAATGGCTCTTCGAATTGGCCAATGCAAGACGAATTGAAGGGAAACGCTTTGTAACACTCTCGCCCGACTCATCGATGACAGCGCTGCTACACGAGTGGTATCGTGCCGGCTGGGTACGAGTGGGCGCATCCTCATGACGTTAGCCGTGCCCGCCCTATCGATTACGGTTAAATTCTGTATGAGAAAGGCAACGTATTGACCCTGCTTTGTCGACGGTCGGTACGAAAGTGCATATAATTTCCGCCCAAGCCGTGGGGAAGATTCACGCTCTGATGTGCATCCCACCAGCGGCCTAGGTTGGTGTTGGAGCACATTACCGGTATTATTTCGCGCTGTTGCTTACCTTTAACCATAAAAGGACGTGATCATGAAGAAATCCCTCCTCGTAGCATCCCTGTTGGCGGCTGTTGCACTGGCTGCGTGCAACAAGAGCAGCGATCAAAACGCTGCCGCTCCGGCTAGCGACGCTGCTGCTGCCTCGGCTCCGGCTGCTGCCGCTGCTTCGGACGCTAACGCTGCTGCTTCGAGCGCTGCTGCTGCGAGCGACTCGGCTACCGCCGCTTCGGGCGCTGCCGCTGCTGCTTCGGACGCTGCCGCTTCGGCTGCTGCTCCGGCTTCGGGCGCAAGCCAGTAAGCTGCTGCCTGCAACGAGGCAACAAAAAACCGGCCATGAGCCGGTTTTTTGTTGCCTATTCGAATCTTGTTGCCTATTCGAATCTTGCTGTCTATTCGAAACGGATTCGCAACGAGCGCCGAGCGGTTGCCTTTGCCATGCGTGGCCGCTGGCGCGCCCTCGTTTGCCGCGTGCTCAACCGCATCCGAGCCAGTCGAATCCTTGTGCCTGCGACGCCACCAGAACATCGTCGAGCGCCGCGCCCAGTACGCCCGCCAATGCGGCCTGGGCCAGCTCGGGAAGATTGTTCTGCTGACTGAGGTGAGCGGCGATGACATGAGTCAAGCGCGTCCGGTCCAAGCCCCGCAAAATGTCGGCCGCGGCGTCGTTGCTCAAGTGACCGTGGTTGCCGCCGATACGCGCCTTCAGTGACTGCGGATACCGGCTCGTCGCCAGCATCTGCACGTCGTGATTGCACTCGAGCACGAGCGCATTGCAGCCATTGAGCATGGCTGTGATATGGGGGGTGCAGGCGCCGACATCGGTTAGCACACCTAACCGATGTGCGCCGTCCGAAAACACGAATTGGAGCGGCTCGCGGGCGTCGTGAGGTACCGTATAGGGCGAGAGCTCAAGATCCCCAATGGCGGCCGTCTCGTCGCCCCACAGCACGTGCAAATCGATGGCCGCGCTATCGGCTCCGACGGCTTTCGCCGTTCCCCAACTCATGTAGAGCGGCAACGACCACTTGCGGGCGAGCGTCAACGCGCTGCCGATATGGTCGCTATGTTCGTGCGTCACGACGATGGCATCGAGTGCGTCGATGCCGCAATGAAGCCGTGCGAGCCGACGCTCCAGCTCCTTTGCGGAGAACCCGCAATCGAGCAGCACACGCGTGGTGGTGTGCTCGCTCGCCGCCTCGACGACGAGCGCATTGCCCTCGCTACCGCTGCCGAGGCTGGCAAAGCGCATGGCAGGGACTAGTTCAGTTGCGCGTGCAGCAAGGAGATCAAACGCTGCGCTTCGGGCGACGTATCGATCTGGCCGTTGGCATCGACGACGGCCACTTGCGTGCCGCGCTCGACGGGCTGGACGCTCACGAGGAACTCTTTGCCAGCCTTTTGCTTGGACGCGCCGCTATAGAACAGCTTGCCGAACAGGCCGTCGCGCTTGAGCTCTTGTGTCGAATCGGCGTAGCGCACGTAGTAGATGCGCTTCTCGCGGTCGCGATTGTCCACGGTGAAGTTGGTGCGGTCGAGCGCAAGGCCCACACGCAGCCAAGCCACCTCGATGCCGTCCGTGAGATCGAGCGTCGTCGCGCCGGCGTTCATGTTGATCTTCGCAGGAGCTTCGGCGGGTTTCGCGCTGGCGAGCAATTGTTTGGATTGCTCTTCCGTCAGGCCGAACTTCTGCATCAGCTTCGACAAGAACAACGCCTCGAGCACCGGGTTGCGCGGGCGCTCGATCCATCGCGACGATGTTTTGTCCTGCCCCGTGAGCATCTCCTCCATCGCGCTGTGCGTGATCGAAATGTCCGTCGTGCCGTTCGACCCGCGCTCGACGAGCGTACGGAAACTGTCGCGCGTGCCCGAGGAATACGCGAAATCGATCACGCGACCAATGGTGCGACGGAACCAATCGTCGGGAATGTTCGCCCGGTTTTCGGCCCAATCGGTCGTCATGATGCCCGTGGCGGGCGTATCGGTTTTCAGCGCGAAGCCGTTGTCCTTCCAGAACCCTTCGAGTTGCGCCCACAGTTGGTCCGGCGTGCGCCCGTCGACGACGAGCCAACGCCGATCGCCGTCTCGCTCCACATGCATGCCGAGCGGATCGTTCGCGCTCGGCACGCCTTCGCTCGAATTACCAGCCGCGGTCACATGGCGGGTCGGTGCACCGCCCAGAGCGGCAGTGACGGGGGGCGCCGTGTACTGCGGCTGCCCTTGAGTCGTAGTCAAATCGCCCGGCACCTGCAGCGGGGGCGCCGACCCCGTCGCGTTGTAATTGACGCGATCCGTGGCGAACCAATCGTTGAGCGTGTCGCAACCCGCAAGCGTCGAGATCGCGAGCACGAGCGCCGCCGCGCGGATGGCATGGGTAGAGAAAGCGGAACGTTTCATGAGGTCCTTCGTGATGCGCAACACATGCCTGCGACGGCGCCGAGCCTGTATCCCGGAATCGACGTCGATGAATGCAACAACAAATCAATGCGGTGGATGGCGCCGGCTGAGCAGCCCATTCAAGCGAGGACGCCCGATTCCGAGAGCGCGGCACGGACGGCCTCATGGCAGCGCGCGTCCAGCGGCGTCAGCGGCAGTCGAATCCCGCCCTTCATCCGGCCCATCTGCTCGAGCGCCCACTTCACCGGAATCGGATTCGATTCGATGAATAAATTCTTGTGTAGCGACAGCAGCTTGAGGTGGATTCCGCGCGCGGTTTTCGCATCGCCGGCGAGCGCGGCTTTACACAGTTCGCTCATGGCGCGCGGCGCGACGTTGGCCGTGACGGAAATGTTGCCGTGCCCGCCGAGCAGCATGAGCGCGATCGCCGTCGGATCGTCCCCGCTGAGGATCGCGAAACCGGCCGGCGCCGCTTTGATCAGATGCGCCGCGCGATCGATATTGCCCGTCGCATCCTTGATGCCGATGATGCCCGGCACTTGCGCGAGCCGTAGCGCCGTCTCGTTCGACATGTCGGCCACGGTCCGGCCCGGCACGTTGTAGAGGATCACCGGCAGATCCACCGATTCGGCAATCTTCGCGAAATGGCGGTAGATGCCCTCTTGGGTCGGCTTGTTGTAATACGGCACGACCTGCAGCGTGGCGTCGGCCCCCACCGCCTTCGCATGCTTGGTCAGCTCGATCGCCTCGACGGTCGAGTTGCCGCCCGCGCCGGCAATGACGGGAATGCGACCCGCCGCATGCTCGACAGCCGTCTGGATCATGAGGATGTGCTCCTCGACCGACAGCGTGGCCGACTCGCCGCTGGTGCCGACGACGACGAGCGCATCCGTCCCTTCGTCGATATGCCAATCGATCAGCTTGCGAAACGCGGGCAGATCGAGACTGCCGTCTTCGAGCATGGGCGTGACGATCGCAGGAATGCTGCCGCGAATGCGCAGGCCGCCTTGGGTGCCGCTGGATGTGCCGTTAGCCATGAAACACGATGAATTCAAACGTGAAAGCGCGATTGTAGCGGATTAGCCGGCCAAATCGTAACGCGGCGGCGCGACGCCCGCCGCAAAGGGCTGCCCCGGCAGCGCCGCGCAGATCCGTTGGACGAATGCCGGGCGCGGCTCGGTCACGTAGCCGTCCTCGTACGAGACGACCGACAGGCGGCCATGCACGGCCGCGAGCAGCTCGCCCGGCTCCAGCAAAAACGCCGGATTCGACGGCCTGCCGACGGTTTCATTGCCGCGCGCGAATGTTTCGTACAAGAACACGCCCCCGGGCGCCACGCACCGCACGAGCCGCGGCAGCAACGCCCGATTGAGGTAGTTGGTCACGACCACGGCCGCGAATCGCTCGGTTTCGGGCAACGGCCATGCGCTGCCATCTTCCAAATCGGCACGAACCGGCGTGACGCCTTGGACCGCCGCGAGCGCATCCAGCGCCGCCTGCACCCGGTCGATAGCCACGACCGGGTGCCCGCGCCCAGCGAACCAGCGGGCATGGCGGCCGGCGCCGGCCGCCACGTCCAGCACGGCGCCACCGGGCGCAACGAGGTGCGACCAACGAACGATCCACCTGGACGGCTCGCCGCTGGCGGCCGCGCCGTTCGACGCCGTGCCGGGCAAATTCATGAATACGACAAGCCCATCGCCTCGCGCACGTCGCGCATCGTCTCGGTGGCGAACTTGCGGGCTTTGTCGCAGCCGTCGGCGACGATCGCGCGAAGCAACGACGGATCGTCCATGTATTTTTGCGCGCGTTCGAGCATCGGCTGCTGCTCGCGCAAAATGCCTTCGATGACGGGCTGCTTGCACTCGAGGCAGCCGATGCCGGCCGAACGGCAGCCCTTTTGCACCCATTCGTGCGTGGCTTCGTCCGAATAGACCTGATGCAACTGCCAGACCGGACACTTGTCCGGATCGCCCGGATCGGTGCGGCGCACCCGAGCCGGATCGGTCGGCATCGTGCGGACCTTCTTCGTGATCGTCTCCGCATCTTCACGCAGGCCGATCGTGTTGCCGTACGACTTCGACATCTTTTGGCCGTCGAGCCCGGGCATGCGCGAAGCCTTGGTGAGCAATACCTGCGGCTCGACCAGGATGATCTTGCGCGAACCCTCGAGGTAGCCGAACAGCCGTTCCCGGTCGCTCATGGACAAGCTTTGCGATTCCTGCAGCATGGCGCGCGCTTGCTCCAGCGCTTCGTCATCGCCCTCTTGCTGGTAGGCGTTGCGCAATTCGTGGTAAAGCTTCGCGCGTTTTCCGCCGAGCTTCTTCGCCGCTTCGAGCGCCTTCTCTTCGAACTCGGGCTCGCGCCCGTACAAATGATTGAAGCGACGGGCGATCTCGCGCGTCATCTCGACGTGAGGCACTTGGTCCTCCCCCACGGGCACGAGCGAGGCGCGATAGAGCAGGATGTCGGCCGCCATCAAAACCGGGTAGCCGAGAAAGCCGTAAGTCGACAGATCCTTATCCTTGAGCTTTTCGATCTGCTCTTTGTATGTCGGCACGCGCTCGAGCCAGCCGAGCGGCGCGCTCATGCCGAGCAACAGCGAAAGCTCGGCGTGCTCGGGCACGCGACTTTGGATGAACAGGGTCGCTTGCGCGGGATCGATGCCCGAGGCAAGCCAGTCGATCAGCACTTCCCAGACGTTCTTTTCGATGACCTCGGGCGTCTCGTAGTGCGTCGTCAGCGCGTGCCAATCGACGACGCAAAAGAAACAGGGGTATTCCGACTGGAGCCGGACCCAGTTCTTGAGCACGCCATGGTAGTGGCCGAGGTGGAGCGACCCGGTCGGGCGCATGCCGGAGAAGATGCGGTCTGGAAACATGGTGTCAGTTGATAAGCGAAGCAAGAGGGGTCAGGATGGCCGTGACGGCATCGTAGCCGATCGCGACGAGTGGGCGCAGCCAAACCTTCGTCAAGACGCCCGTCATCACGAGCGCCATGACAATGAAAAAACCATACGGCTCTAATCGCGCAAGCGCCAACGCCTGCCGCGGCGGCAGCAACGCCGTCAGCACGCGCCCGCCGTCGAGCGGCGGCAGCGGGAACAAGTTCAGCACCCCCAGCACGAGGTTGACGCCGATGCCCGCCGCCGCCATGCGGGTGACGAACGGCTCGTCGATACCGAACGCCGCCAGCGCCACGCCGAACACGCCCCACAACAACGCCTGCACGAAATTGCACGCCGGACCGGCCAGCGCCACCCAGAACGTGCCCCAGCGCGGATTGCGCAGATTGCCGAACGTCACGGGCACGGGCTTGGCATAGCCGAACAAGAATGCTCCCCCGGTGACGAAATAGAGCAGCAGCGGAATGGCGATGGTCCCGACGGGATCGATGTGGCGCATCGGATTGAACGAGACGCGCCCCATCATGTATGCCGTGTTGTCGCCGAGCAGGCGGGCGACGTAACCGTGCGCCGCCTCGTGCAAGGTGATCGCGAAGATCACGGGCAAAGCATAAAGAACGATTGTCTGAATGAGCGAGGGGTTCATGGGCGCATTGTAACAAGCAGCCGACCCCGCTTTGCGGCGCGGCGGCTCATGATGTGGCGAGCCCGAACGGCTCGAGCGATCCGCGCCCCGCGCGAACGAGCGCGGGCAACTCACCCGTCAAATCGACAACCGTCGAAGGCTCGCGCGGACACGCGCCGCCGTCGATCACGAGATCGAGTTGCTTTTCCAGACGAGCGCGGATTTCCTCGGGATCGTTCAGCGGCTCGTCCTCGTCCGGCAAAATCAGCGTGGTCGCGATCAACGGCTCGCCGAGCACCTCCAATAACGCGAGCGTGATCGCGTGATCCGGCACCCGCAGCCCGATGGTTTTGCGCGACGGATGCGATAAGCGCCGCGGCACTTCCTTGGTCGCGAGCAAAATGAACACGTAAGGCCCCGGCGTCACCGATTTGATGAGCCGGAACTGCCGATTGTCCACCATGGCGAAGGTCGCCAATTCGGACAAGTCACGCACCAGCAACGATAAGTGCTGGCGCTCGTCGAGCCCGCGAATGCGGCGCAAGCGCGTCACGGCATCCTTATCGTCGAGCCGGCACGCGAGCGCATAGCTCGAATCGGTGGGCAGCGCGATCACGCCGCCATCTTTGACGATTTGGGCCGCTTGTGAAACGAGGCGCGGCTGAGGATCGTCGGGGTGAATCCGGAAAAATTGGGACATGTGAGAACGATCGATGAGTCGGCGCAAACGTCGACGGAGCCGACTTGCGTCACGGCACGCAGTGAAACGCCGCGCGCGATACGCGCGAAAACCGTTAACGCCAGCGCAACCAAACCGGCGTGAGATCGGACGGCAACGGCGGCAGCAAGCCAAGGCCCAGTCGCCCCTCGCCCGGCGCATGAAAATCGGAGCCGCGCGACGCCTCGAAACCGAAACGGCGCGCCACTTCCGCGTACTCGCGAAACTGATCCGGCGTATGACTGCCCGTCACCACTTCGATGGCTTTGCCGCCCAAATCCAGAAACTGGCCGAACAAGGTGTCGAACTCGAGCGGCGTGAATTTGTAACGGCCCGGGTGTGCAATCACCGCTACGCCCCCCGCGGCGCGAATCCACGCGACGGCATTCTCGAGCGTCGCCCAACGGTGCGGCACGTAACCGGGTTTGCCATCGCCGAGATAACGCTCGAAAACCTCCGAAGTCGATGCCGCGTAGCCTTTTTCGACCAGAAACCGGGCGAAATGCGTGCGCGAGATCAGATCAGGGTTCCCCACATAGCGCAGCGCACCCTCATAGGCGCCCTCGATGCCGACTTCGGCGAGCGCGTCGCTCATTGCCTGGGCTCGCGCGGTGCGCCCGTTGCGCGTGGCGTGCAGCCCCTCGACGAGCACGGGACAGGCTGGGTCGATATCGAGGCCGACGATATGCACGGTGCGCGAAGCCCAGGTGACCGAGATCTCCACGCCGGACACGTAACGCATGCCGAGCGCTTGCGCCTCGCTGCGCGCTTCGGCCTGCCCGGCGACCTCGTCGTGATCGGTCAACGCCCAAAGCGTTACCCCGCCCGCCTGTGCGAGGCGCGCAACTTCACGCGGCGCAAGCAAGCCGTCGGAAACGTTCGAATGGCAGTGGAGATCGGCGTTCATGCTCTCGGGATCGAATGATTTCTCATTTTACCCGCAATGCAGCAAAAGAGCGGATTGGCCGGTCGCCAACGCTGCAGGACGCACGGCGTCGTCCGCTTGCGCCATGCCGCCAGCCGTCGATCGGATCGCCGGCCGGCAACCGCCCCGCCTCTCAAGCGCAGAACGCCTCGATCAGCGCGGCCACTTGCTCGGGCTGGTCGTGATGAACCATGTGTCCCGCGTCATCGATCAGTTTTTCTCGCCAGTCGGGAAACGCCTTGAAGCGCGCCTTGTATTCATCGAGCGGGATCGAACCCGCAAGCATCGCGAGCGTGGGCGATGCGACGGCTTCGACGTGCAGCACCTTCGCCGTCACCTCGGACCAGACCGCCATCACTTCGTCCAGACGATACAGCAAGGGCCCATGGTGCTTGTGCGCAGGATCGGCGAGCAACATGTAACGGCCGTCCTCACCGAGCTTGGCCCAATGCCGGGCCAAGAAACGCGCGCGCTCGGGCGCGAGCCGGGGGTTCGTCTTGATCAGCCGGGCGGCGACGTCCTCCAAAGACTCATACGTCTTCAGGCGCGCGCCCTCGCGCACATCGTCGAGCCAAGCCTCCAGCCGGCGCGGCCACTCGCTGGCACGCGCCGGCGCGAGCCCGAAGCCTTCGAGATCGACGACGCGCCGCACCCGCTCCGGCCGCGCGCCGGCGTACAGGCAAACGACGTTTGCGCCCATGCTATGGCCAACGAGATTGACCTGCCCAGTGGGCGCGTAGCGATCGAGCAGCGCATCGAGGTCGGACAGGTAGTCGTGAAACCAGTAGTGGCCGCCGCCGCGCGCGGCCACCGGCCAATCGGATAGGCCGAACCCGCGCGCGTCGGGAGCGATTACCTGCCAATCGCCGCCCAATGCGTCGACTACGAATTGAAACGACGCCGAAACGTCCATCCAGCCATGCAACATGAAAAGCGTCGGCGCATCGGAGTTGCCCCAACGCCGCACGTGCAACTTGACGCCGCGCACGGTGACGAAATCGGATTGCGGGTTGTTCATTGTCGGGAAGCGGCCAAGCCGCGAAAAACGAATGATCGTTCGATTATATCCGCGGATGGCGGATTTCGCTGCACTGCCGCACGAAACTTTTAGGCACGCGGCTCGATCGCCGCCGCCACAGACGCCCCCGGTTGATCTACGGCGCGTCCGGGCCGCGATCCGTGCGCTCCTGCGACGCCAGCGCCGCCAATTCGGCGTCGTCGAAACCGGCGTCGCGCCGAGCATCGAAATTGAACGGGCCACGCAGGCGGGGCGCACCGTATTGCGCGGCGAGCCGCGTGTATGTCTCGTGCGGCTCGAGGCCGCGCGCCTCGCACACATGGCGGAACCAGCGATTGCCTATACGCACGTGGCCGATTTCGTCGCGCAAGATGACATCGAGGATCGCGGCCGATTGCGCGTCCCCCGCTTGCACGAGGCGGGCGCGGATCGGCGGCGAGGCATCCAAGCCACGGGCCTCTAGCGTGCGCGGAACGAGCGCCATGCGCGCGAGGACATCTTCGCGCGTGCGCGCGCACATATCCCACAGACCGTCGTGCGCGGGGAAATCGCCGTACGCGTGGCCGAACTCGTGCAAGCGCGACTGCAGCATCTCGAAGTGATGCGCTTCCTCCGCCGCCACGCGTAGCCAATCGGCGTAATACGCGGGCGGCAGCCCCGCAAACCGCCAGACAGCGTCGAGAGCCAGATTGATCGCGTTGAATTCGATGTGTGCCAGTGCGTGCAGCAAGACCGCACGTCCGGCTTGCGTCTGCATGCCTCGGTGGCGCAACAGGCGCGGCTCGACGAGCGTCGGCCGCTCGGGCCTTCCCGGTAGCCCGGGCGGCTCGTCGAGCGGCTCGTCGAACCGGCATATCGTTTCGCCCGCACGGTAACGGGCGAACAAGGCGCCGGCAGCAGCGGCTTTCGCTGCCGGCTCGCGCTCGCACAGCGCCGCCAGCGCCGCACGGCGCAGATCGGGGCCACGCCCGTGCTCGACCGCAGAATTGGACACGAACTGATTCATCGATAGTGGGAACAAAGCGGCCGGCGCCGCGCCCTGCACGCCGCAGGCACCGAGCGGACCGTTTACAATATGCGATTCGACATTGCGCGCAGGCCGGAGCATTTTGCGGCATCCCGCGGGCCTGCGCACACCTCGCCCAAGGAGCCATTGTGCCGATTTACAAGCTGGGAGACCATGCTCCGACGATTCACGAAAGCGTCTTCGTGGCCGATACCGCCACGATCGTCGGCAAAGTTGCGCTCGAAGAGCATGCGAGCGTGTGGTTTGGCGCGGCCATTCGCGGCGACAACGAACCGATCACGATCGGCCCGAACAGCAACGTTCAAGAAGGGGCGGTGCTCCATACCGATCCGGGCCGGCCGCTCACCATCGGCAATGGCGTAACGGTGGGGCATCAAGCCATGTTGCATGGCTGCACGATCGGGGACGGCTCCCTCGTCGGCATTCAAGCGGTGGTCTTGAATGGTGCGGTAATCGGCCGCAACTGTCTGGTCGGCGCCGGCAGCGTCGTCACCGAAAACAAGACGTTTCCGGACCGGTCGCTGATTCTCGGCGCGCCTGCGCGCGTCGTCAGAGAATTGACGGACGAGGAAGTCGAGGGTCTCGCCCGAAGCGCGGAAACCTACGTGGCCCGTCGCGACCTGTTCAAGGCGCAGCTCGTGCGGATCGGCTGACATCGCGCGCCGCTTCGCCGCAGGCCTTGGGCCGCGGCAACATACGATCGAAGGAAAAGTTGTGGACGACCAGTTGCAAAAATTCATCTTCGCCGCCGCGCCAGTACGCGGCGAGATCGTCTCGCTGCGCAATACCTGGCAGGAAGTGCTAGCGCGCCGGCAGTATCCGGTGGCCGTGCGCGACATCCTCGGCGAGATGATGGCCGCATGCGCGTTGTTGTCGGCGAACCTCAAGTTCGACGGCACGATGATCATGCAGATCTTCGGCGACGGACCGATCAAAATGCTCGTCGTGCAATGCAGCTCCAATCTGACCATGCGCGCGACGGCGAAGATATCGAGCGAGTTCGATCCGACGCTCAGCGATAGCCTTTCGTTCGTCGAACTGCTTAACGCGAGCGGCCACGGGCGCTGCGTCATCACGCTCGACCCGCACGAGAAGCTGCCAGGCCAGCAGCCGTATCAAGGCATCGTGCCTTTGAGCGGTCAAGACGGCCCGCTGCAGTCCATCGCCGCGGTGCTCGAACATTACATGCATCATTCGGAGCAACTCGACACACGCTTGTGGCTCGCAGCCGATACCGAGCGCGCAGTCGGCATGCTGCTGCAGAAGCTGCCGGGCGACGGGGGCATCGTGCCGCACCCCGACGAGCACGACGCCGATACCTGGGAGCGCGTTTGCGTGCTGGGCGGCACGCTGTCGCAAGAAGAGCTGCTTCGAGAAGAGCCCCAGACGTTGTTCAGGCGTTTGTTCTGGCAGGAAAACGTGCAGCACTTCGCGCCAAAGCTCACTCGCTTCGAATGCAGTTGCTCGCGCGAGCGCGTCGGCTCGATGCTGAAAATGCTCGGGCAGATCGAAGTCGACGGGGTCATCGCCGAACAAGGCCACGTGGAAATTCACTGCGAATACTGCAATCAACGCTATGAATTCGATCCCGTCGATGTCGCCCAATTGTTCGCGGCAACCGAGGTCACGGCGGGTGTCGCCCCGGCTCGGTCCCAGCGGCATTAGGGCCGGCCCGGATCGACCCCATGCGGATGAACGTGCCCATGCACTATGCGGCGCTGATCGGCACGCACGGCATCGACGTTGCATTGGATCCGCACGCCCGCATCGTCCACACCGCGCGTGCGTTCGCGCGCGCTTGCTTCGCGCCACTCGGAGTCCATCAATGAATGCCACGATTGTGCAGCATCCATCGCTGGCGGCACGCATCGGCCGTTTGGCGAGCGCCGCCGCCGGCGCCGCGGCCTTCGCTTTACTGTCCGGCTGCGTCGTGGCCCCGCCGCCGGGCCCCATCCTCAGCCGCTTGCCGCCCGGGCAACCGGGCGCAGCCGAGTCTGCGCATCCGCTCTCGGCCGCCGAGAAAAAGCGCTACGACGACATCGACAAGCAAGTCCTGCGAGAACAGAACGAGGCAATGTCGGCGAGCGCGTGGGCGCGCTACTACGCGCCTTACTACTACCCGGCGCCCGTGACGTTCGGGACGTATTACGGCGGATGGAACAGCGGTTGGGGCGTGGGATACGCCAGCCCGGGCTACTATCCCGGCTGGTGGTGGTAAGGGCTGGGGCGGTAAGGGCGAGGATCGCCAAGACGCGGCGCGAGCGCCGGTTCAACCCGCGCTATGGCCTTTCGGCGCAGGCGAGTGCTTCGGCTTTTCGCCGGCGTGCTTCTTAGCCTTAGACGGCCGTTCGCGTGAGACCGGATTCGGCACGACGCTGACCGGGGCCGCGGACACCTCGCCCCGCGTGGACGTGTTGCTCGGAACGGCCGTTGCGGGCACGCTCGACGTGGCGTTCGGCGAGACGAATTGCACGAACACTTCGCCTCCTTTGACCATCCCCATCTCGTAGCGGGCGCGCTCCTCGACGGCGGCCGTGCCGTTTTGCAAGTCCTGCACTTCCCCTTCGATCCGCTCGTTGCGCAGCTTTTCGTCCGCGTTCTTCTGTTGCTGCGCGGCCAGGGCACCGCGCAATTCATGCACGCGCAGCCACCCGCCATGGCCCCACCAAAGCGGATACTGGATCAGCGCAAGGAGGGCGAGGAGAGCTACTGTGACGAGGCGCATTCAGAAGGCCGCAAATTCGAAACCGCCCCGTGCGCCCCGCGGGGCAATCCCTTGGGAACCAAAGCACGAGGCGGCAAGCAAAAACGAACGCGTAGGAAGCAGACGCGCTTTAGCGAATGTTGTAGAACGTGGACTTGCCCGGATAGCTTGCGATATCGCCCAGATCTTCCTCGATGCGCAACAATTGGTTGTACTTAGAGATGCGATCGCTACGCGAGAGCGAACCCGTCTTGATCTGACCGGCGTTCAGGCCCACGGCGATATCCGCAATCGTGGAATCTTCGGTCTCGCCCGAGCGGTGCGAAATGACGGCCGTATAGCCGGCGCGCTTGGCCATTTCGATGGCGGCGAACGTTTCGGTGAGCGTGCCGATTTGGTTGATCTTGATGAGGATCGAATTGGCGATGCCCTTCTCGATGCCCTCCTTCAGGATTCGCGTGTTCGTGACGAAAAGGTCGTCCCCGACGAGCTGGATTTTCTTGCCGAGCTTGTCCGTCAACAACTTCCAGCCATCCCAGTCCGACTCGTGCATGCCGTCCTCGATCGAGACGATCGGGAATTTGTCGGCAAGCGTGGCCAAGTAGTCGGTGAACTCGGCCGAGGACAATTGCAGCCCCTCGCCAGCAAGTTGATATTTGCCGTCGTGATAGAACTCGCTCGCCGCGCAGTCGAGGGCAAGCAGGACGTCTTCGCCGGCGCGGTAACCGGCCTTCTCGATGGCTTGGAGAATCGCCGACAAGCATTCGGCGTTGCTGCCGAAGTTCGGTGCGAAGCCGCCTTCGTCGCCCACCGCCGTGCTCATGCCGCGATCGGAGAGGATCTTCTTCAGCGCATGGAACACTTCCGCGCCGCAACGCAGCGCTTCACGGAACGTCGGCTGGCTGACCGGAACGATCATGAACTCTTGGATGTCGAGGCTGTTGTTCGCATGCGCGCCGCCGTTGACGATGTTCATCATCGGCACGGGCAGTTGCATCGCGCCCGAACCGCCGAAGTAACGGTACAGCGGCAGGCCGGCTTCTTCGGCGGCCGCCTTCGCGACCGCCATCGACACGGCCAGCATCGCGTTCGCGCCGAGGCGCGATTTGTTGTCGGTGCCGTCGAGCTCGAGCAGCGTCTTGTCGAGGAACGCCTGCTCCGAGGCGTCCAGCCCCATGATTGCTTCGGAAATCTCGGTGTTGATATGCTCGACCGCCTTCAGCACGCCCTTGCCGTTGTAGCGGCCGGCTTCGCCGTCGCGCAGCTCGATCGCTTCGCGAGAGCCCGTCGACGCGCCCGACGGTACCGCCGCGCGACCCATCGTGCCCGACTCGAGCAGCACATCGCATTCGACGGTCGGGTTGCCTCGGGAATCCAAAATCTCACGGCCGATGATATCTACGATTGCACTCATGATTTCCTCTAAATTTGACGATGAATTCTCTTTCTTGAAGGGTGCAGTCAGTTGAAATCGCGCTCGATGAACGGAGTGCGTTTCACGACGGCATCCAGCGCGACCAGCGTCTCGAGCAAGTCGGCCATCCGGCGCAGCGGCACGGCGTTGGGGCCGTCGGACAGCGCGCAGGCGGGATCGGGGTGAGTTTCCATGAACAAGCCCGCGACGCCCACCCCAACGGCAGCGCGCGCGAGCACCGGCACGAACTCGCGCTGCCCGCCCGAACTCGTGCCCTGCCCGCCCGGCAGTTGCACCGAGTGCGTGGCGTCGAACACGACGGGCGCGAGCGTCTCGCGCATGATCGCGAGCGAGCGCATGTCGGATACCAAGTTGTTGTAGCCGAACGAGACACCGCGTTCGCAGGCGAGGAACCGATCTTCGGAAAGGCCGGCTTCACGCGCTGCGTCGCGCGCCTTGTCGATCACGTTCTTCATGTCGTGCGGCGCGAGAAACTGGCCCTTCTTGATATTGACGGGCTTGCCCGAGCGCGCGCAGGCGTGGATGAAATCGGTTTGGCGGCACAGAAACGCCGGCGTTTGCAAGACGTCGACGACCGAGGCGACGTGCTCGATTTCGTCTATGGCGTGCACGTCGGTAAGCACCGGCACGCCCAGTTGCCGCTTCACTTCGGCCAGGATACGCAGGCCCTCGTCCATGCCGAGTCCGCGAAACGACTTGCCCGAACTGCGATTGGCCTTGTCGTACGAAGACTTATAGATGAACGGGATGCCGAGCTTCGCGCAGATCTCCTTGAGGCGGCCTGCCGTATCGATCGTCATCTGTTCCGATTCGACGACGCAGGTGCCCGCGATCAAGAAAAACGGCTTGTCCAGACCGACATCGAAGTCGCATAGCTTCATGCCTTCTCCTTGCGCGCTTCGTGGCAGGCCAGCGCCGCTTCGACGAACGACTTGAACAGCGGATGCCCGTCGCGCGGCGTCGACGTGAATTCAGGGTGGAACTGCACCCCGACGAACCACGGATGCATGCTGCGCGGCAGTTCCATCATTTCGGGCAGATCCTCGCTCGGCGTACGGGCGCTGATCACGAGGCCACCGGCTTCGAGCTGCGGCACGTAGCGGTTATTGACCTCATACCGGTGACGATGGCGCTCGTTCACGTCCTTGCCGTAGATCTGCTCGGCCAACGTGCCGGGCTTGACCGGGCAGCGCTGCGAGCCCAGGCGCATCGTACCGCCGAGATCCGATTCTTCCGTACGCTTCTCGACGCGGCCTTCGCGGTCGTACCACTCGGTGATCAACGCGACGACGCGATGCGCCGTGTCGACGTCGAATTCCGTGCTGTTCGCCCCTTGCAGGCCGACGACATCGCGCGCGAACTCGATCACGGCCAGTTGCATACCGAGGCAGATGCCCAGATACGGCACCTTCGCTTCGCGCGCATAGCGGATGGCCGCTATCTTGCCTTCGGTGCCGCGACGGCCGAAGCCGCCCGGCACGAGCACGGCGTCCAAATGCTTGAGGCTTTCGACGCCTTCGGTTTCGATCTGTTCCGAATCGATGTACTCGATATTGACCTTGGTCGACGTATGGACCGACGCGTGGCGCAGCGCTTCGATCAGCGACTTGTACGACTCGGTCAGATCGACGTACTTGCCGACCATGCCGATCGTGACTTCGTGCTTCGGGCGCTCGAGCTTGTCGACGATCTCCGACCACATCGACAAGTCGGCCGCCTTCGGCTGCAGCTTGAGCTCCTCGCAAATGATGCCGTCGAGCCCTTGGTCGTGCAGCATTTGCGGAATCTTATAGATGCTGTCGACGTCCCACACCGAAATCACGGCATCTTCGGGTACGTTCGAGAACAGCGAGATTTTCTGGCACTCATCGTCGGGAATCCGGCGATCGGCACGGCACAGCAGGACGTGCGGCGAGATGCCGATTTCGCGCAGCTTCTGGACGCTGTGCTGCGTGGGCTTGGTCTTGAGTTCGCCGGCCGTGGCGATGAACGGCACGAGCGTGAGATGGACGAAGCACGCGCTGTTGCGCCCCATGCGCAGGCTCATTTGCCGAGCCGCTTCGAGGAACGGCAGCGATTCGATGTCGCCGACGGTACCGCCGATCTCGACGATGGCCACATCGGGCTCGCCGCAGGTGGCCGATGCCGCGCCCCGCTCGATGAACGCTTGGATCTCGTTCGTGATGTGCGGGATCACCTGCACGGTCTTACCGAGGTAGTCGCCTCGGCGCTCCTTGCGGATCACCGATTCGTAGATCTGGCCGGTCGTGAAGTTGTTCGCGCGGCGCATCTTCGTGCTGATGAACCGCTCGTAGTGACCGAGATCCAGATCCGTCTCAGCGCCGTCTTCCGTCACGAACACTTCGCCGTGTTGAAACGGGCTCATCGTGCCGGGATCGACGTTGATGTAGGGATCGAGCTTGAGGAGGGTGACTTTGAGGCCGCGCGATTCGAGGATCGCGGCGAGAGAAGCGGCGGCAATGCCCTTGCCGAGGGACGACACTACGCCGCCGGTGACGAAAACATATTTAGTCATCGCTGAATGCTCGCGGGAAAAACGGATTATACCTTAGGGTCCGCCCGTTTATGGAACGCGCGTGCGCCGCCATGGGAACGGCGCTCCTTCGGTTTCGCGAGCAGCCGCGACGAGCGTCCGGCTTACCGGCCATCTCCCTCGCGCAGGCGGCGCAGCATGCCGAGCAGCACGCGCGCCGTCTCGATCGGCCGCTCCATCGGAAACAAATGGCTGCCTTCGATCCATTCGATGCGTCCGTGCGCCGCACGCGCCGTCGCCTCGAGCCCGACTTGGCGAATCTCCTTCGAATGCGTGCCGGCGATGAAGCCGACGGGCACGCTCGGCCCGTGCGCGAGCCGCGCGCCGAGCGTACGCGGCAATGTGCGGTAGATGCGGTATTCCACGTCGCGATCGAACGCGAGCGCGCGCACGCCGCTCGGCGCGGCTTGCGGAATGCCGAAGTCGACGTAGTCGGATAGGACACGCTCGTCCCAGCGCGCGAACGCCGGTTTGGCGTGGAAATGGCGCCAGGCCTCCTCGCGGCTCGCCCACTGGGTGCGGCGCTTGCGCGTGGCCGCGGCAGGCGAAAGCCGCTCGTCGAGCCCGGTCCATTGCGAGAAACGCAGCACGTTCGCACGCCAACCCGAGACGATAGGCGAGTCGAGCATGACGACGCCGCGCACGAGATGCGGGTGCTTGAGCGAGGCCATCAGCGAAAGATAACCGCCGAGCGAATGGCCGACGAGCCACACGGGCCGCTCGTAGCGGCGGCCGATGTCGGCCAGCAACTCTTCGACCAAATGCGGCCAATCGCTCGTGACGGGATAGCGCGGATCGTGGCCGATGCGTTCGAGATAGCGCAACTCGTAATCATCGGATAGTTCGGCGAAGAGCGTCCTGTACGTCGATGCCGGAAACCCGTTCGCATGCGAAAAGTGGATGATTTCTTTCAAGCGCCCCTGCCTCCGATTCGTTCGTTTTATCGATCCATCCAATAGCGCGCATGCGTTTGCCGGTAGCGTTCGAGCGTGATCCGGCCCCCCTCGCGCGTGACGCGCACGGCGCCGTCGCGATCGGTTCGCGCCAGCGCGACGCCGCGTTCGTACAGGCGCGACCACACGTACGGATGGGGATGGCGAAAGCGATTGCGATAGCCTACCTGAAATACCGCGACGCGCGGTTGAACCAAATCGAGGAAAGGCTCGGTGGACGACGTTGCGCTGCCGTGGTGAGCGACGATCAGCACGTCGGCGCCGAGCGCATCGGGCCTGCGGCGAGCGAGCTGGCGCTCCGAGGAGGCGCCGATGTCTCCTGTCAGCAGCGCGCTCATGCCGCTTGCGCTCACCTTGAGCACGCACGACTGCTCGTTGGAACGCGCCGGCAACGGCCCGGGCTCGGGCCAGAGCACTTCGAACGTGACCCCGTCCCATTGCCAGCGTTGGCCCGCCGCACAGCGCAGGCGCTCGAAGGCCGCCGCCTGCGCCTGGTCCCACACGCGGTGCTCTGGCGGCAAGCCGCCCAGGACTTGCCGAACGTCGGCGGCCGCGAGCACGGCCGGCACGCCCCCGGCATGGTCGGCATCGCCGTGACTCACGACGAGCGCGTCGAGCCGCGTGACACCGTTGGCACGCAGATAGGGCGCGACGACGCGCGCTCCCGCGTTGCTCGACTCCGGGCCGGTGCCCGCATCGAACAGCAGCGAACGGCGGCGCGTTTCGATCAGGATCGACGCGCCCTGCCCCACGTCGAGCGCGGTGAGCCGAAACGATCCGGGCTCGACCTGCGATGCCCCTGGGACGACGAGCGGCAGCCAGGCAAGCGGCGCGGCAAAGCGCAACGGCCAGCCGCGCGGCATCGAGCACCAGGCGACGCCCGTCAGCGCCGACGCCACGGCCCACAACGAGGGGCGCGGCGGATATCGGTCAGCCCAAGGCGCTTGCGAGAGCGCATGCAATAGCCGCATCAGCGGTTCGAGCAACGCGTGCGCCGCCTCGTAGGCGAGCGCATCGAGCGGCGCCGGCAATATGAGCGCGACGAGCACGATCGGCACGACGAGCACACTCACCCATGGCACGGCGACGGCATTCGCCAACGGCCCAACGAGCGAAACTTGCGAGAACCAATATGCGGTCAAGGGAGCGAGGCCGAGGGTGACGGCCCATTGCGCACGCACCGCATCGGCGCACTTGGCGCGCACGCTAGCAAGCCGGCGCCGCCACCTCGAGCGGTCGGGATCGTTCGGCTGTTCGTCCCTCGGCATCCACGCCGCATCGGTCGCGCGGATCGCGTGGAGCTCGTCGAGCTGCGCCTCGCTGTCCGCACGCGAGCGTAAGCGGGCTCGCATCGCGAATGCGATCGCAGCAACCGCGCCGAAAGACAGCCAGAAGCCGGCGGACGTCACCGCCCATGGATCGACGATCGACACGAGCGCCGCCGCCCATGCGAGCACGAGCGATAACGCGACGCTGCGTCCGAGCACGAATGCCATGCTCGTCACGACGAGCATCCACAGGGCGCGCTGCGCCGGCACGTTGAACCCGGCAAGGGCGGCATAGCCGAGCGCGCACACGGCGCCGGCCAGCGTGGCGACAACCGGCGCCGGCAATACGAGCGGCCACTCGCGCCTGCCTCGATCGGCAAGGATCGCTCCCAAGAAACACGAGCGACGCCATAGCCACGAGGCGAGCATGGCGCACAGGCCCGCCACGAACCCGATGTGCAAGCCGGATACCGCGACGAGGTGGCTCGTCCCCGTACGGCGCAACGCAATGCGATCGTCCTCGGCAATCGCATCTTGAGTCCCGATCGCAAGCGCCGTCACGATGCCGCGATGCCGCGCATCGGCAAGGACCTGCTTGATGCGCTCACGCAATGCGAAGCGCGCCCGATCGATCACGGCGCCAACACCGCCCGCGCCGCCCGGCAAGCGCATCGCGGCGGACGCAGGCACCACGGCGCCGGTTGCGCGCACGCCCCGCTCGAGCAGTGAAACTTCCGTGTCTTGGCCTGCGAAATTGGCGTACCCGTGCGGGCGCTTGAGCCGCACCGTCAAGCGAAATCGATCGCCGGGCGCAAGCGGCGGCGCCGCGCCGCGTCCGCGCCCGCTCCAATGCAGTTGCACGATCGAAGGGAAGCGTTCGATGCCGGTTCGTTGTCGCACTTCGTCTACGTCGACCGCGAACAAGAACCGAGTGTTCGCCCGCTCGCCCGTGGGCAGACCGAGCACGTGCCCCGAAAGCGCAAGCTCACGTTGCTCCCAGGCGAGCGGTAGCGCTTGCGCCAAACGCAGCTCGGCACGCATCGCCGCATAGGCATGACCGGCGACGACGGCGGCCCCCGCCAAGGCGGCGGGCGCCATGCGCGGTGCGTACGCCGCGACCCTCCCGAAGACGATGCGAACCCGCATCGAGCGCCCGTACCGCGCGCATCGTTCGATCGCCGGCGTGCTTGCCCACGCGCATGCAGTCATGCCCAACATGGCCGCGAACAGCAGGCCGAGCGCCGCCCATTCCCCGCGCGCCGGCAACGACGCGCGTTGCTGCAGCATGACGACGCCAAGCACAAAGCCGATCAGCACACCCCGCATCCGCACTCCCTCGATCAACGCGCCGGGATGCGAGGGCCGCCGCGCGCGCGAGGCCGAGCCGTCACCTCCGGCGCAAACGATCGACGATTATGCGCAAACGAGCGCGAGTCGGGGCAGCGCGGCGTGAGCGTTAGCCGTTGTGCCTATCTGCAAGTCCTTTTCGGCGATGCCGCGCAGCTCGGCAAGCACGCTGCCGATGCGAGGCACCTGATCCGGCGCATTGCGTTGCTTGTAGGCCCAAGCGGGGGGAATGTCGGGCGCATCCGTTTCGACGACGATGGCCTCGAGCGGCAACTCGGCCGCCAGCCGCCTGATTTGACGGGCACGTTCGAAGGTGACATTGCCGCCGAATCCAAGCCGCATCCCCTGGTCGATGAAAGCCCGCGCTTGCTGGAAGCTGCCATTGAACGCATGGGCGATGCCGCGCCGGACCCCGTAGCGGCGCAAGCCTTTGAGCACGAGGTCTTGCGATTTGCGAACGTGACAAATGACAGGTAGATCGAACTCGCGCGCGAGCTTGAGCTGGGCATCGTAGAAGAAACGCTGACGAGCGTCGTCGAGGTCCGGAACGAAGTAATCGAGCCCGATCTCGCCGATGCCGACGAACCGCGGATCGCCCAAGCTCGCCTCGATTTCGCGGCGCAGCGCATCGAGATCGTCGTCGCGCGATCGCGGTGCAAACAAAGGATGGATACCGAGCGCGTAAACGCCGCCCTCGATACGATGCGCGAGCGCGCGCACGATCGCAAAATTGGCCCGCGCCACTGCGGGAATGACGATCCGCGCCACGCCCGCCTTGCACGCAGCCGCCGCGACATCGTCCCGGTCGCTGTCGAATTCGCCCGCGTCGAGATGACAGTGCGTATCGATCCACATGGCGGCCTTCCATCCAAATGGGCTACACGGGCACGGACGGCTCTTCGTGCAAGACCCCATCGCGCAGGCGCAAGATGCGGTCGCAGCGTCCAGCCAAATCGGCATCGTGCGTGACGATGACGAAACTCGTCTCGAGCGTGGCCGACAACTCGAGCATGAGATTGAACACGTTGTCGGCCGTCGCGCCGTCGAGGTTGCCGGTGGGCTCGTCGGCCAGCACGCAGGCGGGCTTGGTGACGAGTGCGCGCGCGATCGCGACGCGCTGGCGTTCGCCGCCCGATAGCTCGCCGGGGCGATGCTTCGCGCGATGGGCAAGGCCGACGCGCTCGAGCGTCGCGAGCGCCTCGCGCCGCGCTTCGTCTGCCGGCAGGCGCCGAATGCGCAGGGGCATCGCGACGTTATCGAGCGCGCTAAATTCCGCGAGCAAGTGATGGAACTGATAGACGAAGCCGAGCGCACGGTTGCGCAGCGTATTGCGCTCGCGTTCGGCCAGGTCGGTAAAAGGCCGCCCGAGCAAGGAAACGCTGCCGGCGCTAGGTTCGTCCAGCCCGCCGAGCACGTGCAAGAGCGTGCTCTTGCCGGACCCGGAGGCGCCGACGATCGCCAGTTTTTCGCCGCGCCGCACCGAGAGATCGGCGCCGCTCAGTACGGGCACGTTCAGCCCGCCCTGCACGAACGCCTTCGATATGCCACGCGCTTCGAGCACGCATTCGTTCGGGCCGTGCATGCCGTATGCGGCGCCGGCCGCCGTCGATCGTTCGATCATAAAATCACTCATAGCGCAGCGCCTCGGCCGGGCGCACCTTCGCGCCCCGCCAACTCGGGTACAGCGTCGCAAGCGCCGACAGGGCAAATGCGATGATGCCGATTCTCGTCACGTCGCCCGGGACCAACTCGGAAGGCAGTTCGGTGATGAAGTAGACCGACGGCGGCAGAAATTGAACGCCGAACAGATGCTCGATCATCGGCACGAGCCAAGGGATGCTCCAGGCGATCAAGCAACCGAGCGCAACGCCCGTTGCCGTGCCCACGAAACCGATCGTGATGCCCTGCACGAAAAAGATCTTCATGATCGAGCCTGGCTGCGCGCCGAGGGTGCGCAAGATCGCGATATCGGCCTGCTTGTTCGTTACCGTCATGACGAGCGAGGACACGAGGTTGAACGCGGCGACCGCGATGATCAGCGTCAGAATCACGAACATCATCCGTTTTTCGATCTTCACCGCCGAGAACCACGTCTTGTTCTGTTGCGTCCAGTCGCGAATGTAGAGATCGCCCGAGAGCGTGCGCGACAACTCGTGCGCCACGCGCGGCGCCTCTTGCATGTCCTTGAGCTTGAGCCTCACGCCCGTGGGCGCGGTGATGCGAAAGAGCGCTTCGGCGTCGCGAATGTTGATGAGCGCAAGGGTGCTGTCGTATTCGTAGTGCCCCGAGGCGAACACGCCCGTGACCGTGAACTGCTTCAAGCGCGGCATCATGCCCGCGGGCGTCATCGAACCTTCGGGTGCGACGAGCGTGACCTTGTCGCCGACGGAAACGCCGAGGTTGGCGGCCAGATCGGCGCCGAGCACGATATTGAACTGGGACGGCTCGAGGCTCGTCAACCGGCCCGCCTTCATGTCGTTGCCGATTTCGGACACTTGCGGTTCCAGCGAGGGCTCCACGCCGCGCAGCGCCACGCCGCTCACGGCCTCTTGCCGGGTGAGCAGCGCCTGCGCGTCGACGTACGGGGCCGCGCCTATCACCGCCGGATTGCGGCGTGCTTCGAAAGCCGTGCGCTGCCAATCGGGCATCTCACCCGTCGGCGAGAAAATTTCGACGTGCGCGAGAACCGACAACATGCGGTCACGCACCTCTTTTTGGAAACCGTTCATGACCGACAACACGACGATCAACGCGGCCACGCCGAGCGCAATGCCCGACATCGACACGGCCGCGATGAACGAAATGAAGCCGTTGCCCGTCGTGCGCTTGCTGGCGCGTGTATAGCGCCAGCCAATCTGCCATTCGTAAGGGAATTTCAAGCGAATCCTTCCATTCTTTGCTGCCACGACCTACCGCGGCAGCGCGAGCGCCGCGCGTAGGCAGGGCCGTGAACCCGGCGCCCGCGCGGGTGGCCGCGCATGAGCGGGCGCAACTCGCATGCCGGCAAGCGAGTTCGGCGCGGCGCCGATCAAGCGCGCAGTTTGCCATACAATGCGCACCATCATGCATTCCAACCGTCTTCACCTCCTGTTGCCCTTCGCGCTGCCGGCAGCGGCCGACGCCTCCATGGCGCTGCACGATCTGAGCAGCCCGGCGCTAGATAAGCTATTGGCCCGCGCAACCCTCGTCGAGCGTGTGGCGGGCGAAGATTTTCAGCGCACCTTGCCCCACGAACGCTGGATTGCGCGCCAGTTCGGCGCGATCGCATCGAACGCGGTCGACGAGGCGCCGCTCGCGCCCTATATGCTACTCGCCGACGGCGGCGCCCCGGGCAACGAGCAATGGGCGTGCGTCGAGCCCGTGCACGTGCGTATCGCGCACGATCACCTCGTGCTGATCGATCCTGCGGCGCTCGATTTGAGCGACGAAGATGCGGCCCAGCTACTCGCCGCGGCCAAGCCCTTGATCGAAGAACTCGGTGTGAAGGTGGTGGCGCCCACGCCGCGCCGCTGGTATTTGACCGGCGCGGCGCTGGGCGAGCTCGCCGGCGCGTCGCCATTGCGCGCGAGCGGGCGCAGCATCGAGATCTGGCTGCCGCATGACGCGCAGTCGGGCCAACGCTCGCGCATTTGGATGAAGTTGCAAAACGAGGTGCAGATGAGCTGGTTCGAGCACCCCGTCAACGAGGCTCGCGAAGCGCGTGGCCTGCCGGCCGTCAATTCGATTTGGCTGCATGCGCAAGGGGTGGCGCAGCGCGTGCGCAGTCCGTTCGTGCGCGTGCTTTCGGACGCTGCCGCCACGCGCGGGTTGGCGCTCGCGGCGGGGGTGGATACGGCTGGCGCGAGCGCCTCGTTCGAAGCGCTGGCGCCGCTGGGCGCCGGCCAAACGCTGGTGGAGTTGGAACCGTTCGCCGCACCGTTCATCGCCCAAGATTGGGCCGCTTGGCAAGACGCGCTGGGCCGCATCGAGCGCGACTGGTTCGCGCCCGCGCTCGAGGCGCTCGAGGCGGGCCGCCTGGGCGCGTTAGCCCTAACGCTGGCGGGCGATACCAGCTCGGTCACTCTCGCCGCCACCCGCGGCGACTTGCGCAAGTTTTGGCGCCGGCGCGTGCTCGCGTCGCTGTTCGAGTGATGCGGCGCCCGCTTGCTGCCGTGTGCGCTCGATACGGCGAGCCTCGGCGGGTGTCGCCGTATCGAGCGCCGCAGTACGGCATTTGCGCTGTGTCGTCCCTCACGCACTCTCTCCTTCCCGGCTTTCCAGCATGACTCGAATCGTCAACCGCGCGTGCTCGCCCGCCGACGAAGCTGCGTTGATCCGCCACGGCCTCCATCCGATTCTCGCGCGTCTCTATGCCGCGCGCGGCGTGCGTATGCCCGACGAGATCGAAACCGCACTCACGCGACTCGTGCCGCCCGTCGCGTTAAAGGGCGCGAGCGACGCGGCCGCATTGCTGGCCAATGCCATCGCCCAAGACAAGCGCCTGCTCGTCGTCGCCGATTACGACTGCGACGGCGCGACCGCCTGCGCCGTGGCCGTGCGCGGACTGCGCATGTTCGGCGCCCGGGTCGATTACCTCGTGCCGAATCGCTTCGAATACGGCTACGGGCTGACGCCCGAAATCGTCGAGCTTGCCGCCGAGCGCAGCCCGGATTTGCTGATCACGGTGGACAACGGCATCGCGAGCGTCGATGGCGTGGCGGCGGCAAACGCGCGCGGCATCGATGTCCTCGTCACCGATCACCACCTGCCCGGCGATGCGCTGCCGGCCGCCCGTGCGATCGTGAATCCGAATCAGCCCGGCTGCGCGTTCCCGAGCAAGTGCATCGCGGGCGTCGGCGTGATGTTCTACGTGCTGCTCGCACTGCGCGCGCGGCTGCGCGAGCAAGGCGCGTTCGGTCACGACGGCGCCCTTGGCAAGGCCGGGATACCGGAGCCACGGCTGGACGGCCTGCTCGATCTCGTTGCTCTCGGCACCGTGGCCGATGTCGTCAAGCTCGACGGCAACAACCGCGTGCTGGTGGCGCAGGGCCTCGCACGCATCCGCCGCGGCCGCATGCAACCGGGCATCGCCGCCCTGTTTCGCGCGGCCGGCCGCGACGCGCGCAGCGCTTCGGGCTTCGATCTGGGCTTCGCGTTGGGTCCGCGGTTGAACGCCGCCGGGCGTTTGTCGGATATGTCGCTCGGCATCGAATGCCTGACGACCGACGATGTCGGGCGCGCGTGGGAGCTCGCGCAGCAGCTCGACGCGATGAATCGCGAGCGGCGCGAGATCGAAGCCGGCATGCAGCAGCAGGCGCTCGACGAAATCGCGACGCTCGACCCCGAAGGCCGCGCGACGATCACGCTCTTCAACGAAAGCTGGCACCAGGGCGTGATCGGCATCGTCGCCGGGCGTCTCAAGGAAAAATATCATCGGCCCGCGTTCACGTTCGCGCTGGCCGACGAGCGCGGCGAACTCGTCAAGGGCTCCGGCCGCTCGATCCCCGGGTTTCATTTGCGCGACGCACTCGACTTGATCGCCAAGCGCGAGCCCGGTCTCATCGGCAAGTTCGGCGGTCACGCGATGGCCGCCGGCGTCACGCTGGCCGCGCGCGACGTGCCGCGCTTTGCGCAGGCGTTCGAGGCGGTCGCGCGCGCGGCGCTCGACGACGATGCGCTCGCGCGCGTCGTGATGACCGATGGTGAACTCGAAGACGCTTACTTCACGCCGCAAGTCGTCGAACTGATCGACGCTGCCGTCTGGGGACAAGGCTTCCCCGCTCCGACGTTTTCGGGCGAATTCGACGTCGTGTCGCAGGCGCTGGTGAAAGACAAGCATTTGAAGCTGCAACTCGCGCGCGGCAGACAGCGCTTCCAGGCGATTTGGTTCAATCACACCGACACGCTTCCGGCACGTGCGCGGCTCGCCTATCGGCTCGCGGCCGACAGTTGGAACGGTGTCGTGCGCGTCCAGTTGATCGTGGAGCACGCAGTGGCCGCGCGATGAACGCCAGGAGGCCGCGCCTCTTTCGGTTGCACGCGCTCTTGCACACGCCTAAGCCCAATCACAAAAGATTCGAGCAATCTCGGGCGCCCCACCGCACCGTTAGCGCTCATCTGCTCGCAACTGTTGCCGCAGCTCCGCATTCGCAATAGATAAAGCAGGAATTGATAAGGCAGGAATTCGCTTCGTTCAGAAGCGAAGCGCCCGAAAACACCTCGCTACGAACGTGTGCACGACCGAGCGTGTTTCCCCCTTCATATGCGAACGGGATCACGCCCAGGCCCCACCGGCCACGCAGCATCCGGGGTGCTCATCCGCCAAGCCCCGGCCGCTGATCAGCTATAATTTCCCCTTTTGACGAAGCGAAGCAGATCGACATGGAAGCCGAACGCCTGAATGCGATCGAAAGCTCTTTAGCAGACTTGCGCCGGCGCGCGGGCGAGCTACGGGGGTATCTTTGACTACGACGCCAAAGCCGCGCGTCTAGCAGAAGTCAACAAGGAACTCGAAGATCCGAACGTCTGGAACGACGCCAAGCACGCCCAGGCCCTCGGCCGGGAAAAGAAGTCCCTAGAAGGCGCCGTGCTGACGCTTTCCGCACTCGATACGGACCTGCGCGACGCGCACGACCTGTTCGAGATGGCCCGCGAGGAAAACGACGACGAGACGCTCGTCGCTTGCGAAGCCGATGCGCAGAAAATCGAAGCGCGCGTCGCCGATCTCGAATTTCGCCGGATGTTCTCCAACCCGGCCGATCCGAACAACGCCTTCATCGATATCCAAGCCGGCGCCGGCGGCACCGAAGCCTGCGATTGGGCGTCGATGCTGCTGCGCCAATACCTGCGCTATTGCGAGCGCAAGGGTTTCAAGACCGAGGTGCTCGAGGAATCCGAAGGCGACGTCGCGGGCATCAAGAACGCGACGATCAAGGTCGAGGGCGAGTACGCCTATGGCTTCTTGCGCACCGAAACCGGCATCCACCGTCTCGTGCGCAAGTCGCCGTTCGATTCGTCGGGCGGCCGTCACACGTCGTTTTCATCGGTGTTCGTCTACCCCGAAATCGACGATTCGATCGAAGTCGACATCAACCCGGCCGATTTGCGCATCGACACCTACCGCGCCTCGGGCGCCGGCGGGCAGCACATCAACAAGACCGACTCGGCCGTGCGCATTACGCACATGCCGTCGGGCATCGTCGTGCAATGCCAGAACGACCGCTCGCAGCACCGCAACCGCGCCGAGGCGATGGCCATGCTCAAATCGCGCTTGTACGAAGCCGAAATGCGCAAACGCCAGGTGGAGCAGGACAAGCTCGAATCCAGCAAGACCGACGTGGGCTGGGGCCACCAGATTCGCTCGTACGTGCTCGATCAGAGCCGTGTGAAGGATTTGCGCACGAACGTGGAAATCAGCAACACGAAGGCCGTGCTCGACGGCGACCTCGACGAATTCATCAGCGCCAGCCTGAAACAAGGCGTGTAAGCGCAGCGGATACACCATGACCGAATCGACACTCCCCACCGTCGACGCAGTGCTCGACGAGAACAAGATCATCGCGGAGCGGCGCGAGAAGCTGCGTGCGTTGCGCGAGGCGGGCATCGCCTACCCGAACGATTTCACGCCGACGCACCATGCGGGCGATCTGCAAGCGCAGCACGCCGATACCGACAAGGAAGCACTCGAAGCGGCCGCGCTGCAAGTGGCCGTCGCGGGCCGCATGATGCTCAAACGCGTGATGGGAAAGGCAAGCTTCGCGACCGTGCGCGACGGCTCGGGGCAGATCCAGTTCTTCGTGACGCCGGCCGATGTCGGCGAGCAAACGTACGAGGCTTTCAAGAAGTGGGACCTGGGCGACATCGTCGCCGCGCGCGGAGTGCTGTTTCGCACGAACAAGGGCGAGTTGTCGGTGCGCTGCACCGAGTTGCGCCTGCTCTCGAAGGCGCTGCGCCCCCTGCCCGACAAGTTTCACGGTTTGTCGGATCAAGAAATGCGCTATCGCCAACGTTACGTCGATTTGATCGTGACGCCGGAGGCGCGTAAGACCTTCGTCGCGCGGACGAAAGCGATTTCCTCGATTCGTAAGTTCATGTCCGACGCCGACTTCATGGAAGTCGAAACGCCCATGCTGCACCCGATTCCGGGCGGCGCCGCGGCAAAGCCGTTCGTGACGCACCACAATGCGCTCGACATGCAGATGTTCATGCGCATCGCGCCCGAGCTCTATCTGAAGCGATTGATCGTGGGCGGCTTCGAACGCGTCTTCGAGATCAACCGCAACTTCCGCAACGAAGGCGTCTCCCCGCGGCACAATCCCGAATTCACGATGATGGAGTTCTACGCCGCGTACACCAATTACACGTGGCTCATGGATTTCACGGAGCAGTTGCTTCGCCAGACGGCCATCGACGCCCTGGGCACCGCGAACATCGTGTATCAGGGCCGCGAGCTCGATCTGTCCAAGCCGTTCCATCGGCTGACGATCACGCAGGCAATTCGCAAGTACGCGCCCGACTATACCGATGCGCAACTGGGCGACGCCGCATTCCTGCGCACCGAGCTCAAGCGTCTGGGTGTCGACACGACGCAGCCGATGTTCTTGAACGCCGGCGCGGGGGCGCTGCAATTGGCGCTGTTCGAAGAAACGGCGGAAGCGCAATTGTGGGAGCCGACCTTCATCATCGACTATCCGGTCGAAGTATCGCCGCTTGCGCGTGCATCGGATTGCGTGGAAGGTATCACCGAGCGCTTCGAACTGTTCATTACAGGCCGCGAAATCGCGAATGGTTTCTCGGAATTGAACGACCCCGAAGATCAAGCAGCGCGCTTCAAGAAGCAAGTCGAGCAGAAAGACGCCGGTGACGAGGAAGCGATGTACTACGACGCCGACTACATCCGCGCGCTCGAATACGGCATGCCGCCGACGGGCGGCTGCGGCATCGGCATCGACCGCCTGGTCATGCTGCTGACCGATAGCCCCAGCATCCGCGACGTCATCTTGTTCCCGCACTTGCGCCGCGAAGATTGACGCGTACCCGCCACGGAAGTTTGTAACCATCGGTAAAAGCCGTTCGCAGCGTTGCCGTGAACGGCTTTTTTACACCCGATTCGACCCTTATGCCGTTGCTCACGTTGCCAGCGGCCCCTTGGGCCGTGCGGCCGCGCTCCCCTTTGCGCCCCTATGCGAAGGTTACAAATTGAAACCGCGACCGTGCCGCGATGATCGACACTATCGTTGTTCCGATAAATGGCTTTCGTATCCACGGAGGCGCAAGATGAATAATCCGACCACATCCACTCGTCGCCTGCACCCACTGATTGCCGTCGCGGCCGGCACCGTCATCGTGGCGAGCCTGGCCGCCACCGCTGCTATCACGGGCGTGTTTCCCAAAGCATCGAGTTCGAGTGTGCAGACCGACCAGGCGCAAAGCGCACAGGTCGGATCGCAGCCTGTCGTCGACTCGGCCGCTCCCGCCAATATGTCGGCGCTGACGAGCCAGCAACAGCCGCAGGAACAACAGACGCAGCCGCCGGCAGCAAGCCCGACCCAATCGGCCCAAAGCGCGCCTCCGGCGCCGGGCCAAGTGCCTTACGCCGAGGGGAACCCCGCTCAGCCTTCGTACGCCCAACAGCAACAGCCTGGACAACCGGGACAGCCGCCTTATCGACAACAGCAGGTCCAACAGCAGCAACTAGCCCAACAACCCTACGCTCAGCCGCAACAGCCAAGCGCTCAATCTGCCTACTGCTCCACCTGCGGCACCGTGGAATCGATCGCGGCCGTGCGGCATGAAGGACGGGGAACGGGGGTCGGCGCCGTCGGCGGCGCGGTGGCGGGCGGCTTGCTGGGCAACCAATTCGGCCGAGGAACGGGCCGCACGGCGATGACCGTCCTTGGCGCGGTAGGCGGCGGCTTTGCCGGCAATGCCGTCGAAAAACACCTGCGTAGCGAAACGAGCTACCAGGTTCGCGTGCGGATGGCCAACGGTCACACGCGTTACTTCACCTATCGTCAACCGCCGCCGTTTCAGCAAGGCGAGCGCGTTCACATCGAACACGGCACGCTCGCGGCGGGTTGAGCGGGCGGGCGGAGATGCCGCCGGGATGGGCGAGTTACCTCTGCCCGACGTGTAACGCCATACAGTTCATCCGGGCGGGCGGCGCATAAAAAAGGCGACCCACGAAAGGTCGCCTTTTTTCAAGTCCGGCACGCGGGAATGGGAAGCTGGCGTCTTCACGCCCGGTTCGTGCCCGCGCCCTACTCTGCCGAATCTTCGATCCAGGCCAGTTGGATCGCCTCGAGAATTTTCTCGCTCGACCGATTAGGGTCGTCGTCGAAGCCCTCCAATTCCATCACCCACCGATGGAGATCGGTGAAACGGATGTTCTGGGGATCCGTCGCGGGGTATTTGTCGGTGAGGGCCATCGCGATTTCTTGTACGTCCGTCCACTTCATGGCTGCTCCCTCCTTGGGCGTCAATGGTTCTCTTTCGCGTGGTTGATCGAGTACCGCGGAATCTCGACCACCAGATCCTTGTCCTGCGGCACCAGCGCCTGGCATGACAACCGCGAGGTAGGCTCGAGACCCCACGCCTTGTCGAGCAAATCGTCTTCGTCTTCTTCCGACGGCGCGAGCGCTTCGAAGCCTTCCCGCACGATCACATGACATGTGGTGCAAGCGCAAGACTTTTCACAGGCATGCTCGACTTCGACGCCGTGTTCGAGCAGCGCATCGCAGATGCTTTGGCCCGGTGTGGCCTCGAACACCGCCCCTTCCGGGCATAGTTCCACGTGCGGCAGGACAACGATTTGAGACATTAAAAATCCCGTTCTGACTGTATTGGGTGGGGCGGCGAGCACGGCTCGCCGTGTCATTCTATAGCGGCGTATCGCGCCGTCAGATATCGTCGAGCTTGCGGCCCTTCAGTGCCTGGCGAATGCTCTTGTTCATGCGCCGGGCCGCGAACTCGTCGGTCTGCTCGGCGAGCGCGCGGGTCGCCGCCTCGATCGCATCGGTGTCGGCGCCTTGCGCCGCCTCGCGCAAACGGGCGAGCGCCTCATCCACTCCTGCACGTTCATCCTCGGCCAGCAATTCGCCGTCGGCAAGCAGCGCCGCTTGCGTCGCCTCGAGCAGACGTTGGGCCTCGACCTGCGCTTCGCGCAGCGCTCGCGCCCGCATATCGACTTCCGCCGTCCGGAAGCTATCCTCGAGCATGCGCGCGATCTCTTCGTCGGCCAGCCCATACGACGGTTTGACGACGACCGATGCCTCGACTCCCGAATGTTGCTCGCGGGCAAACACCGACAGCAGGCCATCGGCGTCCACCTGGTAGGTCACACGAATGCGCGCGGCGCCGGCGGTCATCGGCGGAATACCGCGCAACTCGAAACGCGCGAGCGAACGGCAGTCCGAGACGAGCTCGCGTTCGCCCTGCACTACGTGAATGGCGATCGCTGTCTGGCCGTCCTTGAATGTGGTGAATTCCTGCGCACGCGCGACCGGTATCGTCGAATTGCGCGGAATGATTTTCTCGACGAGGCCGCCCATCGTCTCTACGCCGAGCGATAGCGGAATCACATCGAGCAGCAACCAGTCGTCGCCCGTGCGGTTGCCGGCCAGTAGATCAGCCTGGATTGCGGCCCCGAGCGCGACGACTTGATCGGGATCGAGGTCGATCAGCGGCGGCTGACCGAAGAACGCTTCGACGGCGCGGCGAACGACGGGCATCCGTGTGGCCCCGCCCACGAGCACGACGCCCTTGACGTCTTCCGGCGTGATCTTCGCGTCGCGCAACGCCTTTCTCGTCGGCGCGAGCGTACGGTCGACGAGCGGCCGCACGAGCTCCGCAAACTCGGTTTCCGTGATGTCCACGCGCACCGCCGTGCCGCCGGCGAGCGTCGCTTCGACGCTCGCTTGCGCCGCGGCCGACAGCGCTTCCTTCGCGGTGCGCACGCGATCCAGCAATAGGCGCACGTCCTCGGCCGCGAGCGACTGAGGTGCGAGACCGGCCTGCGTCAATACGTGCCGGAACAAGATGTGATCGAAGTCGTCACCGCCGAGCGCGGAATCGCCGCCGGCCGCGAGCACTTCGAAAACGCCCTTGGTCAGTTTCAGAATCGACAAATCGAACGTGCCGCCTCCCAAATCGTAGACGGCATAGAGCCCCTCGGCGCTGTGGTCCAGACCGTACGCGATCGCCGCCGCCGTGGGCTCGTTGAGCAAACGCAAGACGTTCAGCCCCGCGAGCCGCGCGGCATCTTTCGTCGCCTGACGCTGCGCTTCGTCGAAGTAAGCCGGCACCGTGATCACTGCGCCGACAAGCTCGTCCCCGAGCGAATCCTCCGCCCGCTGACGCAGCGTCGCGAGAATTTCAGCGGAAACCTCGACCGGGCTCTTTACGCCGTCGGCCGTGCGGATCTGCACCATCCCGGGCGCATCGACGAACTCATACGGGGCGTTTTCGACGCCTTCGACCTCCTGTCTGCCGCGCCCCATGAAGCGCTTGACCGAGACGATCGTATTGCGCGGATCGAGCACGGCTTCCTCTTTGGCCGTGTGGCCGATGCGACGACCGCCGCGCTCGAGGTAGCGCACCACCGAGGGCAAGAGGATGCGGCCTTGCTCATCGGGCAGGGCCTCCGCAACGCTGTTGCGAACGGCGGCGACGAGCGAGTTCGTCGTACCGAGATCGATGCCGACAGCGAGCCGCCGCTGATGCGGCGCCGGCGCCATGCCGGGTTCCGAGATTTGCAGTAGAGCCATTCTGGTCAATGTGGTTCGTGGCCCGCCCGTTTCGGCGGAAACATCGATTATCGCGCGCAACGCGACCGTCGCGCTGCACCTATCGCGCTGTCGAGCGGTCGCGCCCCCTGCGGGTTCGACCTGCCGCGCCAACGTCGTCGTCCCCCTTCCGGTGGACCTCAGTGCTCGAGGCGCTCGATTTGCCGCCCGATTTCGCCCGCGACACGCTCGAGAAACATCAGTTGCCGCACCGCCTCGGCGGCAGGCTGATCCGCGCCGTTGTCGAGCAAGGTCGCGAGCCGCTCGAAGCGCACACGCTCTTCGTCGCGCAATTCGCTCAGCAACGCCATCAACTCGACGACGTTCTTCGCGTCCGCGGCGTCCTCGACGCGCTCGCGCCATTCCATCTGCTGCATCAAGAACGCGGGCTCCATGGCGGTATTTTCCGACGCGCCGACATCGACGCCGCGCAGCGACAGAAGATAGGTCGCACGTTTGAGCGGATCGCGCAGCGTCCGATAGGCTTCGTTCGCGCGCGTCGCCCATTGCATGGCGATGCGCTTTTGCGCGTCGCCCGCCGCGGCGAAGCGATCCGGATGCACCTGCGCCTGCACGGTGCGATAGGCATGCTCGAGCGCATCCAAATCGAGCGTGTACCGCTCGGGCAGATGGAACAAATCGAAATGGCTGTCTTGGATCGAGGACATGGGGTCAATCGTCGGTGTAACGTCCGCCGTCGACACGAGCGCGGCCGGCGCCGCCGCCCGCCACCTGTGCCGCGCGACGGCGCGCCGGAAACAAAAAGGCGGCCAATGCCGCCTTATCGACCGCCCTGGGCGGCAGGATGCGTCATACGCGGAAGGACTCGCCGCAGCCGCATTCATCCTTCACGTTCGGGTTGTTGAATTTGAACCCTTCATTCAACCCTTCCCGCGCGAAGTCGAGCTCCGTGCCGTCGATGTAGGCGAGGCTCTTCGGATCCACGACGACCTTGACGCCGTTGCATTCGAAGATTTGATCCTCCGGTTCGAATTCGTCGACGTATTCGAGCTTGTACGCGAGGCCCGAGCACCCCGTCGTGCGCACGCCCAGGCGCAGCCCCAGGCCCTTGCCGCGGCGAGCGAGGTACTTCTGCACGTGCTGTGCGGCCTTTTCGGTCAAAGTGATCGCCATGATGCTCGATGCTTACGCGACGTGCTGCTTGGCCTCGGCGTCTGCCGCTGGCGCGACGCCGTGACGTTGCTTGTAATCGGCCACCGCCGCCTTTATGGCGTCTTCCGCGAGGATCGAGCAGTGGATCTTCACCGGCGGCAACGCCAATTCCTCGGCGATGTGCGTGTTCTTGATCGACAGCGCTTCGTCGAGCGTCTTGCCCTTCACCCATTCGGTGACGAGCGAACTCGAAGCGATGGCCGAACCGCAGCCATAGGTCTTGAACTTGGCGTCCTCGATGACGCCATCGGCGCCGACGCGAATCTGCAGCTTCATGACATCGCCGCAGGCCGGGGCGCCCACCATGCCGGTACCTACCGCGTCGTCGTCCTTCGAGAACGAGCCGACGTTGCGCGGGTTTTCATAATGATCGAGAACTTTACTGCTGTAAGACATGATCAAGCTCCTGGATTCGTTCGTATGGCGATTAGTGTGCGGCCCACTTGATGGTGGTCAGATCGATGCCGTCCTGATGCATTTCCCAGAGCGGAGACAGATCGCGCAACTTCGCAATCTTGCTCTTGAGAAGATCGACGACGTAATCGACGTCCTGCTCCGTCGTGAAGCGGCCGACCGTGAAGCGGATCGAGCTATGCGCGAGTTCGTCGTTGCGGCCCAACGCCCGCAGCACGTACGAAGGCTCGAGCGAAGCCGAGGTGCAAGCCGAGCCTGACGAAACCGCGACGTCCTTGATCGCCATGATCAGCGATTCGCCTTCGACGAAGTTGAAGCTGATGTTCAAGTTGTGCGGCACGCGGCGCTCCATGTCGCCGTTGACATAGACCTCTTCCATCTCGGTCAAGCCGCGCAGCAAGCGATCCCGCAGCATGCGAACGCGCTCGTTCTCGGTGGCCATTTCTTCGCGGGCAATGCGAAATGCTTCGCCCATGCCAACGATTTGGTGCGTCGCCAGCGTGCCCGAGCGCATGCCGCGCTCATGGCCGCCGCCGTGCATTTGCGCTTCGATGCGCACGCGCGGCTTGCGGCGCACGTAAAGCGCGCCGATGCCCTTGGGGCCGTACGTCTTGTGCGCCGAGAAGGACATCAGGTCGACCTTCAGCCGGTTCAGATCGATTTCGATTTTCCCCGTGGCCTGCGCCGCATCGACGTGAAACACGATGCCCTTTTCGCGACAGATCTCGCCGATCGCTTCGATGTCTTGAATGACGCCGATCTCGTTGTTCACCGACATGACCGAAACGAGAATCGTGTCGGGCCGCAGCGCGGCCTTGAAGACATCGAGATCGATCAAGCCATCGCTCTTGACGTCGAGATACGTGACTTCGAAGCCTTCGCGCTCGAGTTCCCGGCACGTGTCTAGCACAGCTTTGTGCTCGGTCTTCACGGTGACGATGTGCTTGCCCTTGCTCTTGTAGAAGTGCGCGGCGCCTTTGATGGCCAAGTTGTCGGATTCCGTGGCGCCCGAGGTCCAGATGATCTCGCGCGGGTCGGCATTCACGAGTGCGGCGACTTGCTCGCGCGCCTCTTCCACCGCACGCTCCGCATCCCACCCATACGAGTGGCTGCGTGAAGCCGGGTTGCCGAACTGCTCGCGCAGATACGGGATCATCTTGTCCACCACGCGCGGGTCGACGGGCGTCGTCGCGCTGTAGTCCATGTAAATGGGCAGGTGGGGCGTCTCGTTAGTCATCAATGGCTCCGGGGGAAAATCGTTATAGCTCGTCGGTTCGTTCCGTCTTGGCGCTGGCTTTGGCGCAGACCTCACGAACTCGCGATATTGAATACGGAATTCGGTCCTTTCGGTGCGACACGCGCCGCTTCCGTGGCCGCGGCCTCGCTGCGCCTGTCGCGCAGCACGGCCGGCGACCCCTCGCGCGCCCGTTGCTGCTCGACTAGCGCTTGCAGCGAAACCGAATCCAAGTACTCGACCATCTTCTGGTTCAACGTGGACCAGAGTTCGTGCGTCATACAGTGGCCGTCATGCTGCTTGGTGCCCTCGCAGGACCCCTTGCCGCCGCACTGGGTCGCGTCGAGCGGCTCGTCCACGGCGATGATGATGTCGGCCACGGTCACTTCCTGTGCGCGGCGCGCCAAGTAGTAGCCGCCACCGGGCCCTCGGACCGATTCCACGATGCCGTGGCGCCGCAGCTTGCCGAACAATTGTTCCAGGTAGGACAGCGAAATACGCTGACGCTGGCTGATGCCGGCGAGCGTCACCGGACCTTGCTCCTGGCGCAGTGCCAGGTCGATCATCGCCGTAACGGCGAAACGGCCTTTAGTGGTGAGTCTCATAGGGGTGAAAAACCTGAATTCTCGACGATTTTGGTCAAGTATAAATACATGACGAATTTAGTCAAGTATCCCCTGCAATAGTTAGGTTATTGGTGCCGGATTGACTACGCATCTTCGTCCTCTCGTGCAAGCTGCATTTGCAGGTGGGCCAGCAGACCTCGGCAGGCCGCCTCGCACTGATCGAGCACGGCTTCGAAGCCCTCGCTGCCGCCGAAGTAAGGATCGGCTACCTCGCGCTGGCCCAGGTGCGGCGCGAATTCCAGCAACAAGCGAACGCGATCGCGCAGTTGCGGCGGACACAGGCGCCGCAAGTTCTCGACGTTCGCCTCGTCCATCGCCAGCAGCAAGTCGAAACGGCGAAAATCGTCTGCCGAGACTTGGCGCGCCCGCAACGGGGCCAGTTGGTAGCCGCGCGCATGCCCTGCCAGCTGGGCGCGCTCATCCGGCGCTTTGCCGACGTGCCAGTCGCCCGTGCCGGCCGAATCGATGAAAATCCGCTGCGAAAGACCGGCCGCTTCGACCTGCGCGCGCATGACCGCTTCCGCCGTTGGCGAACGACAAATATTTCCGAGGCAGACGAAGCAAATCGAGACGCTTTTCATCGACTTCATTGGCATGACGCAACCTGCCCGGCGCACGCGACGCGGCGGCGAAACGCAACGTTCACCGGCCGACAGGCTGCCCGCAGAAACGCTCGATTATACGAGCAGCGCACTTACGATGCCTCCGCCGCCACGGCGCGGGCATCGGTCCGATGAACGGCCGATGCGCTTTTAGCGGTGCCGGCGTCGATCAATCCGTAAGACACGGTGCGAGCCAGTTCGGCCGTCACGCGCTCGGCAGGCAACGGCTGGCGCGTCGCGCCGCCGTCGCCGTACGCGCGCAGCGCGGCCAGCACGATCAATGCCGCGACCAACGCTACCGGCCAGTAGCTCGAGAAATAGCCCGCTTTTGTCGTTTTCATTTTCGCGCCCCTTGCCCGCCGAGCACGCGCCAGTCGCGCACCCGCTTATCCATAGAACGCATTCTATAAACGAAGACTATCGGGACAAAGAGGCAAATAGCGAATTCAGCGTTGCACCTGGATAAACAATGAAAGGGACACCCGGCGCCAGTTCGCGCCGTCGCCCCGCTCAGCCTTTGTGACTGCGCTGGGCGGCATAGAGTTCGCGGAACGTGCGGCCGACAGGCGCCGGCATGTCGCGCGTCGCCGTCCACCCGCGGCCGAACGGCAAATGGGTGATCGAGCGCCGGCTTCCTCCGGAGCGTTCAAGCAACCGCACGGCCAACTTCGTGATCATGGCGTACAACGCGGGCCGCAGCACCATGAATCCCCAGGCAGCCAGCGCCGCGCGTTCGGTCCAAGGGCGAAGACGGCGCTCCACTTGCTTTTCGCGCAGCTTGCGCAGCAAGTCGGAAATCGGAATGCCGACAGGACAGACGGCATTGCATTCGCCGCACAACGTGGCCGCCTGCGGCAAATCGAGCGCCTTGTCGAGGCCGACGTAGCTCGGTGTCAGCACGGAGCCCATCGGCCCCGGATAGACCCACCCATAGGCATGGCCGCCGACCTTTTGATAGACGGGACAGTGGTTCATGCAGGCGCCGCAGCGAATGCATCGCAACATCTCTTGGAAAGCGCCGCCGATCAATCCCGTGCGCCCGCCGTCCACGAGCACGACGTACATATGCTCGGGGCCGTCGAGATCGCCTGCGCCGCGCGGCCCCGTCAGCAGAGAGAAATAATTCGCCGTGACTTGCCCCGTGGCGCTGCGCGGCAACAAGCGCATCGCCAGCGCGAGATCCTCCAGCGTCGGCAGCACTTTTTCGATGCCGGTGACGGCCACATGAACACGCGGCAACACCGTGCACATCCCTTCGTTGCCCTCGTTGGTCACGAGCGCCACCGAGCCGGTCTCGGCTATGACGAAGTTGCCGCCCGTCACACCCATGTCGGCGGACAGAAAGTGAGGACGCAGCACCTCCCGCGCCTCGCGCGTCATGTCCGGAATTTCCGTCAGACGCGGCCGGCCGTGCGTGGCCGCGAACAAATCGGCGATCTGCTCTTTGTCCTTGTGAACCACCGGCGCAATGATGTGACTGGGCGGCTCGTTGTCGTTGATTTGCAGGATGTATTCGCCCAGGTCCGTTTCGACCGACTGCACGCCCATTTCGGCGAGCACGGCGTTCAGCTGCATCTCCTCGGAAACCATCGATTTCGTCTTGATGACTTTCCTGACGTCGTGCTTGCGGGCAATCTCGGCTACGAGCCGAGCCGCGTCGCGCGTGGTTTCGGCGTACAGCACGGTGGTGCCCCGGCGCGCCGCCTCGCGCTCGAAGGTTTCGAGCCAAACGTCCAGATGCTCGAGCGCCCGGTCGCGGCGCGCTTTCAATTCGGCGCGCGTCGCTGGGAAGTCGATCGCCGTCATGGCCGCCGCGCGCGCCGACACGAATTTCGTGGACAGTTTCTTCAGGTTCTGCTGGAGGCGCGCATCGGCCAGCCCTTCTTTCGCGCGCGCCTTGAAATGCATCGATTGAACTTGCATGGATGGCTCGATCGGTCCTTTCGGAGAATGCGGCGCGAGGCCTTACCGGTCGGCGTCGCCGGCCAGGACTTGAGCGATATGCAGCACGCGCGTCGTGGTGTCGCCCGTGCGACGCAACCGCCCTTCGATGTTCAGCATGCAACCCAGGTCGCCCAGCACGACGCAACCGGTTCCGCTCGCTTGGACGTTCGCGCATTTCTCGTCGACGATGGCAGTCGAAATATTGCCGTACTTCACGGCGAAGGTGCCGCCGAAGCCGCAGCAATGCTCGCAGTCCTTCATTTCCGTCACGGCGATGCCGCGCTGCGCGAGCAACTCGCGCGGCTGGGATTTGACGCCCAGCTCGCGCAGCCCCGAGCACGAATCGTGATATGTCACCGGTCCGGCGAACGATCCGGGCTCCAAGCGCACTTTCGCGACCTTGACGAGAAAATCGGTCAATTCATACACTTTTGGCCGCAACCGCTCGAAGCGGCCCGTGAGCTCGGGATCGTCGCGAAAAAGATCGCCGTAATGCGCGGCGACCATCCCGCCGCACGAGCCCGAGGGGACGACGACGTATTCGAACTGCTCGAATTCGCGCAGCATTTTCTCGGCGAGATCGCGCGCGATGCGCCGCTCCCCCGAGTTGTAAGCAGGCTGCCCGCAGCAAGTTTGCGCGGGCGGCACGCTCACGTCGAAGCCGGCCTGCTCGAGCAACTTGACCGCCGAGAAACCGATCTCGGGGCGCATCAGATCGATCAGACACGTGACAAATAGTCCAACGCGCATGGGCACCCAAAGATGAACGAAATGGGTCGATTATCCGACGTTTGCGCTCCGAAGCGGGGAATAAATCGAAAAAAAGGGCGCGGTGCCGACCCGAGGGCGCATTCAAACGGCGTTCGCTTTTTTCACGATACGAGATACAATGGACGCCACCTATTAATTGCCGAGTCAATCGATTTCCAATGAGCGAGACGAACCGGGACTCCAAAACGTCGATTCAAGTCATCGAACGCATGATGCGCCTGCTCGACGCCCTTGCCGCCCACACCGATCCGGTCAGCCTCAAGGAACTCGCGCTGGGCACCGAGTTGCACCCGTCCACGGCGCACCGGATCTTGAACGACATGGTGACGTGCCGTCTGGTGGATCGCTCCGATCCGGGCACGTATCGCCTAGGCATGCGGCTGCTCGAACTCGGCAATCTGGTCAAGGCGCGACTGTCGGTGCGCGATGCGGCGCTCGCGCCGATGCGCGAGCTGCACCGCATGACCGGGCAAACGGTGAACCTATCGGTGCGGCAAGGCGACGAGATCGTCTATATCGAGCGCGCCTACTCCGAGCGCTCGGGCATGCAGGTCGTGCGCGCGATCGGGGGCCGTGCGCCGCTGCACCTGACCTCGGTAGGCAAGCTTTTTCTCGCGGCCGACGAGGCATCGCGCGTGCGCGCCTACGCGATGAGGACCGGGCTCTCGGGCCACACCCAGAACAGCATCACCGATATCTCGAGACTGGAAAAGGAACTCGCCCAGGTGCGCCAGCAAGCATGCGCACGCGATAACGAGGAACTCGAACTCGGTGTGCGCTGCATCGCGGCGGGCATCTACGACGATACGGGCAAGCTCGTGGCCGGCTTGTCGCTGTCCGCGCCGGCCGACCGTCTGCAAGACGCGTGGATCGCGCAACTGAACCACACCGCCCTAGTCATCTCGGAATCGCTCGGTTATCACCCCGAAGCGGCGCCGCCGGAAGTGCAGCGAAAAGCGGGCGCGCACTGATTTCGTCCTCACGGAAACAAAAAGCCCCGCGTTGAATGCGGGGCTTTTTTGTTGCACCGACTCGACTACCGAGCGGCGGAGCCGGGCCAGCGTTAGGTGCCGCGACCGCCTGCGTCCGCGCTCGTAATGCGCTGGCCGTCGGAATCGTCGAGCCATTTGCGCAGGCGCGTGGCATCGGCAAAGCGCGAGTATTTACCCGCGGAGTCGAGCAGCACCATCACCACCGGACGGCCGTGAATGGTCGCCTGCATCACGAGGCACTCCCCGGCTTCGTTGATGAAACCCGTCTTCTGCAAGCCAATGTCCCAGGTCGGGTTGCGCACGAGCGCATTGGTGCTGTTGTAGGCCAGCACGCCCCTGCCCGGATAGACCTCATAGCTGCGATCGGTCGAGAACTTGCGAATGAGCGGGTATTGATATGCCGCATTGATCATCTTGACGAGATCGCGCGCCGTCGAGACGTTATGGCTCGTTAGGCCGGTCGGATTCTCGAAATGCGTGTCGTTCATGCCGAGTTCTTTGGCTTTGGCGTTCATCGCCGCGACGAATGCGGGCCGCCCGCCCGGGAAGTAGCGCGACAGCGCAGCGGCAGCGCGATTCTCCGACGCCATCAACGCGATATGCAGCATGTCTTCGCGCGACAAGACCGCCCCCACGTGCAGGCGCGAGCCCGTATGCTTCTCGTAGTCGCGGTCCTCGTCGGTGACCTCGACCGGATCGGTGAGCGGCGACTTCGAATCGAGCACGACCATCGCCGTCATCAGTTTGGTGATGGACGCGATCGGCACGACCGAGGTCGAATTCTTGTCGAACAGCACTTCGGACGTGTTCTGATCCACCACGAATGCGACATTGGAGCGCAGTGCTACGCCTTCGGGCGTGTCTTGCAGCCCGAAAGCCTGCCCGGCCGTTGGCGACCGAGGCTCGAACGCGACCCGGTGGACGCCGTGCCGGCCATGGCCGCGCAGCGTGTAGGTCGCGCGCTTGCGTTTGACCGGCTCGGCCGCAGCCGTGGCCGCAGCGGCTTTCGCCTCATTCTTTAGGTGCTTTTTGTGCACCGACCGATGGGCCGGGGCTGTGTCGGTAGCGGCGAACGCATTCGCCGGGGCCGCAAGCGTCGCCACGAGCACGGCGCTGGCGGCGGCGGACACGATTGTGCCGAGCGCCACGCTTCGCATCACGGTGAGCGACGAAAACAGAGCGATTTTCATTGGTGTTCTGAAGCAGGAGTGGCGGACGGTTGACGGCAAGTGTAGTAAAGCTACGAAAAATTAGCAATATTAAGCACTTATAGGCCGTCCTTGATCCAATTTGTAAAACGGGGTTGCGCCGGTCATGCACGAATCTTGCGGGCACGCCGCGTCGCCTACTAGGGCCGTAACCGCATAACGGCGATATTTGTCCGAACTTGAGCGAAAACGTTCACTCGCACGAGCTTCTTTCCGCGTTCGAGCGCGCCGCTCGAGGCAATGCCGCATAACGCGCCAACGCTGCGTTTGGTTTACCGCCGCGCCGACGAATTGTCCGCGCGGAACCGCACAATGCGAGACGGCGCCGCCGCATTGCCCCGCGACAATCTGTCCCTTTACTCCGAGAGGCGGAGAAAACGATACCAACGTCACGACCCCAAATATCCGCAACGCATTGTTTTCACTAGAAAATCACACTATTGTGCGACGCACAAAATGTGCTTGACATTTGTTCGCGTCGTTCTAAAATGGGAACCGTTGTTGCGACGCACAAAAGACGTCGAACCTAAGAAGCGCCAACGCAAATTTAGCCATTCCACCCCATTCGGCCTAACGAAACAGGTCGATTTTCAGGAGCGAAAACATGACTCTGCTGACACCTGAGCAATTCGCCGCAGCACAAAAAGCGAACCTCGAAGCCCTCTTCGGTCTGACGAACAAGGCCTTCGAAGGCATTGAGAAGCTTGTCGAACTGAACCTGCAAGTAGTGAAGTCGACGCTCGCCGAAGGCCAGGAAAACGCACAACGTGCGCTGTCGGTCAAGGATGCGCAAGAATTCGTCGCGCTGCAAGCCAGCCTGACGCAGCCGGTCGCCGAAAAGGTGCTGTCGTACGGTCGTCATCTGTACGAAATCGCCTCGGCCACGCAAGCTGAATTCGCGCGCGTTGCGGAAGCCCAGTACGAAGAGCAAAACCGCAAGGTGCAAGCGCTCGTCGAAAATGTCGCCAAGAATGCCCCGGCCGGCTCGGAAACCGCTGTCGCCGTCATGAAGTCCGCAATCACCGCGGCGAACACGACGTACGAAACGGTTCACAAGGCCACGAAGCAAGCGGTCGAAATCGCCGAAAGCAACTTCAACGCCGCAGCCACGGCCGCGCAGAAGGCTGCTCAGCAAGCCGCATCGCAAGCTTCGCGCGCTGCCGCCACGAAGAAGACGGCCGCCTAAGTCTCGGCCGGCGCTTCGCGCCGAAACGCAAAACGGCGCGCTCCTTACGGGAGCGCGCCGTTTTTATTTCTTCCCGACGCTTTCCGAACCTCCTGCGCTAGCGCGGCAAGGACTTGGCCCCGCCGTGCCAGAGCCGGCGACGCAGCCGCAGGCGGCCGCCAGGCCCGAGCGCACACCAGCTTGCTTGCTGCGCTTGCCGCCGGAAACAAGCCAGGCGGCAAGCGACAGACGCTACTTCTTGCGCTGCGGCGGCAAGTCCGTGCACACGCCTTCGAACAGTTCGGCAGCCATGCCGACCGATTCGCCGAGCGTCGGATGCGGATGGATCGTGCGGCCGATGTCGGTCGCATCCGCCCCCATCTCGATCGCCAAACAAACTTCGCTGATCAGATCGCCGGCGTTGAGCCCGACGATGCCGCCGCCGATCACGCGATGGGTTTGCTCATCGAAGATCAGCTTCGTGAAGCCCTCGTCGCGGCCATTGGCGATCGCCCGGCCCGACGCGGCCCACGGGAACACCGCCTTGCCGTACTTGATACCCTCGGCCTTGCACTGCTCTTCCGTCTTGCCGGCCCATGCCACTTCCGGGTCCGTATAAGCGACCGACGGAATCTGCAGCGCGTCGAAGTACGCCTTCTCGCCATGCGCGGCCTCGGCCGCGACATGCCCCTCATGCACCGCCTTGTGCGCGAGCATGGGCTGACCGACGATATCGCCGATGGCAAAGATGTGCGGCACGTTCGTGCGCATCTGCTTATCGACTTCGATGAAGCCGCGATCCGTCACCGCCACGCCCGCTTTGTCGGCGCCAATCTTCTTGCCGTTCGGGCTGCGGCCGACGGCGACGAGTACGAGGTCGTAGCGCTGCGGCTCGGCGGGCGCCTGCTCGCCTTCGAACTTCACGTAAATACCGTCCGATTTTGCCTCGGCGGCTGCCGTCTTCGTGCGCAGCATCACCTTCGAGAAATACTTCGAGCTGTACTTCTCCCAGACCTTCACGAGGTCGCGGTCGGCGCCCATCATCAAGCCGTCGAGCATTTCGACCACGTCGATCTTCGCGCCGAGCGTTGCATAGACGGTCGCCATTTCGAGCCCGATGATGCCCCCGCCGATCACGAGCATGCGCTGCGGCACTTGGCGCAACTCGAGCGCACCCGTCGAATCGACGACGCGCGGGTCCTCCGGCATGAACGGCAGCTTCACTGCTTGCGAGCCGGCCGCGATGATCGCCTGCTTGAACTTGACGACCTTCTTGCCGCCCTCGCCTTGCACTTCCATATGATGCGCATCGAGGAACGCGCCCACGCCCGTCACCACTTCGACCTTGCGCGCCTTCGCCATGCCGGCCAGGCCCGTCGTCAGCTTCTTGACGACGCCCGACTTGAATCCGCGCAGCTTGTCGAGATCGATCTGCGGCTTGCCGAACGTGATGCCATGCTCCGCCAGGGCCGCGACTTCCTCGGTGATGAGCGCCGTATGCAGCAGCGCCTTCGACGGAATGCACCCGACGTTCAAGCACACACCGCCGAGCGTCGAATAACGCTCGACGAGCACTGTCTTCATCCCAAGGTCGGCCGAGCGGAATGCCGCCGAATAGCCGCCGGGACCGGCGCCGAGCACGAGCATGTCGCATTCGATGTCCGCCGCACCGGCATAGCTGCCCGCCGCGGGCGCAGCGGCGCCGGCAGAGGCAGGAGACGGCGCGGCGCTCGGGGCCGGCGCGCTCGCCGCAGCAGCCGCCGGCGCGCTCGCGGTCTTTGCGGGCGCGCTCGCTGCGGCTGCCGCCTCGACGAGCGCGACCACCATTCCTTGCGACACCTTGTCGCCAGCCTTGATTTTCACTTCCTTGACCGTGCCGGCCACATCGCTCGGCACTTCCATCGACGCCTTATCCGATTCGAGGGTGAGCAGCGACTGCTCTATCTCGATTACGTCGCCAGGCTTGATGTTGACCTCGATAACGTCGACATCGCTGAAATCGCCGATATCCGGCACCTTCACTTCGACGAGACTCATTCACGTCCCCTTGTTTTTGGACCGCGCCGTATTCGACGATTAAAGAATCACGCGCCGGAAATCGGCGAGCAGCGCGCCGAGATACGCATTGAAGCGCGCGGCTTCGGCACCGTCGATCACGCGGTGATCGTACGAGAGCGAAAGCGGCAGCGTAAGGCGCGGCACGAACTGCTTGCCGTCCCACACGGGCTTCATGGCGCTGCGCGACAACCCGAGAATCGCCACTTCGGGTGCGTTGATGATCGGCGTGAAATGCGTGCCGCCGATGCCGCCGAGCGAAGAAATCGAGAAGCAGCCGCCCTGCATTTGATCCGGCTTGAGCTTGCCTTCGCGCGCAAGTTTGGACAGCTCGGCCATTTCCTTGGCGATGTCGATGAGTCCCTTCTTGTCCGCATCGCGAATGACCGGCACGACGAGACCGTTCGGCGTATCGGCCGCGAAGCCGACGTGGTAGTACTGCTTGAATACCAAATTGTCGCCGTCCAAGCTCGCATTGAACGTCGGGAATTTGCGCAAAGCCGAGACCGCGGCCTTGATGACGAATGCGAGCATCGTGATCTTCACGCCCGCTTTTTCGTTTTCCTTGTTCAACTGCACCCGCAGCGCTTCGAGCTCGGTGATGTCCGCTTCGTCATTGTTCGTGACGTGCGGAATCATGACCCAATTGCGATGCAGATTGGCGCCCGAGATTTTCTTGATGCGCGACAGCGGCTTGGGATCGATGGGGCCGAACTTCGTGAAGTCGACCTTCGGCCACGGCAGCAGATTGAGCTCGCCGCCTCCGGCCGCGGCGGGCGCGGCGCCCGCAACCGCGCGCTGCCCCGTCATCACGCCCTTGACGAATGCGGTGACATCGTCCTGCGTGATCCGCCCCTTGGGCCCGGTGCCGGCTACGCTAGCGACGTCGACGCCAAGATCGCGCGCGAACTTGCGCACCGAGGGCGACGCGTGGCTTGGCCGGCGCGCCCCGCCCTCTCCGGCCGGAATGTTCGGCGCTTGCGCGAGCGCGGACGGTTGAGCCGGCATGCTGTGCCGCGTATCTTCGCTCGGCGAATCGAGGGGCGGTTCCACCTTCTTGGCAGGCGCGGCCTGCTCTTTCGCGGGCGCGGCGGCCGCGGCGCTCGGCGCGCCTTGGGCCTCGACGAGAACGATGAGCGTGCCTTCCGACACCGTGTCGCCCACCTTCACCTTCACTTCTTTGACCACGCCGGCGACCGGGCTCGGCACGTCCATCGTCGCCTTGTCCGATTCGAGCGTCATGAGCGACTGCTCTTTCTCGACCACGTCGCCGGGCTTGACCGCCACTTCGATGACGGGCACGTCCTTGTAGTCGCCGATGTCCGGCACCTTCACTTCCTGCATGCTGCCGCCGCCGGCTGGCGCTGGGGCCGCGGGCGCGCTCGCTTGCGCGGCGCCCGCCGCACCATTGGCCTGCGCGGGTTTCGCGGCTTGCGCGGCGTCCGCAACCGGCTCGAGCAGCACGATCAGCGTGCCTTCCGACACGGAATCGCCCTGTTTGACCTTCACTTCCTTGACCGTGCCCGCTTGCGGGCTCGGCACGTCCATCGTCGCCTTATCCGACTCCAGCGTCACGAGGGACTGTTCTTTTTCGACGGCGTCGCCGGCCTTCACGAGGATCTCGATGACGGGCACGTCTTTGTAGTCGCCGATGTCCGGCACCTTGACTTCGATCGCTTCACTCATTGTTCGTGTCTCCAGGGCTCACACAGGCGCGCCCGCCGTGTTTCCAAGCGGCGGGCGCGCATAGCCTCACGCGAAGGCGATGCCTTAAACGGTCATCGGGTTGGGTTTGTTCGGGTCGAGCCGGTACTTGGACAACGCATCGGCAACGATCTTGCGCTCGATCGCGCCTTCGTCCGCCAGCGCGTTCAGCGCCGCAACGGTGACCCAGTAACGATCGACTTCGAAGAAATGGCGCAGGTTCTCGCGCGTATCCGAGCGGCCGAAGCCGTCCGTGCCGAGCACCACGAACCGGTTGGGCACATAAGCGCGAATCTGATCGGCCAGCGCACGCACGTAATCGGTGGAAGCGATGACGGGACCCTTTGCATCCTTGAGCAGCGTCTCGACGTGCGTGAGCTTGCGCGGCTCGCTCGGATGCAACAGGTTCCAGCGCGCGATGTCCTGGCCTTCGCGAGCGAGCTGGGTGAAGCTCGGCACGCCCCAAATATCGGCATCGACGCCCCAATCGTTCTTGAGCAGATCGGCGGCCGCAATCACTTCGTTCATGATCGTGCCGGCGCCCATCAGTTGCACGCGCGGGTTCTTCGATGCACCGTCGGCCTTCTTGAACGAATACATGCCCTTGATGATGTCGCGCGCCACGTGCTCGCCCTGCGGCATCGCCGGGTGCTCGTAGTTCTCGTTCATCACGGTGATGTAATAGAACACGTCTTCCTGGTTCTGCACCATGCGGCGCAAGCCGTCTTGCATGATGACCGCCAGTTCGTAGCCGAACGTGGGGTCGTAGCTCAGGCAATTCGGAACCGATTGCGCCCACAGCAGCGAGTGGCCGTCTTCGTGCTGCAAGCCTTCGCCGTTCAGCGTCGTGCGCCCCGCCGTGCCGCCGAGCAGGAAGCCGCGCGAGCGCATGTCGCCGGCCGCCCACACGAGATCGCCGATCCGCTGCAGGCCGAACATCGAATAGAAGGCGTAGAAGGGCACCATGATCTCGCCGTGCGTCGAATACGACGTCGCGGCCGCGATCCAGTCGCACATGCCCCCTGCCTCGTTGATGCCTTCCTGCAGAATCTGCCCGGTTTCCGATTCCTTATAGAACATCAGCTGATCGGAATCTTCCGGCACGTACTTCTGCCCGTCCTGATTCCAAATGCCGATCTGGCGGAACAGGCCCTCCATGCCGAACGTGCGCGATTCGTCGGGCACGATCGGCACGACGCGCTTGCCGAGCGCTTTGTCCTTGAGCAGGATGTTCAAGATCCGCACGAACGCCATCGTCGTGGAGATCTCGCGGCCCTCGCCCGTGCCCTTGAGCAACGGCTCGAAGGCGCTCAGCTCCGGCACCGGCAGCGATTCGGCCTTCTGCCGGCGCGCCGGCAGGTAGCCGCCGAGCTCTTGACGCCGCGCACGCATGTACTCGAGTTCCTTCGAGCCTTCCTCGAAGGTCAGGTACGGCACGTTGACGATATCTTCGTCGGAGATCGGCAGGCGGAATTGATCGCGGAACACCTTGAGCTGGTCCACCTGCATCTTCTTTTGCTGGTGGGTGATGTTCATGGCTTGGCCCGCCTCGCCCATGCCGTAGCCTTTGATCGTCTTGGCCAGAATGACGGTGGGCTGCCCCTTGGCGTGCGTCGCTTCATGGAAGGCGGCGTAGATCTTGTGCGGATCGTGGCCGCCGCGATTCAGGTTCCAGATGTCCTCGTCCGACCAATCGGCGACGAGCGCCTTCAACTCGGGCGTGTTGAAGAAATGCTCGCGCACGAACGCGCCCGATTCCGATTTGTACGTCTGGTATTCGCCGTCGACCACTTCCATCATGCGGCGCATCAACGCACCCGTCTTGTCGCGCGCGAACAACGCGTCCCAGCGGCTGCCCCAGACCACCTTGATGACGTTCCAGCCGGCGCCGCGGAATTCGGATTCGAGCTCTTGAATGATTTTGCCGTTGCCTCGCACCGGGCCATCGAGGCGCTGCAAGTTGCAGTTGATGACGAACACGAGGTTATCGAGCCGCTCGCGGCCGGCCATGCCGATCGCGCCGAGCGATTCGGGCTCGTCCGTTTCGCCGTCGCCGAGGAACGCCCAGACCTTGCGGCCCTGCGTCTTGGCGATGCCGCGCGCTTGCATGTATTTCATGAAGCGCGCTTGATAGATCGCCATGATCGGCCCGAGGCCCATCGACACGGTCGGGAATTGCCAGAAATCGGGCATCAGCCACGGGTGCGGATACGACGAGATGCCCTCGCCGCCCACTTCCTGGCGGAAGTTGTCGAGCTGCTTCTCGGTCAACCGGCCGAGCAGGAAAGCGCGCGAGTAGATGCCCGGCGACGAGTGCCCTTGCACGAACACGAGATCGCCGCCGTGCTCGGGCGACGGCGCATGCCAGAAATGGTTGAAACCGACGTCGTACAGCGTGGCGGCCGAGGCGAACGACGCGATGTGGCCGCCCACGTTCGTATGTTTGCCGGCGCGCAGCACCATCGCGATCGCGTTCCAGCGCGTGTACGAGCGGATGCGATGCTCGATGTCCTGGTCGCCCGGGATCTTCGCCTGGCGCGAAACGGGAATCGTATTGATGTACGGGGTGTTGGCCGAGAACGGCAGATGCTCGCCGTGCACGCGCGCGAACTCGATCTGCTTTTCGATCAGGTAGTGCGCACGGTCCGGGCCGACGGCAGAAATGACCCCTTCGAGCGCGTCGAGCCATTCGCCGGTTTCTTGGGGATCGTCGTCTTTATCGGCGGCGACATATTTCATGACTTCGTCGGGCACAGCGGACATTCTCGTCTCCTGGATTGGGGAATGCTCTCTTCGAACGGACGACGCAGACCCGGGGGACCGCGGCAGTTGTCGGCGATTGTAATGAGGCTTGCAGGGCCTTAGCAAACAATTTTTCGAATGACGAGATGATTTCTCATAATACGGAATATTGCTGCGACGCATCTAAAAATGCTGGCATCCCTGCGGCAATGTGCGCTCAGTTGCATGCAATGCGGGGTGAATAGCCTTGTTTTACGCCAATTGGCGCGAGCCTGCTGCGCTACAATTCGAGCCATGTTGACCGATCGGCTTTTCGCACGCTCGGCGCGGCCGTCCGGTCCCCGGGCGGATTCGTCGCCGTCCCGCTGGCACCACGGACCGTGGTGGTCCAACTCGTATTTGCTCACGCCCCTGCTCTCGATCCTCGTGTTCCTGGTCGTGATGAGCTTGATCCTATGGAGCTTGAACCGGCGGGAGCAGCAACAGCAAGAGGACACGCTGTATCGCAACGTCGCATGGGCGCAACAGCAAATCCGCCTGTCGATGACGGGCGCGCAGGAGCAACTGCAGGCACTCGCGCGCGACATCGCCGCGGGCCACGCCGATCAGCATTCGTTCGAGATGTCGACGGCGGACATCATGCAGGCGCATCCCGAGATCCTGTATCTGAATTGGTATACGGTGGCGAAGACGCCGCGCTGGCCCAACACGCCGCTGCCGCTCGCCGGCCAGCGCTTCGCGCGGCTCACCGACGCGCAGATGGACGAAGCGGTGAAGGCCTCCTTCGCCGATGCGCGCGGCACGCGCCGCCAAGTCTATTCGCCGCTGATTTACGACGATGTCGGCAATGGCTATTTGACGCTGCAAACGCCGATCTACCGCGATCGCGAATTCCTCGGCTCGATCGCGGCCGTGTTCTCGATCGAAGGCATCCTCAAGCACGACATTCCGCCCGAGCTGTCGGCCAAGTACAAGATCTCGATCACCGACGCGAACAATCGCGAACTGGCGACCACCTCCACGCGCCCGCGCTTGCCGCGCGACATCTTCTACGACTTGCCGCTCGACCCGCCGGGCCAGGGCGTGACGGTGCGCGTCTACGCCTTCCCGCAGATCACGAACTTCACGAACAACACGCTCGTCTGGCTCGTGGCCGGGCTCTCGTGCTTCGTGCTCTGGAGCTTGTGGAGCCTATGGAAGCACACGCGCCAGCGCTTCGAGGCGCAGCAGGCGCTGTACGCCGAGGCCTTCTTCCGCCGGGCGATGGAAAACTCGGTGCTGATCGGCATGCGCGTGCTCGACATGCACGGGCGCATCACGCACGTGAACCCGGCGTTTTGCCGCATGACGGGCTGGGACGAAAGCGATCTCGTCGGCAAGACGGCGCCGTTTCCCTATTGGCCGCGCGACTCCTACCCGGAGATGCAGCGCCAACTCGACATGACGCTGCGCGGCAAAGCGCCCTCCTCCGGGTTCGAACTGCGCGTGCGACGCAAAGACGGCTCGCTGTTTCACGCGCGCCTGTATGTCTCGCCGCTGATCGACAGCTCGGGGCGCCAAACGGGCTGGATGTCCTCGATGACAGACATCACCGAGCCGAAGCGGGCCCGCGAGGAACTGGCTGCCGCGCACGAACGCTTCACCACCGTGCTCGAGAGCTTGGACGCCGCCGTGTCGGTGCTCGCGGCCGACGAAGCGGAACTGCTCTTCGCGAACCGCTACTACCGGCATCTGTTCGGCATTCGTCCGGACGGCCACCTCGAATTGGCCGGCGGCGGCTTCGACAGCGCGCAAGCTTCGTCCGATTCGATCGACATGGTCGACACCTACGCCGGGCTGCCCGCCGCCGCGCTGACGGAAAGCGCGGCCGATGCTCAAGAGATCTATGTCCAGAGCATCCAGAAGTGGTTCGAGGTGCGGCGCCAGTACATCCAATGGGTCGACGGCCATCTCGCGCAAATGCAGATCGCCACGGACATCACGACGCGCAAGCAAGCCCAGGAACTCGCGCGCCAGCAGGAAGAGAAGCTGCACTTCACGAGCCGCCTGATGACGATGGGCGAAATGGCTTCCTCGCTCGCGCACGAGCTCAATCAACCGCTCGCGGCCATCAACAACTACTGCTCTGGCACGGTCGCGCTCGTCAAAGCGGGCCGCACGACGCCCGACACGCTGCTGCCGGTGCTCGAGAAAACAGCCCAGCAGGCCGTTCGCGCCGGCATGATCATCAAGCGCATTCGCGAGTTCGTCAAACGCAGCGAGCCCAAACGTCAAGCCGCTCGCGTATCGGACATCGTAGCGGACGCGGTCGGGCTGGCCGAAATCGAAGCGCGCAAGCGGCGCATTCGGATCCTCACGGAAATTCGCTCGCGCTTGCCCGTTATCTACGTCGATCCTGTTCTGATCGAGCAAGTGCTCGTCAATTTGCTCAAGAACGCCGCCGAAGCCATGCACGAGGCCCGGCCGAACGCGCTCGACGCGGTGATCCGCGTCATCGTTCGGCTCGACGCCGGGTTCGTCTGCATCAGCGTGATCGACCAGGGCCCCGGCGTCGACGAAGCGGCGATCGAGCGTCTGTTCGAGCCGTTTTATAGTACCAAGTCGGACGGCATGGGCATGGGACTCAATATTTGCCGCTCGATCATCGAGTCTCATCGAGGCCGTCTGTGGGTTGTCAACAACGTGGACGAGAACGGCAAGATCACAGGCGCCACATTTCACTGTAGTCTGCCGATCGGCGAACCTAGCGACCCGGGCCAAGGCGGCCGGGTCGAAGCGCCGAGACCACAAACCGTTACGGGAGAGCTATGAGCAGCCCAGTCACTAGTCAAGAAACCGTCTTCGTGGTCGATGACGACGAAGCCGTGCGAGATTCGCTGCGCTGGCTGTTGGAAGCGAACGGCTACCGCGTGCAGTGCTTTTCGAGCGCGGAGCAATTCCTCGAAGCGTACCAGCCCGCGCAACACGCTGGCCAGATCGCTTGCCTGATCCTCGACGTGCGCATGTCGGGCATGAGCGGGCTCGAGCTGCAAGAGCGGCTTATCGCAGAAAACGCCTCGCTGCCTATCATCTTCGTCACGGGCCACGGCGACGTGCCGATGGCCGTATCGACGATGAAAAAAGGCGCGATGGATTTCATCGAAAAGCCGTTCGACGAAGCCGAGTTGCGCAAGCTCGTGGAGCGCATGCTCGACAAGGCGCGCAGCGAAAGCAGCACGGTGCAGCAGCAGCGCGCGGCGGCCGAGCGTCTAGGCAAGCTGACGGCGCGCGAGCATCAGGTGCTCGAGCGCATCATCGCCGGCCGGTTGAACAAGCAGATCGCCGACGATCTGGGCATCAGCATCAAGACGGTCGAGGCCCACCGCGCCAACATCATGGAAAAGCTCAACGTCAACACGGTGGCCGACCTGCTGCGCCTCGCGTTGTCGAACAAGCCCGCCAACCAGGCGTAACCGTCGCGCCCGGCGGCGTGGCGCGCGCCGCGCCGCCCCGGTTCTGCGCTCGCAGCGCGCTCGCGCCGGGCCTGTCCGCCGTGTCGGCCATGCTTCCGACGCTATAATTACGCTTTTGTCACGCGCCGCGATGCGTCTGCGGCCGCCGTCGTCCCGGCTCGTCACCGGGCATCCGCGTTCTTGCCGCTCGCGCCGCGTATTAGGGGCCCAGCGCATCGCGCCCCGCCGGCCCCTGCCCCTCGCGCGACCGCCGCTTTCCTTCGTCTCATTCTCGACCGACCACCATGACTGCCAAACTGATCGACGGCCTCGCCCTCTCCAAGACCCTTCGCGCGCAAGTGGCTGCGCGCGCCGCCCAGCTCACCGCGCGCGGCCACCAGCCGGGGCTCGCCGTGGTGCTCGTGGGCGACGATCCGGCCAGCGAGGTCTACGTGCGCAACAAGGTGAAAGCGTGCGAGGACAACGGCCTTTACTCTTCTTACGATCGCTACCCTGCCACGCTCTCCGAAGCCGATCTGCTGGCTCGCATCGATGCGCTCAATCGCGATCCGCGCATTCACGGCATCCTCGTGCAACTGCCGCTGCCGCCGCACATCGACAGCCATAAGGTCATCGAAGCGATCGCGCCCGAAAAGGACGTCGATGGGTTCCATATCGCGAACGCCGGCGCCTTGATGACCGGCAAGCCGCTGTTTCGGCCTTGCACGCCCTACGGCGTCATGAAGATGTTCGAGGCGCACGAGGTGCCGTTGCAAGGCGCGAACGCCGTCGTGATCGGCCGCTCGAACATCGTCGGCAAACCGATGGCGATGCTGCTGCTCGAAGCGGGCGCGACCGTCACGATCTGCCACAGCAAGACCCGCGATCTGGCCGCCCATACGCGCGGCGCCGACATCGTCGTCGCCGCGACGGGGCGGCGCAACATTCTGACGGCGGACATGGTCAAACCGGGTGCGACCGTCATCGACGTGGGCATGAATCGCGACGAGGCCGGCAAGCTGTGCGGCGACGTCGACTTCGCCGGCGTCTCGGCCGTGGCGGGGCTCATCACGCCGGTGCCCGGCGGCGTCGGCCCGATGACGATCACGATGCTGCTCGTCAACACGATCGAAGCCGCCGAACGCAATGCCGGCGTGGTGCGCAGCTGAACTGCACGCAGCGTGCGCCACGGGCCGACGCGAGCGCCGCGCCATCGAAAAAGCCCGCCTTCGGTTGGAATCGGTGCGCTGAGCCCCAATAATGAAGAAGTCGGGCGCGTGCGCGCCTGCCGCCGAACACCCGCCCCTCTCACTAGACAGACAGGAATAGCGCTATGGCATCGAATACCACCGATTCGTCCTCCGCAACGGATCAGCGCATCCCGACCGAGAATCCGCTGCTCGACTTCTCCGGCTTGCCGCGCTTCGGCCAGATCCGCGCCGAGCACATCACGCCCGCGCTCGATGTCCTGCTTGCCAAGGCGCAAGCGGCAATCGATCATGCGACCGATCCCGCCACGCCGGCCACCTGGGCCGACGTCGTCGAAACCACGGAGGCCGCCACCGAGCCGCTTTCGCGGGCCTGGGGCATCGTCGGCCATTTGAACGCCGTCGCCGATACGCCCGAGCTGCGCGCCGCCTACGGCGAAAACCTGCCGCGCGTCACGGAATTCTGGTCGAACGTGGGCCAAAATTTGGCGCTGTTCGACAAGTACAAGGCGATCGTCGCCAGCCCCGCCTATGAGGGGCTCACGGACGAGCGCAAGAAGATTTTGCAGAACGCGTTGCGCGATTTCCGCCTCTCCGGCGCCGAACTGCCCGAAGCGCTCAAGCCCCGCTTCTCCGAATTGCAGGAGCGCCAGGCGGCGCTTGCCAAAGCGTTCTCCGATCACGTGCTCGACGCGACGAACGCTTACGCCTATGTCGCCACGACCGACGCGGAACTGGCTGGACTGCCCGCCGACGTGATCGAGGCCGCGCGCGAAGCGGCGCAAGAAGCCAGCGTGCAAGGCTGGAAATTCACGCTTCACTTCCCGTCGTACTTTCCGGTCATGCAGTACGCCGCGCACAGGCCGATGCGCGAAGCGATGTATCGCGCTTACGTCACGCGCGCCTCGGAGCTGGGCGCCGCGTACGGCGGCGGCAAACCCGAGTGGGACAATACGCAGAACGTCGCCGACATCTTGAAGTTACGCAAAGAAGAGGCGCAGATGCTCGGCTACCGCAACTTCGCCGACGTCTCGCTCGTGCCGAAGATGGCCGATACGCCCGAGCAGGTCATCGCGTTCCTCGAAGATCTCGCCCGCCGCGCGCGCCCCTATGGCGAGAAGGATTGGCAGGAACTGCGCGAATTCGCCGCGAGCGAACTCGGTCTCGCGCAACTCGAGCCGTGGGACGTCGCGTTTGCGGGGGAACGCTTGCGCGAAAAGCGTTATGCGTTCTCCGAGAACGAGGTCAAGCAATACTTCCCCGAGCAGGCGGTGATCGGCGGGCTCTTCAAGGTCGCGCAAACCCTGTTCGGCGTGCGGATTCGCCGGGACGACGCCCCGGTCTGGCACCCCGATGTGCGCTTTTTCCGTGTCGAAAACGACGACGGCACGCTGCGCGCCCAGTTCTATCTCGACCTCTACGCACGCGAGGGCAAGCGTGGCGGCGCCTGGATGGACGATGCCCGCTCCCGTCATCAGCGTAGCGACGGCAGCCTGCAAACGCCCGTCGCCTATTTGACCTGCAACTTCTCCGCCCCGGTCGGCGGCAAACCGGCTTGCTTCACGCACGATGAAGTCATTACGCTATTTCACGAGTTCGGGCACGGGCTGCATCACATGCTCACGCGCGTAGGCGAGCTAGGCGTGTCGGGCATCAACGGCGTCGAATGGGACGCCGTCGAGCTGCCGTCGCAATTTCTGGAAAACTTCTGCTGGGAGTGGGACGTGCTGGCCGATATGTCGTCGCACGTCGACACCGGCGCGAAACTGCCGCGCGCTCTCTTCGACAAGATGATCGCCGCAAAGAATTTCCAAAGCGGGCTCGGCATGCTGCGGCAGATCGTCTTCTCGATGTACGACATGCTGCTGCATACGAGCTTCGACCCGGAGGGGACGCAAAACGCCAACGACCTTGCTCGCGAAATCAACGCGCGCTATCACGTCATCGAGCAAGCGAGCTTTTCGCGCTGGCCCAATACGTTCAGCCATATTTTCGCGGGCGGCTATGCGGCGGGGTACTACAGCTATAAGTGGGCGGAGGTGCTATCGGCCGATGCCTACGCGGCCTTCGAAGATGCTGCTAAAGCCGCGCAAGGCAGCGTTCTCGATGTCGCGACGGGCACACGCTACCGCCAAGAGATCCTCGAAGTCGGCGGCAGCCGTCCCGCGATGGATTCGTTCAAGGCGTTTCGCGGCCGCGCCCCGACCATCGACGCGCTGCTGCGACACAACGGCATGGCGCAAGCCCCTTCGCAGGCGGGTTGAAGCCGAGTAAGCGCCCGGCTCAGCGCACCTAACACGCGACGAAGGGCGTCAGCGGCTCAGTTTGAAGTCCACTTCGCCGGGGCGCCCTTCGAGCGCGAGCGTCGCGCGCGCTGCCGGCGTGCGCGCGACGATTCTGCCGCGACGCACGACCGCCAGCCGCGTTGCGCGCAACCGAATCGCCTCGATCGGGTCGCTCGCATCGAGCACGACGCAATCGGCGCGGCATCCCGGCGCGATGCCGTAGCCGTCCAGATTCAAAATGCGCGCGGCGTTGACGGTCACCGCATCGAACGCGGCGCGCATCGCATCGACGCCGGTCATTTGCGCCACGTGCAGGCCCATATGGGCGACTTCCAGCATGTCGGCCGAACCCAAGCCGTACCACGGATCCATCACGCAATCGTGACCGAACGCGACGTCGATGCCGGCTGCCATCATCTCGGGCACGCGGGTCATGCCGCGGCGCTTGGGATACGTATCGGCCCGCCCCTGCAGCGTGATGTTGATGAGCGGATTGGCGATCGCCGCCACGCCCGACTCGCGCATCAACGGCAGCAGTTTGCTGACGTAGTAGTTGTCCATCGAATGCATCGACGTCAAATGCGATCCCGCCACGCGGCCATGAAGCCCCAGCCGATGTGCTTGCGCACACAGCGTCTCGATGTGGCGCGAGAGCGGATCGTCCGATTCGTCGCAATGCATGTCGACGGGCAACCCCTTGTCCGCCGCGAATTCGCACAGCAGCCGAACCGATTCCGCACCGTCCGCCATGGTTCGCTCGAAGTGCGGAATGCCGCCGACGACATCGACGCCCAGCGCCACGGCCCGCTTCAGATTGTCGAACGCGCCCGGCGAGCGCAGCAGCCCATCCTGCGGGAAGGCCACGAGTTGCAAGTCCAAATACGGCGCCACGCGGCGCTTGACCTCGAGCAGCGCTTCGACCGCGAGCAAACGGGGATCGCAAACGTCCACGTGCGAGCGAATGGCGAGCAAGCCTCGTGCGACGGCCCAATCACAATACCGAAGAGCGCGTTCGATCAGCGCCTCTTGCGTCAATTGCGGCTTGAGCTCGCCCCAGAGCGCGATGCCTTCGAGCAACGTACCCGACGCGTTGATGCGCGGCAGGCCGTAGGACAACGTGGCGTCCAGATGAAAATGCGCATCGACGAACGCCGGCGTCACGAGCGAGCCCGCGGCGTCGATCTCTTGCGCGGCCTTCGCCGTGAGGTTGGGCTCGACCGCAACGATGCGGCCGTCCTCCATGGCGATGTCGACCGGTGCGTCGCGACCGGCAACGTGCTCGCACAGTGCGGCGCGACGAATGATGAGATCCATGAACGGCTCCTCGGGCGTTGGGCCGGCGCATCGCGCCGGTGACGCGGGTTATATCCGACATCATATGGACGCGGCGCGCGGGGTGCGGGCGCGCATACGAGCGCGTAAGTCACGGCGCGATTCTAGCCCTCGCGCCGACCTTGGCGCACCTAGCCGGCCGCACCTAGCCGGCCGCACCGCTTTCCTCACGGGGTTCGTCGTCGAACAAGGGGAACTGGCCTCGGCCGGCGCCGTCGTCTTCCTCGAGCCTCACTCCCACGCCGAGCAACCGGACGGGCCGGTCGCGACGCGCGAAACCCTTTTCGAGCAAGGCGATGAAGGTGGGCAGATCGGTTTCGCTGGCAACGCATTCGACCGTCGTGCGTTGGAAATCCGCAAATCGAAGCTTCACGTAGAGCTTGCGGATGGCCGCCGCCACGCCCACGCGTTCGATGCGCACGTCGAGTTGCTCGGCCAGCAACCGCAGCTCGGCCGCGCACTCATCGAGGGTACGCAGATCGTTCACGTACGTCGTTTCGACACTGATCGACTTGCGCTCCTGATCGGGTTGCACCGAACGACGATCGTTCCCGCGCGACAACTCGTACAGCCTACGTCCGAATGCGCCGAAGCGCCGGTGGAGATCGACGAGCGACCACTCGCGCAGATCCCGGCAGGTCTGCACCCCCAATTGCTCGAGCTTGGCGGCGGTGACTTTGCCGACGCCGAAGATTTTTCGTACGGGCAGCGCGGCGACGAAGGCATCGACCTCGTGAGGACGGACGACGAACAGCCCGTCGGGCTTGTTCCAATCGGAGGCGATCTTCGCGACGAATTTGTTCGGCGCGACACCCGCCGATACCGTCACGCCCACCGTAGCGCGCACGCGCTCGCGAATTTCGGCGGCCATCAAGGTCGCGCTGCCTTTGCAATGCGGCGCGAGCGTGACGTCGAGATAGGCTTCGTCCAGGGACAGCGGCTCGACGATGGGCGTGTAGTCGCGGTAAATCGCCATGATCTGGCGCGATGCGACGCGATACTTCTCCATGGCCGGCGGCAGAATCAAGAGCCCCGGGCACTTGCGCACGGCAAGCGCCGAGGACATGGCCGAATGCACGCCGAAGCGGCGCGCCTCGTAGTTGCACGTGGCGATCACGCCGCGCTGCTCGGGCCGCCCGCCCACCGCGAGCGGCCGGCCGCGCAAGCTCGGATCGTCGCGCATTTCGACCGATGCGTAGAAACAATCGCAGTCGCAGTGGATGATTTTGCGCGCGAGCGCAACCTCAGCGCCGGGGGGCGCCGGATGGGAGGGCGGGGAAGTCGGTGCGCGCGTGCTCAAGGTGAGCGTTACTGTACAAAAACACAGTAATCATTACAAGCGGCGCGATCATCGGTGTTCCAGTCTGCTTGGCGCGAGCGCCCTACCGCCACGCCATTTGCTCGCCCCTTACACGGCCAACGACCAATCGTCACCCGTCATCGCAGCCATGGCCTTGGGCTCGCTCACGTTCGGGAGCCCGCGAGCACCGGTCGCGCCGGTGGTGCGAAAGAAGGCGACGGCGTCGTTCAATTGCCGCCCCTGCTCATCGAGCGATTGAGAAGCGGCCGCAGCTTGCTCGACGAGCGCCGCGTTCTGTTGCGTCACCTCGTCCATCTGCGAAATCGCGAGGCCCACTTGCTCGATGCCGCGGCGTTGTTCCTCCGAGGCCGCGGCGATCTCGCCCATGATGTCGGTCACGCGCGAAATCGCTCGCGTGACTTGCGTCATCGTCGTACCGGCCTCGCCGGCGAGCGCCGAGCCTTCGGCGACCGTTTCCACCGAGGCGGCGATCAGATCTTTGATTTCCTTCGCCGCGCTCGACGAGCGTTGGGCGAGACTGCGCACCTCGCTCGCCACGACGGCGAACCCACGGCCCTGCTCGCCCGCTCTCGCGGCTTCGACTGCCGCGTTCAGCGCGAGGATGTTGGTCTGGAAGGCGATGCCCTCGATCATTCCCGTGATGTCCGCGATTTTCGTCGAGCGAGCGCTGATTTGCGTCATCGTGTCGACCACGCGACCGACCACGCCGCTGCCCTTTTGCGCCACATCGGACGCACTGGACGCCAGCACGCTCGCCTGCTGCGCATTCTCCGCGTTCAACCTGACCGTCGAAGTGATCTGCTCCATGCTCGCGGCGGTCTGTTGCAGCGACGATGCCTGCTCCTCCGTGCGCGAGGATAGATCGAGATTGCCCGCGGCGATCTGGGCCGTCGCGGTCGAAATCGTCTCGCTGCCGCCGCGCACTTTCGCGACGATGCCGCTGAGGTTGCCGTTCATCTCATCGAGTGCACGCAGCAACTGGCCGGTCTCATCGCGAGTCGTCGCCCCGGCCGCGGTGCTCAGATCGCCTCGTGCGACCCGATGCGCGAACGCGACGGCGCGCTCGAGCGGCCGCGTGATGGAACGCGCGGCAACGACGCCCAAGCCGAACACCCCAGCCATGACCGCGAGCGAGCTCACGATTTCCAGCAGGTTCGCGCGCTCGATCAATGCGCGGGCGCGCTGCGCGCCTTCCTTGCCAAGCTGATCGTTGTACGCGAGGTGCGTCTGCAATGCCGAATCGAAACGCTCCGAAGCGTCGGCCAAGCCTGCGTTGAGCATGGCGTCGGCTTCTTGCTTGCGGTTCTCGCGCGAGAGCGCCATCGCTTGATCGCGGGCCTTCGCTGCCTGCTCGGCGGCCGCGACATCCGCGCCGAGTAGATCGCGGTCTTTTTGATCGGACACGAGCGTCTCGTAATGAGCGAGCTGCGCGCGCAATTTCTGGCGCTGCTGCCCGATCTGTTGCTCGATTTCCTGCACCTTTTGCGGATCCGACGCAGACACGTGCTTGCTCGTGAGCAGCGTCATCGAATCGAACGCCTTCAGCGCCGCCCCTAGCACTTCGAAGCTAGGGACAGTGTTCTCGCTGGCATAGCTCGCGGCATCGTAGACCCGCCTCGATTGGTAAATGCCGAACCCCGTGACCGAGAACAATGCCACGGCAGCCGCCAGATTCAACATCATCAGCCGCCGCGCGATCTTCAAGTCATAAAACCATTTCATGCTACTTCCTCTGCCAAACGATCTGTCGCACGGCTGCATAGGCCGCACGCGGAATACAACGTAGTGGGTGGAGCGCGTCGCCGAGCGCCGTCCGGCGCAACAGCGAGATCAGCCGACTGCACGGCTGCGCGTGAACGCCCGCCGTTACTTCGTTCTCCTAACTATTCGAAAAGAGAACATCGACGACGTTTGCGCGACATCGAATGGGGACGGATACACCCAGATGGATGAGGTGGTGCGCGCAGGCGAGCGCGATTCGATCGAGCCTTCGGCTCGACGCGATCGCTTTATGCAATATCGGCGCAAGGGGCGAATGCTTGAGGGTGGACGGCGCATCCGTGCTTCCACCACGGTAGGCCGATGAATGGGGCGCGAACCGGAGCCCAATGGGGGAGCCCGAAGCGGGAGCCGGCTCGGCGCCGGTAGGGAGAGCGAAACCACCAAAGCAAAAACCCGCTGATGGCAGCGGGTTCTTGTGTTTGGTTGCGGGGGTAGGATTTGAACCTACGACCTTCGGGTTATGAGCCCGACGAGCTGCCAGACTGCTCCACCCCGCGTCAGAGAAATAAATTATACGAGACTTCGTGCAGCGCGTCAAACGATACTATCGGCCGCCCCGCCATCGACTCGCAATGGCGCCCCTCCGATCGTCCCGGTGGCACGACACGATCACGGTGCGCCCTCCCAGGCCACGGCGGCGGCAAGCTTGCGTCGCAGAACGGCCCTTCCTCGTTTACCATCACGTCTGGCTCGCCCCGGCCGCCAACGCGGCGCGCGACGGCAACGCGCCTCGCGGCCGATTCAAGCGCGTGGCGATGCGACGACAGGGCTGCGCCTATTCCCCGTGCGGCAACGATATGAGAGCACCATGAAAATCGCCACTTGGAATGTCAATTCGCTGAAGGTTCGTCAGCAGCACGTCATCGATTGGCTCGAACTGAGCCATGTCGACGTGCTCTGCCTGCAGGAATTGAAAATGCCCGACGAGAAGTTTCCACGCGCCGAGCTCGCCGCAAAGGGCTATAGGAGCTGGTGCGCCGGACAAAAGACCTACAACGGCGTGGCGATCGTCGTGCGCGATGGCATCGAGGTCGACGAGACGCAAGTCATACGCAACATTCCCGGCTTCGACGATGAACAACAACGCTTGATCGCTTTGACCGTAGGCGGCGCGCGTATCGTCTCGGCCTACTTCCCGAACGGGCAAGCGCCCGGCACCGACAAATTCGCCTACAAGCTGCGCTGGCTCGAGGCGCTTGGAGAATGGCTCGAGGATGAACTTCACGCCCACCCGAAGCTCGCGCTGCTAGGCGATTACAACATCGCCCCCGAAGATCGCGACGTTCACGATCCGAAAGCCTGGGAAGGTCAGAACCTCGTTTCGCCCGAAGAGCGCGCGGCGTTCGCCAAGCTCGTCGAACTGGGCTTCGTCGATGCCTTTCGCAAGTTCGATCAGCCCGAGAAAACCTTCACGTGGTGGGACTATCGAATGCTCGCATTCCGTCGCAACGCAGGCCTGCGCATCGATCACATCTTGCTCTCGCCCGAGCTTGCGCAAGGGTGCACGCTGTGCGAAGTCGACAAGACTCCGCGTAAATGGGAGCAGCCGTCCGATCATGCGCCTGTGATCGCGCAAGTCGCCTAGGAGCGACCCGCGCCATGGACAAGGCCGACGCTCCGTTGGAGTCGCCGGCCTTTTGATCCCGCCTTGCGAGACGCAACCGCATGCGCCGTTATGGCTCCAAATGCAGCTCTTGGATTTTGCGCGTGATGGTGTTGCGACCGATGCCGAGCCGCTCCGCCGCCTCCACCTTGCGGCCGCGCGTGAAGTCGAGTGCTTCGCGAATGACGGCTGCTTCGAAGCGCCGCGCGAGTTCATCCATCACATCGACCGTATTCTCGCGTAGCATGCGCGCAACTTCCGCCCGCAGACCGCTCTCCCACACGCTGACGGGCAACCCCGTCGCAATGCCGGCCAATGCGGCAGGCGCGATCGCCGCGCCGTTGCGCTCACCGCCGTCGGCGGAAGCGGCGCCGACCGGCATCGCCGCCGTTGCACCGGAACCGGCGATGATCTCGGCGCTGGCTTCAGGCGCCGCGCCGGGAACTAGATCGGGCGGCAGGTCCTTGATCTCGATCGTCTGCGCCGGCGCCATCACAGTCAGCCAATTCGCGAGATTTTCGAGCTGGCGCACGTTCCCCGGAAACGGCAACGTCGTCAGATAGGCGAGCGCCGCATCGGAGACGCGCTTGGGCTCTACGCCAAGATCGCGCGCGCTCTTTTGTAGAAAGTGGCGCGTGAGCAGCGGGATATCCTCGCGCCGTTCACGCAACGCGGGCAAACGCAAGCGGATGACGTTGAGGCGGTGATACAAGTCCTCGCGGAACAAGCCTTGGCGCACGCGCGCTTCGAGGTTCTGGTGCGTCGCGGCGATCACCCGCACATTGGCGCGCAGCGGGCTGTGGCCGCCCACGCGATAGAACTGCCCGTCCGAGAGCACACGCAACAAGCGCGTTTGCAGATCGAAGGGCATATCGCCGATTTCGTCGAGAAACAGCGTGCCGTTCTCGGCCTGCTCGAACCGGCCTTGCCGCGTGGCTTGCGCCCCCGTGAATGCGCCGCGCTCATGTCCGAACAGTTCGGACTCGAGCAGATCCTTCGGAATCGCGGCTGTGTTCAGGGCGATGAACGGGCCGTTCGCGCGCGGGCTGTGTCGATGCAGCGCGCGCGCGACCAGTTCCTTGCCCGTGCCCGACTCGCCCGTGATCAGCACCGTCGCGGCCGAATGCGAAAGCCGCCCGATCGCGCGAAACATGTCTTGCATTGCCGGCGCCTGCCCGAGCATTTCCGGCGCATCGGCCATCTGTACGTCGCTCGCTTGCGTGCCGCGCAGGCTTTCGTCCACCGCGCGGCGAATCAGCTCGACCGCCTTGTCGACATCGAACGGCTTGGCGAGATATTCGAACGCGCCGCCTTGAAATGCAGCCACCGCGCTGTCCAAATCGGAGTACGCGGTCATGATGATGACCGGCAGCTCAGGCAGCCGCGCGCGGATCGCTTGCAGCAGTTCGAGGCCCGAGGCCCCCGGCATCCTGATGTCGGAGACGAGCACCTGCGGGCTCTCGCGCTCGAGCGCAGCCAGCGCCTCGCGCACGTTCGCGAAACTGCGCGTCGGGAAATTCTCGCGCGCCAGCGCTTTCTCGAGCACCCAGCGAATCGATTGGTCGTCGTCTACTATCCAGATCGGCTTCATGGAGTTGGGTCTTATCAATTCAATTGACGAGCGGCAGCAAAATCTGAAACTCGGTATGGCCGGGGCGGCTCTCCACTTCGATCAAGCCGTCGTGCTGCTGCACGAAGGTCTGAGCGAGCGTCAGGCCGAGGCCGCTTCCGTCCTCGCGGCCGGACACGAGCGGATAAAAAATGCGATCTCGGATCTCTTCGGCAATCCCAGGCCCGTTGTCGATCACTCGCAAGTCCAATGCCAACTTGCACAGGCGCTTGGCGATCGTGACCTTGCGCGCCACACGCGTGCGCAACGCGATACGCGCGTCGCCCTGGCCGATGCGCTCACGCAACGCCTGCGCCGCATTGCGCACGATGTTCAGGAGCGCTTGGATCAGTTGCTCCTTGTCGCCGCGCAAGTCCGGCACGCTCACGTCGTAGTCGCGCTCGATCGTGAGACCGCGCGGAAACTCGGCCAGAATGACGGCGCGCACGCGCTCGCATACTTCGTGAATATTCACGTCGCCGACGACATGCGGATGCCGATGCGGCTCGAGCAAGCGATCGACCAGCGTTTGCAGACGGTCGGATTCCTTGACGATCACCTGCGTGTATTCGCGCAATTCGAGGCGCTCACGCGCACCCAATTCGAATTCGAGCAGTTGCGCCGCACCGCGGATTCCACCTAGCGGATTCTTGATCTCATGAGCGAGATTGCGAATCAGCTGCTTGTTGGCGATCGATAGATCGTGAATGCGCTCTTCGCGATCGGTGCGCAAATGGCGCTCGTTCTCGAACAGTTCGAGCAGGACATAATCGGGCGCACTTTCGAGGAACCCGACGACCACGTGCACATGGAGCGGCTCGCGCCCAGCTCGTTCGAGCACGGTATCCAAGTGCGTCGCGTGAAAGCGATGCTCCGCGATCGCGGCGATCGTCGTCCCGAGATCATCGCCGTTGGCGAATAGCTCCGACCACGACATCTGCATCAATTGCCGACGCGACAAGTCGAGCATCGATTCCGCCGACGGGTTCGCGAATGCGATGCGCCGCGTGCTTTTATCGAGCAAAAGCACCACGGTGGGCAACGCCTCGAACCCAGGAAGCAACCCCGATCGAACGAGCGCTTCGTCGTCGGAAAGCGGTTCCGACCGGCCGTTTTTCGCCTTGATCAAATTCTTGAGCACCATCGTCGATTCACCGGAACGAAAAGGGGACGGCGCCGCCGTCCCCTCGAGACCGTTCGCAAGCCTTGCAGGCCCGATGTGAGCAGGCCCCGATGCGCTTCGCCGACGACACATGCGAAGCGCATCGCGCGGCTTACAGCGAGTAGTACATCTCGAACTCGATCGGGTGCGTCGTCATGCGATAGCGTTGCAGTTCGCCTTCCTTCAGCTCCAGATAGGCGTCGAGCATGGCATCGGTGAAGACGCCGCCGCGCGTGAGGAACTCACGATCCTTGTCGAGCGCTTCGAGCGCTTGATCGAGCCCGGCGCATACGGTCGGGATCTTCGCGTCCTCTTCGGGCGGCAGGTCGTACAGATTCTTGTCCGCGGCTTCGCCCGGATGAATCTTGTTTTGCACGCCGTCCAGACCGGCCATCATCAGCGCCGAGAACGCGAGGTACGGGTTCGCCATCGGATCGGGGAAGCGCGTTTCGATACGTCGGCCCTTCGGGTTGCTCACGTGCGGAATGCGGATCGAAGCCGAACGGTTACGCGCCGAATAGGCGAGCTTCACGGGCGCTTCGAAGTGCGGCACGAGGCGCTTGTACGAGTTGGTCGTCGGGTTCGTGATCGCGTTCAGCGCGCGGGCGTGCTTGATGATGCCGCCGATGTAGAACAGCGCGAATTCCGACAGACCGGCGTAGCCGTTACCCGCGAACAGGTTCTGGCCGTCCTTCCAGATCGACTGATGCACGTGCATGCCCGAACCGTTGTCGCCGACGACCGGCTTCGGCATGAACGTCGCCGTCTTGCCGTACGTGTGCGCGACGTTGTGGACGATGTACTTCAACTGCTGCGTCCAGTCGGCGCGCTGCACGAGCGTCGAGAACTTCGTGCCGATTTCGTTCTGGCCTTGGCCCGCCACTTCGTGGTGATGCACTTCGACCGGGATCCCGATCTGCTCGAGCAACAGACACATTTCCGAGCGCATGTCTTGGAACGAATCCACCGGCGCGACCGGGAAGTAGCCGCCCTTGGTGCCCGGACGGTGACCCGTGTTGCCGCCTTCGAATTCCTTGCCCGACGACCACGGCGCTTCTTCCGAGCCGATCTTGACGAAGCAGCCCGACATGTCCGTGTTCCACTGGACCGAATCGAAAATGAAGAATTCCGGTTCCGGACCGAAGAAGGCCGTGTCGCCCAGGCCCGTGCTCTTCAGGTAGGCTTCGGCACGCTTGGCGAGCGAGCGCGGATCGCGTTCGTAGCCCTTGCCGTCGGCCGGTTCGACGACGTCGCACGTCAGCACGAGCGTGGACTCTTCGTAGAACGGGTCGATGAAGGCCGTGTTGGCATCGGGTACGAGCAGCATGTCCGACGCTTCGATGCCCTTCCAGCCGGCAATCGAGGAACCGTCGAACGCATGGCCGCTTTCGAACTTGTCTTCATCGAACGCCGACAGCGGCACCGAGACGTGCTGCTCCTTGCCGCGCGTGTCGGTGAAGCGAAAGTCGATAAACTTGACGTCCTCGTCCTTGACGAGCTGCATGACGTCGGCCACGGATTTACTCATATCCTGTTCTCCATTTAATAGGGTTCGGCGGTTCTTCGCTTCTTCCCGCTTCGGCTCGTTGCGCCGCCCAAAGCCAAATCCGGTATTTGCAAGCGATCGCCGCGGGTAAAAGCATCTTCCATGCCAGAAACGACAAACGAGCGTGCCGTGACGGTGCAGATGCGTGCGAGCCGCTCAACCACGCGCCCTGCAGTGGAGCCCGCCGCTGCGCGATGAGGCGCGGCACGCGCCAGGACGCGCCCAGCTCAGGCACCGTTCTGGTGCTCGATTACGCAACGGACAGCCCGGCTTTTCCATTGTGGTGCATTTTCAGCAATGCCGCACAACTTTGGAGCATTTCCACAGCGGTCGCCATGCACCACCGTGCATCGATCGTGTGAGTGGCATCGCGCTAGAATGTGCGCTTGCCATGACGATTTTGCGAACGAAGGAGACAACGGCCATGAGCTCGCTCGAACAAATCCTCGCGCAGGCCGACAAGCGCCGCGCCGAACATCAACTGTCGTATGCGGGCGCGCTCTCGCCGTCCGAAGCATTCGAGTTGCTGCAACTCGATCCGAGCGCGCGGCTGGTGGATGTGCGCACCCGCGCGGAATTGGACTGGGTCGGCCGGCCGCTCGTGGGCGACGGTCAATACGCCCACGTCGAATGGACGCGTTACCCCGGCGGCGTACCCAACCCGGAATTTTTGACCCAGTTGCAGCAGGCAGTGGGTTCGGCGGATACACCCGTCCTGTTTCTGTGCCGCAGCGCGGCACGTTCGAAGCTCGCGGCCGTGGCAGCCGCGCAGGCGGGCTATACGAAAGCCTTCGACCTGCTGGAAGGGTTCGAGGGCGATAAGGACGGCAACGGCCACCGCAAGATGATGAGCGGCTGGTGCTTCCGCGGGTTGCCCTGGATGGGGGCGTAGCGCCGTCGTTACGGGCCGACCGGCCGCCGGGCCACCCGCGCCCTATTCGGCCAACGGCCTAGCTGCCTAGGGCTCGACGATGTCGCCGCCGAGCAGGTGCACGCCTTCTCGCAGCTTGACGAAGGCCGCGGCGACCGCCTCGGGCTCGCCTTTGACGCCCAGGTCGATATGGCGCCGAGCGAACACCCCGCCGCGCTCGGCGTCGCCCACGCTCGGCAGGCTGAATACGCGCACGCCCGGGAAATCGGCCTCGATTTTCTCCATGAGCGGCGTGAGCGTCGACTCCATCAGTTCGAACACATAGAGCGAGCGTTCGGCATGCGCCACCGCATGGTGCAAGTGCGCGTACTTCGTATCGAGCACCCATTCGATCATCGGCCACGCCATCACGGGAAAACCCGGCACGAAATGATGATCGCCGATCGAAAAACCCGGAATCTTGTTGTAGCCGTTCGGGATGATCGACGCTCCGCGCGGGAACACGCCCATGTTCAAGCGATGGAGATTCTCGGGCGAATCGAGATCGAGCGGCTGCGACGCCGTGGCGGGCGAGCTTGCGGCGCCCGCATGCATTTCGCGGATGCGCGCGCGGATCAGCTCGGCCGCTTCGGGATGCAATTCGAGCGGCACGCCGAGCGCCTCGGCCGCACATTGCCGCGTATGGTCGTCGGGCGTGGCGCCGATGCCGCCCGTGGAAAAGACGATGTCGCCCGATGCCAACGTGCGCCTGAGCGTAGCGGTAATGCGCTCGCGCTCGTCGCCCACGTACTCGGCCCAAGCCAGCGTGAGCCCGCGCGCCCCGAGCAATTCGATGACCTTGGGCAAATGCTTGTCGGCGCGCCGGCCCGAAAGGATTTCATCTCCGATGATGATCACGCCAAATGCCATAGACCGCCCTCAGTTGGAAGGAAGCGCCTCGTCGGCGCGCAGGCGCTGCAATGCGTCCAGGCAATAGTGGCCGAACCAGAGCGCCGAAAACACGAGGATAAACGCATAGATCCAAATGGTGACGGCCGCGATCACCGGAAACAGCACGACGAGCCAGATCGAGGCGGCCCAAATCAGCGTCGGCACCGTACCCATGAGGCCGGTGGCGATGCCGATTGCGAGCAGGGGCGCGCGATGGCGCCGGATCAACGCCCGGCGCTCCTCCCGGCTCGCGTGCAGCGCCAGGGCATCGTAGGTCATCACCCTATAGGTGAGCCAGCCCCATAGCAGCGGCGGGATGATGGCGAAAAGCGGCGGAAACAGCCACAGCGGCAGCGTCACCACGAACAGCACGATGCATACGATCGTCGTCACGAGCGTGTGCGCGAGGCTACCGTACCAGGTGCCGCCGCGCCGCTGCTCGAGATCGGCGAAGCGCCGCAGCGAGAGATACCGTACGACCATCGGCATGGAAATGGTCGCAATCAACAGCAACACGGTCGTGACGATGAGCGGAATCGACAGCGCAATCACGATGAATGGCGCCAGCGCCGCATGTAGCGTCGTCAAGCCGATCCAGTCGAACGCGCGGTAGAGCGATTCGCCCAGCCATGATCCCGCCAGCCTCACCCGCACCGCGTCGACGAGCGGCTGCCACATGAACCACAGCAACAGCCCCCACCCCGCCGCCGCAACCACGAACGGCATGAACGTGAGCCAAAGCATGCGCGGATGCAGCGCGCTCGCTGCCGCGCGGCCCAACGAGCGCAGAAAATCCGTCATGCGCAAGCCTCGTCAGAACGCGCTCTCACCGCTGCCGCCCGCCTTCGCGCGGCCCGCGCCGAGCCGCCGCGCGATGCGCACGAACGCGAGCCAATGCTGCGAAACGAACCCTTCTCCATACGATTGCCCCTCCCGCTCTTGGCGGATACCCGTTGGTTCGAGCGCGCGATTCCACGACGCGGTCTTGAACAGCATATCCCACCAAGGCAACAGCACGCCGAAGTTGCAGCCATAGGCCGAGCCCTCGTGACCGTAGCCCACGGCATGGTGACGCCGATGGAACGCCGGGCTGACGACGAGCCGTTCGAGCACACGGCCGAAGTTCAGGCGCGCATTGCAGTGCTGGACGCTTTGCAAGAAATTGGTCACGGCCGAGAGCACGACGAATTGCGTGGGCGCGATGCCGATCGCGAGCGCGATGGCCGCGAAGAATCCCGCTTGCAGCACGTCGTCGAGCAAATGGTTACGGTCGTCGCACCAGAGCGACATTTGCCGCTGGCTGTGATGCACCGCGTGCAGTTCCCACCAGACCCCGATCCGATGCTGCCAGCGGTGGTACCAATAACCCGCGAAATCGAGCACGATCAGGTAAATCGCGAACGCGACGAGCGGTTGCGAGGTCACGCCGGGCCAAAGCGTGTCGAGATTGAGGTTCGCGATGCCGTGGTAGCGCAGCCATACCTGCGTCCGGTCGAAGATCGGCTGAAAGGCGACGAAGAAGAACAGATTGAACAGGCCGAGCTTCGTGATCCAGGTGTAGAACACGTCGACGCGCACGGCTTTGCGGTCCTGCCACCGCTCGACGGGCCGCAGCGTTTCGAGCGGCCGCAGCAGGCCGTACATCGCGACGATCGTCAGAAAACCGACGATGACGGGATACAAGGCGTCGTAGGCGTCTTCGTCGTAGTCCATCGCCCCGATCTTGAACAGCAAGGGCTGCACGACATCGACGAAGAGCCAGGTTTGCAGCGCGGAAACGAGCGAATCGAGCGACGTGAGAATCACATGCAGCATGGCGAACCGGACCCGCGAAGCGCGCTCAAGCGCCGTTGGGCGCCGTCACCGGCGCGCGGTCGAAGAAATAGATGCCGTGCGGCGAGCGCCCGACGGCGATCGTCTTGACGAGCTTGCGCGTCGTCAGATCGATGACGCCGACGTGCTTCGAAAAGCGAAACGTCACCCACAAGTAGCGCTTGTCGGCGGTCAGCTCCATGTCGTCCGGGCCCGGCATGAGGCCCGTGATGTCGCCTACGTTCATCAGCGTGTTCTCGTCGATGATGCTGATCGTGCTCGCCACGCGATTGCTGACCGCCACGTGCGCGCCGTCGTCGAGCGAGCGGAAGTTGTGCGCGCCCTTGCCCGTTTGGATCCGCTTGACGATGGTTTGCTTGCGCCAATCGACGACGGCCACGTCGTCCTCGCCCGTCATGCCCACGAGCAAGTACTTGTCCCCCGGCGTCAACCAGAGCCCCGCCGGCGTGTTGCCGACGTTCATCTTCCATTTGACCGATTGCGTGGCCAGATCGACGGCGGCGATTTGGCCCGACACCTGCAGCGTGACGAGCACGGTCTTGCTGTCGCTCGTGAAGGCCATATGGCTCGGCATCGTCGCGAGCGGCAGGCGCTTGACGAGCGTGGGCGTCGCCGTCTTCTCGTCGTAGGCGTAAATATCGAGGCGGTCCAAGCGCAGGCCGGTGGTCACGAACCATTTACGGTCCGGCGAAAAGCCGAGTTGATACGGGTCCTCGATGTTCTCGAGGCGTTTTTGCACTTTGCCCGTCTTGGGATCGACGAACATCAAATCGTTCGAAACGGAATCGGCGACGATCAGCGAGCGGCCGTCCGGGGTCGCCATCAAGTGATGCGGCTCCTTGCCCGTCGGCGTCTTGCCGGCGAGGACCTGCTGCGTCGCCTCGTCGATCAGCGACAGCGTCGCTTCACCGGAATTGAGGACGATGACGTTGTTCGCGTGCGCCGCGGGAGAAATCACAGCCGCGGCGACACACACAGCCGCGAGCGCGCCGGCGGCGCGCTTGGCTCGCCCGGCGTAGAAAAGAAAAGAAGTAAGCATGAGCACTCGTTGGGAAAATCGCCGCCATCATAAAACGTTTGCGACGCGGCGCGGTTGACCGCCAGCGAAAAAAGGCGATGCCCGGCGCGAGGCGCGCGGCCTTTAACGGGGCGGCATCGCGGCCTCATGCGCTCACCGCTGCATCGATTCCCACACTTTGTGCAAACGCTTGACGGAGACCGGCATCGGCGTGCGCAGTTCCTGAGCGAACAGCGAAACGCGCAGCTCTTCGAGCAACCAGCGAAATTCCGCGAGCCGAGCATCGGCTACGCCGCCACGAGCCGACTGCGCGCGCTGATACTGCTGAAGCAGCGGCTGCATTTCCGCGAACGCGCGTGCGTCGCGGGCCGGATCGGCCTTCAATTTGTCGATGCGCTGCGTGATGCCTTTCAGATAACGCGGGAAATGCGCGAGCTGCGCATAGGGCGTATCGACGACGAAGCGCTTGCCGATCAACGTCTGCACCTGCTGCTGCATATCGGCGTACGCCGCGGCAAACGGCTTGGCCTGCGCCAGCTTTTTCGTCACGGCGGCGTATTCGCTCAGAATCTGCCCCACGAGCCGCGCGATTTCTTGCGCGAGCAGCGACAGCCGGCCCTTGCCCTCGTCGCGGCGCGCATGGAAGCTCGCATCGTCGTCCGGCAGCGGTTCTTGCAAACAGGCGCGATCGAGCGCCGTATCGATCAGTTGGTCGCGCAGCGCCTCCTGCGTTCCGAGCGGCATGAACTGCATCGCCATCTCGCGCAAGCCCGGCAGGTTCTTTTCCAAGTACTTGATCGGCTCGCGCAACTGCAGCGCGAACAGGCGGCGCAGGCCGGCGCGGTGGATCCGCGCGGCCTCTTCGGGCGAATCGAACACCTCGACATCGCAATGCGTCGTGCGATCGACGAGCGCCGGATAGCCGAACAGCGTCTGTCCGCCGCGGCGAATCTCGAGCAACTCGGGCAGCTTGCCGAAGTTCCACGTCGTCAAGTTGTCGTACAGCGCCGTCGCGGCGACGGCAGGCGCCCCGGCGGCCGCTTCACCGGGCGCTTGCGCGGCGTCCCGGGCGCGCGCGCCGCCCGTCTCGCGCTTGGCCTGGGCGCTCGCTCGCGCAGCCTGCGCCGCGTCGGCGCTCGAGGCGCGCTGCCCCGCTGCGCCGGCGTTCAAGGCCGCACCCGCGGCGAGTTGCTGGAAATGCCGCTGCGCATCCGCCCCCAGTTCGCCGCGCAACTGCGCGAGATTGCGGCCCATGGCGAGCTGCCTGCCGTGCTCGTCGACCACCTTGAAATTCATGAACAAATGCGCCGGCAGCGTTTCGAGCTTGAAGTCGGTCGACTTCAGCGCGACCTGCGTCTGCTCGCGCACGTCGGCGATCACCGCCTCGACCAGCCCCGAGGCGCCGCGCATCGCTTCGCTCGAACGAGCGCCGACGCGCGTTTCGTGACGCTCGACGAAAGCGGCCGCATACTCGGGCAGCGGCACGCAGTGACGGCGCAGCTTTTGCGGCAGCGATTTCAAGAGCAGGTGGACCTTCTCTTTGAGCATGCCGGGCACGAGCCATTCCGTGCGGCGCTGATCGACCTGATTGAGCGCATAGAGCGGCACCGTGAGCGTGACGCCATCGCGCGGCGACCCGGGCTCGAAATGGTACGCCAGCCCCATTTCGACGCCGGCCATCGTCAGGCGCTTCGGGAACAGATCGGTCGTGACGCCGGCCGCCTCGTGCCGCATCAGATCGTCTCGCGACAAATACAGCAAGCGCAACCTGTCTTCGGCTTGCCCGCTCTCGCGCACTGCATCGCGATACCAGCGCTCGAATGCCGCGCCCGTGTAGATGCCGCTCGGCAGCGCCTGATCGTAGAACGCGAAGATCAATTCGTCGTCCACCAGCACGTCCTGCCGCCGCGACTTGTGCTCGAGTTGCTCGATGTCGGCCAAGAGCTTGCGGTTGTGCGCGAAGAAGGCCAGCTTCGTCTCGAACTCGCCTTCGACGAGCGCCCCGCGAATGAACAGCTCGCGCGCGCGCGCTCGGTCTTGCCGGCCGAACGCCACCCGGCGCCGGTGATAGACGGGCAGCCCGTAGAGCGTGGCGCGCTCGAACGCCGTGACCTGCGCGGGCCGCTTCTCCCAATGCGGCTCGGACAGCGATTTCTTCAGCAGATGCCCGGCTACCTTCTCGATCCACTCCGGCTCGACCTTGGCGAGGCACCGCGCGTAGAGCCGGCTCGTTTCGACGAGCTCCCCGGCCACGACCCAGCGCCCTGCCTTCTTGACGAGCGTCGAGCCCGGCCAAAGATAGAACTTGATGCCGCGCGCGCCGAGATAGTACGGCTCGTCGTCGGCCTTCAGGCCTACGTTGCCGAGCAAGCCCGTAAGCAGCGCCAAGTGGATCTGTTCGTAGGTCGCCTCGCTCTCGTTCAAGCGCCAGCCGTGCTCGCGCACGACGGTCAGCAACTGCGAATGGACATCGCGCCACTCGCGCAACCGCAAGTGCGATAGAAACTGCGCGCGGCAAGCGTCGACCAGTTGCCGATTCGATTTTTTGTGCGCCACCGCCTCGCCGAACCACTTCCAGATCTTGAGCCACTGCAAGAACTCGGAGCGCTCGTCCGCGAACCGCCGGTGCGCTTCGTCGGCCTGTCCTTGGGCATCGGCGGGCCGCTCGCGCGGGTCCTGCACCGACAGCGCGCTGGCGATCACGAGCACCTCGCTCAATGCTTGCTGGTCGCGCGCGGCCAAGATCATGCGGCCCACGCGCGGGTCGAGCGGCAAGCGCGCGAGCTCGCGGCCGAGCGGCGTGAGCGCGTTGTCGTCGTCCACGGCGCCCAGTTCGGCCAGCAACTGATACCCGTCGGCGATCGCCCGCCCCGGCGGCGGCTCGATGAACGGGAACGACTCGATCTCCGTCAAATGCAGCGACTTCATCCGCAAAATGACGGCCGCCAGCGACGAGCGCAGGATTTCTGGGTCGGTGAAACGCGGGCGGCCTTGGAAGTCGAGCTCGTCGAACAGACGAATGCACACGCCGTCCGCCACCCGCCCGCAACGGCCGGCGCGCTGGTTGGCGGCAGCTTGCGAAATCGGCTCGACTTGCAGTTGCTCGACTTTGTTGCGATACGAATACCGCTTCACGCGCGCGAGCCCCGTGTCGACGACATAGCGGATGCCGGGCACGGTCAACGAAGTTTCGGCCACGTTCGTCGCGAGCACGAGCCGCCGCGCGTTCGACGGTTTGAACACGCGCGCCTGCTCCTCGGCCGAGAGCCGTGCGAACAGCGGCAGGATCTCGGTGTGCGGCGGATGATGCTTGCGCAGGGCCTCCGCCGCCTCGCGGATCTCGCGCTCGCCGGGCAGAAACACGAGCACGTCGCCGGGCCCTTCGCGGCACAACTCGTCCACGGCGTCGACGATGGCCTCCATGAGATCGCGATCGGCGTCGCGCGCGCTCTTGCCGTACGACGGGCGCTCGCGCCCCGTCGTGCCTTGCGCGGCCTTGACGGCCGCGCTGGGCTCCTCGACCGGCCGATAGCGCATTTCGACCGGATAGAGCCGGCCGCTGACCTCGATCACGGGCGCGCGCCGCTCGTCGGTTCCGAAATGGCGCGAAAAGCGCTCGGCGTCGATCGTCGCCGACGTGACGATCAGCTTCAGATCGGGCCGCCTCGGCAGAATCTCTTTCAGATAGCCGAGCAGAAAATCGATGTTCAGGCTGCGCTCGTGGGCCTCGTCGATGATGAGCGTGTCATACGCCCGCAACAGCGGGTCGGTTTGCGTTTCGGCCAGCAAGATACCGTCGGTCATCAGCTTGACGGACGCGCCGGGTGCGAGATTGTCGGTGAACCGGACCTTATAGCCGACGACTTCGCCGAACGGCGTGCCGAGTTCTTCCGCAATGCGCCGGCCCGTGGCGGACGCCGCGATCCGCCGCGGCTGCGTATGGCCGATGAGGCCGGCGCCGCCGGCCCCGAGCCCCCGGCCCAGCGAGAGGCAAATCTTGGGCAGTTGTGTCGTCTTTCCGGAGCCCGTTTCGCCGGAAACGATCACCACTTGGTGGTCGCGAATCGCGCGCGCGATCTCCTCGCGCCGCGCGCACACGGGCAGCGCGGCCGGAAAATCGATCGGTGGGACGGGATTGGGCGGGACGGCGGGACGACGACGCGCATTTTCGGGGCGCGGCGCGCGCGGTGTGCGCGCAACAGGGACCTCACTCGCGGCCGGACTTTTGGGTACGTTCGACATGGGGGCGCATTATAATCCCGGGATGAATTCTCAAACCGACCTCGCCCCCACGCCGGAGAGCGCCGCCGCCCGTCCCGCGGCGCCCGACCCCGCAGCCGTCTCCCACGCACAGTTCGTCGACTGGATGCGATCGGTGGCGCCGTACATCCACGCGTTTCGCAATAAGACGTTCGTCGTCGGGTTCGGGGGCGAGGTGGTCCACCAGGGGCTGCTCAACGCGCTCGTCTCCGACATCGCGCTGTTGCAAGCCATGGGCATTCAGATCGTGCTCGTGCATGGGTCGCGCCCGCAGGTCGAGGAACAGATGAACCTGCACGGGGTGCAGTCGGAGTTCTCGCACGGCATGCGCATCACCGACGCACGCGCGCTCGAATCGGCGAAAGAAGCCGCCGGCGAAGTGCGGCTCGACATCGAAGCGGCGATCAGCCAGGGGTTGCCCAATACGCCGATGGCGCATGCCCACATCAGCGTCGTCTCGGGCAACTTCGTCACCGCGCGGCCGGTCGGCATTCTCGACGGCGTCGATTTCGCCCACACCGGCGTGGTGCGCAAGGTCGACGCCGAATCGATCCGCCACTCGCTCTCGAGCCGCAAGCTCGTGCTGCTCTCGCCGCTCGGCTTCTCGCCCACGGGCGAAGCGTTCAACCTGTCGATGGAAGACGTCGCCTCCGCAGCCGCGATCGCGCTGCGCGCGGACAAGATCATCTTCCTGACGGAAACGCCGGGGCTCATGGACGATGCGGGCGAACTCGTGCAAGAGCTTTCGCTCGACGACGCCTACAAGCTGCTCGACAGCGGCGAGGTCAAGGGCGATGCGGCGTTCTATTTGAAGCATGCGGTACGCGCGTGCCGCGGCGGCGTGGCGCGCGCGCACATCATTCCGTACGCGCTCGACGGCAGTTTGCTGCTCGAACTCTTCCTGCACGACGGCGTCGGCACGATGATTTCGTACGAGAACCTCGAAAGCCTGCGCGAAGCCACTCCCGACGACGTCGGCGGCATTCTCACGCTGATCGAGCCGCTCGAATCGGACGGCACCCTCGTCAAGCGCGGCCGCCACCAGATCGAGCGCGACATCGATCACTTCTCGGTCATCGAGCACGATGGTGTGCTGTTCGGTTGCGCAGCGCTCTACCCTTACCCGCAGGAGCGCATCGGCGAGATGGCGTGCCTCACGGTCGCGCCCGATGCGCAAGGGGCCGGCGACGGCGAACGCCTGCTCAAACGCATCGAGCAACGTGCCCGCGCACGCGGCTTGACGCGCATTTTCGTCCTCACGACGCGCACCGAGCATTGGTTCTTGAAGCGCGGCTTCGTCAAGGTTTCGGTCGACGATCTTCCCGAGGACCGTCGACGCCTCTACAACTGGCAGCGCAAATCGCTCGTGCTGATGAAGCAGCTCTGAGCGCGGCCCCGCGTTGCTTGTCCCCAATCGACTACAGGAGAAATTCACGATGGCCCGCATGATTCAATGCGTCAAGCTCGGCAAGGAAGCCGAAGGACTCGACTTTCCGCCGCTGCCGGGCGAGCTCGGCAAGCGCATTTACGAAGGGGTTTCGAAGGAAGCTTGGCAAATGTGGCTCAAGCACCAGACCATGCTCATCAACGAGAATCGTCTGAACATGGCGGATCCGCGCGCGCGCCAGTACTTGATGAAGCAAACGGAGAAATTCTTCTTCGGCGAAGGCGCCGATCAAGCGGCAGGCTACGTGCCGCCGCCGCAGGGCTGAGCCGCCGCCCAAAACGGAACCGCAATCTCTTCAATCCGGCACGAGCGTCTGCAGTTGCGCGCGGACGCGCCCGGCCTCGACCGATAGCATGGCTGCCGATATCGGCAACTTGAAACGCCGCGGGCCGGCGCTCCCCGGGTTCACGTAGAGCACGCCGTCGCGCGTCGTGATCGACGGCTTGTGGGAGTGCCCCGTCACGACGACGTCGATTCGCGTGTGCAGCGAGTCGATCCGGCAGTCCGCGATGTCGTGCACGACATGAATCGCCACCCCTGCGATCGTCAGCGTCGCCGCAAGCGGCAACGCGTCGGCCCACGCCCCCCGGTCGTTATTGCCGCGTACGGCCGTGAGCGGAGCGATCTTCGCTAATGCGTCGAGTACGTCCGGATGGCAAACGTCTCCGGCATGCACGATCGCGTCCACGCCCGCGAGCCATGCCAGCGCTTGCGGACGCAAGAGGTCGTGAGTATCCGAAATGAGGCCGATGCGAACGGCGGACGAGGCGTTGACCCTACCCATGGCGATGAACGGCGCAAGCGGCAACCGACCCGCGGTGCGCACGCACTCAGACGGCCGCGGCCGCGCCGCTATGACGGTGACCGAACAGTTCACGCGAACGATGCAACGCCGCCCGCGCGCCGCGCGTCGCCATGACCGCGCCGACTTGCCCCAGATTGAAATCGAGCGACACCATCAATTCCATCAGTTCGACCATCGGCAAGACGACGGTCGGGCTGTACAGCCGTTGTTCGATCTGATTCTTCATGGCGACTCTCCTAGCTGATCTGCGGGGCAGCCTATGCCTCGTCATCCAGCCTGATCGCCATTCTAAGGACGTGCGCGATGCCGATAAATGCGTTAAATCGAAAGTCAGAAGTCGCAAGAAGCGAACAATCGCAGCGCGTATCTCATTCGAGCGGTGTCATTCTAGCGGTGCACCGATGAAGGCCGGCAAGGCTTCGGCTCGCTCCGACAGCGCGGCCAAGGCCGGATAGCGGCCCGGTTCGACCGCGCCGGGCAGCATGTGTTGCGTAAAGCGCCAGGCCACCGCTACGGTGATATCGGGCTGCATGAGACGGTCGCCGCACAGCCAGGTGTCGGCCCCGACACCGGCGATACCGCGCTCGAGCGTGTCATAGGCGGCGGTCAACTGCGTCTGCACGCGTTCCAGCCACGGCGCGTGTTGCTTTTCCAGCGGCCGCAAGTTGCGCTCGTAGGCGATCTGTACGGTTTTCTCGCACGCGGCCAGCGCGAACCCGATCACGCGCAGCGCTTCACGGCGCGCCGTGCCGTCTTGCGGCATCAAGCGTGCTTGCGGCGCAACGCGATGTTCGAGGTAATCGAGAATGAGCGTCGAGTCGATCAACTGCGTGCCATCGTCGTCGATGAACGTCGGCGCCTTGACCACGGGATTGATCTCTCGGAACCGATCGAAGTGGCGAAATACGGAAACCGGCCGGTGCTCGAACGGCATACCATAGACCGCCATGGACACGGCGACGCGACGTACGAACGGGGAATCCATCATGCCGATCAACTGCATCGATGCCTCTCTGCTTGTTTGGGGAAAGGTGCCGCGCTAAGCGAACGCCAGTTTGCATCGCGCGCTCGCCCATGACAAGGTGGCGATCGTGGATTGGCAGAAAAAGAAGCAGGCGCGTTGCGTCGCTTTCATGAAGGAGGGAGGCAGCGATGACGAGGAGCTCCACTTCACGGGTCGCCGCATGCGCGGCCCTGTGCGCATCCTGTTTGGCGTGCACCCCGCTATCGTCCGACTACGCGTATTCGACAACCGTTCTCTTGCGCAACGGAAAGACCGTGAATTGCGACGTCAACGAATTCCCCGCGAGCACCGCCGCCGAGCAAAACGGGCTCAGCATTACGGAGGAACGCCAAGCCGAGGTGCTGGCCACCCAGCGGCTACGCGTGCTGAGCGGTCCGTACTCCGAATATCCAACTCCCTATACGGCGCCGACCGTCCGTTGCCGGCCCGCCAAGTGAACGCGCGGCCAAGCGCACCATCGGGTCGGCCCGCGCTCCGCCGTCCGCGCTAGCCGCCGGCTCGGACCGATAGCTCGTTATCCCTCGCAAAGCGCATGAGGAACTCGAACGCCTCGGGACAAACCTCGACGAGTTCAGCCGAAATGCGCAAACATTTGACGCTGCCGTCGACGAACGGCACCGCGAGCCACGTCGCCGCAACGCCGCGGCCCGGCCGCCGCTCCTTGACGAACAGCGTGATGACGCCCGCGAGCCGCTCGGCCCAATCGCCCGGCCGAAACGGTTTGCCCGCGTGCGTCACGCCGACGATCCGGTAGTGACAGGTGCGCGTAAGTGGATGATCGGTGGTGGTCATGCGTGAATGAACGAGTGAATCTCGGGCTTCCCCTGTCGCATCGCCCCGAGCGTTGCGGCAGAGCGGCCATCGGGGTGGAGTCGAAACGCCGCGACCGTTTCGTCGAGCAGGCGAGCCTGCTCTTCGAGCGACGCAGCCGCGCCGGCGGCCTGTTCCACGAGCGCGGCGTTTTGCTGCGTCGTTTGCTCCATCTGCGAGACGGTCAGATTGATGGCTTCGATGTCGGACGATTGACGCTCGGAGGCCGTGCTGATTTCGGCGATGATGTGCCGCACTTCGCTCGCGGCCTGCACGATCCGCGTCATCGTCGCGTGGGCGCGCTCGGCCAATTGCGTTCCGCCCTGAACCTTCGCCGCCGAGGCCGTCATCAGCTCGCGGATCTCTTTGGCCGCGGCCGCCGAGCGTTGCGCGAGCGCGCGTACCTCGCCGGCCACCACGGCGAATCCGCGTCCTTGTTCGCCGGCGCGCGCCGCCTCCACCGCCGCATTGAGCGCGAGAATATTGGTTTGAAATGCGATGCCCTCGATCGCGCCGACAATGTCCACGATATGCTCCGAGTCGGCCGCCATGTCGGCGATCGCGGCAACGATCTCGCTCACGGCGTCTCCGCCCCGCCCCGCCGTAGCCGACGCGGTCTCGGCTAGCGCATTGGCCTCGCGCGCATGGCGGGCGTTTTGCACCACGGTCGCCGTCAGCGTTTCGAGACTTGCGGCGGCTTGCTGCAGCGCCGCCGCTTGGCGCTCGGTGCGCGCCGACAAGTCCGCATTGGCGTCGGCCATTTCGTGCACGCCACGCCGGATCTGCCCGGTGCCTTCGCGCACGCGCGTCACGGCCTCGGCCAAGCTGCGCTGCATGCGCGCGAGCGCCGCCATCAAACGCCCCATCTCGCCGCCGCGAGAGACATCGATCGCCGAGGTCAGATCGCCCGTCGCGATGCGCTCGAAATGAGCGACGGCCGTGCCGATCGGTTTTACGACGGCGCCGCGCAGAAAGCGTCGTGCGAGCACAGCGAAGACGATCGATGCGCAGCCGACGACGACAAAGAGCCACAGTAAATCGTGAAAGCGCTGTTGCGCCGCTGCAAAGTGCGCCCTTTGCGCCTTCACCTGGAACTCCATCAACCGCCGCGAAGCTTGCCGATAGTCCGCAAAGAGCGCCTCGCTCGCCCGCCGCTCGATCAGTCGAAACGACGCGAAATCGTCTTGATCGAGCGCCGCCACTTCCGGCGCGATCACTTGCCCTATCAGCTTGTCACGCGCAAGGCGCAGCGCATTGGCAAGTGCGGCTTCAACCTCGCCCGAAACGGGCAGCGCCAGATACGCCGCAAGCGCTCGATCGCTCGCACTCAGCGCTGCATGCGTGCGCTCGAGCGTGGCGGCCGTCGGCTTGCCTTGGGCCACGAGCGTCTCGTAGCCGCCGAGCGCGACGCGCGCCTGCAAGATGTTATCGGCGCTGTCGGCCAACGCCGTCAACGCCGCGGTTTCGCCGCTGTACATTCTTTCGAGCGCGACATTGGCCGATTGGAGCCCCGCCACCGACGCGGCAATCACGAGAACCAGCGCGCCCGTGTAGCCCACGATCGTCGCGGTCAGCGCGGCGCGAATGTTGGGAATCCATACCATGGCTGTCATCCACAAAAAAAGGGCGGCGGGCGAACAAGTTCGCCGCCGCCTCAAGCCGCCGCTAAGCGGCTAGTCGTCGCGGAGTGGGAGGGGAATCGATCAGAAGCGCGTGCGAATACCCGTCGCGACTTCGAGCTGATTGTCGTGGCCGTGCGTTCCCGCCACCGTGTAGCCGCCGTGCAACTTCATGTAGTCGGCCGCCAGATACAACTCGGTTCGCTTCGACAGATGATAGAAAGTCGAGGCGTAGACCGTTTCCTTGTAGCCGTTGTGAACCGTCGTGGCCGTCGTGTCGAACGAGCCCGAGTTCGCGTTCGGAATGTTGCCGTCGGCGTTGTACGCCGCGTTCTTCACGTGCATCTGCTGATAGCCCAGCTCATAGTCCATCGGGCCGTGCGGTGCGAGCTTGAACGACACCGTCCACGCGTTGTCTTCCCGATCGGGCAGCGAGCCTTGCTTGCCCGTGTAATGGAAGTAGCCGGCATTGATCTTACCGATGCCGAAGCGATAATTGCCCCCCACCGAGTACGTCTGATCGACGAAGTTGCCGTTGTTCGTGTGGTTGTAGAACCCACCCACGGAGAACGACGGACCGTTATAGCCGAGCGCCGCTTGGTAGCCCGACCCGGTCGCAAATTGCGTCGAGTTGCTGAACTGATAGTCGGCTGCCGCGTAGATCCCGTTACTGAACAGCTTCTTCCACGCGATACTGTTTTCCGAGCGTGTGCCGGTCGGCCCCGCCGCGTAGAAAACGAGCTGCTTGAAATTGTTGGAGTTGGTGTAAGCCCCTTCCTTGGTCGAGAACTTCGAGCTCGTGTACGGATCGCCATAAAGGCCGGAGAAGTCCTTCGCAACCGTATCTTGGAAGCCGACCGTCACCTGGCCTAGCGTAGGATTGACGAGACCCACCCAGGAATCGCGGTCGAAGAGCTGACCAGCATCTTCCATGTTGCCGCTCGTCGGGACGAATTCGCTCTCCAACGTGAAGATGATCTTGTTGCCGCCGCCGATGTCCTCAGCGCCGCGCAGGCCCCAGCGGCTGCCGCTGAACCACGGTTCGCCGCCCACGTCGTTCGGATGGCCCATCGAGATCAAGTGCTGGCCGGCTGCGTTCGCGTTCGTCGTATAGGCGACAGCGCTCAGATCGATCAAGCCATAGAGCTGCACGCTCGATTGCGCATGCGCGCTCGTTGCCACCAAAGCGCCCGCCGTCAGCGCCAATGTACGATACGTCTTTTTCAAGATCGTCTCCTCTCTTACTGCGTTGAAATTTTGTTTTGCGCGAAGCCGGCCCACCGTGCCGTATTTTTCTTGCGTCGTCGCAATGGAGAGAATCGTATCCGTCGCTATCCTTCACGCTCCTTTCGCCGATCGTTAGTACTACTAAGTAGTTATACGTAAACCGCCCTCAAACTAGCGGCTATCGGCCAACCCGACGATTGCGACCTACGAGCCGTCCTTCGCCCGCAACACGTAGCCGAGCCCGCGCAGCGTCATGATCTGCGCCGTCGAATGAATCAAGTGCTTACGCAAACGGTGAATGTAAATGTCGATCGCATCGGCGCTAGGTTCGTCTTCCAGGCTGTAGACGCTATCCATCAACGCCGTCTTCGATACGGTCTTGCCTTGCTTGAGCATCAGCGCCTCGAGAATCGCATGCTCGCGCCGCCGCAATACGAGCGGGGTGTCTTGGTGACTGAATTCTCGGGTGTTGGAGTTGTAGTGCAAATCGCCGCACACGAGCGAGACGGACTTGCCGCTCGCTTGCCGGCGGATCAGCGCCTTGATGCGTGCGATGAGTTCGCGCGCATCGAACGGCTTCACCACATAGTCGTCGGCGCCCGCGCTGAAGCAATCGACTTTGTCGTCGATGGACCCGTGCGCCGTCAGCATGAGCACGGGCGCATTGTCGCCACGACGCCGCAAACGCGCGAGGACATCCTTGCCGCTCATCCGCGGCAAGCGCATGTCGAGCAGAATCACATCGTAGTGACCGGTGCGCAGCACCGCGTCGGCCGCTTCGCCGTCGGGCACGCAATCGACCGTGAAATTCTCGCCCTGCAGTAGATTGACGATCCAATGCGAGAGTTCGGCGTTATCTTCCACGAGCAGCAACTTCATCGCATCATTCCTTTTCCTTCCACGCAGGCAAGCGCACGGTGGCGACAAGCCCGATCCGACCCGCGCCCGGCGCGACCGCAACTGAGCCGCCGTGCGACTGTGCGATGCGCTGCACGATCGACAAGCCGAGGCCCGTGCCCTCGACGTTCGTCATCCCGCGATAGAACCGCTCGAACACATGAACGCGTATCTCCGCGGGAATGCCTGGCCCATTGTCCTCGACTTCGAGCACGATTTGCTCGCCCTCCCGACGGCATCGGGCCGTCACCGCGCCGCCCTCGTGCGTGTATCGCACCGCGTTGTCGACCAGGTTGGCGACGAGCGCCGTCAACAACTGCTCGTTGCCCGCCACGCGCAAGTCGCCGTCGAGCTCGGCGCCAAGGTCGATGTCGCGGCGCTGGGCGGCCAAAATCAGCTCCTCCAGTACCGACGAGACGACTTCGGTCATATCGACGGACACGTTGGGCGATGGCGCCGCCTCGGCACGCGCGAGCAGCAGCAACTGGTTCGTGATTTCCGTCATCTTGCGGCTCGTGCGATGGATGCCTGCAAGCGCATCGGACAAAGCGGGCCTGTCGTCGATGCATTGGCGCGCGCATTCGACTTGCGTATCGAGCAGCGTCAGCGGCGTCCGCAATTGATGCGCGGCGTCGGCTATGAACTGCCGCTGGGTGCTCGTATGAAGCTTGAGCCGGGCGATGCACTGGTTGATCGCATCCACGATCGGCCGCAGTTCCGTGGGCAGATGCGCCACATGAACGGGATCGAGTTCCATCGGGTCGCGATCGGCCACGTCCTCTTTCAGCTTCATGAGCGGGCGCAACTCGCTCGTGAGACCGATCAGCACGAGCAGCACCGCAAGCACGAGCATCAAACCCTGCCGCACGAGTTGCGGATGCCACAGTTGCGCCAACATGCCCTGCCGGGACGCTTGCGTCTTGCCCACGACAACGACGACCGGCAACGCCTCGCCGGAGTTGTAGAGCTGGCGTTCGAACGCGACCGCTCGAATCGATTGGCCGTCGAGCGTGGTGTCGTAGAAGACCGGATAGGATGGGTGCGCATCGCTAGGCAGCGAAAGCTCGAGCGAACCGCCGAGCAGCCTGTCGCCGCCCGCCACGACCTTGTAGAAGACGTGATCTTGATAGGGCGACTCGAACATTTCGAGCGCTGCGGGCGGGATGTTGGCGGTCAGCTCGCCGTTGCTCCACTGGACATCCTCTCCGATCGTTCGCGCCGACGCGAGCAGGACGCTGTCTTGCAACAAGTCGGCCGTCTGACGCGCGGCCTCGTACGCCATGACCCCGGCGACGAGCATGAACGCCGCGAGCGGCAATAGCACCCACCAAAGCAGGCGGGCGCGCAAGCTATGCATCATCGATCGACGCCCCGTCTATGTCGTTTGGCCCGCGCACGGCCGACGCGGGCAGCATCGGCTCGGCGCGAGCCGGCCATCTCGTTCGCGCCGCTTGGCGCATCCGCTCGCTCAGAAGGCGGCGGGCCTCCATTTCAGCAACCGTTTTTCCAGCGTCGTCAACAGGTAGTCCGTCGTCAAAGCCACCACAGCCAATACGATCATCGCCGCGAACACGCCGCTCGAGTTGAAGGCGCCTTGGGCCGTCGAGATCAAGAGGCCGATACCTTGCTTCGAGCCGAGGAACTCGCCGACCACCGCGCCGACGAGCGCGAAGCCGAAGCTCACGTGCAAGCTCGCCAAGATCCAGGACAGCGCCGAAGGGATCACGACGGCCGTCGTCAATTGCCGCTTGGACGCGCCGAGAATCTGCGCATTGGCGATCATATACCGGTCGGCTTCGCGCACCCCTTGGAAGGCATTGCCGAAGACGACGAAAAACACCATCACGACGGCGAGGGCCACCTTCGAAGCCATGCCGAGGCCCAGGGCGATGACGAACACCGAACCGAGCACGACGCGCGGGATCGAATTGGCGATTTGGATGTAGAGGCTGAACACATCGGAGAGCAGCTTGTTGCGCCCCAATACGACCCCGCAAATCACGCCGGCGACGGAGCCGATCGCAAAGCCGATCATCGTCTCTTCGAGCGTCACCCAAACCTGCACGAGCAGCGGCCCCTGCGAGGTGCCGTTCACGAACCAGTCGATGATCTGGGCGAAGATCAGCGAGGGCATGGAGAAGAAAAACGGATCGATCCATTTGAACCGCCCCGCGACCTCCCAGCCGCCAAGCCATACGACGAGCACGAGCAAGCGCAACGCGATGATCAACGCGCGGCGCTGGGCCAGCTTGCGCCGCGCCGTTTTTTCCACTTCCGCAAGCGACGCGTCGGCGAGGCTTGCTTTGGATGATTGTTCGAAGGTAGTAGCCATAGTAGCCATCTCAGTCTTTCCGGTGTTCCAGGTCAAGCGATTTGCACTTCTTCGCGCAGGTCATGCCAAATATCGCGCGAAAGCTCGATGAAGCGGGGCTCGTAGCGAATCTCCGAGGTGATGCGCGGGCGCGGCAGGTCGATTTGGTAGACCTTCTTGAGCGTGGCCGGGCGCGCGGTCAGCACGAAGACGCGATCGGCGAGCGCAATCGCTTCCTCCAGATCGTGCGTCACGAACACGACCGAGCCCTTGTTGGCCGACCACAACTGCAGCAACTCGTCCTGCATCAACGTGCGAGTTTGCATGTCGAGCGCGGAGAACGGCTCGTCCATCAGCAGGATCTCAGGCTTGTTGATGAACGTCTGCGCCAGCGCCACGCGCTTGCGCATGCCGCCCGACAACTGGTGCGGATAGTGGCCGCCGAATTTCTCGAGGCCCACGCGGCGCAACCAGTCTTTCGCCTCTTCATGAGCGGCGGCTTTGGAGCGACCGCGAAACAACGGACCGGCGGCGACATTGTCGAGCACCGTGCGCCACGGGAACACGGCGTCGGCTTGAAACACGAAACCGATACGCGGATCGATACCGGTGACGGGATTGCCCATGACGCGCACGCTGCCGGTGGTCGGCTTGAGCAAACCCGTGATCATGCTGAGCGTCGTCGACTTGCCGCAGCCGGTCGGTCCGACGATGGCGATGAATTCGCCCTTGGCGACGGACATGCTGAAATCGCGCAACGCGACCGTCGCTTTACCGTCGGGGGAAATGAAGCGGCACGACACCGAATCGAACTCGATGACGGGTGCGTCCTGGGAAGCAGCGTGGTTCATCAAAGCATCCAAGCGTTTTGAGGTGGGCGCCCGAACTGCGGCGCCCTGGGGTACGGCGGGGTTGACTTCGATCCGCTCCCGCGGGCAACTGGCCCCGAGCGAGCGATCGATACTTACTTCGCGGCCACGAACTCGTTCGTGTACGTTTTCGACAAATCGACGTGCTTGCCCTTGACCGACGGGTTGAAGCCCGAGAGCACCTTCAACACCGTTTCCGGGCCGTCGGCCGGCATCTTGCCATCCACCGTGTACATCGGCAGCGAGGCCTTCAGTGCGCCCACGTACAGTGCCCTGTCCTTCTGATAATCGGCCGGCATCTTGGCAGCGATCTCTTCCGCGCTGTGCGTATGGATGAACTGCATCGTGCGCACGAACGCATGGGCGAGCTTCGCGGCTTCGGCCTTATGCGAATCGACCCACGCCGACTGCACGTAGAGGCTCGATGCCGGGTAGGTTCCGCCGAGCGCCGCCTTGGTGCCTTCGACCGAACGCATATCGACGAGCACCTTGGCGTCGCCGGTTGCAAGCAGCTTCGATACCGTCGGCTCGGTCGTCATGCCCGCATCGATGCGCGACTGCTTGACCGCGGCGATGAAGCTCGCATCGGCCCCTACGGGCAGCATCGTGTATTGCGACGAGGTGATGCCATGCACGCTCGCCAGATACTGCGTGAGGAAACTGGTGGAGGAGCCCAGGCCCGTCACGCCCAGCGTCTTGCCCTTGACGTCGGCCATCGATTTGAGCGAATCGGCCGCCTTGGTCGACACCATCTCGACTTCGCCCGGCACTTGACCGAAGACGACGATCGCTTTGACGTCCTTGCCCTTCGTTTGCAGATCGATGGTGTGATCGTAGAAACCGACCACGGCTTGCACGGCGCCCGCGAGCAGTTCGTTTTCAGCGTCGACGCCGGCCGGCTGCGACAGCAATTCGACATCGAGCCCTTCATCCTTGAAGTAGCCGAGTTGCTCCGTCAACTTTGCCGGCAAATAGATGAGCTTGGTGATCCCCCCGACCATGATGGTGATCTTGCCGGCATCGGCAGCCATGGCGCCTTGAGAGGCCAAGCCGAACAGTACGGCGGAAGCGAGAGAAAAACTGCGGATTTTCCGCGACATCGGGTGCATGCGAGCGTCTCCTCATTTATGTCGGCCTTTTTAAAATGGCCGGGTTACATCGATGGAGCGATTCTAGGTGGAACAATCCTTCCCGAGCCTTTCACCACCCCCGGTCAGGCATACGGGATTACCATGACGGGCCGTTTCGGCGGATGGGAACCGGTTCGCAACCGTCACAACAGCGGCAAAAACGGCGCGCAGCGCGTGTCAGGCGGTAGCGTTCAATGCGGCGATTTCCTGGCCGAGCGTGCGTAGCGCTTCGCGCAACGCGGGCGGATCGAGCACGCGCACACACGCACCGAGCCGCAGCAATTGGCGCGCCGCCTGCTCCGTCGCTTCCACCGGCAGCGTCACTTCGCACCAGCCATCCTGCGCGGACAAGGCGCAAACCGCTCGATCGGCGGCGGCCGCGCCGAGCGCATGCAGATCGGCCAGCGCGTCGGGCCTGACGAGCAACGTCGCCTTGCCTTTGAGCAAGCCGCGCTCGAAGCGCTCCACCATGCCCGACCAGTGCTGCTGCAGGTCGAAACCGTCGGGGCGCTCGAAGGACTCATCGAGCAGGCACAAGCGCTCGATGTTGGCCGCCTTGTAGATGCCCATGCGCTTGCGCGCTTGTGCGACGAGATACCAATTGCCGGCCTTCAGTACGAGACCGAGCGGCCGGCAGCGGCGCAAGCGCGCGCCCTCCCAGCTTCGATAGCGCATTGCGATGCATCGCTGTTGCCACACTGCGCTCGCCAGTTGCGGCAGCAGCGGGGCCGGTTCCGGCCGTCGATACCAATCGACGGGATCGATATGCAAGCGCGAGCCGATCCGGGAGCCGCCCGCCGCCGCGGCCGGCAGCGCCGCCAGCAGCTTGAGCTGCGCCGAGCGCAGCGGCTCGCTCAAGCCCAGCGCGGCGGCCGCGCCGGGCAAGCCGGCGATCGGCAGCGTCTCGGCTTCGGCGCGCGTCATGCCGGTCAAGTCGGTCCGGTATCCGTCGAGCAGGGCAAACCCGCCGCCCGGGCCGCGATCGGCATAGACGGGCACGCCCGCCGCGCTCAGCTGATCGACATCGCGATAGATCGTACGCACCGACACCTCGAATTCGTCGGCCAATGCCTGCGCCGTGATGCGTCCGCGCGCCTGCAACATCAGCAGCATCGAGACGAGCCTGCTCGTTCGCATCGCCTGTCTCCCGATTCATGACATCCTTTGTCAGGTATCCGGGATTATAACGATCACACATCACGCCAACGAGCGACGCATCTGCGTCGGCCTACGAGAATTCGGACCCGCCATGAGCGAATCGACGAACACCACGCAGCGGCAACACGGAACAGCGCACGGGCGGCTCACCGTGCTTCAAGGGGCCGCGCTTTATGTGGGGGCCGTGCTAGGCACCGGCGTGATCGCGCTGCCCGCGTTGGCAGCCAAAGTGGCCGGCCCTGCGTCGCTGTTGGCGTGGCTTGCGCTCGTGCTGCTTTCGGCGCCCCTGGCCGCCACCTTCGCCGCGCTGGGCGCGCGCTACCCCGATGCGGGCGGGGTCGCCACCTATGCGCGCCGAGCCTTCGGCCCGCGCGCCTCGGCCATCGTCGGCTGGTGCTTTTATTTCGCCGTGCCGGCCGGCACACCGGCTGCCGCGATCTTCGCGGGCGCCTATGTCGCGGCGGCGCTGGGAGGCGGCGAACATACGGTGTTCTTGACGAGCGCTGCCTTGCTCGCGATCGTGACACTCGCCAATTCACTCGGCGTCACCGTATCGGGCAAGATGCAAGTCGTGCTGGCGACGTTGCTCGTCGCCTTGCTGCTGACTGCCGTCGCCGCCTCCGTGCCGCACGCGCATGCCGCCTACCTGCATCCGTTCGCTCCGCACGGCTGGCTCGCCGTGGTGCCGGCGGCCGCGCTGCTCGTCTGGAGCTTCGCGGGGTGGGAAGCCATCACGCATCTGGCCGGCGAATTCAAGCATCCGGCCCGCGATTTGCCGCTGGCATCGGCCATCGCCGTCGTCGTCGTCGGTGCGCTGTACTTGGCGGTCGCGCTCGCCAGCGTGCTCGTGCTCGGCCCTTCGGCCGGAGACAGCGCGGCGCCGCTCGCCGAACTGCTCGTGCTCGGCATCGGCGGCAATGTCCGCGTACTCGCCGCGGCGGCCGCATTGCTGCTCACGCTCGGGACGATGAACGCCTACTTCGCAGGCGCGGCCAAACTCGGCGCGGCGCTCGGCCGCGATGGCGCGTTGCCGGGCTGGCTCGCGGCGGGCAGCCTCGCCGGGGACGTGCCGCGCCGCAGCCTCGCCGTCGTGTCGGGGCTGTCCGCACTGTCCATGTGCGCGGTCGCGTTTGCAGGCGTTGGCCCCAAGCCGCTCGTGCTGATGACGACAGGCTCGTTCGTCACCGTCTACGCGCTCGGGTGCGCCGCGGCGCTGCGCTTGTTGCCGCGCGGCACCGCAGCGCATCGGTGTGCGCAATGCGCCCTCGTTTGCGTCGTCGCGCTGTGTCTTGCGACCGGTTGGTTCCTGCTGTGGCCGCTGGGCATGAGCGGCTGCGCCCTGCTCTATTTGCGGCTCGGCCGCCGCCGGGCGAATCGCACCGCAGTCGGTTGCGACGTTTGACGACGAGGCGCTGACGCCGCCTAGGCGGCGCCACCGCCGATCGGCCCGGGCCAGTCGAGCGCACGCAGCGCCGCCGCGCTGCCGCCCGGCCGAGCGGGGGCCGAGGCCGCGCCCACCGGCAACGCATGAGGACACGGGTGAATATCGCTGGCCTTGCGCGGCGTCGATAAGGTGAGCAGCGCCGTGAGATCGGCCGCGCCCGCGAAGCGCGGCGTATCGAGCAGCGGCGCGCCGTCCGAAGGCAGGAATTTCGCCAGCGTCTTTGCAATCGACGCATGGTCGTACACCGTGTGATCGATGCTGGCTTGCTTCACGTACGGCGACACGACGACAGCGGGCACGCGAAACCCGTAGCGATCGAATCGAAAGCCGCGCTTGGTCAGCCCTGTGGGCGAACTGGGCGCGAGCGCGCGCATGCCGGCTACGTGGGCGGAATCGGGGATCACGTGGTCGAAAAACCCGCCGTGCTCGTCGAACACGATCAACAGCAGGCTTTGCTCCCAATACGGCGACGAAAGAATCGCGTTGTAGACGCGTTCGACGAGCGCCTCGCCCAAGCGCACGTCTCCGCACGGATGCATCGATTCGCCGTTTTCGAAGTTGCCGATCGGGTCGTAGCGCGGCTCGATGAAGACGAAACTCGCATCGAGATTGCCGCTCGCCAACGTCGAAAAGAAATCCTCGTGCCCGATGAAGCGCGTGTGATGCGCATCGGCGCCTTTGATCGCCCACGACTGAGGGACGTCGCCATGGGCGACGAGCCATTGTTCGGGCGCAAGCCGGGTGAGCAACGAGTCTTCGCCATTGCCGTACTTGGCGCCGTCGAACAGGCTCGCTTCGATCGATACGAGGCCGCTCGGCGAATGATCGAGCCCCCAGGACGTGCCGGCCAAGGCGAAGAAACGATTCGGCCAGGTCGGGCCGGGCACCGACGAAAACCATCTGTCGCATACGGCGAATTGCTGCGCGAGAAAGTTCAGCACCGGCAGTTGGTCGGGTGTGAAGCAGCGCAACGCCGACGCCACGTCGTAACCGTGCGCCTCCAGATCGCGCGCAAAACCGAGGTCGTTCGGCACCGGCGCGCAAGCGGGATACGCGCCGTTCGCAAGCCCTGCCGAATCGTCGCGCACGCAGGTGGCGTATGCGCGACCGTCACTTGCGCAGGTCCATTGCATGAGCGCATCGGTAAACTCGTGGCCGGGGTCGAAGGCTAGCCGAAACGGCGCGCCCTGGCCTACCGCGTAGGCGGCCCCTCGCGCGCCCGCATTCGAAAACGGCGGCTTGCCGGTGAGCCCGTCTGCCTGTGTCGGCGCGCCGTCCGGCGTCCAACCGCGAAAATCCGACCACCCGAAGAGGTTGTCGTACGAGCGGTTCTCCAACATCAATACGAACATCTTCTTGATATTTAGGACTGCTGACATCTTCCACTCTCCGCTATTCGAGGAACGAGAAAGCCGCCGCGTAAGTCAGGTCGCAAGACGACAAGGCCCATCGGATCGATGAAGGCCCGCCGGACACCGCGTCCGGCCCGGTCGCGAAATTATGGACCCGCGACCTGACGAATGCCACCGTCATGGATTCGCGGCAAGCGCCGCACCGGCAGGCGTCCAATGTTGATTGAAACGGGCGTTTGGCGCATCGTCGCACCCGTTGCGCAAACGATTGCGGGAAAGGCCGACCGCGACGATCATGCCGAGCCCCTTCGCACAAGAATACGTTGCGCCAGCGGCCGTCGACGAACGGCGCGCGAACCCATGCGCGGTGAATCGCCGCGCTATCCCTAGAACAGTGCGGAGCGTGCGTCAAGCTGGGGCGAGCGCCCCTCAAGCTTTACATTTCGAGGCCGTTAAAAAGGCAGGCTCACAACAGATGATGGGTCGCCGTCTCACTCCTGCCTCATGCTTACGGACCGATTCATTCGCGGGCGAGTCCCGCACCCGCTGTGCCGCCTGGCGTTCGTAGCTGCGATTCTAGCCGCGACGGGAAACGTTCGCGCCGAAGATGCTCGCGCCGCCGTGCCCACTTCGCCGGTCGACCTCGCCTCGCTGCCGCTGGAAACGTTGATGCAGGTGAAAGTCAAGACCGCTTCGCTATTCAACCAATCCGTGGCCGAGGCCCCCGCCGCCGTTGTCGTGCTGACGGCCAAAGACATCCGGGCCTTCGGTTGGCGCACGCTCGCGGACGCGCTCGGTTCGCTGCCGGGCGTCTACACCACCTACGACAGGACCTATTCGTACCTGGGTGCGCGCGGCTTTCAGCGCCCGGGCGATTACAACAGCCGCTTCCTGCTGTTGATCGACGGCATGCGCGTGAACGACTCGGTGTACGATCAGGCGCCCATCGGCGACGACTTTCCGCTCGACATGGATTTGGTCGAGCGCATCGAATACGTGCCCGGCCCCGGCTCGGCCATCTATGGGTCGAACGCATTCTTCGGCGTGATCAACGTCGTCACGAAGAAAGGCAGCGATATTCACGGCGCGCAAGCCGCAGCCTCGGTCGGCAGCTTCGGCGAAAAGCGCGCACGCGCAACCTACGGCTGGCACGGCGAGCATGGTGCCGATCTGGTCCTATCCGCGACGTCTTTCGATCGCAGCGGCCAAGACCTCTACTACCCCGAGTTCGATACGCCCAACCAGAACCACGGCGTTGCGCAAGGACTCGACTACGACCGCGCCCAATACTTGTTCGCGAAGTTCGCCTACGCGGGCTTCAGGATCAGCGCCGGTTACGGCAACCGCACCAAGGGCATGCCGCCCGCGCCCTACGACGCCGTCTTCAATGCGCCGCAAAGCACCACCGATACACATAGTTTCATCGACGCGACCTACAGCCACAGCGTCGCGCATGGGGTCGACATCGCAACGGAACTCTATTGGGAGCGATACGACTACTCGAACCTCGCGTTGTACGGCGCACCGGCGCTCGCCAATCGCGACGGCGACAAGGCGATCTGGTACGGCGCGGATGTGCATGCCACCATTTCCTCCGTCCCTCGCAACAAGTTCGTCATGGGCGTGAGCGCGATGCGCGACGCGAGCCGCGATCAGTTCAACTACAACACCGATCCCTATCAGCTCGTGCTCGACGATCGACGCAGCAGCAACTCGATCGGCGTGTATGCGGAAGATGAGATCAAGCTGCCTTGGCGCATGACGTTGAACGCGGGATTGCGCGTGGATCACGAAACGATCGCGGGAACGAACGTGAGCCCGCGGCTTGCGCTGAACTACAGGCCGACGGACGTCGATACGTTCAAGATCATCTACGGACGAGCCTATCGCGCGCCGAACGCGTACGAACTCTATTACACGATTGCCGGCCCGGGCGGGCAGCAAGGCAACCCCTCGCTCAAAGCCGAGCACATCACGACAACCGAACTCGTTTACGACCGCGCGCTCGGCGAGAATGCCCATGCCACCGTTTCGTTGTTCCATTACGAAGTGCGCGACCTCATTACGGAGACCCTCGATCCGTCGGGCGTCTTTGTGTTCGAGAATACGGACAGGGCGCGCGCGAACGGCATCGAGCTCGCCTACGAGCAACACATCGCCTCGTTGGCCACGATCCGCGCGAGCTATGCCTGGCAGCTCGCGCGCAACGGCGATACCGGCGCCGTGCTGCAAAACTCACCGCGCAATCTGGCCAAGCTCAATGTCACCGTGCCTCTCTTTCATCATGCGGCCCGTTTGGGCGCCGAAATGCGGTGCGCATCGGCGCGGCTCGCGCAGGCAGGCTCGGCCGCCGGCTACTGCCTCGGCAACGTAACGATCGGTAGCGCGCGCCTAGTGCCGCACGCGGACGTGTCCTTCTCGGTTTATAACGTCACCGACAAGCGGTACGCGGATCCAGCCGGCCCCAACTTCACGCAGAACGTCATCGCGCAGCAAAGCCGGACCTTCGTGCTCAAGCTCGTCTACGGTTTCTGACATGCGCGCCGCTAGATCGCTCCCGAGCCTCACGATGGCCTGCGTCTCGCTTGCGACCGCCTGCGTGTGGACGCTGGCGCACGCCCAAGTCGACCTCTACTCGCTCGAGGCCGCTTACGTCTTCAACTTCACCGAATTCACCCAATGGCCGCCGGCGCACGCGAGCGGTCCGCTCGCCGTCTGCGTCAATCCGCGCACGGAACTGGGCGCGGCCATAACCAAGCTCGACGGGCGCACGGTGTCGGGCAGGACCTGGCACGTCCAACCGGTGCCGGACGGTGCGGCGATCGCCGCGTGCAACGTATTGATCGTCGAGGACGCCGCCTCCAGCGCCGCGAGCAAGTCGGCCAGCGCACGCGACGTGCCGATCCTCGTGATACGGGCGGCGGAGGCCGACGTCGGCGATGGGCCGTCCATCGTCACCTTGGTTCGCGACGGCGAGCGGCTTCGCTTCGACATCGACAACAAGGAGGCGGCGCGCCGCCGCCTCGCACTCAGCTCGAAATTGCTCCGCTTGGCTAGGAACGTCACATGAAGCGCAGCGGACATGCGGGGCCGAGCCCCATGAAGGAGATGGCGCGCATCAAGCTCGCGGGGTTCGGCGTCGCCCTTTTCATCTCCGGCTTGGTCTTACTGCTTTATCAAGCGTTGTCCCTGCGCTCGGCTCTCACCGCCGACGCCAACGTGCAGGCCGACATGATCGCGGACAACGTTTCGGCTGCGCTCATGTTCGAAGACGTGCGATCGGCGCAAGAGGTGTTGCATTCTCTGCGCAAAGTGCCCTACGTCGAGAGCGCCGCGATTTATACAGCGGGCGGCAAGCGCTTCGCTGCCTACGCGCGGCCCGGCGTTTCCGGACGAGAACTGGCCGAGGCGAGTCCCGACCACGTCAGGCCGGCCAAGCACCGTTTTTCATTCGAAGACGTGTTCGTTGCCGCGTCGATCGCGCAAAACGGCAAGCCGCTCGGCTCGGTCGTCGTCGTCGCCACCACGGAGAAAATGCTCGACGAGTTGCTGCACTATGCGGCGTTCATCCTCGGCGCCTCGTTGTGCGCACTCTGGATCGCATTCGTCGTGACCACACGGATGAGCGCGCGCATCGCGCAAGCGGAAAAGAAGCTCGAATATTTGGCCTCGACCGATCCGCTGACGGGGTTGCCGAACCGGCGTGCGTTCTACGAGCAATTGGAGCAACGGCTGCAGCGAGGCGCCGACGCGTGCTCGCGCGCGGCGTTGATTCTCATCGATCTCGACGATTTCAAAACGGTCAACGATACGCTCGGACATGGCGCAGGCGACGAACTGCTCAAACACGTCGCTATCGCGCTGCGCCAGAGCGTACGTCTCGCCGATCTCGTGAGCCGCCTCGGCGGCGACGAATTCGCCGTGCTGGTTGCGATCGCAAAGGAGAAGTCCGAAGGCATTCGCACGGCCGAGCGCATCGCGCGCGCCCTCGCGCGCCCGTTCGATTTGCCGCGCGCGAGCATCATGGCGAGCGCGAGCTTGGGCGTGAGCGTATTTCCCGATGACGCCGCGGATGTCGCCGGGCTCGTCAGCAGCGCGGATATCGCGCTCTATGCGGCCAAAGGGGTCGGCAAGAATGCGGCCGTCGAATTTCATCCCAGCATGACCGTCGAAGCGCGCAGGCGGGCGCGGGTCGACGCGCAATTGCGCAAGGCGATCGAAACCGATGCTCTGCATCTGGTGTACCAACCGCAGTTCGAATGCCGCACAGGGCGCTTGGTCGGCGCCGAGGCGCTCGTTCGTTGGGTGCATCCCGTCGATGGCGAGATCGCGCCGACCGAGTTCGTCCCGGTGGCGGAGGACAGCGACCTCATCGTGGCGTTGGGGTATTGGGTCCTGCGCCGCGCCTGCCGCGATGCGGCACGCTGGAACGCGGAGCACAGCGTGGGCGTTCACGTGGCCGTGAACGTTTCGGCACGTCAATTGCGGCAACCGCAATTTAGCGAGGACGTTAAGGCGGTGCTTGCCGAAAGTGGCCTTTCCCCGCATTTGCTCGAGCTCGAGCTCACGGAGAGCCAACTGATGGCGAACATGACCGCCGGCGTGGAAGCGATGCGCCAACTGCGCGCAGCCGGTATTCGCTTGTCCCTCGACGATTTCGGGACGGGCTACTCATCTCTGTCGTACTTGCAGGCGTTTCCCGTCAACAACCTGAAGATCGATCGCGCGTTCGTCAATCCATTACCGCGAGACGGACAGCCGATCGTGACGGCCATCATTTCGATGGCGCACAGCTTCGGGATTGCCGTCGTTGCCGAGGGCGTCGAAGAGCCAGCGCAACTGGCATGGCTTAGCGACGCAGGCTGCGATATCGTCCAGGGCTACCTGACGGGCAGGCCGATGTCGCTCGAAGGCATCACCGACCTTTTTCATTCCGAGTGCGAAGATTCCGAGCCGCTAGCCTGAGCCGCCGCGCAACCGGCTACTACCGCTACTGGTCGGCATTCGATGCGGTAAACGCGCTGTATGCCGTATGCGTGGGCTGTATCGGGGCCAAGTCGTTCATCACGATGCCGAACGTCTGGTCGCCGCTGATCAAGTCGTAGTACATCACCGCCTGAATACCTTCGTTCTTGCGCGCTGCATAGAAGCGCTGCAACTTTTGTTGTACATAGTTGGCGCGGAACTGCTCGTCTACCTCCGGCGCCGCGTTCCACTCGGTAATCATGAACGGCACGCCATAGCGCGCCTTGCAATAGGCCGGCAGGTTGAAGCCCGGACCCGCGCCATCGATCCCGATCTGGAAGATATCGCCGTAAGGTTGGTAGTTGTGCCAGGTCGTAATGTCCCAGCGCATCTTCCGATAGCCGCCCGAGCCGTCCGGCTGCTCGCCGTCCCACAGCAAATCCGAAGCGCCGATGTCGGCCACGGTGAAATTCACCGCGCACTTCGCAGTGGGCTGAACGGATTTGACGCCGTCGATCATCCCTTGAATCGCGCCGCGCAGAATGGGCCAATTCTGGTTGTTGAAATCGTGAGGCCCCGTGCCCGCCTGCCTCGAGTCGAGAATGATCGCCCGATCGCGCGTGAGCTCGTTTCCGCACTCGTACATCGTGATGCCATGCGGCCCCAGAGCTCGCGCGACCGCGGCCGCACCGGCGCGATTGGCGAGGTACGCGTCGCGCTCGCTAGCGTACAGATTGCCGTTGCCGTCGCGCAAACCGTAGTTCAAAAGCGGCAGCAGCGTAAAGCCGACAGGACGGAACGCATCGGCTAGCGCGATCATCGGCTTCAGTTGCGCATCGGTCGCGATGCAGCCGACCCGGTAGCTCGTGCAACCGAGCGCTTGCAGCGTCGAAATGATTTGCTGCGGCGTGAACGGATAGTCGTGGTGACCGTTGATCCCGTAGAACGCACCGGTCGGCACCGACATCGGCACGCGCGGGTCCGTGCAGGGCAACCAGCGGTTGGCCCAGGTCATGACGTAAAACTGACCGCCCGTGCCGCGCTGATAAATCATGCCGCCGTACCAAAGCAACAGACTCACGTTGTAAGAGTCCTTGTCGCGCACGCCGTTTTTGTAGACGAATCCGCTCTTGACGGTCCATACATTGTGCAGTCGATCGACGATCGCCGCGGCGGAAGGAATGACCGTTCCATCCGTGGAAACAGCAGTATTTGCCGAAACCGTGGTCGTGGTACTTCCGGTATCGCTCGCGGCGATAGCTTCGTCTGCTCCAGCGCCACCCAATGCAACGAGTACGTGGCCGCCCGCGAGGGCGGCCACTTGGCCCAGGAATCGACGTCTCTTGATGATCACAAAGCGCCTCCATGGCGAGTAATAGATGAGTTAGGTACGACCCTTGCGAGGTCGCGCACTCTGACCATGGAGCGGCAGAAAGAGTTCGAATCGATTTCAGTTTTTTCTCGTAGGCATGGCGGTATTTTTTTCTGCCTGCTGCTCATGCCGCGCGCGACCGGGCACACAATCCGCTAGCTAGCGGGACGACCGGGTGCGTCAATTCCTCGTCGTTTTCGGTCCTCGCAACCGCCGGCACGCTAGCGCGCGGCTATTGTTCGTCTACCGACGAGCACCAGGCATGGACGGGGCGCTATCGCGCCGATTCATATCGGCATCGAACCGCTCTTCGATCGGCATGGAAGGGGACATACATGAACAAAAAGTTCGATGCGCTCGACCTGCTTAGATTTGCATTGGCCTGCTATTTGATGGTGTTTCATTCGATCCATCAGTACCCCCAAAGCGGGCAGTTGCGCTTCATCGCGCTCGCCGATCTTGGCGGATTCGCGACGAGCTCGTTCTTCCTGCTTTCCGGGTTCATCCTCACCCACGTCTACTTCGGTGGGAGCGTGGCATTGCGCGGGGGCAGGTACGCGTTTTTCGTGAAGCGGCTGTCCAACCTGTACGCCATTCACCTCATCGCGTTCTGCTTGCTCTTGTTCGTTTCCCTCTCGGGCACGCGAGCGCTCAACGCGTTCTATTTGCTGTCGCTGGACGAAAGCAACGTTTCGGCGCAATTGCTGCCCCCCGTAGCGGCCGCCGTCAATTGGCTCGCGAACGTGTTGTTGATCCAAGCGTGGAATCCGCTTTATTCGTCGATCAATCCCCCCTCGTGGTCGCTTTCCGCCCTGCTCTTCTTCTACATCACCTTCCCGGTGGCCGCGCCTAAATTGCTCGCGGCGAAGCGGCCGGGCGCGCTGGCCTTCGCCTTGTGGCTTCTCTACCTCGCACCGCCCGTCTGCGCCGCCGCGATGCATTGGTATGGTCCGGCCGGCGTCGGCACGATCCTGCACAACCCGATGATCCGGTTGCCCGAGTTCTTTCTCGGCATTCTGACGTACCGCCTTTTCCGCGAGCATCGTTTCGATTGGATGACGCGCAGCCCGATGGTGCGTGTCTGGCTCGCGGTGTTCATCGTGCTTTCTTTCGTCGCGGCAGCGCAATGGGTCGCCGTGGGGCCGGAGTACGCCAAATACGTCGTGCATAACGGCGCGCTGACACCGGCTGAAATCGTGCTCGTCGTCCTGTGCGCCAGCGTGACGGTCCCGCATCGCTTCGCGCGATTGTCGTCGCGACTCGGCAACGCGGCGCTAGCGCTGTTCGCGATTCATGGACCGATCTTTCTGGTCTCGATGAAACTGCTCAAGCTCGCGTCGATGGGCGAATCGCCCTGGCGCTGCGCACTGCATTTCGGCGCCTGCGTGGCCGCCTCGAAACACATCGAACCGAGCATGGCGACTTACCCGCTCTACTTGATCGGAACCGCCGTCGCAGCGGTGTACTTTCAAGAACGCTGCGTGGTGCCGCTGCGAGATTGGATCCGAGCGCGGTTGCTGATTCGCACGGGGCAGGAAGCGCCCCATGCAGCGAGCGTCGCGCCCCAGAACGGGCAACGGCCGTGGCGCCCGCCGCGTGGATAGCCCGCGCTGGCGAAACGATTAGGAGTCCTTAGAGGTTACGCAGCGAGAGCCCGCATCCGTGCCATGCCGCGGCGGGCGCTCGTCAGTTTCCCGACCGACCGCCACGGGCACGGGGCTAGCGCACCCCGAGCCGCCATAACGTCGTTTCATGCAAGGTCTGTCCTGGCTTGAGCTGCGTCGTGGGGAATTGCGGATGATTGGGCGAGTCGGGGAAATGCTCGGCTTCGAGCGCGAAGCCATCGGTCTGCCGATAGGCGAGACCCGAGCGCCCCACTATGCTGCCGTCGAACCCATTCGACGTATAGAACTGCAACCCCGGCTGCGTCGTATACACATCGAGCGTGCGTCCCGAATCGGGATCGTAGGCGCGGGCGGCGAACTCGGGCGTGTCGCGGCCACCATTGTCGAGCACCCAATTTTGGTCGTAACCGTGCGCCCAGAGGATTTGCGGGAAATCGTCTCTCAGGTGCGCGCCGATCGGCGCCAATCCGCGCAAATCCATCGGCGTGCCGGCCACATCGCTGATCGCGCCGGTGGGAATGGCATGGCGGTCGGTGGGCGTATAACGCGACGCGGCGATCTCGATCATCTGCCGCTCGACGCTGCCGCTTGCCTCGCCCGCAAGGTTGAAGTAGCTATGATTGGTCAAATTGACGACGGTGCTCTTATCCGTCGTCGCTTGATAATCGATGCGCACTTCGTCATCGTCCGTCAGGGTGTACGTCACATCGACGGTCAATTTCCCCGGAAAACCGTTCTCGCCATCGGGACTCACATAGCGCAGTTGCACCCCCGCCTCCGTCGGCTCTTCGAACGTACGGACCGCAGTCCAAACTTTCGCATCGAAGCTGTCGGGCCCTCCGTGCAAGGTATTGGGCGGGTCGTTGACCGGCAAACGGTACTCGCGGCCATCGAGCGTGAAGCGCCCGTCGGCGATCCGATTCGCATAGCGGCCGATCAACGCGCCGAAATGTATGTTGCCGTTGTAGCGCTCGTAGTCGCGCAGCGACGAGAAACCGAGCACGATGTTCTCGACCTGCCCCCGCCGGTCCGGCATATCGAGTTCCGTCACGATGCCGCCGTAAGTAATGATTTTCAGCGTCACGCCATAGCGATTGGTAAAAGCGTATTGCCGCACCGCTTGGCCGGCACGCGTCGTACCGTAACCGGACTCGGACAGCGAAACGGCCGCGCATGCCGGTGCCGCCGCGAATGCAGCGCATGCGAGCGCCAGCGCGGTGGACAGACGCGCCAGCGCGCGGGACGGTTGGGTCTTGTCGTTCATGGGAGGATCCGTGCATTACGTCTGGTTTTTTGGAGCCAGCAGCAGGGATCGTGCCGCGCCGTTCGCGATGTTTGCGCACCGCTCGCGGCTGCGTCGCCTTATATGCCCCACGCGTGGCGCACCCGCGTCCGAATGTCGGCCAGTCTCTGCACGGGTTCGTTGGCGAAGACGAAGCGCAAATATCGTCCCGCTTGCGGGCCCCACCCTTGCATTGGCGTCGCCGCGACGTCCGCTTTCGCGAGCAACAGGCGCGATGCCTCATCGGACTTCAATCCCAGTTGCTCCGTGTCGATCAGGAGCGACCAGCCGCCATCCGGGCGAATCACGGGCAGATCGCTCAATTGCCCCAGCAAGACATCTCGCCGCGCCTGCCATTGTGCGACGGCTTGCGCAACCCCGTCGTCGCCGCAAGTGAGCGCCGCAGTTGCACCGGGCATACCGATGCCGACCTGACAGACGACGTTCGAAAGGCTCGTCAAGCGAACGTCGGCCATGATCGGTGCGGGGCCGACGATCCATCCCACGCGCCACCCGATCATCCGCAATTCCTTGGACACCGACCCCACCGTAATCGTCCGTTCGCGCATGTCCGCCAATGCAGCAGGGTGAATGACGGGATGGCCGTCGAAAACGATGCGCTCCATCGCAGCGTCATAGACGAGCCAAGCGTTCGCGCTACGGCAGTGTGAGGCGATCGCGTCCCACTCCTGCGCATTCGCGACGAAGCCGCTTGGCATCGAGGGCGACATCACGAGCAACGCTCTCGTGCGCGGACCGACCGCGGAGGCAAGCGAGTCGAGATCGAGGCGCCATCCGTGCGCACCGGGCGCCAACCGAGCAAACTTGGGTACGCCGCCCGCCAGCCGCACGCGATTGATCAGCCCGGCGTAGGTGGGATCGGTGAGCACGACTTCGTCGCCGGGCTCGAGGATCGACAGCAAGACGTTGAGGATGCCGGCAAGACCGCCGGCCGACACGATGCACTCCGTGTGCGGATCGAAGTCGCTGCCGGTCGATCGCCGCATGCGCGCAACGACCGCCTCGCGCAAGGCCGTCTGTCCCGTGAACGGCAAGTAGCTGTTGGCATCGTCGTCGCCGATCGCTGCGTGCGTGCGCGCAATCGCCTCGGCCGGCGGCCGCAGGTCGGTATCGAGATTCTCGAGCCGTAAAATGTCGCGGTTGCGTTGGGCATCGGCGGCATCCCCCATCTTGTCGACGCCGATTCCCGGAATGTCCTTCAAACGAGAGACCGTCATGCGCACCTCCTCCGTTTCGATCGTGTTTTAATATATTAAAATGAAGAAGTCGCCGACTGCAAAGTTTTTTTCGGAGTCGCTAGCCGAGCGGCTGCGCGCTCGCATCCTGCGCGGGGAATTGGCCCCCGGTGCGCAACTGCGGCAGGACAAAATCGCGCAGGAGTACGGCACCAGCCACATCCCCGTGCGCGAAGCGTTTGCACAGCTCGAGGCGCTCGGGTTCGTCACGATCATTCCCAATCGGGGTGCATTCGTTTCGGCCATGACGCGCGACGAAGCCGAGCAATTGCAAGCGATGCGCGTCGCGCTCGAGCTGCTTGCACTGGATTCGGCCATCGACGCATTCACGGCGCAAGACGCCGCCGCGGCGCGCGCGATCCTCGAACTCGATCGCACGGCGCGGGACATCGACCAATGGTCCAAGGACAACTGGGCGTTTCACCGTGCGATTTACGCCCCCTCGGGCAAGCAGCATGTGATGGACGTGCTCGAAACGCTGTGGCAGAAAGCCGATCGCTATTTGCGGCTCGTCTGGCAGCTCGCGTCATGGCAAGCCACGTCGTTCGCCGAGCACCTGCAGATCCTCGAAGCGGTCGCGGCTAAGGACAAACGCCTTGCGAAGCGGCTGACGAAGGAACACATCGAAGCAGCCGGAAAGGTGATGCGCGATGCATTGAGCGGTCATCAGGCGGACATCGAGCCGTAGCGAGAATGTCGCGTGCGCATGGCCCGGCATGTGCGGTAGCGCACACGCCGAGCGGCGCGCCACCCACATAGTGAGCACATGTTGCTGCCTGCGCGCGACGCGCGGTGCGACGGACGAGTTATCCCCACATTCTGTTGGCAATGCTGTGGACAAGCTGCAGATTAGCGAGGTAAGTTGTTGATCGGATTGGGAAGAAGACATCGTGCCCGCATTTGAGGTGGCGGCGCGACCATCGCTGCATCGATATGCTCGTCGAACGGGAGTCTCGCCATGCTCAAGAAGCTGCTGTTGCTGCTCGCCGCACTGATCGTTTCGATGTCGACCGCCCTCGCCGCATCGGTTGAGGTCAACCAGGCGGATCAGGCCACGCTAGAGGCGCTCAAAGGCCTCGGCCCGGTCAAATCGAAGGCCATCATCGACGAACGCGCCAAGGGGCCGTTCAAGGATGCAGACGATTTGGCCAATCGAGTCAAAGGATTAGGACCGAAATCGGTCGCGAAGCTCGAAGCGCAGGGGCTGACGATCAACGGCTCGTCAGCGCCGCCGGCTGGAACGAGCGCCAAGACGGCGCCTTCGGCAACGGCAACGCCGGCGCCCTCGAAAACGACAACGGCAACGACAACGCCGGCGCCATCGGCCGAGCAACCATCAGCAAAAGCGGGCAAGCGCGCGGCAGCCGCACCCGCTTCGAGCAGCGCATCGATGCCGCAATCCGGTGCGCACGAATCGAAATCGAAGAAGAAGAAAGACAAGGCGAAAGCTGCTTCCGCTGCATCTGGCGCCTGAACGAATGGCATCTGGGCGCTAGGCGCGCCCCCACCCCGCCTCGCGTGCGTCGCGCGAGGCGTTCCGTTAGGCATACCGTTGGGCGCCCCAAGCCGCGGGGCGCCAGCGTCTTTTTAGGAGCATCGACGACATGGGTCTACTCGATATGATCGGCTCTGCGCTCGGCCAAACGAACGCCGACGGTCAGCCGCACCAGAACGTGCTCACCGCCGTGATGGAGTTCGTCAACAATCAACCCGGCGGGCTCAACGGTCTCGTGCAGAAATTCCACGAGCATGGCGTGGGCGACATCGTTCAGTCGTGGATCGGGGCGGGGCCGAACCAATCGGTTTCGCCCGAAACGCTGCAGAACGTGGTCGGCCCCGATGCATTGAGCGAACTGGCAAGCAAGGTGGGCGTGCCGCCCGAACAAGCATCGGCGTTGCTCGCGCAGATACTGCCGCACGTGCTGAATCACGCGACGCCGGACGGGGAAGCGCCGCCGTCAGGGCAGATCGACGTGGCCCACGTGCTCAGTTCGATTCAAGGCGCGGGAGGGATCGGATCACTCGTCGAGGGATTCCTGGGGAACCGGCAGGGCTGATCGAACCAAGCGGCTCGCTCTCCACCGCGCCCGGGTGGGGGCCGTCTGCAAAACGATTCGGACTCGCGGCACGTCGCTTTGCCGACGCACCGCGAGCGAGCGCATTGCCGTACCGCGTATGCGGCTTACGACTCGAGTGAATCGCGATCGTTCTGTGCGGTACCGGATTCGACGCTTTCGGCTTGCGCCTCGTTCGCTTGCGCCTCGTTCGCTTGCGCCTCGTTCGCTTGCGCCGTTTCGGCTGCGGACGCAGCACCCGCTGCGGTCGCGACCGCAGCGCCGGCATCGGCCTTCGCCGCGCCCGGTTTGCCGCGCGCCTTGCGCCGGGCACCCGCACCGCCCTTCGCCTGGTTGCGTGCGAACGCGGCATCGCGCGCCGTCACTTCGCCGGCAGGCGCGCCCGCCAGATCGACGCGGGCCGCACCGTCGGTCAAGCAAGCCCAGTACCGGCTACCGCGGCACCAAGTGCCGACGGCCTCCCGAATCTCCGCCTCGCTGAGCTGCAATTGCGACGCCTGCGCCACGAGATCGGCCAAGATGCCGACCTTCAATGGCACTTTCGGGGCCGGATTCTTTGGAAAAGCCGCCGGAAAACGCTTCTGCAGCTTGCCGATCACGCGCACGACCGGATCGACCGGTTGCGCGTTCTCGCTCGGCCGCGCGTTCGTGCCGGTCCGTGCAGGGCGAGCGGGACGCGCCGGCCGGTCCGGCTTCGCTTCCGGCTTCGGCACTTTTTTCGCAGCCGGTTTTTCAGTCGCCTGTTCCTGCTGCTTCTTCAACTTCGCTTCTTTCGTCAGCTGCGCCTTAAGCGCGGCCAGTTGCTCGAAACCCATGCTTTATCCTGTCACCGCGTGCCTGATTCGGGACGACAATAGTATCAGCGTCGCCGCCTCGATGCCTACGCGAGCGCGCACGCCGTGCCCGCCCTACGGTTTTGCCCATCGAATCGACGCAGTGCGAACGCGAAACTACGCGCTTTCGCGCACCACCAACTCGAACCCCAGATCGATGCGGCGCTTGGCGGGCGCCCCGTCGACGATGATCTGCAGGAGCATGCGCGCCGCTTCGAAGCCGATTTCATAGCGCGGCGTCGCCACCGTCGTGATCGAAGGCGCGGATACCGCCGCGAACGGCAAATCGTTGAAGCCGACGACGGCAAGCTCTTGCGGCACCGCGATCCCTCGCCGCTGGCATTCGAACAGCACACCGAGCGCAAGATCGTCGTTGCAACAAAACACGGCGTCGCAGTCGGGCGCCTTGTCGAGCAACTCGCGCAGCAATCGGCCGCCGAGCGCGGCGTCCGACGGGTCTTCGGTCAACGCTTCGAGCGATGCATCGAGCCCGGCCGCGCGCAGCGCGCGCCGAAAGCCCGCGCGGCGCTGCATCGTTCGAGGGTCCAATTGCGCCGCGAGAAACGCCGGACGGCGCACGCCGCGTTCGACCAAATGCGAGCCGATCGCGAATCCCGCGCGCCGCTGCGAGAATCCGACGGAACCCTCGTCCCCCGACACGAGGTCGAACATGTGCACGAGCGGCACCTTCGCCGCGGCCAATTGCCGACGCACCGCGTTCGAATTATCGATGCCGGCCACGAGGAAGCCGTCAGGTGCGTGCGCAAGGTAGGCCGAGAGCAACTCGGCTTGCCGCGCCGGCGAGTACCCCGTGTTGCCGATCAGCAATTGATAGCCAGCGGGGCCGACGCAGTCTTGCACGGCCGCGATGGTCTCCACGAACACGGCGTTGGACAGGGACGGCACGAGCACGCCGATCAGCTTGGAGCGCGCCGATGCGAGGGTGCGCGCGGCGCGATTCGGAATGTAGCCGAGTTGAGCCACCGCGGCCTGCACGCGCTCACGCACGCTTGGCGAGACCAGCGCGGGATCGCGCAGCGCGCGTGAGACGGTCATCGTGCTGACGTGCGCGCGTTGGGCGACTTCATCGAGCGTGACGCGTCCGCTCGGCCGCCGGCGCGCGTTGCCTGGGGGCTGCTCGTCGCCGTTGCGAGGGCGAGGCGATGGTCGATTGCGATCGGGCCTATTCATGGCGAAAGTATCGCCGGTTTGCGCGTGGACAGAAAGATCGCACGGCGACGACAGGGTTCCTCCTAGTGGGGCCGTCGCGATGTTAGCGCTACCATTTGCCGCCGAAATTCAACAACCGTCTACGCCGCCAGCCGGCGATGGGAGAACATCGATGCATCCGAAATGCAGCGCACGCATGTATGCCCGTAAGCCCCTCGCCGCGATGACCGCTTGCGCCGCCGCGGCGCTCGGGCTCGCTACGACGCCCGCACGAGCCGCTTCCGTCGAGGTGCTGCACTACTGGACCTCTGGCGGCGAAGCCAAATCGGCGCAATTGCTCAAGAAGATGCTGGAGGAAAAAGGCGATACCTGGGTGGATTTCGCCGTGGCAGGCGGAGGCGGCGGCAATGCGATGACGGCGCTCAAGACGCGCGTGGTGGCGGGCAATCCCCCTGCAGCCGCACAAATCAAAGGACCGGCGATTCAGCAGTGGGGCGACGAAGGCGTCCTGTTATCGATCGACGATGTCGCCAAGAGTGGCAATTGGGATCGCCTGCTGCCGCCCGAGATCGCCCGCATCATGAAATACAAAGGCCAATACGTCGGCGCGCCCGTTAACGTGCATCGCGTGAACTGGCTCTGGATCAACGCCGACGCGCTCAAGAAGGTCCATGCGCAACCGCCCGCCACGTGGGACGCCTTCTTCAAAGTGGCCGATTCGCTCAAGCAAGCGGGCATCGTGCCGGTCGCCATCGGCGGGCAACCTTGGCAAGAAGCCGAGACGTTCGAATCCGTGGCGCTCGGTGTCGGCGGGCCGGACTTCTACAAGAAGGCGTTCGTGCAACTCGATCAAGCCACGCTCAAAGGCCCGACGATGGTCAAGGCACTCGAGACGTTCAAGCGGATCAAAGACTATACCGACCCGGGGCAAGTCGGGCGCGACTGGAACATGGCGACCGCGATGGTCATCAACGGCAAAGCCGCGATGCAGTTCATGGGCGATTGGGCGAAAGGCGAATTCACGGTCGCGGGCAAGACCCCGGGCAAGGACTACCTTTGCGTTGCAGCGCCTGGCTCGCAACAGGATTTCACGTTCAACGTGGATAGCTTCGTGTTCTTCAAGGTCAAGAACACCGGCGTCGAGAAGGGGCAAAAGGACATGGCCGGCTTGCTGATGAGTCCGGCTTTCCAAGAAGCCTTCAATCTCAACAAAGGCTCGATTCCGGTGCGGCAGGACGTGAGCCTCGCGAAATTCGACGACTGCGCGAAACGATCGTCGGCGGACTTCAAGGCCGCCGGCGCGAGCGGGGGTCTCGTGCCGTCCTGGGCGCACGACATGCTCGTCAGTCCCGCCGTGGAAGGTGCGTTCTACGATGTGATCGGCAACTACTGGGCGAGCAAGGACGAAACCGCCCAGCAGGCCGCCGACAAGTTGGCCGCCGCCGCGAAGACGAACTGAGCGACCGACGGCGAACGGGGCCCCTCGTCAAGCCCCGTTCGACCCCGCGCTCATTCGACGGCGTGCGAACGTGCCCTAGGCCGACGCGCCGTTCGTCGCCTCGCGCATCGCGCGATATTCGCGGCGCACGATTTCCATGAGTTCGGGCACCGACGTTTGCGCGCTGTGCTGCTCGTAGGTGACGCGCCCGCGTTGCATCAGCATGATGCGGTCCGCAATGTCGAGCGTCTGCGCGTAGTTGTGCATGATCATGACGATCGACAAGCCGCCCTTCTCCTTGAGCCGCATGATCAAGTCGATGATGAGCCCCGCCTCGCGCGCGCCCATGGCGGCCAGCGGTTCGTCGAGCAATAGGATGCGCGCGTTCGAGTTCACGGCCCGCGCCACCGCGATCGCTTGACGCTGCCCGCCCGATAGCCGTTCTACCGGCATCGTCACCGACGGCACGTGCACGCCGATGTCCTCCAAGCACTGAGCGGCGCGCTCGCGCATCGCGCGATGGTTCAGAAAGCGGATCGGCCCGGGGTAGACGATCTCGCGATTCAAGAACATGTTGTGGTAAATGCTCAGCGAGTTGGCGAGTGCAAGATCCTGATAGACGCACTCGATGCCGAGCGAGCGCGCGTGATCGACCGAGCGCAGCAGCATGTGCTCGCCGCGAATCGATAACTCGCCGCTCGTCTGCTGATGAAAACCCGTGAGGATTTTGATCAGCGTCGATTTGCCCGCGCCGTTGTCGCCCAGGATGCCCAGGATTTCGCCTTCGGCAAGTTGCAGCGACACGCCGTCTAGCGCGGTGACGGCGCCGAAGCGCTTGACGATGTTTTGAGCCTGCAGCGCGAGCGGCTCGCCCATCTCAGCCATTACGATCTCCCGCGCCGGCCAAGCCGCGCCACGTGGATGTTGAAGATCATCGCAGCAAGAATCGCCGCGCCGAGAATGATGTTGAACGTGAAGGCGTTGATGCCGATCAGCGTGAAGCCGTCGTTCAGCATGCCCAGCACGGCCGCTCCGATCAGCCCTCCAATGATCGTGCCCGAACCGCCCGTGAGCGGCGTGCCGCCGATCACGGCTGCCGCGACCGCGAGGAACATGATCTGATTGCCGCCCGCCTGCGGGTCGATCGACGTGATCCGAACGCCTTCGAGAATGCCCGTGAATCCGGCCAACACGGCGGCCAGGATGAAATTGCCTAGTTTCAGGCGGTTTACGTGGATCCCGGCTTCCGAGGCGCCGAGCGGGTTGGCGCCGCTCGCGACCGTATGCAAGCCCCAGCGCGTATGCCGCAGCAGGACGTGCATGGCGAGTGCGATCGCGACAGCCCAGCAAATCTCGCTATAGCCCCATCCGCCCATCACCGCCATGAAATCGGGACCGCCGGGTGTCGAAACGGGCGTACCGCGCGAGATCGTCAACGTGATGCCGTTGATGAGAAACAGCGTGCCAAGGGTCGTGACGAAGGAAGGCAAGCGCAGAAACACCGTCACGGCGCCGTTGACGAACCCGACGAGCCCCGCGGCAGCCATGCCCGCGAGCACGGCCAGCCACATCGGCGCGCCGGCATCGGCGGCGAACGCCATCATGAACGGCGCAAACGCGAACACCATGCCCGCCGACAAGTCGATCTCGCCGCCGATCATCAGCATGATTTCGCCGAATGCGATGATCGCCGCCGGCGCGACGAACTGCGAGAGGTTCTGCAGGCTCGCGCTCGTCAGCAAGAAATCGTGATTGGCCGTTTCGAAGTACGCGCCGACCAGGATCGCGACGAGCAGGATCCGCAATTCGGCAGACCACGCGAAGCCCCCGAACCTCGCGCTTGCGCGCGAGGCTGCGGGACGGCGGCGAGTTTCGTCGACGCTTTCGCTCATCACTTGATGGCACCCGAGCGCGGCACGACCTGCGCCTTGGTGCTCTTGCCTTCATAACGGGTGGACGTGTTCAGGTATGGATCGACGGTCGACTTCGTGACGAACTTCAGGCCGGAATTGATATCCGCCGGACCGACGAGCCCCCCCGACACCAGATACGTAAAGGCCTCGACCACAGTATAGAAGCCCTGCACGTAGGGTTGCTGATCGATCGTGAAATCGAGGAAGCCGTCGTGAATCAATTGCACCGTCTGCGGCAGCAAGTCGAACCCGCCGCCATGCACGCCCTTCTCCGGCAGCTTGGATTCCTTCATGACTTGCGCGACGCCTTGCGTACTCCCCGCATCGACGGCGAACATCCCTTTCACGTCCTGGTGCCCGAGGTAGAACGACTTGATCTTCGAGAGTTCCTCGTTCACCGTCGCGCCCGTGGCGATCGTTTGGATCTCGATCTTCTTGCCCGACTTCTTGATCGCATCGGAGGCGCCGTCGAGCCGCGGCTGGATGTTGAGCTGGCCCGGCGTGGCGATGAAGAGCGCAACGAGCCCGCTATCGATCAGGCTCACGATGCGCTCACCCATCTGATAGCCCGATAAATACAGATCCTGTCCGATGTAGGCGAGCCGCGGGTTCGGGCTGCCGCGCGGCGCGTCGGCGTTGTAAGCAAACACCGGGATGCCGGCGTCGAGCGCCTTCTGAATCGGACCGTTGAATGCTTTCGGATCGACGATCGGCACTGCGATCGCGTCGGCCTTCGCCGCGATCGCCGCATTCATCGCGTTGACCATCTCGCCGACATCCGCATTGGCGGAGCCGGTCCACTGATAATCCATGTTCAGCACGGCACAGGCATCTTGGATGCCGTATTGCGTCGGCACGAAAAACGGATTGGTCGTCACGTGATTGACGAACACGATCTTCCAGCGCTTGTGCGAGGGAAACGGCGCCTCGGCCGCTTGCGCGGGCGTGATCATCCCACCCATCATGGCCAATGCGGCGCCCAGCCCCGCACCTTGCAGCAACCCCCGCCGCATGCGATTCGCGGCGCCCTCGCCGGTCGTCCCTTCCATTTCATCGTGCGCATCGTCTCGCTCGTTCGTCATCTCGTCCTCCGTAGTTTTTCGTTGGCTAAATGCTTCTTTGCGAAACGGCGCGGACCGTCGACGGCTCGCGCCGGATTGTGCTCCGGCGCCCCCGCGCGATCGAACTACGAGCACGCGGCGGCCAATGCATGAACGCAGCAATGCTAGCGTACCGATACGATGCTCTTAATACATGAATACCCTTAACTAGTCGGACTATTTAATCGCGCAAAGGGCCGCGAACGCTGCACTGACGAATTTCGGCGCGCACACTCGTCATGCTTGGTAAATCGGGGGAGCGCAAGAATAACGTAAGCCTCGCGGGCACGAATGGCCAAACAACGCGCTACGACCGGCGCCACCCAATAAGAGTAAGACTATATCGTCCGTGGACTGCGCACGCTGCGAGGGTGCCGGGATAGCTACGAGCGCGCCGTCATGCTCATTCGGCTCGCGCGCATTCCCGCAACGATACGACTTCGGCCGCGAATAATCGTCAACTCCAACTCGTTACCCACATAGTGCGCTTGCACGATGGCGCAATCTCGCGTGCGCAGCGCTGCGCGACCCATCTGCGCGCCATTTGCAATACCCTATGCCGCCATACGACACGTGGCAAGGCATACATTCAGGTGAGGCCCTCACCCTGGCGGCTTGAACGGCGCCGACACGCCTTGGACTCAATACGTTTCGACGTGCAAGCGCCCCTCGCGCTTCAGGCGCGCCCAGAGCGCCGGCCAGGCGAGACCCTTGCGCTGCGCGATCTCCTGCAGCACCTGCAGCACGCCCTCCTCCATTCCTCGCAGCCCGCAAACGTAGAGATAAGTTTGTTCGTCCTCGAGCCATTGCGCGATGTCGGCGGCGCGCTCGCGCATGACATCTTGGACGTATCGCTTCGGTTGCCCCGGTGTTCGCGAGAACGCCAGGTTCGTATCGATGAAGTCCTTGGGCAGGTTCATCAGCGGCCCGAAATAAGGCAGCTCGTCCTTGGTGCGCGCGCCGAAGAACAACATCAGCTTGCCGGTCGCGCCCTGCAACCGGCGCCTGCGCCGGTACTCGGTCATCGCGCGCATCGGCGCCGATCCCGTCCCCGTGCAAATCATGAGCAAATTCGAATGCGGATGATTGGGCATCAAGAACGTACTGCCGAACGGACCGATCACCGTGACGACGTCGCCCTTGCGTAGATCGCACAGATAATTCGAGCACACGCCCGCGGCCACGTTGCCTTCGTGATCGTGCGTGACGCGTTTGACCGTCAAAGAGAGATTGTTGTAGCCGGGGCGCTCCCCGTTCCGGGGACTCGCGACGGAATACTGACGCGCATGGTGCGGCTTGCCGTCTCGCGTCGTACCCGGCGGCAAGATGCCGATCGATTGCCCTTCGAGCACGGGAAACGGCATCGCACCGAAATCGAGGACGAGATGGCGGATGTCGCTTTCGGTCGATGCATCGGTCAAGCGATAGTTGCCCACCACCGTCGCTTGGATAGGCGCTTTATGGGTGTAGAGATTGACATAGGGCTTTGCCGCGGACCACGGCGGCACCGTCGCGCCGCGCGTCTGGGTCGAACCGGCGGCATCGGCATCGCCCCCATCGCCGCCCAGGGACGCGACGCCCGATGCCTGCATCGATGCGCTCGCCGCCTCGCCGATCGCTTGCTCCGGCGGCAGTTCGTCCCATCCGAATTGCTCGTCGATGCCGTAGGCCTGCGCTTTGAACACGGTGCGCCAACTGTCGATCGCCCCCGTGGGGCACGGGGAGATGCAGGCCATGCAGCCGTTGCAAACGTCTGCTTTCACGACATAGTTGTTCTTGTCGTGCGTGATCGCATCGATGGGGCACGTCTCTTCGCAGGTGTTGCAACGAATGCAAATCTCGGGGTCGATCAGGTGCTGCTCGATGACTTCGATGGGGGCGGCTGGCATATTCATGAGGGCTCACTCCGCGCGCCGGAGAGTCTCTCGTACGGAGAGGCCGCACCGGAGCGGATGTCATGCGTTGGCGTATGCAGTGAAAGCAAGGGCCGGGCGCGCGAAGCTAGTCGCCGGCGCGGCGTTCGGCGTTCGGCGTTCGGCGTTAGTTGAACCGTACATACTCGAAGTCGATCGGCTGACGGTTGATGCCCATCGCGGGCGGCGCGATCCAATTGGCGAACTTGCCGGGTTCCGTCACACGGCCCATGAGGGACGCGACATAAGCACGGTCTTGCGGCGTCGGCAGCCAGTTGGCCTCGTTCGCCGCCCATTCGCCCTCGCTCACGATGCGGCCGTCTGGTGCGACGCGCACGCCCGCGAACGTGCCGATCTGACGATTGAACGCTTTGTGCGGCACCGTCAGGCGAAAATCGATCCCGGCCTTCTCCAGCACCTTGTTCCACCGGTTCACGCCCGCCACCGAATCCACGATGTAGTCGTCTCGCAGCACTTCGTTCATGGCGTTGAGCATCGGCACGTCGCGTTCGATCAATTTGCCGTCTGCAACGTCGAGCAACTTGTAGCTCATCCCCGCCAGCCGATGGTCGTCGTCGCGCTTGCCTTCCTCGTAACGGCCCTTGAGCCCCGAGCTATAAAAAGTCGCCGCGTTGGAGGATTGATCCGCGCCGAACAAATCGATCGTCACCGAGTAGTGAAAGTTGAGGTAGCGTTGAACCGTCGGCAGATCGATGACGCCAGCCGCCCGCAGCTTGGCCACGTCGTCGGTCTTCAGTTCGTTCATGACCTGCGCCGTGCGCTGCACCACACGCGAGACGCCCGATTCCCCCACGAACATGTGGTGCGCTTCTTCGGTCAGCATGAACTTGGTCGTGCGCGCGAGGGGATCGAAGCCCGATTCGGCGAGCGCGGACAGTTGAAACTTGCCGTCGCGGTCCGTGAAGTACGTGAACATGAAGAACGACAGCCAATCGGGCGTCTTTTCGTTGAAGGCGCCGAGAATGCGCGGGTTGTCGTCGTCCCCCGAGCGGCGCGCAAGCAGCGCATCCGCTTCCTCGCGCCCGTCCCGCCCGAAATAGCGGTGCAGCAGGTAGACCATCGCCCACAGGTGCCGCCCTTCCTCGACATTGACTTGGAACAGATTGCGCAGGTCGTACATCGAGGGCGCCGTGAGGCCCAAGTGCCGCTGCTGCTCGACCGAGGCGGGCTCCGTATCGCCTTGCGTGACGATGATTCGGCGCAAGTTGGCGCGGTGCTCGCCCGGCACTTCCTGCCACGCGGCTTCGCCCTTGTGCTCGCCGAAATGGATCTTGCGATCGGCCTCGCCTGGAGAAAGGAAGATGCCCCAGCGATAGTCGGGCATCTTCACGTGATCGAAGTGCGCCCACCCGCCGGGATCGACGCTCACGGCCGTGCGCAGATATACGTCGAAGCCGTGCGAGCCGTCCGGGCCCATATCGCCCCACCAGGACAAAAAATTCGGCTGCCATTGCTCGAGCGCGCGCTGCAGCGTGCGATCGCCGGCCAGGTCGACGTTGTTGGGGATCTTCTCGCTGTAGTTGATCGTGGACATGATTGAACGTTCCTCGTGCGAAGTCGTGACGGTCAGACGCGGGCCGCGTCGAATTGCGCTTTGCTGCCTTTGCCGTAGACCTTGAGCGCGCCCTTCTCGCCGACGGCGTTCGGACGATTGAAGATCCAGTTTTGCCAAGCGGACAAACGCCCGAAAATGCGCGTCTCCATCGTTTCGGGCCCGTTGAAGCGCAAGTTCGCTTCGAGTCCCGTCAACGCGTCCGGCGACATCGCGGCGCGCTCCTCGAGCGCGATGCGAATCTCGTCGGCCCAGTCGATGTCGTCGGGTGACGCCGTCACGAGGCCAAGGCGTTCGGCTTCGATCGCGCGAACCGGAATGCCGATCTTGGCCCGCACGGCTTCGATCGTTTCGGAGTCCTCATAAAATCGCCGAGCAATGCGAGATTGGCCGGTGACCATCGGATACAGACCGAAATTGACTTCGGAAAGCGTGATGGCCGGCTCTTCTTCCTCGTTGGCCGGCAGCGCGGCCATATAGGTGCGGTCGGCAGCGAACGCGAATTCCGCGAATGTGCCGGCGAAGCACGAGCCGGGCTCGATCAGCGCGAACAACGAGCGCGAGGACACGTCGATGCGCGCCAACGTGCGGCGCAACATGCCGATCGTTTCGCGCACGAACCAATGGTCGCGATGCGCGAGCAGCATGGCATCCGCGGCGAGGACCGCCGCCGCATCGCCCGAGGTCTTGAAGATCCAAGTGCCGATCTCGAGCTCGTTGGTGCGCATCGAAAGAATCGCATCGTCGAGCTCGCGCGCGAACCGGAGCGGCCACCACCGCGCGCCGGCTTCGACGATTGCATCGAGCGTCGCGGGGCCGGGGCCGCTCGGCGCCTTCACGACGAAGGTGGCCGTGCGTTTCGCGCGGTCGATCGAAACCTCGACCGTTTCGTAGTCGATGCCGTCTTCGCGGTCCGTGCGTTCGATGCGCTCGAGCGCCACCCCCTTGGCATCGTCGGGGCGATCGCTGTGTGCGGCCAGTTCCAGCGCGCGCGCCTGCACGGCTTGCTCGAACTGGTTGGGCTTGACCACTTCATCGACGAGCCGCCATTGTTTGGCCCGTTCACCGCGAATACCTTCGACGACCGTGCAGAATATATCGGCGCGATCGTGGCGGACCTTGCGCTTGTCGGTGAGGCGGGTCAGCCCCCCCGTGCCGGGCAACACACCGAGCAACGGCACCTCGGGCAAGGCCACCGACGAGGAACGATCGTCCACGAGCATGATTTCGTCGCAAGCGAGCGCGAGTTCGTAACCGCCGCCGGCGCACGCGCCATTCACGGCCGCGATGAACTTGAGCCCGCAGTGGCGCGATGTGTCCTCGATCCCGTTGCGCGTTTCGTTCGTGAACTTGCAGAAGTTGACCTTCCATGCATGCGAGGACAAACCGAGCATGAAGATGTTCGCTCCCGAGCAAAACACGCGCTCTTTCAAGCTCGTTAGAACGACGGTCTTGACTTCCGGGTGTTCGAAACGAATCCGCTGCAAAGCATCGTGCAACTCGATGTCGACGCCCAGATCGTACGAATTGAGCTTGAGCTTGTAGCCGTCGCGTATGCCGCCGTCCTCCGCGATGTCGATGCCGAGCGTGGCGACGGGGCCATTGAACGCGAGCTTCCAATGCTTGTACTGCGATGGGTCGGTGCGGTAATCGACGCGCACCGCCGTCTGCGGGTTGAGCATGCCTTCCTCCTAATGAGCTGCATCGTTTCGATGAACGATAGTGCATCATCAGGTCGCATGTAAAGCATTTTAATTCATGTTTTGCGCAATTGCGGGTAAACGCGGACGGCGCAGTGGCAGGCCGCCCCGTGTGCCGGTCACTCCATTTCAGCGCCCAGTCGAGCCGCGATGCGATCGCGCAGCGCCAGATACGCGTCGGCCAGCGTCTTGTCGCTCGTGTCGAACGTCATGTCCGCTCGACCGTACAGTTCGCTGCGGCCGGCCAGGATGCGCTTCAAATCGTCCATCGCCTCGCTATTGCCCGACATCGGGCGCAAATCGCCTTGCGCCACGACACGGCGCATGTGCTCTTCGGGCGTGGCCTGCAGCCAGACGGTGAAGCAGTGCGCCAGCAGCATGCTGAAGGTGGACGGCTCCGACACGAGCCCGCCGGGCGACGCGATCACGGCACGCGGATGTTCGGCGATCACCGCCTCGAGCGCCCGATGCTCGTAGCGCCGATAGGCGCTTGCGCCGTAGAGCGAATGAATTTCCGAAGGCGGGCACCCGGCCAATTGCTCGACCACCCGATTGAGCTCGACGAAGGGCACCTTCATTTCCTGCGCCAGCATGCGCCCGAGCGTCGACTTGCCCGCGCCGCGCAAGCCGATCAACGCGATCCGCTCGCGGCGGTGCGGGTCGGCCGGCGCTTGCTCGAACAGTTGCGCGAGCGCCGTGCGCGCGCGCTGCAGCGCCGCTTGATCGCGGTCCTGCAACAACTCGCGGATCAGCATCCACTCGGCGGACGAAGTCGTAACGTCGCCGATGATCTCGGCCAACGCGCAATTGAGCGTCGCCGCGATCTGCCGCAAGACCTGCACCGACGGATTGCCCATGCCCGATTCGAGATTGGCGAGATGGCGCTCCGAGAGCCCCGTTTCCGCGGCGAGCGCTTTGCGCGTCATCCCGCGCCGCGCCCGCAGCAGCCGAACGCGCTCGCCCATCGCGGCAATGAACGGATCGCGTTCGGCGCGCTCGGGCTCGGCGCCCTCGCCCTCGGGCTCGTGGATACCGGGCGCGGCGGCCGCGCCGCCCGCCACAACGGTGTAATTTCGCTTCATGTTTTGCTCGTTTAATTTGTCATACACGCACTATAGTGCTTGACACATCGATTCTATACGGCTAATTTTCGCCAAAACGAGGAGATGCGGCAAACGGTAGCAGAGTGTCGAGCCGATTCCAGTCCGCTCGACATGCACTAGGGTGCAGCCGAGCTGCCGATCGTTCGGCGCAATCAAGACGGAACAAGGAGACATCGGTGTCACCCGACGATTTCGAAAGCCTCATAGCCGAGGTGACGCAGCATATCGCTGACCGTCCTCTCGACCAAACGCTGGAAAGCTGGCTCAACGCAACTTGGCCGCCCGGCAGCACGGCCTATGCGGGGCTCGCCCAGGCATGTCGCGCGGGTGTGGCTGAAGGCTGGCTCTGCCATCGCGAGGCAGGCGGGATCCGTTATGGACGGATCATCAAGCCTACGCCGCGCACGCATGGCTTCTCCGTCGATGTCGTGCAGATGGAGGACCTAGCCGGACCCTACCACGTGCATCCGCTCGGCGAAATCGATCTGATCGTGCCCATTTCCGAGCATGCGAAGTTCGACGGCCGGCCCGCCGGATGGTGTGTCTACGGGCCGGGCAGCGCGCACCGTCCCACGGTGTCGGGCGGGCAGGCGCTGATTCTCTATCTCCTGCCGCAAGGCGCAATCGACTTCACGGGCGCCGGCGCCTAAGCGCGCTGCGTGCCGCATCAGGACGACCCATGACAGAACGACTCGAAAACTACGTTGCCGGCCAATGGATTGCCGGCAATGGCCCAGGCGCCGTGCTCACCGACCCGATAACCGGCGAAGCGCTCGCAAGCGTATCGAGCGAGGGGCTCGATCTCGATGCCGCGTTCCGCTTTGCGCGCGAGACGGGCGGCGCGCACCTCCGATCGCAGTCCTACGCCGCGCGTGCCTCGCTGCTTGCCGAAATCGCCAAGGTGCTGCAAGCCAATCGCGAGGCGTACTACGCCATTGCCACGGCCAACTCGGGCACGACCCGCAACGATTCGGCGGTCGATATCGACGGCGGCATTTACACGCTTTCCTGGTACGCCAAGCACGGCGCTGCGTTGGGGGAAACGTTCGCCTGGCGCGACGGCGCGGATACGCCGCTATCGAAAGATCAGTCGTTCCGGGTCCGTCATCTGTGGACGCCCACACGCGGTGTGGCGCTGCTCATCAATGCATTCAATTTCCCTTCGTGGGGCCTGTGGGAGAAGGCCGCGCCGGCGCTGCTCTCAGGGGTTCCCGTCATCGTCAAACCGGCTACGGCCACGGCCTGGCTCGCGCATCGGATGGTGGCCGACGTCGTGCAAGCGGGCGTTTTGCCAGCGGGCGCCCTGTCGATCGTGTGCGGCAGCGCCGCGGGCTTGTTGGACCGGGTCGGCTCGTTCGATGTCGTATCGTTCACGGGGTCGGCAGAAACCGCGGCCACGCTGCGCTCGCATGCCGCTTTCGTCGCGCGGGGTGCGCGCTTGAACGTAGAAGCGGACAGTCTGAACAGCGCCATTGTGTGCGCCGACGGTGCGCCCGGCACTGAAGCCTTCGATTTGTTCGTCAAAGAGCTCGTACGCGAAATGACCGTGAAGTCGGGGCAGAAATGTACCGCGATCCGCCGCGCCTTCGTGCCGCAAGCCTGGCTGGCTGATGCGATCGACGCCGTTTGCGCAAAGCTCGCGAATATCAGCGTCGGCAATCCGCGCAACGAATCCGTTCGCATGGGCGCGCTCGTGAGCCGCGCGCAACGCGACACCGTCGAAGCGGGCATCGCAGCGTTGTCGCGAGAGGCCCGCCTCGTCTTCGCCGGGGCATCGACTCCCTTCGTCGATGCCGATGCCGCCTCGGCCTGCGTCGCACCGCATTTATTCGTCGTCGAAGATCCCGACCGCGCGAGCCTGATGCATGACATCGAGGTGTTCGGCCCGGTCGCGACCGTCGCGCCTTATCGCGTGGCGGCCCAAGGATTGCCCGAAGCCCACGCCGTGGAATTGGCGCGGCGCGGACAGGGTTCGCTCGTCGCATCCGTCTATGCGAACGACGATGCACGCGTGGCGCCCGTCGCGCTGGAATTGGCCGATACGCACGGCCGCGTGCACTGCATCACGCCCTCGGTGCGCGAAAGCCATACCGGCCACGGCAACGTCATGCCGATGTCTTTGCACGGCGGCCCGGGCCGCGCCGGAGGCGGCGCCGAACTAGGCGGCCTGCGCGCGCTCGAGTTCTACCATCGGCGCGCCGCCGTTCAAGCGTCGTCGATCGCCATCGAAGCGATGACGGGTGTCGCCGGGCCGCGCCCGTAACGCGACGCCCGGCGTTGTTCCGCATAGCCGCGGCGTTGCACTTGCAGCGCAGCGCCTAGCCAATCAGGTATCGGCCCCCTCGAGGGCCAGGACGGAGACGAAGCACCCATGGATACCCGCACGACAATGACGGCCGAGCACGGGCACGAGGTCACGCCCCCGCCGGCGCAACTGAACTTCGCGTCGCACATTTTTTCGTTGAACCGATCCCGCGCGGCCAAAGCGGCGTATATCGACGATCGCGGCGTCACGACCTATGCCCAGCTAGAGGAGCGCGCGCGGCGATTCGCAGCAGCGCTGCACGCACGGGGCGTTCATGTGGAAGAGCGCATCTTGCTTTCGCTGCATGACAGCGCCGATCTTCCCGTTTGCTTTCTGGGCGCGCTTTATGCCGGTGTCGTGCCGGTCGTCGTCAATACGCTGCTCACGGCGCCCGACTATGCCTACATGTTGGCCCATAGCCGTGCGCGGGCCGTCGTCACATCGGCCGCGCTCGTACCGGTGTTCGTCGAGGCGCTAACGCAAGCACGCGCACAAGCGCAGCTCGATTCGTGCGCCGTGTTCGTGTCCGCGGGGGCGGAGGCATCGCCCGCCTCGCATCCGAGCCTGAGCGCACTCATCGAAGCGGCCCCACCGGCGGTAAACGCGGCCGCCACCAGCGGCGACGACATTGCCTTTTGGCTCTATTCCTCGGGGTCCACGGGCAAACCCAAGGGCACCGTGCACACACATGCGAATCTGTATTGGACCGCCGAAATGTACGGCAAGCCGATTCTAGGCATGCAAGAAAACGACGTCGTGTTCTCCGCGGCGAAACTCTTTTTTGCATACGGCCTCGGCAACGCCTTGACCTTCCCGCTCTCGGTCGGCGCGACGACCGTGCTGATGGCCGAGCGCGCGACGCCGCAAGCCATCTTCGACCGGCTCGTCAAATACCGGCCGACGGTGTTCTTCGGCGTGCCGACGCTCTACGCGAATATGCTGAGCTACGCGCATCTGCCCGCGGCGGGAGAGCTCGCCCTGCGCATTTGCGCCTCGGCCGGCGAAGCGTTGCCGCGTGAAGTCGGCGAGCGCTTCACTGAGCATTTCGGTTGTGAAATCCTCGATGGCCTCGGCTCGACCGAGATGTTGCACATCTTTCTATCGAATCGCCCTGGCGATGTGCACTACGGCACGACGGGCACACCCGTGCCGGGCTACGAGGTCGAGCTGCGCGACGAGCACGGTGCGCCCGTCGCCGAAGGGGATGTGGGCGACCTCTACATCAAGGGTCCCAGCGCGGCGCTCATGTATTGGAGCAACCGCGAGAAGTCGCGCGCCACCTTCCTCGGCGAATGGGTCAAGAGCGGCGACAAGTATCGCAAGCTGCCCAATGGTTGCTACGCGTATGCGGGCCGCAGCGACGACATGCTCAAAGTGAGCGGCCAATACGTCTCGCCGATCGAAGTCGAAATGACGCTCACGGAACACGACGCGGTGCTCGAGGCGGCGGTGATCGGCGTCGAACAAGACGGCCTGGTGAAGACCTGCGCGTTCGTCGTGCTAAAACCCGGCCACGTGCCTTCCGATGCGCTCGGTCAGGAGATGAAGGCATTCGTGAAGCAGCGTCTCGCGCCCCACAAGTATCCGCGCGACATCGTGTTCGTCGACGATCTGCCGAAGACGGCGACAGGTAAGATTCAACGCTTCAAGCTGCGCGAGCAAACGCAGCGACAGCAAGCATCGCTACGCCCTTCATGACCATGCCAACCGCTATGCCAATGCATGACGACGACATTCGATTTGCAACCCTTCCCGCACGCGAGGGACGCGAAGCGCTGACGATCGAATACCAGTGGATCGATGCCGGCGGTCGCGATGCGCCGCTCGCCGTGTTCCTCCACGAGGGACTCGGTTCGCTCGCCATGTGGCGCGATTGGCCGCGCCAGCTCTGCGAGCGGCTCGGCATGCGTGGTTTGGTTTATTCGCGCCCTGGGTATGGGCGCTCGACGCCGCGCGCGCATCACGTCAAATGGCCCGTCGATTTCATGTCGCATCAAGCGCGCGAGGTGTTGCCGGCGCTGCTCGATGCGCTGCACATCGAAGCGCGCGAACTGCGGCGGATGTGGCTCGTTGGGCACAGCGACGGCGGATCGATCGCGCTGCTCTACGCGAGTGCATTTCCAACCATGCTGCAAGGCGCGGTGGTCATCGCGCCGCACGTTTTCGTCGAAGAGATCAGCGTGCGAAGCATTGCGCAGGCGAAGCAGGCGTACGAACAGACCGACCTTCGCGAAAAACTGAGCCGCTATCACGCCGACGTCGACTCTGCGTTTTATGGGTGGAACGATATTTGGCTCGATCCCGAATTCAAGGCCTGGAGTATCGTGGATCAATTGGCGCGGATCGCCTGTCCCGTTCTCGCCGTGCAAGCCGAGGACGACCATTACGGCACGATCGCGCAGATCGAAACGATCGCGCAGGCGGCGAACTCGGCGCGGCTATGCAAGTTGCCGCGAGGCGGGCATTCGCCGCATCGCGAGGAGAGCGCGATGTTGAACGACGCGATCGCGCAGTTCGTCGAGACGGCCCGCGCATAGAGCCTAAGTCACGCGCCATGGCATAGGCGGCGCCATTGCCGACGTTCACACGCGCATATCGTCCACCGGCGGCCGGCCGAATTCACGTTGATACGCACGCGAAAACGCCTCCGCGCTGGCGAAGCCGACGCGCCTTGCCACCGCTTTGACCTTGATATTGCCGCGGCGTAATTCGCGCTGGCCCAAACGCACGCGCCACTTCGTGAGATACGACATGGCCGTTGCGCCGACGACTTTCGGAAACAACGCCATGAAATGGCTGCGCGAAAGCCCCGCGACTTGCGCCAGTTCTTCGACGGTCCAGGGGTGCGCGGGCGATTCGTGCACCGCCACCAACACGCGGCGCAAGAGCGGATGCGCGAGTCCCGCGAGCAGGCACGGCCTCGCGCTACCGCGTTCGATCGCCGCGCGCAGCATCATCAGCACGATGACTTCTCCCAGACGGTGCAACGCGTGCCGATGGCCGCACCGCTCGCTCGCCAACTCGTCGATGAAGGTGCGGGCGAGGTGGCCGACACCCGTTCGATCGTCCTCGAGTGGTAGATGCAACGCATCGGGCAGCGTGCCGAGCAACGGGTTGTCGCTGCCGCCAAACGATACCTCGACAACCGTCAGCGCCTCGGCCGGGACGGCCGCGCCGCGCACGAGGAGCACGACTTGCGTGAGGCGCCCGCTCGCGTCGCCGAGCAAATACAGCTTCGGGCCTTCGTGCTCGCTCGTCCCCGCGTGCGCGGGAACATGAACTTCGAGCGGATAAGCATCGAAAAAGGCAGAAAGTCGATCCACGGGCGATCCCCAGCACAAGATTTTCGATCATGATATTTGGATTCAACATGACTGTAAATCTGCAACACTGACGTCATCGTTTGTTTCCGACACATCTTCAAAAGGAGTCGACCCATGCTTGTCCCTCGCCAAATCGCGCCCGAGCTATCTGTGGATACGCTGGCTCACGGGCGCTTCGACCTAACCGGGGAAAAGCCAGAGCGCATGACCCTCGTTTGCTTTTACCGAGGCCTGCACTGCCCGATTTGCGCAAATTATTTGAAGGAATTGGAACGCCTCACGCCGGCCTTCGCCGAACGCGGCGTCAGCACGATCGCGATCAGCACCGACGATCAATCGCGCGCGCAAGCGATGGCCGCGAAAGTGGGCGCGTCTCAGCTACGCATCGGCCATGGCTTGCCGCTCGCCACCGCACGGCGCTGGGGGCTTTACATTTCGGCATCGCGCGGCAAGACCTCCATCGGCATCGAAGAGCCGGCGCTGTTCTCCGAACCCGGTGTGTTTTTGGTTCGCCCCGATCGCAGCATCTACTACTTGTCGGTTCAGTCGATGCCGTTCGTTCGGCCCTCGTTCGCCGAGATGACACAGGCGCTCGATTTCGTCATCAAGAACGACTATCCGGCCCGTGGCGAATATGTGGGCGATGTGTGAGTCCTGAGCCCGCCTAACTGTTTGTTTTGCGTTCATCGAGCATGCCGACGTCTGACGCGGCGCTACCCTCGCGTGTCGCCGCGGGCTCGGCCGGCGACCGCTTCAATGCCCCCGGCGGCGCGCCATGAATGCGCTTGAATACGCGCGTGAGGTGCGCTTGATCGGCGAAGCCCGTGGCCGCAGCGGCATCGGCGAGCGGCATGCCCTCGACGATCAGCGATTTCGCTTTCAGCGCCCGCCAATTGCGCAGCCACGCGTCGGGCGGCAAACCGTAGCGCCGCGCGAATCGTTTGCTCAACGTCGTGCGGTGCATGCCCCAGCGTTGCGCGAGGGCGCTTACATCGGCCTTGCATAGGTCATGGCGGTCGAACGATGCTTGCAATTGTGCGCAAGCATCGGTTTCGCCTCGCACCGACGCCGTGGCGTCTGCAGGCGTCGCGTGCTTGGCGAGCAGTTCGAACAACGCGGCCGAAATCGCGCGCTTGCGTGTTCCATCGTCCAGATCGGCACGCGTGAGCGATGCGGCTACGCGGCGGCACAGCGGCTCGTCGGCAATCACGACATCGGCAAACCGCACCGCCTCGCCGCCGTGCACCAGCGCCGCATGGGCATCGAACCAACTCGGTTGCAGGTACGCCATGGCGTACGAGAGCGGGCCTTCTGAACTCCCGCCCGTATGCACGGCGAGCGGCGGGATGACGACGAGCTCGCCCTGCCGCGCGACGTGCATGCCGCCTTCATACGAAAACGTGCAGCAGCCCGCGACGATCGCGCCGATCGACCAGGCATCGTGGAAATGCGGTTCGAACTGATACGCCTCCAAAGCGGCCGTCATCACGTCGCCCGGTAGCGTCGCCCCGCAGTACCACGTGAAACTCGTCATCGCCATGAAGCCTCCGGCCAACGGATCGTTCAGCTATCGGCCCGGCCGACGGCCGAGCCAGCGTGCCGCCGCGCTGCGCCGATTCTCGCTCATCGGGTTGACCTCGTATAGTCTTCGACCACTTGCAGGTCGTCGATCGTCAACGAGACTGTCATGCGAAATCCCTCCCCGACCGAGAGCGGTGCAAAAGCGGCCAACTCCAAGCCGGGATGGTCGAACAAGGTCAACGACGCCGTGCCGATCATCGGATTCTCGATCGATACGTCGCGTGCGCGCAACTGAACGAGCTCGTGCACGGCCGCGTCGTCGTGATGGCCCGCGTTCAAGCGCGGAAAGTGACGCACGTTGAAGGTCGAGGCGAAACCCGGATCGGGCAATCGATGGCTCTGCCCTTGCAGCGTGATTTGCGCTTCGGCGACACGGCGTTCGCGAAACGTCAGCGCCGCGCCGAAACGGCCGCCGGCCGATGCGCAAGGGGCCGCCGGCGTTTGCGAGCCGTAGCACCGCGTCATGCCCGTGCGCCCGAATTGCTTGGGCCATCCTTGGATCAAGCCGCGCATCAGCGCGAGGTCTTGGTCGACCCAGATATACGGACAAAACGAAGCGCGTTCGGCGTCGCGCTCGCATGCAATCAACAGGATCGTTTCGCGATATTGACTAGCGAACGGATCGAGATACTCCTGGCCGGCGTCGGTGGCGAACTGCCAGTCGCAGAAATATAGCGCGCAGCGGCCCGCACGCACGCCCGTCGCGGGGCTCAGGCCCGGCGGGAGGTAAGCGGCGGTCGCGATTGCATCTGCGCAGAACTCGACCGCGAGCACCTCACCCGTGTAGTGCCAGGGCGGCCGCGGGGCGAGCGACGAGCGCCCCGCGGGCGTGCGCGGAATCGAATAGCCTTGCAACATGTAGCCTCCCTTCAACGTAAGCGTAAGGAGGCCAGTATCTCGACGCACGGCCGATGCGTCTTGAACGCCAGTGACGCCCGTGATGCCCGCTTCATGCCGCGAATCGCCCTTTTCCCCATGCGCTATCTTCGGCGGCTACGCTTACACGCCGTCCATTCGCCGCTCGGCGCAAGGCTTCACGACGCACGCAGCTTGTGCATGAAAGGCTTGAGCGCTGGATAAAGGCCCTTATAAACCTCGAAACGCTCCGAGTAGAGCGAGCGGCGCGCGGGATCGGGACGGGCGCGCTCGACCAGCTTGGACCACCCGCCACGTGCGGTTTCCTCGGAAACGAGCCCGATTCCGAACGCAGCCAAGAGCGCCGCGCCCATGGCGGCTTCCACTTCCTGTTCGATCGTGAAAACAGGATAGCCCGTGACATCGGCAATGATCTGCATCCACAAGCTGGAATACGCCGCCCCGCCCACGACGATCAGCTTGTCGTCGAGCGCTTGCGCGCCTTGGCGGCCCGCCTCGATGTTGTGCTCGAGCGCAAATGCGACGCCTTCGAGCACGGCGCGATACAGATGCGCGCGCGTATGCCCGAGACTGAGCCCGACGAAGGCGCCGCTCGCCTTGGCATCCCACACGGGACTGCGCTCACCCATCAGATACGGCAGGAAGAGCGCGCCGTCCGAACCGGCGGCCACGCGCGCGGCCGCCGCTTCCAGCAACACGTGCGGATCGCCGTGCGGGAGCGCGCGCGCGGCTTCGATCTCTTCGTGGCAGAACTGATCGCGATACCAAGCGACGGACGCGCCCGCGGCCATTGCCCCGCCGAACACGTACAGGTCGCGGCGGCCGTTGAATACGTGCGGCATGCTCACGAGCCCATGACGCGCATCGACCGCTTGATTGATGTACCCCCAGCACATGCTCGTGCCGATCATGGCGACATGTTGCCCGACGCGCGTCGCCCCCGCCGCGAACGTCGCGACCGCGGCATCGACGCCACCCGCGACGATCGGCGTTCCTGCCGCGAGGCCGAGCCGCTGCGCCCATTGCGGCAGCAAGCCGCCGACGACGTCGGTCGATTCGACGAGCCGCTCGGGCATCATCTTCGCGGGAATGCCGAGCATGTCGAGCATTTCGTGCGACCAGTCGCGCCGTGCGACATCGTAGATGCCGCCGATGTTGCCGGCCGAACTGTGATCGACGGCGATCTCGCCCGTCAGCAGATAGATCATGTAGGCGTTCGGCGGCAGGAAATGGCGCGTTTTCTCCCAGACTTCGGGCCGATTGTCGCGCAGCCATAGCATCTTCGTGAAACCGTAGTAGCTATCGACGCCGTTGCCCGTGACGGCGAGCAGACGGTCCAGATCGACGCCCGCGCGCACGCGTTCCACTTGCTCGGTCGCGCGGCGGTCCATCCAAATCAAGCAGGGGTGCAGCGGCTGCATCTCGCTGTCGACGGGAATGCCAGACCCGCCGTAGAGGCTGCTCACGCAGACGGCGCGGATGTCCGATGCATCCACGCCCTGCTCGCGCGCCGCTTGGACACACCCGGCGACGCATTCGACCACGGCGTCGAACCAGACGGCGGGCCATTGCTCGGCCCAAAGCTGCTTGGGCATATCCGGCTGATAACCGGCCGAATGCCGCGCGAGGATCGCGCCATCACGGTCGACGAGCAGCGCCTTTGTGCTCTGCGTGCCGATATCGACACCCACCACGTATTCCATGGAGCCTCCTTGGTCGAATCAAGACGAACCTCATTTGTAAGCGCAAGTGTATGCCAGAGCTAGCGTGAGCCGCTCGTTCGCCGCCGCGGCGGCATTCGCCGTATGAAGGCGAACATTGGCGCGCGCTATCGTTGACCTCGATCAAAGGCAACGGCACGGGCGGGCCGAAGATGGGACTTGCGGCGAATGGGCTGCGTTTATGCGCCCGGCCGCGTGCCGGCACTTTCGTCGCTCATCGTTGCTCTAACATGACCTATCGACACCAACCGCAGGCGTGCGACGCATCCCGTCTCAGCGGACAAACGTTGCGCACAGCTTTGACGCGGCGCTGCGCACCGGACGAGCGCGCCGCCACGCCGCTGCGTCGCGGCTTGCGCCCCCTCGCAGTGGTAGCGGTGGCGGCCGTAGTCGCCAGCTTGAGCGTGGGCATGACGGGCGCCCATGCCGACAAGCTCGTCACGCTCACGGTCGAACTCACGCCCGTGGCAGACGAGATCGTTGCGGACGCCGTGATCGAATCGACCCGGCAAACCACGATCGCCGCGCAGGTCGCCGGGCGCATCACGGGTCTTTACGTCAAAGCGGGCGACCGCGTGAGCGCGGGGCAGAAGCTGCTATCGGTCGATCAGCGCGCCGTCGACCAGCAATTGGCGGCGGTGCGCGCCCAGGCGGCGGCGGCCCAGGCCGAACGCGACGTCGCCCGGCGCGAGTTGGAGCGCGCTCAGTTTCTGTTCGACAAGCAGTACGTGAGCCAAGCCGCGCTCGATCGCGCAAAAGCGCGCTATCAGTCGGCTTCTTCCATGACACTGGCCAGGCAGGCGGATGCGGGCGCAGCCGCCGTCGGACCTTCGCTGCACGGCATCGCCGCCCCGTACGCCGGCGCGATCGCCGGCGTGGAGGTGGAACTGGGCTCGATGGCGATGCCGGGCATGCCCCTCGTGACGCTGTTCGACCCGGGGGCGCTGCGCGCGGTCGCCACCGTGCCGCAAGCGCGCGCCGCCGCGCTGACCAGCGGCAACCCTCCCGTACGTATCGAGTTGCCCGACGCACCCGCTGCGCTGCAATGGCAAACCGCGACATCGGTCACGGTTCTGCCGGTCACGGATCCGCTGAGCGACTCGGTGAAAGTGCGGCTCGGGTTGCCCGTGACGGCCGCCGCGGCGGCACGCCCGGGCATGTTCGCACGCGCCCACTTCCTAGTCGGCGCCCCGCGCCCGCGCTTGATGGTCCCGCTTGCCGCCATCGTCCGCCGCACCGAGGTCACGGCCGTGTATGTCGTCGCCGGCGACGGCAGCGCCACGCTGCGCCAGGTGCGGCTCGGTGAAACGCACGCCGACCGGGTCGAAGTTCTCGCGGGGCTGTCGGCGGGGGAGCGCATCGCGCTGGACCCGCTGGCGGCAGCAAGACCTTGAGGCGCGAGGCCACGCCATGACGAGAGACGAATCGAGACTCGGCGTGTCGGGCCGCATCGCCTCGTTTTTCCTGCAGAACCGGATCACGCCGCTCATTGCGCTCGTCGCTCTCCTGCTCGGCCTGTTCGCCATGGCGATGACGCCGCGCGAAGAAGAGCCGCAGATCAACGTGACGATGGCCAACGTACTCGTGCCGTTCCCCGGCGCCAGCGCGCACGACGTGGAACGCATGGTGGCCGGCCCCGCCGAGCAGGTGCTGTCGCAGATCAGCGGCATCGAGCACGTGATGTCGGTCTCGCGCCCAGGGTTAGCCGTATTGACCGTGCAGTTCAAGGTGGGCGTGCCGCGCACCGAGGCGCTCGTGCGCCTGTATGACACCGTGTTTTCCAATGCCGACTGGCTACCGAGGAATCTCGGCGTCTTGCCCCCGCTCGTCAAGCCCAAAGGCATCGACGATGTGCCAATCGTCGTCCTGACGCTCTATAGCACGCGCCCCGACGGCAACGCGTACGACTTGGAGCGCGTCGGCCATTCCATCGAAGCCGACCTCAAGCGCGTACCCGGCACGCGCGACGTGACGACCATCGGCGGCCCGCAGCGCGCGGTCAACGTGCTGCTCGATCCCGCGCGCATGCGGGCCGCGGGCGTCACCGTCGACGATTTGCAGCGCGTGCTCTCGGCCGCCAATGCCGGCGCGACGGTGGGCGATCTCGTCAGGGAAAATCGCAGCACCCACGTCGAGAGCGGGCCCGTATTGGCCAACGCGCGCGACGTGGGCGAGGTGATCGTCGCCGTCCGCAACGGCCACCCCGTGTTCGTCTCGGACGTCGCGGCCGTCGAGGAAGGCCCGCCGGCGGCGACACACTATGTGTGGGAAGGCGTCGCGGGCGCGCATCGAGCGGAGTATCCCGCGATCTCCGTGGCCGTGACCAAAAAGCCGGGCGAGAACGCCGTAACGGTCGCCAAAAACGTCTTGCAACGCGTGGACGCCTTGCGCAACACCGTGATTCCAGCCGACGTCAAGATCGAGGTCGCCCGCGACTATGGGGTCACGGCGAATGCGAAAGCGATGAAGCTGATCGAAAAGCTCGCCTTCGCAACCACGTCGGTGGTGGTGCTCGTCTTGTTCGCGCTCGGTTGGCGCGAGGCGCTCGTCGTCGGCGTGGCGGTCGTGCTGACGCTGACTGCGACGCTGTTCGCCTCCTGGGCATGGGGTTTCACGCTCAATCGCGTGTCCTTGTTCGCGCTCATCTTGTCGATCGGCATTCTCGTGGACGATGCGATCGTCGTCGTCGAAAACATCCATCGCCATCATCAGCTTCAACCCGGCACGCCGCTGGCCGCCATCATCCCGCATGCCGTCGACGAGGTGGGCGGCCCCACCATTCTGGCCACGCTGACCGTGATCGCCGCGCTGCTGCCGATGGCTTTCGTCACTGGGCTGATGGGGCCGTACATGAGCCCGATCCCGATCAACGCGAGCATGGGCATGGCGATCTCGCTTTCCGTCGCCTTCATCGTCACCCCTTGGCTCTCGCGGACCTGGCTTGCGCATGCACAGCACGGCACGCAAGCCAACGGCGCACAAAGCGCGAGGGAGAAACTACGAACGAAGATGCTGCCCTTCTTCAGCCGGCTATTCGCACCGTTTCTCGACGATGCGCGCGGCGCCCGCAACCGTTCGCTCCTGTGGCTCGCGGTGGCAGGCGCCATCGCCCTATCGCTCGCATTGCCCGCGGTCCAATGGGTCGTGCTCAAGATGCTGCCGTTCGATAATAAATCCGAGTTTCAGGTGGTCGTCGACATGCCTGCCGGCACGCCGCTCGAACGCACCGCAGGCGTCCTGCATGAAATGGGCGCGTATCTCGCGACGGTGCCCGAGACAGCGACGTACCAGGCTTATGCGGGCTTATCGGCGCCGATCAACTTCAACGGCCTCGTGCGGCAATACTATCTGCGCGCCGGCGCGAACGTAGGCGACATCCAGGTCAATCTCGTCGACCAATCCCAACGCCGCAGGCAAAGTCACGCGATCGCGGGATCGGTGCGGCCCGCGCTCGAAAAGATCGCCGAGCGCAATGGCGCACGCCTCAAAGTCGTGGAAGTGCCGCCCGGACCGCCCGTGCTCGCCCCGATCGTCGCCGAGGTGTACGGCGCTGGGCAAGCGCAGCGCGACGCCGTGGCGCACGAGATTCGCACTGTGTTCGCCGCGACGCCCGGCGTGGTCGACGTCGACGACAGCACGGTCGCCGACGCACCGCAACGCAACTTCGAACTCGACCGGCGCAAGGCGGGCCTGCTCGGCGTCTCGCAGCAGGACGTCGCTCATACCCTGCGGGCGGGACTGACCGGCGAGGAAATCACGTACCTTCGCGACGGCGCCAAGTACCCTGCCGCCGTACGTCTGGCGCTGCCCGCGACCCTGGGCGGCGATGCCTCGGCGCTACTCGCCCTCGCGGTGCGCGGCGGCCAAGGCCAGTTGGTGCCGCTGTCCTCGGTGATCCGCGAGCGGGACGCTCGAATCGAGCAACCGATCTACCACAAGGACCTGCTGCCCGTGACCTACGTCGTGGGCGATATGGCCGGCAAGGTGGACAGCCCGCTTTACGGCATGTTCGAAATGCGCAGCAGGCTCGCCAAGCTTGCCGCGCCGGGGGGCGGCAAGCTCGGCGAATGGTTCGTCCGGCAACCCGACGATCCCTATCGAGCGTTCTCGTTCAAATGGGACGGCGAGTGGCAGGTCACCTACGAAACGTTCCGCGACATGGGCGTCGCCTACGCCGTGGGGCTGATGTTGATCTACTTGCTCGTCGTGGCCGAATTCGGCTCGTACCTGACGCCGCTCATCATCATGGCGCCGATCCCGCTCACCATCATCGGCGTGATGCCGGGACACGCTTTGCTAGGCGCGCAATTCACCGCGACCTCGATGATCGGCATGATCGCGTTGGCGGGCATCATCGTGCGCAACTCGATTTTGCTGGTCGATTTCATCAATCTGCAGGTCGCCGAAGGCATCCCCTTGCGCGACGCCGTCGTCCATTCGGCCGCCACGCGCGCTCAGCCGATCCTGCTCACCGCGCTCGCCGCGATGATCGGCGCGCTCTTCATCCTCGACGATCCGATCTTCAACGGTCTAGCCGTGTCGCTGATCTTCGGGGTCCTCGTCTCGACGCTGCTCACGCTCGTATTGATACCCCTGCTCTATTACACGGCGTACCGGCGGCGTTTAGGCGGCACGCCGCCCTCCACTGTCAACCCGTAAGGAGTGCAATCATGACTTCCTGGCAAATCACCCGAGTGTTCGCGGGCCTGTTCGTGCTCGTCACCCTCGCGCTCGGCGCTCCGGCAAGCCCGCTCTACGTGAGCGCGTGGTGGCTGTGGGGCACGGTGTTCGTCGGCGCCAATTTGCTGCAAAGCGGCCTTACACGGTGGTGCCCGATGGAAATTTTCATGCGCAAGCTCGGTTTGCGTGCGGGCGCATGAGGGGCGGACGATGACTTCGCGAACCGAGCGGTGAACAAGATGAGGCACGGCGCCAGGGCGTGGGCGTTCGCGCTCGTCGTGGCGAGCACGCCCGCCCACGCGCAAACGGACCTGCTGAGCGCCGCGCAGGCTGCGCTCGCGCACGATCCGGTGTACGCCGCTGCCCTCGCGCAGAACCAGGCCGACGCGACCAAGCGCAAGCAAGGCCGCGCCGGCTACCTGCCTCAAATCTTCGCAACGGGGAATGTGCGCTACGGTGCGATCGATCAGGAAACGACCGGCGCGCATTTCGCAGGCGGCGGCTTCGGGGCGAGCAACGGCATTGCTTTCGATACGCGCGCCGCAGGTGCGACCGGCGCGGGGTGGGCGATCACGATCAAAGAGAATCTCTACAGCGCAACCAAAAACGCGGACGCGCGGCAACTGAACGACGCGGCCGACGCCGGCGACGCCTCGTTGCGGGTTGCGCGCCAAACGCTGCTGCTGCAAGTTGCGCAAGCGTATTTCGGCGTGCTCGCCGCGCAAGACGACGTGGCGGCGCTGCAATCGATCCGCGATACGGCGCTCGAAGCGCGCAACGTCGCCCAAGGCCGATTCGACACGGGCGATGCGCCGATCACCGACATCAAGGACGCCCAGGCGCGCGCCGATCTCGCCCAAGCACAGATGCTGGCCGCGCAAACGACGCTCGAGCTCAAACGCGGTGAGTTGAACGACCTGACGGGCGCCCCCCAAGGCGCCGTGCGTCCGCTCGCCGGCTCGGCCGCGGTCGAATCGATGGGTAGCGGCGAGCTGGGCGACTGGCAATCCCGCGCCATGACCGGCAATCCGCTCATCGAGCTGCGCAAGCTCGGCATCGACAGCGCTCGAGCCGAAACCTCGCGCTATCGTCCCGGTGCAGGCACGACGGTCGACGCGTTCGCCTCCTATATAGGCGACCGGATCAACGGCGCGGGCTACGGCGGAAACAGCTCGATGCGCAGCAACAGCGCAGTGGTGGGAATCATGGTCACCATTCCGCTCTATACGGGTGGCCTGCGCAGCGCGAAAGCGCAAGAAAGCGCCGCCTTGCTGACCCGCGCGGGCCTGGACGAAGATGCAGCGCGCGTGTCCATCGCGCGCGAGGTGCGCCAGGCTTTTCTCGGCATGCAAAGCGCCCAGGCCCAGGTGATAGCGCTGGGTCGAGCGTTGCGATCGGCCGAACTTCAGCTCGACGCCAACCGCACCGGATTTCAAGCGGGCGAGCGTCCCTCGATCGACGTGCTCAACGCCGAGCAGGCGCTCGTCGGCACGCGGCGCGATCTTGCGGCCGCGCGCTATCAGGTCGTGCTCGATCGTCTACGACTCGCGGCCGCCGCGGGCGAACTCGACGAGGCTCAACTTGAAACGATCAATGCGCTACTGCATTAGCGCGCTGTAATCGCGAGCCGGCGTCGCACGGGCGCCGGTCGAGACATTCATGCGCCCTGTGGCGCATTCGAGAAGGAGGCAACATGGCTCAAATCGTCATTCTGGGCGCCGGACTCGGCGGCCTGTCCATGGCCTTTGCGATGCGCAAAGCCGTTCGCGCGCAGGACCGTGTCACCCTCGTCTCCGACGACACGCATTTTCACTTCGTGCCGTCCAACCCTTGGGTCGCCGTTCGCTGGCGATCGCGCGACGATGTCAGCGTGGAGCTCAAGCCCGTGCTGGACAAGAAGGACATCGCCTTCGACGCTACCGGCGCGAAGCGCGTCCATCCCGAGCGCAACGAGATCGAGCTTGCGGACGGCAGAACGCTCCCCTACGACTACTTGATCGTCGCAACGGGCCCCAAGCTGGCGTTCGATGAAGTCGAAGGGCTGGGGCCACAGGGCAATACGGTTTCGATCTGCCAGATCGATCACGCCGAGCAAGCGGCCGGCAAGTGGGATGCGTTCGTCGCCGATCCCGGCCCGATCGTGGTCGGCGCGGTGCAGGGAGCATCTTGCTTTGGACCGGCGTACGAGTACGCGATGATCATGGATGCCGACCTGCGCCGTCGCAAGATCCGCGACCGTGTGCCGATGACGTTCGTGACGCCGGAGCCGTATATCGGGCATTTGGGCCTCGGAGGCGTGGGCGACTCGAAAGGCATGCTCGAATCGACGATGCGCGAGCACGACATCAAATGGATCTGCAATGCGAAGACCACGCGAGTGGACGCGGGCCACGTGTTCGTCACCGAGCACGACGATCTAGGCCAGGAGCGCCGCAAGCACGAGCTGCCGTTTCGCTTCTCTATGATGTTGCCCGCATTCAAGGGAGTCGATGCGGTGGCCGGTATCGACAAACTCACGAACCCGCGGGGCTTCGTGATCATCGACGAATTCCAGCGCAACCCCACGTACCGCAACGTGTTCGCGATCGGCGTATGCGTGGCGATCGCGCCGCAAGAAGCGACCCCGATACCGACGGGCGTGCCCAAGACCGGCTTCATGATCGAGTCGATGGTCAGCGCCACGGCGGAAAACCTCCGCGCTGCGCTCGATGGCAAGGAACCCGAGACGCGCGCGACCTGGAACGCGATATGCCTCGCCGACTTCGGTGACCGCGGCGTGGCGTTCGTCGCGCTACCGCAAATTCCGCCGCGCAACCTGAACTGGTCCAGCGAGGGAAAATGGGTGCATCTGGCCAAGATCGGCTTCGAGAAGTACTTCTTGCACCGCATGCGCACAGGCTCGACCGAGCCGGCCTATGAACGCCTGCTGCTCGATCTGCTGGGGGCGAAGAAGCTCAAGTCTTGATACCGCGCGCGCATCGAGGCCACCGGCTGCATGGCCTGCAATTGGGCATGGCACGCTTGCGCGCATTTAAGGAGGCATCATGCATATCGTCTGCAGCCGTTGCTGGAGAGTCAACCGCATCGAGCCGGCGCGGCTCGATGCAAGCGCCGTATGCGGTGCTTGCGGCGACCCGCTGCTCCCCTCGGAACCCGTGCAACTGGACGCGAACGGCTTCGTCCAATTCATCGGCAGGAACGATCTTCCGGTGCTGGTCGATTTTTGGGCGCCATGGTGCGGGCCGTGTCGCGCGATGGCGCCGCAGCTATCGGCGGCGACGGTCAAGCTCAAAGGCCGTATCCTGTTCGGCAAGCTCAATACCGATTCGCACCCGCAGATCGCCACGCAATTTCAAATTCGCAGCATTCCGACGCTGGTCTTGTTTCGCGCCGGGAACGAGGTCGATCGACGCAGTGGCGTCATGAGCAGTCAGGAGATCGGTGCGTGGATGGACGCGGTGATTTCATCTTGATCGTTGGGTCGAGCGATGCGCCTGCGTCGCTCGGCCTGGCCTGCAGCCACTCGCCGCAAGGCGGCCCCGCGCGCAGGCGGCGATTTACCGCACCCGGTATTCGAACTGGCCCGACGCCGTTCTGGAACGGTCAGGCCTTCTGACTTCGAGCTTCACTCGATAGGGGCCGGGGCCACTCAATCTGAAGTAGGTCCCATACGTCGCGGAGTCGCCGCTGCCCATCGGCTCAAGTTTGTGGCGCGCCTCGCTCAGGCCCAACTCTCGCACCGCCGCTGTCACCTTGGCGTCCGAAATTCGTCTGTGCGTTTTATGATCGAACAGGGCAACAACGAGGTGATATTTGTGCCGTTTCCCTGTCACGCCGCCGTGGGCCGTAGGCGCTGGATGCGACGGTTGGCGAGCGCCGAGCGTCGTGTATGGGACGAACCCGTAATGCACGTCGGTATCGCCGATCAACAAATGTTGGCTAGCGTTGCCTTGAGCGGCAGCCGCCACCGACACGAACAGCGCAATCAAGAAGATTAGCGTTTTCATCGCATTGCCTCACTTGGAGCCTGCCCGCCACGGCACGCGCTAGCAACATTCGAATAGGCGCCGCGGATCTGCTTCCGCTCTGCGCTGATCGCGAAACAGAGAGACACCTTTTCGGGTTTCATATTTCAGGCTACGCGCACCTGAAACGCCGCCGTTGACGCAAATCAAGCACTCGTCACCGGCGCCGGCGTCCGTTGACCTCAGTCAAGGCCTAGCCGGACGCGCCTCCTATGATTCGATATGAAAAGCCGAGTCAGCCAAGCGCTCCGTTCGTCGTGCGCGCCGAGTAAGGCGTCGACGCCCGAACGCATTTTGCTCAGGTTCCAGATGGGCCGGATGGCGCAGGAGCGTGCTGCTTCGAGCAATGCCGAGCACTCATTCGTCACGAAACGTTCAGGTACAGCGATGAGTCCCACACAGCGTGACACGCGGCTATCCGGGCCCTTGATCGCGCCATCGTTTTCGAGTTCGAACCCGCCTCGATCGACGCTGGGCTGCCAGCGACTCAGCCCGTTGGGGAGGGACTAGATGGTCCATTCGAAGGAGCGCTTCGCCCGCCTGACCGCGCTTGCCATTTTGCTGGCTTTATCGTTGCCCGCGGCGTTGGCGGGCCCATGGCACGCGTCGTCCCCTAACACCTACGGCTGGCAATTCATGACGCCACAGGAACGAGAAGAACATCAGCGTCGCATGCGCAGCTTCACCTCGTACGATCAATGCAAGGCGTATCAAGCCGAGCATCATGCCGCCATCGCCGAACGCGCGCGCCAAGCAGGCGTTTCGCTCCAGCCTCGTCCCGACTCCGGCTGCGAACAACTACGCGCGCGGGGCCGCTTGCAATGAGCGCCAACCGATTCGAACGTTGGCGAGAACGCCTGACGATTCCCGCCGTCATCGCAGGGGCGCTCCTGTTGCTTGCGTGGTGGGCGTTCGCGAGCGAGTTATCGTGGACGCGCGACGTGGCGATCGTCAGCGCGTGGGTCGGCACGGGCATGTTGGCCGCCACGGCGCTGCTCGTGGTACGCGAGCCGCATTTCACCGGCGCGTTGGGCGGACTCGAACGGTGCTACACCTGGCATCACCGGCTCGGCGTGCTCGCGTACCTCGCACTGCTCTTGCATCCGCTCGCCCTGGCCGTGAACGGTTGGGCAGAATCGCCTCATGTGGCGTGGCAATCGCTCGCGCCGTGGCTGCAGGCGTGGCCGGTCTGGCTAGGCTGGGGCGCGCTCGTGCTTCTCATGCTCGGGCTGACCGCAACATTCGACTCCCGACTGCCTTACCGCCGCTGGCGCAGGCTCCATACCGTGCTCGGCGCGGGCACGGTTTTAGGGTTTGCGCATGCCTGGGTGCTGCTAGGCGAGCCAGAGCCGTTACTGGGCCTGCTACTCGTTGGCATTCTTGCTCTTGGCTGGCGTTTCGTCGTGAGCGATCTCGGGTTCGCCGCACGCCCCTACCGAGTCATTGCGGTGACGAATCCAGCGGCGGACACCGTCGAAGCCACCGTCGCCCCATGCGCCGCCGCACTCACCGTTGCGCCGGGCCAGTTCGTGCTGGCCGCCTTCGGCCAGGGCTCGCACTTCCGCGGTTGCGGGGAGTATCACCCGTTCACGGTGAGCCGCATCGATCCGGGGCGCCGCCTCCGGCTGACCGTGAAGGCGCTCGGTCAGTGCTCGCACCGCCTGCAAACGCTCGAGCCGGGGGTGCTGCTTCGGCTGCAAGGGCCTTTCGGACGCTTCCTTTCGAACAGCGCCGATCGTCCCGAGCTTTGGATCGCCGGCGGCATCGGGATCACCCCATTCATCGCCGCGCTGCGCGCTCAGCCGCGCACGCAACCCACCACGCTGATTTACCTTTACCGCACCGCGGCCGACGCCGCTTTCCTTGAAGAACTCGGCCAATTGGCCGCCACCGATGCGAAGTTCGAACTCATCGGCGAAGCCACGGGCAACTCGCCGCCCGATGCCGCGGCGCTGCTGGCGAAGGTCGAGCGGCTCCCCGAACGTCACGTGTATCTGTGCGGACCGCCGGGCATGGTCGACGCGCTGAGTGCGCGATTGGTCGAGCTTGGCGTTGCCCCGCGATGCATCCATAACGAGCGTTTCGATTTCCGCTGACGATGCGCAGACTCTTCATTTTCTCCACGGCCGTGTTTTGGCTAGCAATCGCGACATTCTGGGCCGCGGATGTCTGGCTCCCTCGCGACGCGCCTCAAGCGAGTGCCGTCGCAACGGAGAAGACGTGGACGCTGGTCGAGGTGGCGCGGCACGGCACACCGTCCGACTGCTGGATGGCGATAAACGGCGTGGTGTACGACCTCACCGCCTACTTGCCGCAGCATCCGTCCAATCCGGACCTCATCGTGCCTTGGTGCGGCAAGGAGGCAACTTCAGCGTATCGCACCAAGACGAAAGGTCGACCGCACTCCCCCCGCGCGGATCAACTGCTGCCCGAGTATCGTATCGGCAGCCTCGGATCGACACGCTGAGCCCATCGGTTCATCGGTTCATCGGTTCATCGGTTCATCGGTTCATCGGTTCATCGGTTCATCGGTTCATCGGTTCATCGGTTCATCGGTTCATCGGTTCATCGGCCCATCGATTGAAATTCTTTCAGCGGAATCCTTGATTTGCATCGCCCGCACCGGGGCGATCGCATCGGCGCTCGAGTCGACAATGAGCCCTGGGGCCCCAAGACATGGCCCTTCTACCATGCTCACCTTCGCCAACGATCGACTGGCGCAATTCCTGCGTCCATCAGCGCCTTCGAAGCATTGAAGCATTTCTTCACATCATTCCGAAGGAGAAAGGATGCAGCGAGAAAGGATCTCTGGTCTCGATCAAGCTCGATCTATTGCCATCATTGCCGTCGTCGCGGTTCATTTGTCATTTCAATTTCCCCATCTGCCCCAATGGGCCACGGTGCTGGCCCGCATGGGTCAATACGGCGTGCAATTGTTCTTCGTCATCAGCGCCATTACGATCTTCATGACGCTCGCCGCCGACCGCGAGCGATATCGAGCGGCCAGCCATATCACGGCGCGCTTTTACATCAAACGATTCTTTCGCATCGCACCGCTCTATTACGCTGCGATCTTGGCGTATGGCGCAATGAGTTGGTACACGTACCATTTCACGCCCGATCACGCTTCGATTCTCGGCCGGCACGATGTGGGAGACGTCGTATTGAATGTGCTCTTCATGCATGCCCTGTCGCCCTCGGCGATCAACAACGTGGTTCCGGGCGGATGGTCGATCGGCGTCGAAATGGCGTTTTATTCGATCGCGCCGGTCATCTTCTTCTATGCCACGACGCGAGCCAGGCTGCTTGCGATCACCTCGGTGTTGCTGCTCCTGTGCGCGGCATTCGTGTCATCCGGATCCTGCGACGGCGACCTGTCGTGCAACGTCGAAAACAACTCGTTCTTCTACTTCTGGCCGCCTGTGCAAGTCCCCTGCTTTCTCGTCGGCATTTGGTGCTGGCACTTCTTTAGCCCCTATCTGAACGGGCACGCCACACTCGGCAGCCGGGGCAAGAGCATAGCGCTCGGCATGACGGCGCTGTGCGCCATGCTGGCCGCCGTGTTCGGCGTCTGGATCGGACTGGCGAACGAGTACGCACCCGTCTGCGCAGCATGCGGGTCCGCGGCGCTGCTGCTCGTGTTCTGCTCGACGGCCAGCCAGCGGCAGCGGTTCGTGGGGCGCATCGCGGGCGCCATCGGGCGCGAAAGCTATGCCATCTATTTGTGGCATTTTCTGTTCGCATTCGCAGCGATTTATCTCTTCAGAGATTCTCGCGTGCTTGCCGCGCGTGGGCCAGCGCTTTCCGTGCTTGCGTTCGTTGCCGCGCTCGCCGTTACGCTGGCCGCGTCTTACCTGCTGTCGCGGCTAACGGACAAGCTCATACAACGATTCGCCTCGAAGCTTGCCCGCAGCCTGCTCGCGAAGATCGACCTCGCGTTCGCATTAGGCCGCACGGCATCGGCACATGCGCTCGCACATGGCGCATCCCGGCCCCGCAGTGGCAGCGCACCTAGGCACCGACCGCGCGCGACTCGCGCGGAAAGCTCAGCGTGAACTCGATCCACCCGTCGGCCGAGCAATCAGCGGATACGCCGCCGCCGTGCAGCCGCATGATTGCCTGCACGATCGCCAACCCCAGCCCGCTCGATTCGGTGAACTCGCTGCGCGCGGCATCGCCGCGATAGAAGCGGTCGAACAGGCGTGCGAGTTCCTCGCGCTCGATACGCGGCCCGAAATTGCCGATGACGATGCGCGCGCCCGAGGCATCGGCATGCGCGTCGATCTGCACGGTCGTGCCCGCATGGGCATAGCGCACCGCGTTGACCACGACGTTGCCGATCGCCCTGCGACACATGATCGAGTTGGCCGCCATCTCGCCGTCGGCGTCGATCCGAAACGTGATGCGCCGCTCGTCGGCGATCCCATCGAAATATTCGACGATCGTCTCGATCTCGCTGCGCATATCGATGCGCTCGCGCCCGAGAGGCTGCTGCCCGTGATCGGCCTGCGCCAGGAACAGAATGTTTTGCGCGATGCGCGCGAGCCGCTCCAATTCCTCCAAATTCGATTCGAGCACGCTGCGATACTCCGCTACGCTGCGCTCATTCGCGAGCGCGACCTGCGTTTCTCCGATGAGCACGCCAATGGGCGTGCGCAACTCATGGGCAAGATCGGCCGAGAACTGCAACAACCGTTCGTAACCATGTTCGAGGCGATCGAGCATGGCATTGAACGAGGCCGCAAGGCTTTGCAACTCCGCCGGCGCCCCTGCCACATCGAGTCGTGTGGACATACGGTTCGGAGAAATTTCGGCAGCCTTGTCCGCCATCAGCTTCAGCGGCATGAGCCCACGGCTCGTGACCCAGTACGCGAGCGCGAGGGTCACGAGCACGGCGCAGATCACGGTGGCCCATACGCGCCGCAGATAGATCGACAATACCCGCGCTTCTTGCGTCATCACATGGGCGGCGATGATCTGCACCCTATCGCCGTCATCGCCGATCTGCGCCTGGGCAGCGACCCAGCGCATGCGCACGCCGTCGGGGCGCTCACCCTCGTACAGCGCATCGAGTCCGACACGCTGCGAGACCGGCACGATATGGAGCGGCGGCAGCGCCATATGTTCAGGATTGACATCGATGATCGGGGCCGATCCTGCCCGCCTGAAAATGATCACGTCCTGGCTGTCGCCGAGCATCGTTTCGAAGAGCCGAGGCCGGGCTTCGATTTCGTTGATCGTGTACAGATCGTGCAACAGCGAACGAAAATGCTCGACGCGACCGATCAGTTGATAGTCGGCGCGCGTGGACAACGCCCGATTGGTTGCATGGTACAGCGCTGCCCCCACCATGCCGACCACGACGCAGACGATCGCGGCGAACGAAAGCGCAATGCGAATCGCAAGCGAGCGTGCGGGCCGTCTCACGCGGTTTCCCCGAACGAATAGCCGATGCTGCGCACGGTATGAATCAGTTTGAGGTCGAATGGATTGTCGATCTTGGCGCGCAGGCGCTTCACCGCGACATCGACCACGTTGGTGTCGCTGTCGAAGTTCATATCCCACACTTCCGAAGCGATCAACGTGCGCGACAATGCCTCGCCTGGGCGCTTGCAGAACAAATGCAGTAGCGCGAATTCCTTGTTGGTCAAGGTGATGTCGATGCCTTGTCTCGTCACCTTGCGCCGCAAAACGTCCACATGCAGGTCCGCCACCTTGAACGTATCCGATTCGCGCATGACGCCTCGCCGCAACAACGTGCGTATGCGCAATAACAGTTCGGTGAACGAGAACGGCTTGACGAGGTAATCGTCCGCGCCAAGCTCGAGCCCATGGATGCGATCCGCGACATGATCTCGCGCCGTAAGAAAAATGACAGGCAGGTCACGCTTGGCACGCAGCGCCGCCATGATCTGCCAGCCATCGATGCCGGGCAACATCACATCGAGCACGATGACTTCGTACGCGTTCGCGAGCGCTTGGTGCAGACCGTCGGCGCCGTTGCGCGCCAGGTCGACCTGATAGCCCGATTCCGTCAGGCCCTTCTTTAGATAGTCGCCGGTCTTGCGGTCGTCTTCGATCACGAGGATGGTCATGCTGGCGCAGCCTTGATTGCATTGGCGACATTCTAGCGACCGCGTGCCGAAGCTATTCGTTCATGACAAAAAAGTCATCGACGGGTCATCGATCGATCAGGGCTGCGCTTCTACCATGTCAAGCGTTTTAGCTCGATCGAATGCGAGGCATGCCGTGCAAACACCCACGCCGCACCCTATCCAGCCGCTCTGGTTGCGCGTCACTCATTGGATCAACGCGCTCGCCATCGTAATCATGGTGACGAGCGGCTGGCAGATCTACAACGCATCGCCGCTTTTCCAAGCCCTGACGTTTCCGTCCGCCGTGACATTGGGCGGCTGGCTCGGCGCCGCGACCGAATGGCATTTCGCGGCGATGTGGTTATTGGTGGTCAACTTCGTGGTCTATCTCGCGATGAACGTCGCAACCGGACGCTTGCGACGCCGCATGTTCCCGTTGAGCCCGAAGACGCTCTTCAACGAGGCGAACGCCGCCCTGCGCGGCAAACTGGGGCACGACGATCTCACACACTACAACGCCCTGCAGAAACTCGCGTATCTCGCGGTAATCGTCGACCTGTCGATCGTCATTCTTTCCGGCCTCGTCGTCTGGAAATCGGTGCAATTCCCGCTGCTGCGAACGCTCATGGGCGGCTACGACAATGCGCGCGTCGTGCACTTTTTCGCCATGAGCTTTCTCGTGGCGTTCTTCGTCGTGCATGTGGCCATGGTGGCGCTCGTGCCGCGTTCGCTCGCGCTCATGATTCGCGGACGGTAACGCCGCGCCAACGGATATTCGATCCATGCCATTCAAACTGACTCGATCCAGGCCCGATGCCGAACTCATCATCAAGGATGCGGCGAAAGAATTGAAAGCGCCCGCGCGCCGCTTGTTCGGCAAGCGCATCGTCTCGCTCGGCGGCCTCGCGTTGCTCTCGGGCTGCAGCATCACCGACGACAAGTCCGTGAACGCGATGTTGCGCAAAATGTCGAGGTTCAACGACGACGTCCAAGCGCTCTTGTTCGATCCGAATGCACTCGCGCCGACTTACCCCGAGTCGATGATCACTCGGCCGTTCCCGTTCAACGCCTTCTACGACATCGATGAAGTGCCGCAAGTCGATCCCTCCAGCTACAAGCTCACGATCGGCGGCCTCGTCAAAGGCAAACGTGTGTGGACGCTCGACGAGTTGCATGCGATGCAGCAAGAAAGACAGATCACTCGGCACATCTGCATCGAGGGCTGGAGCGCGATCGGCAGGTGGGGCGGCGTGCGCTTCGCGCATTTCTTGGCCCGCGCCGGCGCGGATACGAGCGCGAAATACGTCGCCTTTCACTGCGCCGACAATTATTCGACGAGCATCGACATGCCGACGGCGCTTCACGCGCAGACACTGCTCACGCTCACCTACGACGGCCAGATCTTGCCGCCGAAGTACGGCTTTCCGATGAAGCTGCGCATGCCTACCAAGCTCGGCTACAAGAACCCCAAGCATATCGTCGCCATCACCGTCACCAACGAATATCCGGGCGGCTATTGGGAGAACCAGGGCTACAACTGGTTCGGCGGTTCCTAAGGCCTGCGGTCCTACCACCTTCGACAACTCAAGGAGCTTTCATGTCGATTCGCATCAAACTCACCGCCAGTGTCGTCACGATGACGCTGACCTCCATCACCTGCGCCGCGCTCGCGCAAACGCCGGCAAAACCGGCGCGCATTCGCGGCGACATCGTCGCGCTCTCGGCCGACACCCTCACCGTGCATCGCCGCAGCGGCGACACCGTCAAGATTTCGTTGAAGGGCGACACGCCCATCACCGCGCTGAAAAACATCAAGCTCCAAGACATCAAGCCCGGCTCGTTCGTCGGCACGGCGGCGATGACGGGCGTGGACGGCAAGCTGACCGCAACCGAAGTGCTGGTCTTCCCCGAATCCGCGCGCGGCACCGGCGAGGGGCACTACGCGTGGGATCTCGGTCCTAACAGCTCGATGACCAACGCGAATGTCGACGAGGTCGTGCAAAGCACCGACGGGCGTAACCTGAAGCTCTCGTACAAGGGCGGCGCGAATGCGGTGACGGTGCCGGAGAACGTGCCCGTCGTCACGTTCGCACCGGCGACACGCAGCGATCTGCAGGCGGGCAAGCAGGTGTTCGTCGTCGCGAGCCCGATGGGATCGGCGTATACGGCGCAACGCATCGTGGTGGAGAAAGACGGGGTGAAGCCGCCGATGTAAGGGGCCCTCGGCTAGCCGAACCGCCCGAGTTGCGACTCGGGCACGTCGATCCTCAAATCCTCCATCTGCACGGTCTCGATCGGCTCGCCCGACGCCCCCTCGCTCACCGCCTTGACCGGCAGCCCGAGGCCGGCATCGAACCACAATTCATAGCGGCACACACCCGCCACCCGCTCGCCCGGGCCACGCGTCACGACCACATGCGAGGCCAGGCGCATGCCGATCGTCTTCACGCCGACGACCTGCGTATCGCCGTGTCGTTGCAATTCACGAACATTGACCAGCAGTGCGCCGAGATCGGACTGGTCGATGCGATGCCCCTGCGGACTCTGGATGAGCGGATTGTCGGGACTCAATTCGAGCTTCGGCAACCGGCCGAAACCCAAAGGCCACAGCATGACTTTCCCCGTTTCAGGGCTGTAGACGAGGGTCGTGCCGGCATGCGGCCGGATGCAATCCATCCGAACGAAACCCGGCTTGCGATAGCTATACCTTATCGCGACCGGCTTGGCTCCCGCAGCGGTCGATTCGAGCGTGACCTGATAATTTACGAGCGCGTTGAAGCGGGCCTGCGCGTCGGCAACGAAATCACGATCCGGCATTCGGGCATCCGTCATGACACAGGTTCGCGCAACGGCGGGAACGCCGCGAAGGACACAGCCCCCGCCCTCACGCAAATGCAATCAGCCGTAGATGACCGATGATTTTCGCGCACTGCGTCGCACCACGCAATGCCGGCGTGAACGGCGAGCATTCGTGTAGAACGTGTGCCATCGAACAAGACCGGCGTCTATTTCAAATTGCTGCTTTCATACTGCCGCCCAGTATGCTACTTTATACTCTACCCCAGTTCCGATAGCGATAAAAATGCCACACACCGCAGCAGAGAAAAAGCGCGTCCTGGCCCGCGTGCGCCGCGTGAAAGGACAGATCGACGCGCTCGAGCGCGCGCTCGAGGAAGGTGCCGACTGCGGTCCGATTCTTCAGCAGATAGCCGCCGTGCGCGGCGCCATCAACGGATTGATGGCTGGTGTTCTCGAAAGCCACTTACGAGAAGAGTTTTCGCATGTCGCGCAAACAAACGGTGCACAGCAAGGATCGATCGATGACGTCGTCTCCCTCGTGCGCTCATATCTTCGTTGAACGGATTCAGCGGCCGCCGATAGCGCCGGCTGAGTTTGCCCTCTTTTGCTCAAAGGACTGACATGAAATCACGTGCTGCCGTTGCATTCGGGCCTGGCAAACCCCTCGAAATCGTCGAGATCGACGTCGAGCCGCCGCGTAAGGGCGAAGTGCTCGTGAAGATCACGCACACGGGCGTCTGTCATACCGACGCCTTCACGCTCTCGGGCGACGATCCCGAAGGCATCTTCCCCGCCGTGCTCGGTCACGAAGGCGCCGGCATCGTAGTCCAGGTTGGCGAAGGCGTGACCAGCGTCAAACCTGGCGATCACGTGATCCCGCTCTACACGGCCGAATGCGGCGAGTGTCTCTTCTGTAAAAGCGGCAAAACCAATTTGTGTGTGGCGGTGCGCGCCACCCAAGGCAAGGGCGTGATGCCCGACGGCACGACGCGCTTCAGCTACAACGGCCAGCCGGTCTATCACTACATGGGCTGCTCGACGTTCAGCGAATACACGGTGGTGGCCGAAGTCTCGCTGGCCAAGATCAACCCCGATGCGAATCCCGAACAGGTGTGCTTGCTCGGTTGCGGCGTCACGACCGGATTGGGCGCGGTCAAGAACACCGCCAAAGTGCAAGAAGGCGATTCGGTGGCCGTGTTCGGCTTGGGCGGCATTGGGCTGGCCGTGATCCAAGGCGCCAAGCTGGCCAAGGCCGGCCGCATCTTCGCCATCGATACGAACCCGAGCAAGTTCGACCTCGCACGCGTATTCGGCGCCACCGATTGCGTCAACCCGAAAGACCATGAGAAGCCGATCCAGCAAGTGATCGTGGAGATGACGGGCTGGGGCGTCGATCACAGCTTCGAATGCATCGGCAACGTCAACGTCATGCGCGCGGCGCTCGAATGCGCCCATCGCGGCTGGGGCCAGTCCGTCATCATCGGCGTGGCAGGCGCGGGGCAGGAAATCTCCACGCGTCCGTTCCAACTCGTCACCGGCCGCCGCTGGCTCGGCACCGCGTTCGGCGGCGTCAAGGGGCGCTCGCAGTTGCCGGGCATGGTGGACGACGCCATGGCGGGGAAGATTCAACTCGCACCGTTCGTCACCCACACCAAATCGCTCGCCGAGATCAACGAAGCGTTCGATCTGATGCACGAAGGCAAGTCGATCCGCACCGTCGTTCACTATTGATCGCGAACGACAACAACTGACCCCAACCAGGAGACAGGTCATGACCACGGCAATTCACCCTAGCGTCGACCACGGCATTCAGAAGGGCGCGAGCGATTTCAAAGGCGGCACCTTGCGATGCTCATGCGCAACCGATCCTGTCGAAGTGCGCGTCGATTCGCAAGTCTTGTTCAATCACGCGTGCGGCTGCACGAAGTGCTGGAAGCCCGCCGGCGCCCTGTTTTCCGTCGTGGGCGTGGTGCCCCGCGACAAGGTGACGGTGACGGCGCACGGCGAAAAGCTCAAGATCGTGGACGAATCGGCGCTGATTCAGCGTCATGCCTGCACCGGTTGCGGCAAGCATTTGTTCGGGCGCATCGAGAACAAGGACCACGCGTTCTACGGCCTGGACTTCATTCACACCGAGCTGTCGAAGGACGCAGGCTGGGAAGGGCCCGGTTTCGCCGCATTCGTTTCGTCCATCATCGAAAGCGGCACGCCGCCCTCCGCGATGGCAGACGTGCGCAAGACGCTGCGCGAGAAAGGACTCGAGCCGTACGATTGCCTGAGTCCCGCATTGATGGACCTCTTGGCCGCGCACGCGGCCAAGGCCAAAGGCACCTACCGCGAGGCTTGATCGATATGGAACGCGTTGAGCGACACGTTTGTCATGATGGCTACCAGGAGGTGTGGAAGCATGTCTCCCCCACCCTTCAGTGCGAGATGCGCTTCGGCATTTACTTGCCGAGCGCGGCCTTGCGCGGCCAGCCGTGCCCGGTGCTGTACTGGCTATCCGGTCTCACCTGCACCGAGCAGAACTTCATTACGAAAAGTGGCGCTCAACGCTACGCCGCGGAGCACGGCCTCATCGTCGTCGCACCGGATACGAGCCCTCGCGGCGACGAGGTGGCCGACGATCCGAGCTACGACCTAGGCAAAGGCGCCGGCTTCTACGTCAACGCCACGCGGCAGCCGTGGGCCAAGCATTACCGCATGTACGACTACGTCGTCGACGAGCTGCCGGCGCTGATCGAAGCCCAGTTTCCGGTCACGCAGGCGCGCGCGATCAGCGGACACTCGATGGGCGGACACGGCGCGTTGACCATCGCGCTGCGCAATCCGGCACGCTATCGCAGCGTGTCGGCGTTTTCGCCGATCGTCGCGCCAAGCCAGGTACCTTGGGGCGAAAAGGCGTTCACCGCCTATCTCGGCGACGATCGGCAAGCTTGGAAAGACTACGATGCGGTGGAGCTAGTCAAGGCCGCGGCCGAACGAGTGCCTCTACTGATCGATCAAGGCGGCAGCGACGAATTCCTGGACAAGCAGTTGAAGCCGGAGCTGCTGCGCGCAGCCTGCGACACAGCGGGACACCCGCTGGAACTGAATCTGCGCTCGGGCTACGACCACAGCTACTACTTCATCGCCAGTTTTATCGGCGAGCACATTGCCTATCACGCAAGAGCCTTGCGTTGATCCGCATGCAGGCGCCGCAGCGCGTTTAGATCGACCCACCCCTGCTCCATCTCGGTAATGCCGGGTGGGAGCGGCCGACCCGGGTCGCCCAGGTGAGGCAGCACGCACAGTGCCCCGTCGAAACGCTGCCGCGCGGTGTAGGCCGTGGTTGTAATCAACGTCGGGATACCCGCCGCGCGCGCCGCACGCAGTCCATTCTCCGAATCTTCCAGCGCAAGGCATTCGGCTGCCGGCAACCCGAGTTCGCGCAACGCGGCGTGATACACGTCCGGGGCGGGCTTCTTCACCGGCGCAGTCGAGGCATCGCATACCGCTGAAAACCGTTTGCGCCAGGCGGCCCCGAGCGCCGGGCACAGCAGCGCGTCCAGATTGTCCGGCGTCGTGGTCGTGGCGATCGCGAGCGCCAAGCCGGCCGCGCACGCTTCTTCCATCAAACGCCGGATACCGGGCCGCAGCGGCAACGCGCCGCCGCGCACGCGCTCGACGTAGTAGCGCGTCTTGATCGCATGGATCGCCTCGATGGTTTCGGCGATCGCGCCGCCGGCTGCCTCCTCGGGCTCGACGCAGCGCCAATAATGACCGATGCGCTCCTTGCCGCCTGCCACGTCGAGCAAGCCCGCATAGAGGCGTTCATCCCAGTGCCAGTTCAGACCGACTTCCGAAAACGCGGCGTTGAACGCTTCGCAATGGGCCGCCTCGGTATCGGCCATTGTCCCGTCGACATCGAATATCAATGCTTGCATGCGCCTTTCCTCTCTGCGTGCCGCACCGACACGGTCCCCGCCGTGCGGCTTGTGCGATTCTCGAGCTCGTGGACCGTGCGAGGCACGCGATTGCTTGCCTGCGAATGAAGCGAATCGATTCACGCCGGCCCGCGTCATGGCTTCACCCCAGCGCGCCGTACGACTGCGCCATTCGTTCGAGCGGAACGGGCTTGATCTTGGACGCCTGCCCGCTGCAGCCGAATGCGTCGAAGCGCGCGACGCAAATGCCGCGCGCAGCCTTTTTGGCCGCGGCGAATGCCTTGCGCGGATCGAATTGCTCGGGCTGTTCGGCTAAGAGCTGCCGCATCGCGCCTGTCATCGCGAGGCGAATGTCGGTGTCGATGTTGACCTTGCGCACCCCGCTGCGAATGCCGCGCTGAATCTCTTCGACCGGCACGCCGTATGTTTCCTTGATCTCGCCGCCGAATTGCCGAATGATCTCGAGCCATTCCTGCGGCACCGACGACGAGCCGTGCATCACGAGGTGCGTGCCGGGTATCTGTGCGTGGATCTGCGCGATACGGTCGATCGCTAGAATGTCCCCGCTCGGCTTGCGCGTGAACTTATATGCGCCATGCGAGGTGCCGATGGCTATGGCGAGTGCATCGACGCCCGTGCGTTCAACGAAGTCCTTCGCCTGAGTGGGATCGGTGAGCAGCATGTCGCGCGAGAGCTTGCCCGCTGCGCCCACGCCGTCTTCCTCGCCCGCCTCCCCGGTCTCGAGCGATCCGAGGCACCCCAACTCGCCCTCGACGGATACACCCACCGCATGCGCCATCTCACTCACGGTGCGAGTGACGCGCACGTTGTAGTCGTAGCTCGCGGGCGTTTTCATGTCGTCTTCGAGCGAGCCGTCCATCATCACGCTGGAAAAACCCGAGCGGATCGCGATCTGAGAGACGGCCGGGCTTGCGCCGTGATCCTGATGCAGCACGACCGGAAGGTCGGGATGCGCTTCGATCGCGGCCAGCACCATGTGGCGCAGATACGGTTCGCCCGCGTATTTGCGAGCGCCCGCCGACGCTTGCAGAATGACGGGGCTTTGCGTGTCCTCTGCCGCTTCCATGATCGCCTGGATCTGCTCTAGGTTATTGACGTTGAACGCAGGCACGCCGTAGTCGTGCTCTGCCGCATGGTCGAGCAGTTGGCGCAGTGAAATGAGTGCCATGCAAGTCTCCTGTCGAATGGCTCAATGCAGTGAGACGACGTGTTCGGCCATCTCTGCAATCGAGGCGAACACCCTGTCCGGATGCGCATCCTCGATCGGTTCGCCGTAGTTGTAGCCGTACGGCACCGCCCACGCGGCAACGCCCGCACGATGCGCCGACTCGACGTCGGTGCGCGAATCGCCCAAGTGCGCGACCGCTTGCGCGGGCACGTTCAGGCGGTCGATGCAATAGCGAATGGGCAACGGATGCGGCTTCTTGTAAGGCAGGCTATCGCCGCCCAGTACGACGTCGAAATAGGTATCCAACCCGGCGTTTTCGAGCAGCCGCAGTGCGAACTTTCGCTCCTTGTTCGTGACTACGGCGAGGCGAATATCCGCGGCCCTCAACGTCTCGAGCGCGCTCGGCACGCCTGGATAAGGCTGGGCGCTCGAACCGGCGGTGGCGTCGTAATGCTCGACGAACACGGGCATCACGGCATCGAGCGCGACGACACGATCGACCACGACGCTGGCGAGCACCTCACGCATGAGCGCTTGCATGCCGTTGCCGATGAACCCGGTCACCGCGCCTAGCTCGATCGGCGCGTACCCGTATGCTTGGAGCGTGCGATTGACCGCGAGTGCTATCTCGGGCGCCGTGTCGAACAAGGTGCCGTCCAGATCGAAGGTGATAAGGCGCGCTTTCATCGCCGATATGCCTCCCTAACCCGATGTGAGTCACAAGGTTAAGCGGCGCGATATCCGTTGAACATTCACTTTTTCTTTGCTCTCGATTAAGCGTTCCTAATCGGAAGCGGGTCACGCTCGAGCAAGGGCGTATATTCGCGCAGCAGATACGGTGCGGCCTCGTCGAGTAGGAAGCGGCGAAACACTTTGCAGGTTGGCGATAGCTGCTTCGAACGCATATGAACGATCTGCCAGGTGCGTTCGATCGGCGTGCCGTTCACGTCGAGCAACGCGAGTTCGGCGGTGCGCAATTCCAGTTGAAGGGTATGCAGCGAGATCAGGCTCACGCCCATGCCCGCGATGACGGCCTGCTTGATCGTCTCGTTGCTGCCCAGCGTGACGATCTTCTTCGGAACGAACAGATGCTGCCGGAACATCTCCTCGGCCGCCATGCGCGTGCCCGACCCCGGCTCGCGCAGCAAGAACGTATCGCGGCGCAGCTCTTGCAGATCGAAACGGCGCGCGCTTGCGAGCGGATGATCGCTGGGTGCGATCACCACCTGCGGATGGCTGGCGAGCGGCTCCACGAGCGCATCCAACTCGGCGGGCGGGCGCCCCATCAACGCCAGATCGATGGCGTTGTCCTGCAGCAGGCGCAGCAGCGATTCGCGATTGCCCACCGAGAAATGGATGTCGACTTTTGGATACTGGCGCGAATAGAGCGCGAGCAGTTTCGGGGCGAAATGCGTCGCCGAACTGACGATACCGACCGAGATCGAGCCGCTGTCCGCCAGCTGCAACGACATCATCGCGTCCTCGGCGTCCTTGATTTCGCCCAGGATGCGGCTGGCGTGGTGCGTCAAGCGCTCGCCTGCCTCCGTCAGCATCAGCCGGCGCGCGACGCGCTCGAACAGCGCGAGTCCGATGGCATCCTCGAGCTGGCGAATCTGCATCGATATCGCGGGCTGCGTCAGATGCAGTTCTTCCGCCGCGCGCGCGAAGCTCGCATGGCGGCTCGCGACGATGAAGATTTGCAACTGACGCAAGGTCAGCGAGCGAATGAAGTTGACGGCCATGCGACTCTTCGTTGCGCAGCGGGATCGGGCGAGGCCTGGCCTCGTGCGAGCGACGCGCGTTCAGCGGCTTGCGCGCGGCGCCGCGGGCGTGGCGGCAGGGGTCGATGCGGAGCCGCCCAGCTTGCGCACGGCAGCCTGGAACGTCAGCGTCTCGGTCCTGAGCGGATGCCCGAAATCGCCGTCCGGCCCCGGAACCTCCGTGAGGATTTGCGCGACCTGTCCCGGCAGCGTGTCCGCGATCTCGAAGGTATAGCGCTTGCCCGTATAACGCGCGAATCGTTGCGCATTCGGATCATGAAGGTAGGGCTGCACGACGATGCGCCGGACGGCGACCGATTTGCCGCCGATGCGGCTCATCGCCGCCGTGATCTTCGGCCCCTCGGCCAGCGCCAAGCGCAGGCGCTTTTGGAAATAGCGCCGCTGCCCGCCGGTGAGGGCCGACATTTCGCTGATGTCCCGCTCGAGAAAGTAGAGGATGACGGGGTTGCAAGGCAGCCCTTCGGTCGGCAGCGTGACGGCGCCGCTATGGTCGGACACCTGCGCATCGCCCTTCGTATTGCCCTCGCTATTGACGAGCACGCGGACGGCCTCCGCACCGTTCGCACCGCCGGCGGGTGCCCCTCGTGCACTGCCCTGCGCTTCGCTGCCCGTGGCGGCGATCGCATAGTCGAGCTCCGTTTGCGGTGCGACGCCGCGCATGTGGTCGGTCGTGAAAACCAGTTGCTCGGCAGGCGTGATATCCGGCGACGGCTTCGCCGCGCCCCCAGCGGAGGCCGCGGCATCAGCCGCATGGGCCGTGCCGAGTGCGAACAAGCACACGCCGGCAAGCGCGGCAAGCCGCAACCGGCGCGGCGCGGCGCCGCCCCGCGCCATCATTGCGAACCGCCCGATGCGTGGCTGTCGGCCGATTCGACCGGCCGGAGCAACGGTACGTCATAGCTCGTCAAAATGGCGTCGATTTGGTCCTGATGGCTGCCGATCCACTGATCGATCTTGTCGTGCCATTGCTTCTCGCCGTAGCGCACGCCCATCGAGATTTGATAGTCGAATCGGATATCGTTTTGCGGCGGAAACGGCACGATCCGCACGCTGTCACCGGCCCGCTTCGCAAAGTACCCGGCAATCGGCCCCCAGAGAAAAGCGACGTCGATCGTGCCCGCGGCAAGGTCGCGCTCGACGATCTCCCCGGGATAGACGTGGGTGTCGCCCGATTGAATCTGATACGAGTGCGCTTGGTCGATGAGACCGTTGGTCAGCAACCAGTCGACGGCCGGTGTTTGCGTGAAGATCCCGAAGCGCAGGCGATGAAGCACGTCGGGCGGCAGCTTGAGCAGATCGTCTGGCGTCTTCACGGTCGCGAAGTCAGGCTTGTTCGGCACCACCATCGCATAGGTGGAGCGCAGATACGGATGCGTGGTGGAGGTCAGATCGTAGCCCTTGGGCACCCCGACGACGAGGTCGCACTTGTAGCGCCCGCCATCGGATATTTTCTCGCGCAGCGTGTGGCGAACGAACCCGATGCGCTGCGGGAAATAAGTGAACTCGATCTTGTAGCCGAGATCGTGCGCCATCGCGCTCGCGATCTTGTTTTCGTAGCCTTCGCCCTTGTCGTTCGAAAGCGGCATGTTGTTCGGATCGGCGCATACGCGAAGCACGCCGTCGGCGCCGTCGTTGTTCGGCAGCGCCGGCCCGTCCGCGCGCACGGCGGCGCTCGCGAGCGCCGCGCAGCAAAGCGCGGCGGCCGATAGCGCGACATGCGCGGACATTCGTTTGCTCGCTAGCATCGGAAACCTCCGGATCAGTCGCGGCGCTTGCATCACTCGCTATCCATCAAGGTCAGGTCGCCAGGCTGGATCTTCCCGTCGGACCGGCCCTTCAGATACGTATAGAGATCCTCCCAGTGCTTTTGCATTCTGGGACTCGAACTGAAGTCGGGCATCCCCTTGGCGAGACGGCCGCCGAAGATGGTGCGCTTGAACTCGTTTTCGTCGATGACTTTCAACGCGTCGACCAACGAAGGGCCGACGAGCCCCTGCTGCTGCGCCCCGTGGCAGCGCTCGCAATCGAGCGCGCGCCAGGTATGCCAGCCCTCGAACGTATGCTTGTCGACCTTGTTGCCGTCGACGACCTTGTACGTCACCTGCTGCGCCAGCGCCGGCTGATTCTGAGCAAAGACAACGGGCAAAGCGACGATGGCGCCGATTGTCGTCAGCAACAGGATTGAACGGCCTCTCATACAAACGTCTCCTTCGATGTGTCGTCATGGCCCGCGGCGCTCACCCGTATGAGCGGGCGCGCCGCGGGCGGATACAACTCGTTATTCGTTCGAACGTTGCGGCCGGCCGACGCACCGCCGCCGGTCCCGCGCGCAGCGCTCGTTCATGCCGTCAGCTCTTCCCGGGCAACGCGAACACGAACAACGTGCCGCCCAGCGCCGTGTACTTCGCCAGTTCGCGATAGCCGCCGACGGCGCCCAGGCCTTCGTTGGACTTCTTCAACCCGGCCGCGAGACCGATACCGGCCCAACCGCCGATGCCCGAGTACACGCCCACGTACTGCTTGCCGTCATACTCGTAGGTGAAGACGTTGCCGATGATGCCCGAGGGCGTCTTGAACTTCCAAAGCTCTTTGCCCGTCTTCAGGTCGACCGCTTTCAAATAACCTTCGAGCGTGCCGTAGAAGGCGATGTCGCCCGCTGTCGTCAACGCGCCCGACCACACGGAGAACTTCTCGGGCTTGGACCAGACGATCTTGCCCTTGGCCGCATCCCATGCGATGAAATTGCCCATCGCGTTCTCGACGGTCTTGCCCTGGTTCGCGCCGCCCACGCCGGGGTCCTTCGGGCCCGGGTACATCGAAAGCGTGGCGCCGACGTACGGCTGGCCGGCGGTGTAGTCCACCTCGAACGGCTCGTAGTCCATGCAGACATGGTTCGTCGGCACGAAGAAGAGCTTCGAGTTCGGATCGAACGAAGCCGGCTGCTCATCCTTCGAGCCGAGCGCGGACGGGCAAATGTTCTTCACGTTGTGATCCGCGCCCGCAGCCTGGGTCGAATACGCCACGTTTCGAACGGGCTTGCCGGTCGTCATGTCGATGTGATCGGCCCAATTGACCGCCGGGTCGTACTTCTGCGCGACGAGGAGCTCGCCCGTCGCGCGATTGAGCGTATAGGCGAAGCCGTTGCGGTCGAAGTGAACGATCGCGGGCACCTGCTGCCCTTTGATCGTCAGATCGGCCAAGATCATCTCGTTGACGCCGTCGTAGTCCCACTCATCGTGAGGCGTCATCTGATAGACCCATTTCGCCATGCCCGTGTTCAGGTCGCGCGCGAAGATCGTCATCGACCATTTGTTGTCGCCGGGCCGCTGCGTCGGGTTCCACGTTCCGGGGTTGCCCGATCCGTAGTAGACGAGATTGAGCTTCGGGTCCCACGCATACCAGCCCCACGTGGTGCCGCCGCCAAGCTTCCACTGATCACCCTTCCAGGTCTTCACCGACGAATCTTGGCCAACCGGCATCATCTTGCCGTCGGTCCAAGTCATCGTCTTGTCGGGATCCAACAGGATCTCGTTGTCAGGCCCGGTGCTGTAGGCCGTCCATGCAGGCTTGCCGGTCTTGATGTCGTACGCGATGATACGGCCGCGCACGCCGAACTCGCCGCCCGAAATGCCGGTCAGCACTTTATCGCCGAATACGTGCGGCGCGTTCGTATTCGTCTCGCCCTTCTTCGCATCGCCGTTCTTCGCGGTCCATACGACATCGCCCGTATTCGCGTTGAGCGCGACGAGCGTCGTATCGGCTTGCTGCAAGAAGATCTTTCCGTCGCCATACGCGACCCCGCGGTTAACCGTATCGCAGCACATCACGGACACTGTCTGATCGTCCTGCTGCGGCTGATACATCCACTTGAAGGTCTGATCCTTCAAGCTCACCGCGATGACCTTGTTCGGGTACGGGGAGTGGATGTACATCGTGTCGCCCACGACGAGCGGCGAGCCTTCGTGACCGCGCAACACGCCCGTGGACATCGTCCAAGCCACTTGCATGTTCTTGACGTTCGACGTGTTGATTTGCTTCAGGGGGCTGTAGCGGTGATTGGCGTAATCGCCTGCCTGCGATGCCCAGTTCGCGGGGTTCTTCATCAACCGGTCCAGATCGGGATCCGCGTGTGCCGCGAGTGTCGTGAAGGCCCCTGATGCAAGCATCGCGAGCCCCAGAACCATGGTGCGTAAGTTCATTGCTCCTCCAGAATTTGTCTTGCTGTCTAACTCACGAACGAATGACCCACGCTACCTGATCGCATCGGGCGCGCTCTCTCGAATGCGGGTAACGAATTACGCTGTCGTCCTCTTCGGGGGTAGGCTTGATTGGCGTGAGCAGCCACAACGCACATTCCATGCCGGTGTGCGGTGCCGCAAACCTCGTCGAAACGGGCTTGAACGGACCTGGCCTTTTGGCATGCGCGTGAGCGGCGCAATGTCGGTGCGAGAAACGAAGCAAAGACTCGCGCAAGGCGTTTTCCCGCCGCGGCGCAGCAATGCCGGTCGCGGCCGGGCGCGCCCAGCGCGAGACATATTGTGTCAATTGCGCGATGGCACGCCAGGGTGGTTTGCGCACGGTGCGACAGCGGGGGCGCAGCGCAAGCCCGCGCCTCGGTGCAAGCGCGAGCCGTCGAACCCCTGAAGCCTCGTCTCGCGCGCAGCTCTCCCCCGCGATCCCGCACGCGCCTGGTATAGGACCTGCTTAGCTTCGGCTTGCACGCCAAGCTCAACGACACGAGTCAGCCGTCATGCTAGAAGCCACCGAAAGGCCCTATATCCTGCACATGCTGACGACTGCGCCGCAGATAAGCCCCTTCGACGTCAATATGGCTGCCGATGCGGGCTATCAGATCATCGTCCCTTACTGCAATGTCGAAGCGACGATGGTCATGAGCCTCACGCAGAACGCGATCTTCTCTCGCGGTCCCAAGGGAGTCTCGCGCACGGGCATCTTCATCGGCGGGCGCGACGCGATGCTCGCGGCCGACATGCTCGAGATCGCGCGCACGGCCATGGTGCCGCCGTTCGAGGTCTCCGTCTTCGCCGATCCGAGCGGATCCTATACGACCGCCGCCGCGCTGGTTGCGCTCGCGGAATGTCACTTGAACCGCACCCACGCGATGGAGCTCGGCGGCAAACGCGTGCTGATCCTCGGCGGAACCGGCGCGGTCGGGCGAACCGCCGCGGCCATGGCAGCCTCGCTGGGCGCCGACGTCACCATTGCCAGCCATCATTCGCTCGCGCGCGCGAGACAGGTCAGCGACGAAATCAATGCGCGCCTGGCGATCGTCACGGCCGCGGCGAGCACGGCCTCCGTCACGGAATTGCGCAACGCGCTCGCCGACACCGAAATCCTGCTATCGGCCTCCACCGCCGGCATACAGGTAGCCAGCGCCGACGATCTCGCCCACGCACGACATCTCTTGATCGCCGCCGATGTCAGCGCGGTGGCGCCGGAAGGCATTGCAGGCGTGAACGTCATGAACGACGGCAAGCCGATCGGTTCCAACGGAGACGCCGGGCCAATCGGTATCGGCGCCCTCGCGATCGGCAACGTCAAATATCAGGTGGAGCATCGCTTGTTCGTCCGGATGCGCACCGGCGGCAGCCCTCTCTACCTCGGGTACGCGCAAGCGTTCGACGAGGCGCGCGCCGCCGCGGCCGGGCTAGGCTGAGGGCGCACATTCTGCGCAAGCGCGCCCGTGCGATGGCGCACTGTGTCACTCTGCCGGATCGAGTGCACCGGCCGGTGACCCCTGTGGCCCGACGATGTCGACGCCAAGCGCGCCGCGGCAACCCCGAACGTGCGCAGAGCGCGCTCGCGCGCATCGAGGCTGAAGCCGTCACCGGCGCGGGTCTCGCGGTACGGATACCCTCGGCGATCCCTGCGCCCATCGTGACGTCCAGCGCGGGGTGGCTCGGTCGGGCCGGCCGACTGGCACGGAAACTGTTAGATGGAGCCATCGCGCATCGGCGGTCGAGCGCGCTCGGCGCTCGGCGCACGAGGTTGAGTCGCGCGGCGGCGCCGGCCGACGCGATGAGCGCTCGCCAGTCGCATGAGAAGCTGATGGTCGGCAAGGAGCGGTGCTGTGAGCGAGGAGATCGTGATGAGATTGATGCGTTGCGCCATGACGGCGCTCGGTTGCTTCGCCGCCCTGTCGGCGGCCGTTTCCGCCCCGGCCTGGGCGGCAGGCGACGAGGTAACGAGCGCCAGCGCCAATGCCCGGCCGGCAAACGACTATCCCACGCAAGGCCGCGTGGAATATGTGTTGAGCTGCATGGACGAGAACGGCCACGAGTTCGCGAACGTCTACAAGTGCTCGTGCGTGGTGGACAAGATGGCCGCCGCGCTGACCTACGACCAGTTCGTGGACGAATCGACGTTTGCCCGCTACGCGTCGCTCGGCGGCGAAGGCGGCGCGGAGTTCAGGACCGATCATGCGCGTGCGCGCGGCAAAGCGTTCCAAACGCTTCAGGCAAAGGCGTACCGGGCCTGCGGCATCGGCATGCAGGCCACGACCGCGGCCAAATAACGGGGCTTGCCGCCCTTTGGCTTGCCGCGGCGCACGCCACGGCAAGCGTGTCGCGTCGTGCGCGAGCGCATCGAGCAGCGAGCTAGACGCCCTCGTGCGGGGGCGGCACGCGGGCGCGCCGCGTACGCCCGCCTAATCACCCGCGCCTTGCATGAACCTGAAATTCGTTGCCCCGCGCCCAGCCTCGCTTCGCCTGCCCGGCGTCAGGCAAGCCGAAATCACGCGTACGCGCTCTACCTAATGCGACTTCTTATTGAACAGCAGCGTCATCGAGGGTAAAGTTTTCGCAGTTGGTGCGGCACATCGTTAGCGGTAACAATGCAGCCTTGATTCGAGCCGCCGCACACGCGGGCAAGAGAAACCGTGGTGCAAGGGGACAAACGCTAAGTACAGAGCGGCGAAACGCGGCAACCGCAGCCCGGTTGCGCGAGTCGCACGCCTTGGAGACAACCCCATGTCATTGGTCGCCGACAGCAGCTCGCACGTGCGCGAAGTGCTAGATGTCGTCAATCACCATTCGCATTCGATGAGCGAGTCCGTGGCACAGTCGTGGACGCGCTGCGTCAACGAGTTCCGGCTCGATCCTGGGCGGTTCGTCATGCCTCCCGTGCTGACCGATTACGAATTGACTACGCGCCGGGAGGCCGTGGGCGATTTGATCGCGTGCGCGAAGCTCGAGATGACCACGCTCTATCAACAACTGGCCGACCCGGAACTGGCCGTGGTGCTGGTCGATGCCGATGGGCTGATCGTGCATCAAGTCTCCTCGGTCCCGTTCGCACAGGCCATCGGCGCCGACGGGCTGCGCGTCGGCGCGCTATGGAGCGAACGCGAAGCGGGCACGAACGGCATGGGCACCTGCATCGCCGAGCGCGATTGCATCGCCGTGCGCCAGCACGAACATTTCTTCCCGCGCTATACGTCGCTCACCTGCACTGCCGCGCCGATCTTCGACGAGCGCGGCGAGATTGCCGGCGCGCTGGACGTCACGAGCCGCTCGAAACTGCTGCAGCAACACTCGCTCGTCCTCGTGGGCATGTCTCGTCAGATGATCGAGAACCGGCTCATGAGCGCCCGGTTTCGCGACGTGAACATCATCCAGTTCCACAGCCGGCCCGAATTCGTCGGCACGCTGCACGGCGGGACACTCGCCGTCAACGACGACGGCGTCGTTCTCGCGGCCAACCGCAGCGCGCTGTTCCAACTCGGCCACCGCTCGCTCGACGAGTTGCGCGGCAAGGCGATCAACGAGGCGTTCAACGCCTCGATCGAGGATATGATCGCGCGCAGCATTCGCGGCTCGTTCCATCCGATCACGGTCTACAGCGCGAACGGCACGAACCGCTTCTTCCTCATCGCGCAGACACCGCAGAAAACCAGCGCCGCGCGCACGGCCCGAATCATTGCGCCGCAAACGCCGGCGGCACCGGCCACGCGCCGTCCCGCACGCGAAACGCCCGTCCCCGCGGGCCGGCTCGACAAGATCGCCCATCTCGAGTTCGGCGATCCGCGCATGGCCTCGCAGATCCAACTCGCCGCGCGCGTCATCCAGCGCAAGATTCCGATCATCGTGCGCGGGCAAACCGGCACCGGCAAGGACGTCTTCGCGCAAGCGCTACACAGCATCAGTCCGCTCGCGAACGGGCCGTTCGTGCCCGTCAACTGCGCGTCGCTGCCCGAGAACCTGATCGAGAGCGAGCTGTTCGGCTATCGCGCAGGCGCATTCACGGGCGCGCAGCGCGAAGGGCGGCGCGGGAAGATCGTTCAAGCCAACGGTGGGACGCTGTTCCTCGATGAAATCGGCGACATGCCGCTCGCATTGCAGGCGCGGCTGCTGCGCGTGATCGAATCGCACGAGGTCTCGCCGCTTGGTGCGGAAACGACCGTGAAGGTGGACTTTCAGTTGATCAGCGCGAGCCACCGAAATCTGCTCGAACTCGTGCAGACCGGACAGTTTCGCGAGGATCTCTACTACCGGCTCAAAGGCATCGAGATCAATCTCCCGCCGCTCGCCGAGCGTGCCGACAAGCTGCCACTCATTTTGCATCTGCTCGAACGCGAGACCGAGGAGCCGCCGGAGTTGACGGCCGAAGCGCGGCGCGCCCTGCTCGAGTACGCGTGGCCGGGCAATATCCGTCAGTTGCGTCACATCCTGCAAATGGCGATTGCGCTGTCCGACGGGCAGCCGATCCAATGCGCGCATCTGCCGCCCGAACTGCTACAGGGACAACGCGCGGCGGCGCCCGAGCCCAACGCGGCCCCGCCCGCGCCCGCCCGCGAGCCGCTGCCCCATCTCGCCGAGGATGCCGACATCGCCGGGCTGAACGCGATTCAACTGAACGAACGCGAGACGGTGCTGGCGATGCTCGACGAGCATCGGTGGAATGTGAGCAACGTCGCCAAGGCGCTCGGCATCAGCCGCAACACGCTCTACCGCAAGATGCATCGGCTGCACATCCGCCTATCGCATGACGGCGCCTTCGACGCGTGATGCCGGCGCCGGGGCGCCGGATTGCGCCGAGCCATCACGCTCGCGATGCGGCACGAAGGGCCGCATCGACCACGGCCTCGTGCGTCAGGTTGAAGTAGGCATAGACCGCTGAAGCGGGCGCCGACTCGCCGAACCGGTCGATGCCAACCACCTCTCCTTCGAGTCCGACATACTGCCGCCAGGGCGCCGTCACACCGGCTTCGACGGCGACACGCGGCACGCCCGCCGGCAGCACCGCGTCGCGATACGCAGGCGGCTGAAGATCGAACACGGTCGTCGCCGGCATCGAGACCACGCGCGCCGCGATGCCCTTTTCGGCCAACGGCGCGACGGCCGCCAGCGCGAGCGCGACTTCGGAGCCCGTCGCGATCAGCACGACGCGACGCGCGGTTCGCTCGCCTTGGCCCTCGCGCGCGTGGCCGCCGGGTGCGTCGATCGGCGCCCAGTCGCGCAATACGTAGCCCCCGCGCGCGATCGCATCGACTTGCTCTTGGCTGCGCGCGCAGAACGGCACGGATTGACGCGAGAGCAGCAAGCACGACGGCCCCTCGCGCTGCACCGCGCCAACCCAGGCCTGAGCCGTTTCGACCATATCGCAGGGCCGCCAGACATCCAGCCCGGGGATGAGACGCAAGCTCGCGGCGTGTTCGATCGACTGATGCGTCGGCCCATCTTCGCCGAGCCCTATCGAGTCGTGCGTGAACACGAAGATCGCGCGCGTCTTCATCAGCGCGGCCATCCGCAAAGCGTTGCGCGCGTAGTCGGAGAAGGTCAGGAAGGTCCCGCCGAACGGTAGATGGCCGCCGTGCAGCGCGACCCCGTTGATCACCGCGCTCATGCCGAACTCGCGCACCCCGAAGTGCAGATAGTTGCCCCCTGTCGGGCCATGCTCGCCGCCCTGCACGTCGACGCAAGCGGGCCAGTCCGTCAGGTTCGAGCCCGTCAGGTCGGCCGAGCCGCCGAGCAGTTCGGGCAGCGCCGCCGCCAAGGCGCAGATCGCAATCTGCGAGGCCTTGCGCGTGGCCACCGATTGCGCTGCCTCGTGCGCCGTCTGCACGAGCATGCGCGCGGCGTCGGGCCAGGTCGACGGCAGCGCGCCCGACATACGCCGCTCGAACTCGCCGGCCTCGCGAGGATAGCGCTCGCGATAAGCCGCGAAGCGCTGCGCCCACTGCGCCTCGGCTCGGGCCCCGCGCACGCTCGCGTCCCAGAGCGTGTAGACAGGCTGCGGCACGACGAACGGTGCATGCGGCCAGTTCATCGCGAGGCGCATCGCCGCGACTTCGTCCGCCCCCAAAGGCGCGCCATGCACGTCGTGCGTGCCTGCTTTCGTCGGCGCGCCGCGGCCGATCACGGTCTTGCAACAGATCAGCGTCGGCCAGCTCGCCTCGCGCGCGCTTGCAATGGCGCGATCGACGGCGTCCACGTCGTGACCGTCCACGTCGCGGACGACGTTCCACCCGTATGCCTCGAAGCGCCCCGGCGTGTCGTCGGCGAACCATCGTTGCACATGACCGTCGATGGAAATGCCGTTGTCGTCGTACAGCACGATCAGCTTGGCGAGCCGCAGCGTGCCCGCAAGCGAGCACGCTTCGTGGGAAATACCCTCCATGAGGCACCCGTCGCCGACGAACGCATACGTGTGGTGATCGACGATGCAGTGGCCCGGGCGATTGAACTCACGAGCGAGCAGCGCCTCGGCCAGCGCCATGCCGACCGCATTCGCAAGTCCCTGCCCGAGCGGCCCCGTCGTCGTTTCGACGCCGGGCGTCACCCCGGCTTCGGGATGACCAGGCGTCAAGCTGTGCAGTTGCCGGAAACGCTCGAGTTCGTCGAGCGGCAACGCATAGCCGCTCAAATGCAGCACGGCGTAGAGCAGCATCGAGCCATGGCCGTTCGAGAGCACGAAGCGATCTCGATCGACCCACCTCGGATTGCGCGGGTTGTGCCGCACATGCCGATCCCAAAGCGCGACGGCAATTTCAGCCATCCCGAGCGGCATCCCGGGGTGGCCCGAGCCCGCCGCCTGCACGGCATCGACCGCGAGCATGCGTAGTGCATTGGCCATGAGGGCGGTATCTGACGACGGCAAACTTTCCACTGCGGCATTCATCGGCGTGTCTCCTGGTGTCGGATCGGGGCGCATCGCATGCTCACGCGCGTGCGCGCCGATCCATCAATTGAAGAATCATCGGCGTGAAGATCAGTTGCATCGCCAGTCCCATTTTTCCGCCGGGCACGACGATCACGTTCGGCCTCGACATGAACGAGTCGTGCAGCATCGTCAGCAGGTATTGAAAGTCGATGCCCCTCGGCCGCGCGAAGCGGATCACGACGAAGCTCTCGTCGGGCTGCGGAATCTCGCGGGCGATGAACGGGTTCGACGTGTCGACCGTCGGCACGCGCTGAAAATTCACGTGCGTGCGAGAGAACTGAGGGCAGATGTGATTCACGTAGTCGGGCATCCGGCGCAGGATCGTATCGACCACCGCCTCGTGCGAGTAGCCGCGCAGGGTCTGGTCGCGATGCAGCTTCTGGATCCATTCGAGATTGATGATCGGCACCACGCCGACGAGCAGGTCCGCATGCCGTGCAACGTCGATCTCGACATCCGCGACCACGGCAGCCCCGTGCAACCCCTCGTAGAAGAGCAAGTCCGTGCCGGCGGCGATCTCCTGCCAGGGGGTGAAGGTGCCGGCTTCCTGGCCGAATTGCGCGGCCTCTGCTTCGTCATGGACGTAGTGCCGGTAACGCCCACAGCCTTCACGCCCGTAGCTCGCGAACAACTCCTCCAACTCCCGAAGCAAATTGGCCTCCGGCCCGAAGTGGCTGAAGTCGCGCTTGCCGTCGCGCTCGTGCTCTTGCATCGCCGCACGCATCCCCGCACGATCGTAGCGGTGGAACGCATCGCCTTCGACGATCTGCGCGTCGATGCCCTCGCGCCGAAAGATATGCGTAAAGCTCTTCATGACGGTCGTCGTGCCGGCGCCGCTCGAGCCGGTCACGGCAATGATCGGATGCTTGACGGACATGCGTTCAGTCTCCGGTGTAGTCGTTGGAATCGGCGCCGCTCGGTGAGGCGCGCTCAGGCAGGGGTCTCGGGCAAGAACAACGAACGCGGATGAAACAGCGGCGAAGTGAACGGCTTGTCCTCGCCGCGATCGAATTCGCCGTGATAGCGCGCAATCCGCTCCACTTCGATGCGCGAGCCGAGAATCACGGGCACGCGCTCGTGCAGTGCGCGCGGCACGACATCGAGAATGCGCTCGCGTCCCGTCGTTGCCGCTCCCCCCGCCTGCTCGATCAGAAAGCTCATCGGATTGGCCTCGTATAGCAGCCGCAGCCGGCCCGGCATCGACGGCGTCTTGAAGTCGCGCGGGTACATGAACACACCGCCTCGCATCAAGATGCGATGCACCTCCGCGACCATCGACGCAATCCAGCGCATGTTGAAATCGCGCCCCCGGCAGCCCGTGCGGCCGTCCTTGCACTCCTGGACATAGCGCCTGACGGGCGCTTCCCAGAAGCGCTCGTTCGACGCATTGATGGCGAACTCGCTCGTCTCCACGGGGATGCGGATGTCCGAATGCGTAAGCACGAAATTGCCGACGTCGCGCTCGAGCGTGAAGCCATGCGTGCCGTTGCCGACGGAGAGGACCAGCATCGTCGACGGTCCGTAGACGGCATAGCCGGCCGCGACCTGATCGTGGCCAGGGCGCAGGAAGCCGGCCTCGTCGCTCGAGCCGTCTGTCGAACGCAAGACCGAAAAGATCGAGCCGACGATTCCGTTGATGTCGATGTTCGACGAGCCGTCGAGCGGATCGAACGCGAGCAGATACTCGCCGCGCGGATATTTGGATGGGATCGCATAGACAGTCTCCATTTCCTCGGAGACCATCGCGGCGAGCAGACCGTCCCACTCGCAGTGCTGGACGAAGATCTCGTTGGTGGCCACATCGAGCTTCTGTTGCTGCTCGCCGTGCGAATTGACCGATTGCGCACAGCCGTAATTGCCGCCGAGCGCGCCGCGCGTGAGCGTCGAAGCAATCGTCTTGATCGCAGCGGCCACGTCGATCAACAAGGCAGACAGGCCGGCTGCCGCAACCGGGGACGGCTGGCGATCGAGCGTATCGATCAGGAACTTCGAAAGGGTCGTACGTCCGTCTTGCATGGCGCTCTCCTGCTGCTATTCAAATCCGGTGTCCGAGCGGCGGCGCGCCGGCGTGCACGGCCCGCTGCGCAGCGGCATGCTCCGGCTCGTCGGGATCCTCGCCCTGCGCGGCGAACACACGGCTCGCGCGAATGTCGGCGGCGGCTAGCTGCATCAGCAGCGCGCTCGAGACCGGTGCACCGCTCGCCAGCGACGCCGCAAACAGACGCCGCGCCTGCCTGAGCCGCGCACGATCGAGCGCGTTGCGCACAGAGCGCGCGTTGGCGAAGTTCGGTTGAGCCTTGCGCCGCGCAATGTAGTCTGCAAACGCCTCGCGTGCCGCGTCGTCGAAGCGGTAGTGCATCGTCTCCAGCATGCGCTCGGCAATCGCAATCAGTTCGCACGCCTCGTAGTCGGGAAATTCGATGTGATGGGCGATGCGCGAGCGCAGACCCGGGTTGCTTTGAAAGAAGGTATCCATGCGCGCGGCGTAGCCGGCCAGGATCACCACCAGGTCGTCCCGCTGGTTTTCCATCGTCTGCAGCAGGATTTCGATGGCCTCCTGGCCGTAATCGCGTTCGTTCTCGGGGCGGTAAAGGTAGTAGGCCTCGTCGACGAAGAGCACGCCGCCCATGGCGCGCTTGAGCACGTCGCGCGTCTTGGGCGCCGTGTGGCCGATGTACTGGCCCACGAGATCGTCTCGTGTGACCGACACGAGATGATTGCGGCGGATGTAGCCGAGCCGGTGCAGCACCTCGGCCATGCGCAGCGCGACCGTGGTCTTGCCGGTGCCGGGGTTGCCCGAGAAGCACATGTGCAGCGTGGGCGCGCCGCTCGCAAGGTCCAGTTGCCTGCGCGCCCGATCGACGATGAGCAAGGCTGCGATCTCGCGAATGCGCGTCTTCACGGGCACGAGGCCCACGAGATCGCGATCGAGGTCGTCCAGCACCTCGGCGATGCCCGAATCGCGGTACAGCCCCGCTAGATCTACGCTGCTCGCGCAATCGGCTGATGCCATCGCATCCTCCCGTGGGTGGGGACTCTCGGTCGTGTTCATCGGTCTGTGTCCGCGTAGCGCTCGCCAGCGGGAGCGTTCGTTGCGTAACTCGTCATCGAGTAGTGCTGCACGCGGCCGCGGCCTTCGGTTCTACTCAAGCGAAAGCCGGGCTCCACGGCGGGCCGATTCACGATGAACGACAGGCGCATCGTCTCGAAACCGCGCACGGAATCGAACGCGTTGACCTTGATGTAAAGATTCGGATAGGTGGTACGGCAGGCCCGCACCTCTTGCACGACGCCGGCCGCATCGCGCAGATCGAACATGGGCAGCCCCCACATCTCCCAGTAGATGTTGCGCGGGTGCGGGTCGTCGGTGAATTCCACCGAGCAGGCCCAGCCCTGACCCAGTGCATAGTCGACCTGGGCGGCGATCTCCTCGTCGGTCAGATCGGGCAAGAACGAAAACGTCCCTTGTGTGATTCGCATGGCAATGACCTCCTGTGGGTTCGGTGCGCTTCAGGCGACGCTCGGCGTGACCGCGAAATCGGGCGTATCGGTCGATGCATAGTTGAAGGTCACGTCCTTCCATACGTCGAGCGCCTGCTTGAGCGGTGTGCAAAAGCGCGACGCCGCCTCGAGAATCTCCGGCCCTTCGTTCGCGATGTCACGCCCTTCGTTGCGGGCTTTGATCATCGCCTCGAGCGCCACGCGGTTGGCGATGGCCCCGGCCTGAATACCGGCCGGATGACCGATCGTGCCGCCGCCGAACTGCAGGATCGCGTCGTCGCCGAAGAGATCGACGAGCTGGTGCATCTGCCCCGCATGGATGCCGCCCGAGGCCACCGGCATCACCTTGCGCAGGCCCGCCCACGGCTGCTCGAAGAAGAGCCCGCGCGTGAGGTCGGCCGCATTGTGCGATTCGCGGCACACGTTGTAATAGCCCTGCACCGACAACGGATCGCCTTCGAGCTTGCCGACGGCAGTGCCGGCATGAACGTGATCGACGCCGGCCATGCGCACCCACTTCGCGATGACACGGAACGAGATGCCGTGATTGCGTTGCCGCGTGTAGGTGCCGTGCCCGGCGCGGTGCAGGTGAAGAATCATGTCGTTGCGCCGCGCCCAACGCGACATCGACTGAATGGCCGTCCATCCGATCACGAGGTCGATCATGACGATGCACGAACCGAGCTCTTTCGCGAATTCGGCGCGCTCGTACATGTCTTCGATCGTCCCCGCGGTCACGTTCAGGTAATGCCCTTTCACCTCGCCCGTCTCGGCCTGTGCCCGGTTCACTGCCTCCATCGCGAACAGAAAGCGATCGCGCCAATGCATGAACGGTTGCGAGTTGATGTTCTCGTCGTCTTTCAGAAAATCGAGGCCGCCCTTGAGTCCTTCGTAGACGACGCGCCCGTAGTTCTTGCCCGAGAGACCGAGCTTGGGCTTCACCGTCGCGCCAAGCAGCGGGCGGCCGTATTTGTCGAGCCGCTCGCGCTCGACGACGATGCCCGTGGGCGGACCCTGAAACGTCTTCAGATAAGCAACGGGTATGCGCATGTCCTCGAGACGCAGCGCCTTCAACGGCTTGAAGCCGAATACGTTGCCGATGATCGAAGCCGTCAGGTTCGCGACCGATCCTTCCTCGAACAGATCGAGTTCATAAGCGATGTACGCGAAATACTGCGGCTCGGCGCCCGGCACGCCGGGCACCGGTTCGATCCGGTATGCCTTCGCGCGATACATGTCGCATGCCGTGAGCCGGTCGGTCCAGACGACGGTCCAGGTGGCCGTCGACGATTCGCCGGCGACAGCGGCGGCCGCTTCCTCCGGTTCGACGCCCGGCTGCGGGGTGATGCGAAAGAGCGCGATGACGTCGGTGTCCTTCGGCGCGTAGTCGGGCTGCCAGTAGCCCATCTCGCGGTACTTCAGCACGCCCGCGGCATAACGCTCGCGCGGCGTGCGGGCCGGCTGCACGGCTGCCCTGCTGAAATCGTTCATGGCCTGTCCTCGGGAGTTGACCTGGATGCGTCTCGATGGGAAACGAAACGCGTGATGTCATCGTATGCAGGCCGATACCCGTTGAATATTCACGATTTCATTCTCGAGACTTAACGGATGACTTATCGATTGCAGGTCGCGAATGCCCAGTGCGCGATGTGCGAGCCCGCGCTTGGAACAGGGGGTGCGTGGCACACTTTGCTGCGTTTTCGCGACAGTGATGCGCAGGCTGCGGTCGTTCGCGTCTCACGTAAGACGCATTCGGCGCGAGCGCGCGCATGGCGTATATCTCGGCACGGAGCTTGCATCATTCGCACGCCGATCGGCGACCGGCACGGCGTCGGCGCCGCCGACGGCGACTTCTTCGAACGACTGGATGGAGGAACGATCGATGCAATGGACGACACCTAGCTTCACCGACATGCGTTTCGGCTTCGAAATCACGATGTACATTGCAACGCGTTAAGCGGTAACGGGCTGCCCCCGGGCGCCCGTAGCGCAATGCCGGCCGAACCGGTATGCGCAACGAAGGGCCGAGCGGCCCATCGCCGCTAACGTCCCGCACCGCCCGGCTGGTTGCCGGCCCATGAGGCCGGCACGTTCAAGAGACGATCGCGCATCAGCGCGATGTTGTCCTTGCTGAAAAGCTCGACCACGTAATTGGCGTCGCTGACGTAGCCGACGAAGCGCCGGTCGACTACGCCGCTGCTCGCATGCGATTCGAGCGGCTCGGCCGGATCGATCGCGCACGCCTTCACGAGCGTGAGCCGCTCGGCATTGAGCATCGTCGAAAGCCATGCGGCGAGGCTGTCCGATGTCGCATCCCAGTTGCTCATCGCATCGGGCGTATCGCACATGAGCGCCGTCGGCACCCATACGGCCACGCGCCCGTCGTGCAATGCGCGCCGGATCTTGGCCTCGCTCGAGGCAAGCACGAGTTCCGGCACGAGACCTTGCATCAGCACCGCATACTGGGCGATGGCGAGCAAACACATGTTGTGCGCGGCAAGCTCGCCCAAGCGCCATTCGGCCTGGTACTGCCGCACCTTGTCCACGAAATCGCCGCCGCCCGGAACGATCACCACGCGTCCCCCACCTACTTCGGCAAGCTCGGTAAGCCAATTGCGCAGCGCCGGCTCGTGACTGAGGCCGCCCCCGATCTTCACCACCCACATACCGTTGTCCTCGCATGGTTCGATCCGTCCTCGCGGCTTAGTTTCTTTCCGCTGCGCCGCATGCCCGCACATGCCGGGGCTACGCCGTTCAACGCCAAGACTGCTTCGTCGGAGCGCGCGGCCCGCACGGCACAGGCAGTGCCCCGGGCCCGCCTGTGCACGTCGTGGCGCTGAACCACACAAGTTCCATGCCATTGGAGCACGCCCCGCGCGGGCGTAAGCGAGAGGCACCCCGGACGTGCCTCGTCGGGGTCGCGCCGGTGACACTGTGCGCCAGCAAGATAAACAGTCTGTTCGGTAAAACGCGCGCGAAACGCGGCGACCGCTAGCACCTTGGCGCGACGCATGGAAGCGCCGCAGTCGGCATAGACCTTGCTCTAAGGGCTGTTCACGCCAATTCGGGCTTGCGCGAGCCACCGGCAAGGCCGAGCGCAAGCAATGCGACGAAGGCAATGCCCGGCGTCTCCACGAGGCGCATGAAAGCGGCGATCGGAGACAGTCATGACTACGACCCACTCGCGCGCTGCGCGAGCGCAAGCGGTGCGGCGCGAATCGCCCGTAGCGGCCACGCGCTTCGCGACTTCGCTGATCGTTTTGCACTGGCTGATCGCACTCGCGATCATCGCGCTGCTCGCGCTCGGGCTCTATATGGTCGGCCTGCCGAAAGGTTTGCCCATCAAAGCGACGCTGATCAATCTGCACAAGTCGCTCGGGCTCACGGTTTTCCTGCTTGTGCTTATCCGCATTGCCGTACGCGCGGCCGTGACCCGGCCGCCGCTACCGCCGATGCGGCCGTGGCAACGCGCCGCCGCGCGCACGACGCAGGCTTTTTTATACGTCGGGATGGTTGCATTGCCGGTGACCGGATACCTGGGATCGTCGTTCAACAAATACGGCGTACGCTTCTGGGGCCTCGCGCTGCCGGCATGGGGACGCGATGATCCCTTTTTTCGCGGCCTCTTTTTCGGCGCCCATCAGGTGCTCGCTTATGCGATGATCGGGTTCGTCGTCCTTCATATCGCGGGTGCGCTCAAGCACGAATTCATCGATCGCGATGCGCTGCTCGCCACCATGCTGCCGCGGCGAACGAACGCCAAGGCCCGGAGGCGGCGCTCATGAGGAATTGCCCCGCATGAAGATCAAGGTGCTCGGCTCATCGGCGGGCGGCGGGTTCCCGCAATGGAATTGCAACTGCCGCAACTGCGACGGCCTGCGTCGCGGCACGATCAAGGCGCGGCCGCGCACGCAATCGTCGATCGCCGTCAGCGCCGACGGTGAAAACTGGCTGCTCATCAACGCCTCGCCCGATTCTGCTCGAGGACGGAGCCGAACGGCGCATATTGACCGAGCACGGCATCGAGGTCGCCGAGGACGGCATGGCGTTCGAGCTGTGACTGCATGCCGGCGAGCGGACGAGCCCGGTGGCCGGAGCCGCAACGCGAGACGGTTCTGAGGAGACGAGACTCGATGACGATCGACGACTGCTTAGGCACCGCGCCCGTACGCCAGCCCGACCCGGCCCAGCCGGCATTGACGCGTGAAGCGTTCGAGGCGGCGCTGCGCGCGAAAGGCGCCGGCTATCATATCCACCACCCGTTCAACGTGCGGCTCAATTCGGGCGGCGCTTCTTCAGAGCAAATTCGCGGCTGGGTCGCCAACCGCTTCTACTATCAGATCAACATCCCGATCAAGGATGCGGCGATCATCTCGAACTGCCCCGATCGCGAGACGCGCCGCCAGTGGGTCACACGCATTCTCGATCACGACGGCTACGGCGAGAACGCGGGCGGCATCGAAGCGTGGTCGCGCCTCGGGCAGGCGGTCGGACTGACACGCAGCGCGCTCTGGTCGCTCGAGCACGTGAGCCCGGGCGTTCGCTTCGCCGTCGATGCCTACGTCAACTTCACGCGGCGCGCACCCTGGCAAGAGGCGGTCTGCTCGTCGCTGACCGAGATGTTTGCGCCGCAGATCCACAAGGATCGCTTGGCTTCGTGGCCGCAGCATTATCCGTGGATCGACGCCGAAGGCCTCGCCTACTTTCGCTCGCGCATTCCGCTTGCGCAGCGAGACATCGACCATGGTCTGAAAGTGACGCTCGACCATTTCACGCGGCGCGACCAGCAGGAGCGTGCGTTGACGATCCTACAGTTCAAGCTCGACATTCTATGGTCGATGCTCGACGCCATCGAGAAGGCATATCCAGCATGAATACCGACTCGCCAGCGCCCAAGGCCGGCGCGCACGATACGCCTGTCCGGCTCAAACCGCTCTTTCGCTTGCAGTGGGAGAGTGCGCAAAACGCGCATGTGCTGCTCTACCCCGAAGGGATGGTCAAGCTCAATCAGAGTGCGGCTGAAATCCTGAAGCGCTGCGACGGCACGCGTTCGCTCGACGCGTTGATAGCCGAGCTCGAACGTGCATTCAATACGACCGGCATCGGCGACGAAGTGCGTGCGTTCGTGGCTCAAGCGCGATCGCGCGGCTGGCTGGAGTAGCGCAATGAGCGATATCTCGGCACACGAAGCCGTTGCCGCCGCGGCATCGCCCGAGGAAGGAACGCACGAGGTGGAGCCGCCGCTTTGGTTGCTCGCCGAACTCACGTACCGCTGCCCGCTGCATTGCGCGTTCTGCTACAACCCCGTGAACTACGCCGCCGGCCGGCAAGAACTCGATACGGATCAGTGGATAGCGGTGTTTCGCGAAGCGCGCGCGCTCGGCCCCTTCGCCGCGAGCGGCAACGCGGTTGGCAACGGCGGTGCCTGAGCCTCTGCCGCCGCGCCGCCATCGCCTTGACGTGCGGTGAACGGACGCGGCCCACCGTGACCTGAGCCGACTCAGCGCGATTCGATCGACCCGTCGCTGGGCGGATAGGTGACGATGCCCCACGCGAGCGGCAGATCGCCGATTTGCTTGACGATATGGTAGTCGCCCGCATCGATGACGAACACCGCGTCCGAGCGTCCGCATGCCAGCAACAACTTCGAGCCATCGGGCGTGAAGCTGAAGTGCCAGCAACGCTTGCCAACGGGCACCTGAGCGATGGGGTCCAACGTTTTCGCGTCGAACACTTGCAAGATCTGGTCGCGCGCCGCGGCCACGAATAGCCGCTTTCCGTCCGGCCCGAAGGCGACGCCGTAGGGGCCGAGCTTCGTATCGACGGACTTCACGACGTGAAAGTCGCCCGCGTCGAGCACGATCATCTTGCTCAGCGATTCGAGCGTCACGACGTATTGCGAACCGTCCGGGGAACGCCTGATGCCACGGGGCCGCCCGCCGGCCGGCATCTTCACGGTTGCGATCGGCTTGCCGCTCGGCGCGTCGTACACGGAAACGGTGTCGTCGCCCTCGTTCGTGACGAGCATTTGCTTGCCATCGCGAGAGAACTCCACGCCTTCCGTTTCATGGCCGCTCACCACGGAATGCACGATCCGCCACGTCTTCAGATCGACGATGGCAATCTCGGCCGGCGGCTTGGCCGCGTCGTCGTCTTCGGCGCCCGGCTTGCCCGGCGACGTGCCCGCGGCTTTGCCCGAGAGCTTGCCCGAATCCCCCGGCTCGTAGGTGACATACGCATAACCGCCATGCACGCGGACGTATTCGGGATTTCTGCCGATCTTCACGCGCTCGACGACCCGGCCCGTCGCCGTATCGATGGCCGCCAGTTCACCCGTCGTCTTGTCGGCGACGACGAGACGCGTGCCGTCGTCATTGAGGCTGAGTCCTCGCGGACCGGCAGCGCCGATCGAAAATGTCTTCTCGAGCGTCATCGTGTCGAGGCCGATCACGCCGACGCCGGCCTTCTCGCTCGTGACGTAAGCGAGCGGCGCGGCTTGCAGCGAGCCTGCAGCAAGCCATGCGGCTGCGGCGGCGATGAGCGGCCGCAGGACGTGCGCCGTCGTGGGTCGTGTCTCCAGCATGTCGTTCTCCGTTCGGTTTGTTGCGGGTTTGTTGCAGGTTCATGGCCGCGGGTCGCGGTTGCAGGTAGGCGGGCAGGCAGGCATCGTCAGCATCGCTCACCGCGGTGGCGTGCGGCAACCCTCGATGCAAGGCCCCTCTCCCGAAGCGCTCGCGAGGCGCTTGCGGCCGCCGCGCGCAGATCACGCAAGCGCCCATAGCGCCAAACGAGCAGCACGAGCGCGGCGAGCGCCGCGATCCACCGCAGGCTCGCAGGCGCGCGCTCATGACGCGCCCAGCGCGCATCGCGCAGCGCCGCCGCGAGCGCAGCGGGGCTCGACAGTCTTCGGTACCCGAAGCCGATGCGGCCGGCAACGGTGGCGAGATACGGGCCTCGCAACTCGGAACGCTCCTCGTGACTCGCGCCGGCGCCAGACCCGCTCGCGGCAGCCGGAATCTGCACTACCTCGGAGGCGAGCCAATAGCCGATACGATTGCCCCGCTCGTCGGTCTTCGGAATCGGCGCGGGTGCGTCGCCGCCCACACCGATCAGCCAGCCGCCGATGCCGGGAAGCGCGATTTGCACCGCCGGCCCGTTTCCAGGCAGGACCGGGGGCGCCTCCTGACCATCGGTGATGAAGACGACGGCGGTGCCGTGACCGACATCGCGCGCGACACGAATGGCCGAATACACTCCACCCTCGGCGATACGGCTCCAATTGGCCCAGCGCATGCGGCCGTCGATGCCGTCCAGTGAAGCCAAAAGCGCGTCGAAATGGGCGCAGACCTCGAGCGGCGCCATCAGCGGCAGCGTGCTTTGCCCCGCGAAGATGCTCCAGCCGATGCGCGAGCCGCACGGCAATTGCGCCAACGCCTCGCGCATCGACGCTTTGGCATAGGCAAGCCGGCTCATCGGCGCTCCGGAAACGCTCAGGTCTTCGGTGTCCATGCTTTGGGTGATGTCGAACGTAACCATGTACGAGAACGTCGTGCGCGGCCACTGCACGCTAGGCGATACGAACGCGGCAACGAGCAGGGCAAAGGCAGCGCATACGGCCCAATGACGTCGCTGCAAGAGAATGCCGATACGGGCGGGCACAAGTAGTCTCACGGCAGGTCGTCGCTCCTCGCACCGCGCAGGGTCACTTCGTGCTTGGTCGCGACGCCTGCCGCGTCGGGCTCGGCCGAGCCTTCCGGTGCGAGCCGTAGCGCGCGCTCCAGGTTGTAGCGCGCGTCCCAATCGCCGGGCGCGATACGCAACAGCGCACGGTAGTGTGCCTTCGCTTGCTCGATCATGGGCAGTGAACGCAGCGCGTCGGCCGCCGTCCCCGCACCCTGACGCAGATAGGCATTACCGAGATCGAACAAGGCGGCACGGCCGATTTCGTCGAGTGGACCCGCTTCCAGTAACGATTCATAGCGCCGGGTGGCGGCGGGAAAGTTGCCTTCGGCCGCGAACGCGACCGCCCGCGCCAGCACGATCGGCCTGGGCTCCTCGCCGGCGACGTCGGCAAGATGCGCCACGGCGCGCGTCCGGCCGGCATCGCTCGGATCGACCGCCGCCGGCTCGATACCCGCCCTCGCCCGGCGGGCAACCGTATCGGCGGCGATCTTCACGAGTTCTTGGTCGATGCGTTGTGCGCGGGCGAACCGGATTGCCTCGTACGCCGTTGCGCCCGCACTCGCAAGCGCAACGACAGCGAAGGCGGCATGGACCGTCGCCCGTTTCATTGCCAGCTCCCCACGCTGATTGCACGCGCGGCGATGAGTATCGCGCAACAGGCGATGGCCACGGCGAAGCACCATCCGCTGCGCGCCTGCCGAGGCAAGCGCTCGACGAACGAGATTGCGTAGTTCTGCTGCTCGCCGATGGTCCGCATCGCGGCGGCCATGCCGTTCGCGTCGCCGGCCTCGAACAAGCGATACGGCGTGCGCAGCGAAAGGAAGAAGCGATGCAGCCGCGCTTCAGGGGATGCATCCCCACGGCGCACCGCGACATCGAGGGCGGGCGTATAGACGCTGCTACGCAAGAAAACGAAGTAAAGGGCGATGCGATTGCGCGCGAGTCCATCGGCGATCGCCTGACTTTCTCCCGGGGTCAGCAACGCACCGCCGTCGGACACCATGACGATCGCGCGATGACCGGTGAAGGGGCGGGCGTCGAATTGCGCAATCGCGGCAATGAGCCCGCGGCCAAGCTGCGTGTCCGGCATGCCCCTGCCGATTCGTGTGCCCTCTATGGCGTCCGCGACGATGGCATGATCGTAGGTGAACGGCATGGCCAGTACCGGGCTGATACCGAACATCATGAACGCGAAGCGATCGTTCGGCCGCGCGCGGACGAATTCGCTGAGTGCCTGGCGCGCGACGCTGTTCTTGGACTCGCCCGAGCTGTTCACGCCGCGGCTCGCCATGACGTCCGTCATGCTGCCGCTGCGGTCCATCAAGATCAGCATCTGCGCGCCGCGCCCCGTGCGATGCACGGAGAGTCCGGTGAGGCCCGGCCCGGCCAAGCCCACGACGATGGACGCAAGCGCCAGCGCGGCGCTCACCCGCCCCATCATGTCCAATACGCGACCGATACGCTCTTGGGGCAGCCAGCCGGCCCACGAGAACGAAAGCGTGTCGTCACGCCGCGGCAGAAACGGCAATAGCGCGAGCGGCAGCAGCAAGAGCGCCCAGGGTGCCGTGAAATCGAGCGTGGCGTCCATCATCGATCACGCCGCCGCTCGGCGCGAAAGAGCGCGCGCAGCAGCGCAACGAGGGCGGCGTCCGAGCCCGATTGTGACGACGGTTCGGCGCGCGTTCCGCCGGCAGCCTCGTTCGACACTGCAAAAAATCGTGCGTCGGAGCGCTCATAGAACGCTTCGAGCTGCGGCTGCATCGGTAGCAGCCATGGCGCGCGCGCAAAGAGTTGCGAGAGCGAGTGCAGGTTGATCACCTGCCCCGCGGTTTCGTTCAACGCGCGATGGATGATGCGCCACGCGGCATCGGCGGCGGCATCGGCATCCGCATCGACATCGGCACGCGCTCCTGGTGCACGCAGCGAGCGTATCTGCCGCCAGCCTCGCGCGAACGGCATGTGCGCAGCGTCACGCTGGTTGCGCCATACCCACCACGACAGCCAGCCGGCGAACGTCGAAAGAAGACATGCCAGCGCATAGCCGATTCGCCGCCGGATCGGCGCGAGCGCGATCGGCGAGGCCGTGCGGTCCGGCTGCATGGCCCACGACGCGCCGGAGAGAACCGCCCGCTCGCGCCCCTGCCCAGCAGCAACGATCTGCGCCGCCCCCGCGCCCCCAGCGGCGATGCCGATCGGCGCGACGGCCGTATCGGAGACGATCGGCCCCACGGTGATCGGCCATGCGTCGAGTCGCAGGACATCGCCGCCACGGGTGCGCAGACTCAGAGCGGGCAGTGCGATTTGGGTCAGCGAGCGCGGGGCGTTGACGATCTGATAGTCGAGGACAAGCCAGCGTCGCCCTTCGCGATCGGTCTCGACCCGCGCGGGGCGGCGTTCGAGCCAAAGATCGATGCGACCGCTCGAAGGCGGCTCCACATTGCCGGCGTCACGGCCCGCCGCGGCAAGCATCACACGCTCGGTGATGACGTCGCCGATCGTATATCCGAAGCCGCGCGGAGGATCGATGCTTGCCGCGTAGGCGGTAGCGCGAGCGGGAGACGAGACTGTGAACATGCCTGCACCCGAGACCGCCAGCGAGAGCGTGAGCGCAACCGCCCCGGGGCGTGGCAGCTTCGGCAAGCGCAGCGTCGGCATGGGACAGCGCAGGCGCATCATGCGGAGCCCTCGATGAAATAGCGCGAAAGCGCGTCGGCATCGAACGCGCCCGCGATCTCGAACGGCCGCATCCCGCGCGCGCCGAACAGCGCGTCGAGCGCTGCGCGCCGCCGGCTCACGGCCTCCTCCCATTGCCGCCGCACGCGCGGGGAAAGCCAGATCGTGCGGCCCTCGCCCGTTTCCGCATCATGGACGGCGAGCAGCGAGCCGTGCGACGGCGGTGCAAGCTCGGCCTCGTCCCAAACGACGATGGGCACGACGCTCGCGTGCGCGAGCGTATCGAGCACGGCCGGCAGGCCATCGAGCGACCAATGAAAGTCCGACACGATGAAAACGAGCGCCTGCTTGGCGGCCAGGGCCTCGACCGCACGTTCGAGTCCGCGCGTACCGTTGGCGTGGCTCCGGCCGCCGCGCGCGCCGCTCGCGCCGCGGGTTCGGCCCTGGGCGGCCTCGGCACGCAGCATCGCCGCCATCAGGTCCCCGCCGCCGCGGCCGTGACGCGGCGAAACGAAGAGATCCTCACGCGCTTGCGCGTCGAATGCGGTCATGCCCGCTCGGTCTCCCGAACGGAATGCACTGTAGCCGAGTGCCTCCACGAAATCTGCAACGACTTCGAGCTTCGAGCGCCGCTTCCCGAAGCACATCGAAGCCGACACATCGACCACCACATGAACCGGCACGGCCACGCGTTGCAGATGGAGCCGCACGAGCCATTCGCTGCGCACCGACTGCAGGCTCGCGCGAAGATCGACGCGGCGCGGATCGGGATGGTCGACCAGACGCGCATGCAGCGCGAACTGCTCGCCGGCGCCGAAGCTCGCGCCCGGATGCGAGCCGGGACGGCAACCACCGGCGCGTCCCGGCAAGCGATAGTGAAACTCGCGCGGTTCGTTCATCGCAGTCAGGACTCGGTTCGAAACTGGGCGCAAGGCCCGCTTCCGGTCATCGCGGCAGTCACGACAATCACGGCACGGCGAGCCGCGCGACGATCTGATCGACGAGCGCGGCGGCCAACGCTTGCCGGTGCAGCTCGTGGACCGGAGTGAAGAACACACGATGGCCGAGCGCGGCCGGCAGCACGGCATGGATGTCCTCCGGCACGAGATGCGCACGCCCCGCGAGCCACGCGCTCACGCGTGCCGCACGCAAGAGCGCGCTCATGCCGCGCGGGCTTGCACCGGCCAGCACGAGCCGATCCATGTCCACGCCATCGAGCGCGATGCCGAACCGCTGCGGCGTTTCGCTGGCCTGCCAGATGTCGAGCACATAGCGCTCGATGGCCTCACTTGCGCGCACGCCCTGCTGAATGGCCGCGCCGATCGTATTCAACTGCTCCCAGGCGACCACACCCGGGCGCACTTGCTCGACGAGTGCGTCGACATCGTGATAGGTCGTGTCGAACACGAGCGCGCGGCGTACGGCACGGTCTTCGGGCGTCGGCATGTTGAGCTCGAACAGGAACCGGTCGCGCGCGGCCGAGGCCAGTTCGAACGTTTCCTCCTTCTCGACTTTGTTGCGGTCGGCGAAGACGATCATGTGCGGAAAGCGGTATTCGCGGTCGAACGCGAACACGGAACGTTCGGCCATCGCGCGCAACAGCAGCGACTGCACCTGTGGCCGCGAGCGGTTGATCTCGTTGAAGAAGAACGTGGTGAGCCGTTCGCCGCGGCGCAAGAGCGGCCCGGGATCGATACGCGGCTTGCCCTGCGCATCGACGTAGGTGTGATAGACGAGATCGCCGGGCATCAGATCGATGGTGCCCTCCACGCGCTCGAAGTCGCCGCCCACCGCGCGCGCGAAGGCCCGCAGCACGGTGGTCTTGCCGACGCCCACGCCGCCCTCCAACAGCACGTGGCCGCGCGCGAACAGCGCGACGTTGATGAGCCGGATCGTGGGTCGTTGGCCGATCACGACCTTGCCCACCTCGTCCTCGAGCCGCAGCGCGTCGATACGCCAGTCTTGCAACTGCTCGCCCAGTGCCATCGATCGCCTCTCCCCGGCCGCCGCCTGCGCGTCGTCTTCGCCGGACAGGCTGCATCGCCGGGTCCGGGCCAGTCACGCTCGAAGCACGGTTCATGCCGAGCGTGCGTGCCGTTTCGCCGCTCGTGCGCCAGACCTGCGCGTGCGGCTGATCACCGGGAGCAGGCCATCGCGGAGGGAGGATCTGTCACGTCGGGAACGGGACAGTCTGTCACGCGCGCCGTCGCCTGCGGCGAGACAGGTGTCGCCTCGCGAAAATGCGGGAATCGCAGGGAATCACAAATAGGATCTGAGCCAGCCGAGTCCCTCCGACGTGCCGGCTTTCGGGCGATACTCGCACCCGATCCAGCCGTCATAGCCGAGTGCGTCGATTCGCTCGAACAGGTACGGGTAGTTCACTTCGCCGATATCCGGCTCGTGGCGCTCCGGCACACCCGCGATTTGGATGTGGCCAATGCCGGCAATGTCACGTTCGAGTTTCTTGGCAAGGTCGCCTTCGACGATTTGGCAGTGGTAGCAGTCGAACTGCACCTTCAGATTCCTCGCACCGACCTCTCGGCAGATCGCCTGGGCGTCGTCCTGCCGGTTGAGGAAAAAGCCCGGCATGTCGCGCGGGTTGATCGGCTCGATGAGGATCGTGACGCCGTCCGCGCATGCTGCTTGCGCGGCATGCGCGAGATTGCGCAGATACACCTCGCGATGCCGAGCGCGATCGGCGCCTGCCGGCAGCAGGCCCGCCATCACGTGCAGCTTGTCGTTGCCGAGCATTCGCGCGTAGGCGAGCGCCGTATCGATGCCACGGCGGAACTCGTCTTCGCGCCCCGGCAGCGATGCGATACCGCGCTCGCCCGCGGCCCAGTCGCCGGGCGGCGCGTTGAAAAGCAATTGTGTGAGCCCGTGCTCGTCCAGGCGTGTCTTCAGTTGCGCAGCGGAGAACTCGTATGGAAACAGATACTCGACCGCCTTGAAGCCGTCGCGAGCGGCGGCAGCGAAGCGATCGAGAAACGCATGCTCGTTGTACATCAACGTGAGATTCGCGGCGAAGCGTGGCATGACTACAGATCCGGGTAGAGAGGCATACGGCGATCACAATGGGCAGCGACTTCGCGTCGACGGCCTGCGCGTAGCCGGCCCGTAGCGGCCGGATCCCGGCGTGCTGGCTGATGAATACGACGCGCCCTTGCCGCGCCTCAATCCGGGGTAACCCTCATCTTCGTGGTCGTGATCTGCCCGAGGCCTACGCTCCGAGCTGCGCGCGCGAGTTTCCTATTCGCTTCGTCCACACGGCTTGCAGGGTAACGGCACGCGCCACGCAGGACTTCGCAAGCGCCGGCGGGAACGCTCAGGCCTTCTCTCGAAGCCTATTCGTCGCTGGGGCCGGTCGAACGTGGCTACTGCCGCTCGGTCATACTTAGGGGGTGAGACAACCTCACGACATCCCGGCATCGCATGTTCGGCGGGCGTCTACCTGCCGTTTCGGTTCAGCCGGCCGAGGATTTCGCTGTTCCCGCTATGCAACGGAGTCATCCCCCATGGCACCCACTCGTCACGAATCCGAAGGAATCAGCACCGTCACGCTGCAGCATTACAACACGCATGCGGAAGATTTTCGAGAAGGCACGCGCGACCACGACGTCTCGCAGAACATCGATGCGCTATTGCGTCATATCGTTGCCGAGCCGCCATTTGCGATCCTCGATTTTGGCTGCGGGCCCGGGCGGGATCTCAAAGCGTTCACCTCGCTCGGCCATCGCGCGGTAGGCCTCGACGGAGCCGAACGCTTCGTCGCGATGGCGCGCGAGGCGACCGGCTGCGAAGTGTGGCAGCAGGACTTCTTGCACCTCGATTTGCCAGCCGCCCGTTTCGACGGCGTTTTTGCCAATGCCTCGCTGTTCCATGTCCCGAGCCAAGATTTGGCGCGCGTGCTTCGTCAATTGCACTCGACGCTCAAGCCCGGCGGCGTGCTGTTCACCTCCAATCCGCGCGGCGAGAATCAGGAAGGGTGGCACCACGGCCGCTACGGCGCATTTCACGATCTCGACGCATGGCGTCGATATATGACGGACGCGGGATTCGTCGAACTCGAGCACTATTACCGGCCAGCAGGCTTGCCTCGCGAGCAACAGCCTTGGCTGGCCAGTGTGTGGCGCAAGCCGGCTCGCGCGGGCTGACCGCGCTCTTCCCATGTCGGTTGCGCTGGATGTTCCATATCGGGAGGCTTATCCGACCGTGAATAGTCTGAACACGTTTCTCGGCGAAAAGAGGATACATCTTGCATTCATGCTGAGCTTATGGTGCAAGGGTGCTTTCGCGCTACTCGAGCTCGTCGCCGGCGTGGCCACCTATTTCGTGCCGCCGCAGCTTTTGCTGACGCTTGTCCTTTGGGTCAGCAAGGAGGAATTCGTCGAAGATCCACACGATCTCGTCGCCAACTTTCTCCTGCACACCGTTCAGCATCTTTCCGTCGGCACCGCAACGTTTGCCGCCCTCTACCTGTTTGGGCATGGTGCGATAAAACTGTGGTTGATCGCCGGCCTGCTGCGAAAAAGACTTTGGTATTACCCCGCCGCAATGTCGATCTTCGGCTTGTTTATCGCCTATCAGCTCTATCGTTTTACGTTTACGCACTCGATTTGGCTGCTACTCATTACGGCATTGGACATCGTCGTCATCGCGCTTACATGGCACGAATACCGATATGTCAAGAACGAACGGAGAGATGCCGGATCGAGTCCGCTTCTATGACTTTCCGCGCCCCTCGCTTCGACCGGCGAGACCGCTCGGGAAACTTGACTGGCGAAAACACGTCTCCCTCCGCCGACAAGATGCACGCGAGTATCGAGCCAATCGAAGGAACGATGTGCCGCGCATCCGGCAGCGCCGATTGATGACGAGCGCCTCGAACGGACGCTAAACGTCATCGATTCCCTTTCGTTTTTCTTTCACTGAACAACGCACAACACCGTTGCGACCGATAGTGACGAGGGAATGGCGAGATCGCGCCGCCATTCTCCTGAGCACGCGGGGCGCTCCTCGGCCATCATTGTCCGTTATCGAGACAATCGACGGTCTGCACGCAAAGAGCGCCGCTGCTGACTCGCGTCGTCAGCAGCGGCGCTCGAATCGGCAACGAACCGAACAGGGATCCGCGAATGAATCAAGGCAACAATGTTGGGCAAATCGATCAACTGACGGGACTGCGTGCTTTCCTCGCGTTATGGGTCGTTACTCGCCACCTGTTTTATCCCTTCGAGAACGGCGCGTTCATCGATTTCGGTGTCCGCTTCGCCGCGTTCGACCATGGCTACCTCGGCGTCGATGGCTTCTTCATCCTGAGCGGCTTCATCCTCGCTTACAACTACGCCAATGGCAGGCCGCTCGACTATCGGGCTTTTATCGGCGCAAGGTTCGCGCGCATCTATCCGATCCATTTCGTGACATTGCTGGGCGCTATCGGCTTGGTATTCGTCAAGCAGTTCGTGTTGCACAAGCACCTCATCGGTACCGAGCAAAACACGTATCCGGCGCTCGCGGCTAATTTCGTGTTGCTCAATGCCTGGTCATTCAAGTTCGTGACGGGTTGGAACGATGTCGCCTGGTCCGTTAGCGCGGAATGGTTCGCCTATGTCTTCTTCCCGCTTTTCGTGGCGTTGGCGCCCGCGCGTAGCCGGCTCTTTGCCGCAGTGCTGCTGCTCGTGCCGGCTGGCGCACTGGCAGTGCTCGAGTGGCGCTCCTCCACCGCATTGTCGTTGCCCGGCGGGCTCGCGCGATTGATTCCGGAGTTCTACGCCGGCGTCTTGCTGTTTCGGCTGCGCCGCAGCTCCGGGTTCGCTTCGCTGCCGCGCGCACTGGGCCTCGCGGCAATCGGCGTGATCGCGCTGGGCATCGTCGCGCAGCGCGATACGTTGACCGTTGCCGGCCTGGGCTTGCTGATCTTCGCGCTGTCGTCCAACGCCGATCTGGTCGCGCCCCTGCTCGCCTTTCGCCCGATCGTTTACTTGGGTGAGATTTCTTACTGCCTCTACATGGTGCAGCGCTTTCCGATGGAGGGCCTATCGCTCGCCCGCAAAGCCAGCAGCGCGCTCGCAGGCTCGCCGCTCACGCAGTTGATCGTATTGCTCGCGACGCTGCTCGTGGTGAGCCACTGGGCCCATCGGCTCATCGAACTGCCCGGCAGGAAATGGCTGCGGCGCGTGCTTTCGTCTCGGGGAGGCCGGACGCAGGCGGTGGCGACGCACGCACCGCAGAGCGCGGATGGCTTGGTACGCGAGCAAAGCGAAGGCGCAGCTACTTGAATTCGAATTCGATCTACCCGGCCGCTCCATTGCGCGAAGCACCGCGCCGGTCCCCTTTTGCGACATAAGGGATCCGCTGCTGCCGCGCGCGAAGGGCGACACGGCACGCGCCTTCTCTCTCTTTTCAGTGGTGCGCCGGAAGCGCGAATTCTGGTGCGAAAGCTCGTACACTTTCGTCTCATCGCTACCGACTCGAGACAATGAGAGATCGCCAACAGCCGCATCCGAACCAACCGATCGTCGTTTGGTTCCGCGACGACCAACGGCTGGCCGATAATCCCGCGCTTGCTCACGCAGCGTCCACCGGGCACCCCGTAGTCTGCGTGTACGTTCACGACCCAGAGCCGCAGCATGGCCGCGCCCTCGGCGCAGCCGCGCGCTGGTGGCTGCACGAGTCACTGCGTCAATTGGACGGTGCGCTGCGATCGCTGGGCGGTGGCCTCGTTTTGCTTCGCGGGGAAGAACGAGAAGCAATCCTTGCGTTCGCTACGGCGATCGAACCCATCGAGGTCTGTTGGAACCGCCGCTACTCCCACGCGCAGCGGCAGACCGATGCTTCGATCAAGTCGGCTCTCGAAGCAAAGGCGGTTTCGGTATCGACGTTCAATGGACATCTGCTGCGCGAACCATGGGAAATCGCCACGCGAGATGGCGGACCATTTCAGGTGTTCGGCGCCTATTGGCGCGCGGCGCTTCAAGTCATCTCTCCCGAGCCCCCTCGTCCCTCGCCTGATGGCCTACGATTCTTTTGCGTACCCGAAAGCGCCCGCGCACAAGCGGTAGGCCTCGCCGATCTGAAGCTTCAGCCCGACACGCCAGACTGGGCAGCCGGATTGCGAGAAACCTGGCAGTGCGGGGAAAGCGGCGCACAGGAAAGACTGCGGCACTTCGTCACCACGGAATTGGACGGCTATGCAACGAATCGGGATGCGATGGCGCGCGACGCAACGAGCAAGATGTCGCCCTACCTTCGCTTCGGCAACCTGTCGGTGCGGCAAATTTGGTACGCCGCACAGGCGGCCGCGCACGCGGCGTCCATCTCCAGCGAGCACTTGCGCAAGTTTCAAGACGAACTCGGCTGGCGCGAGTTTTCCTACCATCTGCTCTACCATTTTCCGCCGCTGCATCAAGCGAACTTCAGGCGGCAGTTCGACGCAATGCCGTGGCGAGCCGATATGCAAGCGCTTCGTGCATGGCAACACGGTAGGACCGGGTATCCGATCGTCGACGCCGGCATGCGCCAGTTGTGGCGCACCGGCTGGATGCATAACCGAGCGCGCATGGTGACCGCTTCGTTTCTCGTCAAACATTTGCTGATCGACTGGCGCGAGGGCGAGTTATGGTTCTGGGACACGCTCGTCGACGCAGACGAAGCCAACAATCCGGCAGGCTGGCAATGGGTTGCCGGCAGCGGCGCCGATGCAGCGCCATACTTCCGAATCTTCAATCCGGTATTGCAAGGTCAGAAATTCGACCCGCAAGGGGACTATGTGCGGCGCTGGTTGCCCGAGCTCCACCGCTTGCCCGCTGCTTCGATACACGCGCCCTGGCAGGCGGCGCCCGAGCAGCTTATGGCGGCCTCGGTGCGATTGGGCGACGCATATCCGCTGCCGATCGTCGATCATCGGCAAGCTCGCACACGAGCGCTCGAGGCGTTCGAGACATTGCGCGGCCAACACGGCGATCGCTGAACCGGCGGTATGTTGCCGAAGCGACTGGCGCCCTCGCGGCTCATCGGGCGTTAGGCTGACTTACGTAACGACGCGACGCGGCGCAATCATCGTAGCGTCAATCCTTGCCCGGGTCGACAACGCGTATCGGACGAGTCCCGATCCTCGCTCCCGTAACCTCGTCGACCGCCACCGCCCTGATCTCAGTTCCCGTTTCCGCATCGAGGAAGCGAACCAGCTTGCCGTCGCCACGGTATTGCCGCCCCCATGCACCGATCATGAAGAGCACCGGCAGGAAGTCTCGCCCGGCAGCCGTCAGAAGGTACTCCTCGCGCGGCGGGTGCTCAGAGTAGCGGCGTTTTTCAAGTAGTCCCTCCTCTGTCAGCGTTGCCAGTCGCCGGGTCAGCATGGTCGGTGCAATACCCAAACTTTTGCGGAACTGGTCAAAGCGCGTGAGACCGGCATGGGCGTCGCGCAGGATAAGGATGCTCCACGCGTCACCCGCGACACCCAGGCTGCGTGCGATCGGACACGGGTCATCGCAAAGATTCTTGTCGTCCATACTATTTTGATAGTGACATGCTCTCGATTTGCCAGTATAGTCGATTTCAATTTGATAGTTACTGCAATCCTCTTACAGGGAGCTTCGAATGGTCGACAGAAGGAATTTGGGTGTGGCCCTTGTTACAGGGGCATCTTCAGGCATCGGGCAAGCCACCGCACAGCGGCTCGCCGACGCAGGTTATACGGTCTTCGGCACCAGCAGACGGGCGGCCCTCACCGGCCAGCGATCCTTCGAGATGCTGACTCTGGACGTCACCAGCGATGAATCCGTCGCCGCCGTGGTCAACGAAGTCATACGACAAGCGGGACGCATCGACGTGCTGGTGAATAACGCTGGCTTTGGCGTCGCTCCCGCCGGCGCCGAAGAAAGCTCGATCGAGCAGGCCCGGTCGATCTTCGACACGAACTTCTTTGGAGTCGTCCGGATGACTCGCGCCGTCGTGCCCCACATGCGACAGCAGCGCAGTGGTCGCATCGTCAACATCGGCTCGGTGCTGGGTTTCGTGCCGATGCCCTTCGGAGCGCTCTATGCCGCAACGAAGCATGCAATCGAAGGGTATTCCGAATCGCTCGACCATGAACTTCGCACTTGGGGCATCCGTGTCTCGGTCATCGAACCCGCTTACACGAAGACGCCGTTCGACGCGAATTTTCTGGAGCCCGATGCCAAGCTCGATGCATACCGCGAGGCTCGTACGGTCGTCAGCAACCGTGTCAATGAGGTAATGGCAACCGCCACGGAGCCCCGCGTCGTGGCCGACGTCGTGCTGAGGGCGGCAGTTGCGGCTCGTCCGAAACTCCGGTACCCCGCCGGCGCGCTCGCGAGTCGTCTGCAATTGCTGCGCAGATTCGCGCCAGCGGGCCTGGTGGATGCCGCGCTTCGGAAGGACTTGCGGCTCGACGCGATACCGGCGTCACGGTCTGGCAGTCCGGTCCCGCAAAAATAGAAGATCTCAACTTCCGCCATCTTGCCATCCTGTCTGCACTTGTTTTCTTCGCTTTGGGATTCGCCTGGATGCTTGCGCCGAGTTTCTTTCCGTCGAGGTGGGGTGTCGAGTTCTCATATTGAGTTCGTAGTTGCGGAACAAGCTGCCGGGTGCAGGCTCAGGTCTCGATCACTGCCGAGAAAAGAACGCGTGGATCAAGAAATCAAATCTGGGAAACAAAACATTATGAAAGCATTTATTCTCGAACGCTATGGACGCAAGGATGGCGTGCGGATTGGCGAAATGCCGGAACCGGAACTACACGACGATGACGTGTTGATCCAGGTTCACGCCGCAGGTGTGAACCCGCTCGATTCCAAAATCCGCGATGGCGAATTCAAGCTCGTTTTGCCCTATCGCTTGCCGCTCCTTCTGGGCAACGAGGTGGCCGGGGTGGTCGTCCGGGTTGGACCGCGCGTGCAGCGATTCAAGATCGGTGACGAAGTCTATGCGCGGCCCGATAAAGACCGGATCGGCGCGTTTGCTGAGCTGATTGCAGTGAACGAAGCGGACCTCTCGCTCAAACCGAAGACGCTCACCATGGAAGAGGCCGCCTCCATTCCGCTGGTTGGTCTGACTGCCTGGCAGGCGTTGATCGAAAAAGCGCACCTCGCAAAAGGACAGAAGGTTCTCATCCACGCGGGCTCCGGTGGTGTCGGGACGTTTGCGATCCAGTTGGCGAAGCATGTCGGCGCGTTTGTCGCGACGACAACAAGCACGGCGAACGTGGACTGGGTCAAGCGCCTCGGTGCAGACGTCGTCATCGATTACAGGAAGGACGATTTCGAGAATATTCTTGCCGACTACGACGTGGTCATAAATAGTCTCGACGCAGAGACGCTCAGCAAATCCCTGCGAGTGCTCAAACCCGGTGGACAGCTCATCTCGATCTCTGGGCCACCGGACCCGGATTTTGCAAAGGAGCTTGGCTTGTCCCGGTTCCTGGGACTGGTGATGCGTCTCCTGAGTTATCGGATCAGGAAGGAAGCAAACCGGCGCAAGGTTAGCTATTCGTTTCTGTTCATGAGGCCAAGTGGAGACCAGTTGCGCCAGATCACAGCCCTCGTCGACTCCGGTGTCATACGCCCGGTTGTGGATCGGATCTTTCCCTTCGAATCGACCAGAGAGGCGATGGCCTACGTCGATACCGGGCGAGCCAAAGGCAAAGTCGTTGTCAAGATGAGGTGATCGGTGTGCCCGCCAAAAGGGCGGCCATTCCGGGGAAGCAAAGGTGGCCTGCCGCTTGTGATCGAATTTTCCGGACGGACGGCCGTTATACCCTGCGAGCTTCCGACCGCGCAGCGCAGGTTCGAACGGCGGCCGTGGGTCGACGCGGGCCGTCCGCCGAACCGGGCACGGTGCGACGACGTCGTCGATCGGAGGTCGGTCACGTCCGGACATCGACCTTGGCTGGTAGTGAGCCATTCGAAAGGCAAGATGTCAGTTGGAAGCGGTCACTCATCAGCCGTTTTGCGGTCCGCGTCAGAGCACGCGCTGCGATGGCTCAGAACATCGGGTGAACCGGCCCTCGTTTGTAATGGACCGTCGATACTCGATCAATCGCATCGCCAGGAACCTGGCGCTCGATCGAAGAATCGGCAAAACGATGGTCGTCAAGCGGTTTGGCCGCCCGGCTAAGGCAATTGCCGCTCTCTACAAGAGACCGTTTCGCCTTTGCAGCCGGGAATGAACACACTGTCGGTTCGGTTTCGGCGCGTAACTGCTCGCGACTGTCAAAGTCTCGAAATCGATGCCGGCGCCGGCTCTGTTTGGACGACGGAGACCCGCAAAATACAACCGGCCGCCTATGCGACCGAAGAAATCGGGCAAAAAAACGATAAGACAGCGATTAGGGGCAGAAATGAAAAAGCTCGTGGCGATCTTCGCAGTGACAATTTTGGCCGGGTGCGCATCCGATTCCGGCGTTATTGACCAAGGCGGCGGCACCTACTTTGTTTCCAAGCAGGCCGCCACTGGTTTCCACGGCCTCGGGAACCTGCGCGCGGACGCGACCACGGAAGCAAGACAGTTCTGCGCACGCTCTGGCAGGGACCTACGGGTGCTCAAGGCAAACGAATCACGGCCACCCTACCTTCTCGGCAACTATCCCCGCGTCGAACTCGAATTCGCCTGCTCGTGAGTCTATCGTTAGAGATGCGGCGCTGCGCGCCGATAACGACCGGTCGTGGGCCGTCAACTGAAGTTCGGCGGGCGACTCGACCAGACGGTGCGAGCCTCAGGCCCCCTATTCCATTGATCACCATGCGAACTTCCGTCCCGCACGAGCGGTGGCCGCCGCCATTCGCGCGACGGTGTCGTGTTCGACTCCTCAGTTTTCCCGGCCCCACACCGTTCCAGTCTCGGGACTGTCGACAGGTAGCGTTAACCCTTCAACTCGCCTCATAGGGGTTCTATTGATCATCAAGCGAGTAACGTCGGGGCGGGAATAATGCCCAGCGGGATCGGCGGCGTTCTTCGAAATGACGATGGCCGAAAGATCGATGTCCGCGTACAGAATGCCCTCGCTGTTCTCCGCCAGCTTCGAGACAAGCGCGTTCCCGTCAGGCCCGTAAATAATCGCATGACCACCGCCCACGTGGTTGAATGCGTGCTTCTCCGGTGTGTCGCACAGGTCGTCGATCATCGCTTGTGTTACGACAGCGCAGGGCGCCAGTACGAAGCACGATCCCTCGACCGCGTAGATTTTGCTCGCGGCATTGTTGACTTCCCACCCGAGTGCGTGAGCAAACGGCTCGTAGTTAGAAAAGCTCGGCCATGCCGCAACGTGCACTTGCTCGTTTTGCGCGTACATCGCGTACTTCGACAGCGGCTGCAAATGCTCCCAGCAGCACAACGCGCCCACACGTCCGAGGCCTTCAATCTCATACACCGTCAGATCCGATCCGTCGCCTTCGCCGAACACGGCGCGCTCCACATGAGTGGGGCGCAGCTTGCGGCGAACGGCGATGGTCTTGCCATCGGCGCCAATGAGCCATTGCCCCATGTAAAGGCTGCCGCCGCTTCGCTCGGAAACGCCTATGACCGCGGTAATGCCGGCCTGCCCCACTGCGGCGCTGAGCCGGAGGGCCTCGGGACTGTCGTAGCTCAGCGAATTGTCGAAGTATCGCTGAACGAAGCCACGGCTTACCTGCCAAGCATGCGCCCCCATCCAGATATGCCACGGATAGCCGGGCAGCCAGGTCTCCGGGAAGGCGACAAGCTTCGCGCCGTTCGCTGCTGCCTCTTCGATAAGGGCAATGGTCTTGTCGATGCCGGCTTCGAGGTTGAGCCAGACCGGGGCTGCCTGAACAACGGCAACTTTGTATTGCGGATGAGTGAGGGGCACGGTGAATCCCTTGAAGGTTCGTGGTCCGGGCAACTTCTAACGTTTGTGAAGGGATGCTCGACAGGCCCAGGCGGATTCGAGACGTAGCCTCCAGCCTCCAGCCTCCATCGACCGTCACGGCTCTTTTCCACACCCCGCGTCGAGCTGCCGAATTCCACGTGCTGCTGGTCATCGGGTAGCGTCACGTTCAGAGTCGAGTCTGGTCATCGATATCGCCCGCGTTCAACGCAGCGTCAAAAGCAGCCGAGACGTGGTCGGGTGCGCTGCCCACGGCGGACTTGTCTTCGATAGCTGCGACGAAGTCCGCAATGAGCCGCGCCATCTCGGCCGGCGCTTCGAGCGGCGACAGGTGCCCGATTCCAGGCAGGATGCGCATCGCGGCTTGCGGAATTCGGGGCAGGAGTTCGGCCTGCAGCGTGGCGACGCGATCCACCTGGTCCAGTTCTCCGGCAATGACCAGTGTCGGGGCGTCGATCGACGTCACCGCGGTGGTAATGTCTTCGCCCATAGCCACGTTCGGCCACGCTGCCTTTGCTTGCGGCGCGGCCTTAAGACTGTCCTCTATGACTTGCTCGCGGCAATCGGCGTCCAGTGGCTTCGCGGTCAGCACTTGGTCGATGACGAATTCGACTGATTCGCGCGACAGATACGCAGCAGCCAATGTCGCGCGTTGCTCGTCGGAGAGAAGCATCGGCGAGGGCGGCGACGGTGCAACGAGCACGAGGCCTTCGAGCCCGCGCAGCCGACGCGATGCGATGAGTTGCGCGACCTTGCCGCCCATCGAGTGACCGACGAGAACGTAGCGCTGCAATCCCAGCGTTTCGATGACGCCCTGTGCATCGGCAGCGAGATCAGCAATACGGTAGCCATCTGCGGGTGCGTCGGACTCGCCCCAGCCTCGATGATCGATGGCAATGATGCGATACCGGTCGGACAACTCGTTCGCCACCCGGTCCCAGGTTCGCGACGATCCGCCGTAGTAATGCAGGAACACGAGCGCCAAATCCCCGCTGCCCCGCTGCTCGATGTGAATCCGCGTGCCGTTCGTTTCGATTTCCATTGCAGTGCCCCTTCTTCATGAGTCGTGTCGATATTAGATCCTTGTCCGGTATTTGATAATTGCGGCATTAGTAGCGACAGTCGATAATGGTTCTATCGAATCGGGGGGGCGTTATGGATCGACTGACGAGTCTCGGGGTGTTCGTCGCCGCAGTGGAGGAAGGCAGCTTTGCTGCCGCGGCGCGGCGGTTCGGGCTATCGGCGGCGATGGCCGGCAAGCACGTGAGCGCAATCGAGTCCGAACTGAACGCGCGGTTGCTCCAACGAACCACGCGCCGCCTGAGTTTGACCGATACGGGCCAAACTTACTATGAGCGCTGCAAGCAGATCCTCGAAGCGTTCGACGATGCGAACCGGGAAGCGAGCGATTCGCAAGGTACGGCGCGCGGCGTTCTGCGCGTCGCGGCGCCCGTCACGTTCGGCGCGATGCATTTGGGCGAGGTGCTTGCCCGCTATGTGGAAGACCATCCGCAAGTAAGCGTGGAAGTGCTTCTCGGAGACCGCTACGTCGACCTCATCGAAGCGGGTGTCGACATAGCGATCCGGATCGGGCGGCTGCAGGATCCCGCACTCGTTACACGCCGGCTTGCGCCGTGTCGAATGGTCGTGTGTGCCGCACCCGCGTATCTCGAGCGGCATGGGACACCGCGCAAGCCTCGCGACTTGCTGCGGGCGCCACGGCTCGCCTTCAGCGAGGCCGTGTCGGCCGGCGACTGGACCTTGTTCGATGCGAGAAACCGCGCGCATATCATCGACGGACCTTGCCGGATCGCCGCCAACAACACGCAAATGCTTCTCGCCGCCGCGCTCGCCGGCGCCGGCATCGCGTACGGTCCGACCTTCGTGTTCGGCGAGCACCTGCGTCGGGGCGAACTTGTGTCGCTGCTGCCGGCCTACCGGGCCACCGAGTTAGCGATCCAGGCGGTTTATCCGAGCGCGCGACGCATACCGCTTAAAGTGCGCCGCTTTGTCGATTACCTCACTGAAGCGTTTGGCGATGAACCCCCTTGGGATCGAATGATGAAGCTTTGAAAGGGCGCCGTCCTGTACCATTCGCGGTGGAATTCAAGGCGCGGCTGCATCGTCGAATCGATCGCTGCGGCGTATAAACCCGAGACGCAAGCAACGCAAGCTTGCGCCGAGCCTAGTTGGGCTAGGCTCGATCGGAACGACACTCACAGCGGAGGCCGTCGTGAGATTTCTGCTCGTGCTAGCCGTCCTTTTGTGCCTGGCCGGCACACGCGCCGTCGCAGCGAACGTCGGCTTCGAGCAGGTCAAGATACCGAATGGAGACGAACCGCCGCTCACCGCCGGCATCTGGTATCCGACCGACGCGCCAGCGACCTCTCCAGCGTTGGACAATACCGGCCAGACGGCGGCGCCGGATACACCGCTCGCGGGCGATCATCTGCCGCTGGTGGTGATGTCGCACGGTGGCGCAGGCTGGTACGATGGTCATCGCGACACGGCACTCGCGCTGGCGCATGCGGGCTTTGTCGCGGCAGCGGTCGGCCACGACGGCGATACGTTCAAAGATCAAAGCAAAGTCTTGCAACTCTGGCGTCGGCCCGCACAGCTTCATCGGCTCGTCGACTACATGCTGCGCGACTGGCGCGGGCACGCGCAACTGGACGCGACGCGCATTGGTGCGTTCGGGTTCTCCAACGGTGGCTTCACCGTGCTTGTCGCCGCCGGCGGCACGCCTGAGCTTTCGAGCCTCGCCCCGTTTTGCACAGCGCACCCGGATCACGATCTGTGCGAGACGTTGCAGAAAGCCGGCGTCGACCCTCGTTCCATTCCGAGCGTTCCTGCCAGCGCGTGGGTCCACGATCGGCGCATCCGGGCCGCCGTCATCGCCGCGCCGGCATTCGGCTTTGCCTTCGGCCCGTCGGGACTGGCTGCCGTGCGCGTCCCGGTGCAGCTCTGGAGTGCGAGCGATGACCGTCATCAGCCGCATCCCTTCTACGATGAGACGGTACGCGACGACCTACCCCGCACGCCCGAGTACCACGCGGTTCGCGATGCAGGCCACTACGATTTCCTGCCGCCATGCGATGCCCATCTTGCCAAAGCACGGCCGGAAATCTGCACCAGTCTGCCGGGCTTCGACCGCGCGGGCTTCCACGATCGATTCAACGCCGACGTCGTGCGCTTCTTTCGGGCAACGCTGCCTTGAAAGAGGTCGTGGCCGTGCCGGACGAACGCCTCAGTATTGAACGAGAATCGTCACCCGGCGGTTCGCGGCATTCGCCGCCGCATCTGCGCCCAGCACGAGCGGCACGTTATCGGCGCGCCCCACTGCCGCGAGGCGATGCGGCTCGATGCCTTTATCGACGAAGAACCGAACGACCGCACCCGCACGCGCGGCGGAAAGCTCCCAATTCGATTCGTACTTCCCGCCCGAAATGGGCACGCTGTCGCTGTGCCCTTCAACGAGAATGTTCTTGCCGGAATGACCGGCAAGCACTTGCGCCACGCGCGCGAGGACATCGATCGAATCGGGCAGCAATCGTGCGTCGCCCGAATTGAATAGGATCTTCGCATTGATCGCGATTTCGACGCCTTGCGTCGATTCGTTCACCGTGATCGCATGCGCGTCGCTCAGCGGTTTGAGCAGAGCGACGAGTGTGGCGCGAGCCGCTTTGCGGGCATCGGCCGCCGCATCTTTCACCGCTTGCACGCGTACGCTGGAAGCGTGCGCTTCGAACTGCTTGGTTTGCAAGTCGCGGTCTTTCGCCAGTTCGAGCACGTACAACGCCAAAAAGAACACCATCAGCGTGGTGATCAAATCCGCGTACGAGATCAGCCACCGCTCGGCGTGCTCTTCGGTCGCGTCGTGCGCGTCCTGACCGAATTCACCCGCGCCTGGGCGCTTGCCGTCCGCGAGAATACTCATCTGCACGCTCCATTGGATGGGAATCGGATCGCGCCACGGAACCGGCACGCACGACTCGCTCGGCTTGCCTTTCGCCGCTCACCCCAGCGACTCGGCGGCGCGCTCTCGCACCTCGGCGGCCAGGCGCGTCTCGATCGTCTGCGGCGACTCCTTGCGAGAAATCGCCAAGAGACCGTCCATATACAGCTTCCTGAAACGCAACTCGCTGTCCACTTGCGCCTTGATCTTGCCGTACAGCGGCAAAAAGACCAGGTTGGCGAGCGCGAGCCCATACAGCGTCGCCGTAAATGCCGTTGCAATGCCGCTGCCCAATTGCGCGGGCTCGAGCACGTGTCCGGTGACGTGGATCAAGCCAAGCACGGCGCCGAGAATGCCGAACGTCGGCGCATAGCCTCCGGCCTGCTGCCAAATCCGCGCCGCAGCCATTCGGTTGCGTTCGTAGGCAACGAGTTCGCGATGCAACGCGTCCTCGAGCACCGCGGTCGACACGCCGTTCGCCAGTAGTTCGAGGCCGCGTTTCGCGAACGCGCTAATGCCCGTCGCGTCGATCGATTCGAACGCCAGCATGCCGTTCAGCTTGGCTCGATCGCCCCATTCCAGCAGCGTCGACAAGCTCTCCCGATCCACCTGGCGTGCCTTCATGAACGCCAGATGCAGTTGTTTGATCCCGTCGAAGAAGCGCGCCCACGTGTTCTGAATCATGACGGCGCTCAGCGTGCCGCCGAGCACGATGACGAAGGCTTCTCCCTGCACCAACGTGCTGAAATGCCCCCCTTCGAGCCAAAAACCGACACCGATCGCGGCGGCGCCGAACAATGCGCCGATGACGGTAAGCAGATCCATGAGCACTCCTAACGATTCAGCTTTCCTCGGGGTTTCCCGGGCATCACGCTTCGCGCGTCATCGGGGCCTGCGCAGGGCCATTAGCCGATTTCAGCGAGCGAATGGTGGCAATGAAGCGCTGCTCGATGTCGTCGACTTCCGCTTGATCGATTTTCAGATCGCGTCGCATCACCCATGACACTTCCTTCTTGCGCGCCTCGGTCATCACCGAGAACAACTTGTCGACGATCGCCTGGTCGCCGGCGCTGGCGGCCAGCTTGGCCAGATCGTAGGTGTCGGTCGCGCTGACGGCGTCGAACAGCGTGCGGTGATCGACGAGTTCGATGTCCTCGAGCGCTTTGATCTCGCCGCTCCCGCGTGCGCGCTTGGAAAAGTAGCTCACGCCCTTCTCTTCCACGTAATGGAGCACCTTCGTTTTGCGAAACGCGAACAAGTCCTCGGCGATCTCGTCGTGCGAGAGCTTGGTGAGAATCATCTTGCGCTCGACGCCGATCAGCGCTTCCAGATCGGACAGTTCGATCAATTCGAGTTCGCTGTTGATCGCGATGTCGAGATCTTGATCGCCCACTTGCTGAGCACGTTCGGTGATGCGCACCGGGTCGAACGTGACGACTTGCCGGTTCGATGCCGCGTCCTGTCCCGCGCGCGAGTTGCCGCTCAGATGCTCCGCGCGGCCCGTGCCGAGCGAGACGAGGTTGAGCTTTTCCATGCGGCCGAGCATGGTCATCACATGGGGCCGCGAATGCCCGGCAATGGCGCGACACTTCTTGATGACTTCCGGAAGCGGCACCGCAACCTCGTCGGGCTGCCCACGACGCATGCGCCCGTCCATCGAGTCGGTCGCGTCGGCGCCCGCCATCAGCGCGAGCACGTGCGCATATGAAACGACGCCAGGCAGAAAGTCCGCATGGGTGTAGGTGGCGAGCAAATCGTCTTTCTTACGGCTGCGGCGAATGGTCGTGCGCATGATATGCCGCACCAGCGGCGAGGCGCGTTCGAGCTCTTCCTCCACCATGCTCGCATGCACGACCGTGAGCTGGCAAAAAGAAAGCGCCTTGGCCGTGTGCGCCCGCGGTTCGGCCTGCAGCAACACGGCCTCCCCGAAAAACTCGCCCTTGCCGAGCGTGGCCAATACGACCTTCTTGTCGTCGCAGCGTGTCGAGAGCTCGACCTTGCCCTCGGTGATGACATAGAGGACGGGCTCTCCGGCGAAACCTTCCGAATAGATGACCTCGCCAGGCGCGGCAGTGCGCGTCCACGACGACCTTTGTTGGCTCACGATGCGTTCCCCGTTCGAATTTTTCTTTGCCCTGCGCCCGTGTTGCACAACGGGCGAGGCGACGAGCCTGGCGCTTGCCGCGGTGGTCGCGGTGCTCGGCTCATGCTTGCGTTAACGTCCCGGCGCGCGCGTTTCTTTAGCGCGCGGCCGCGGATCTTCAGACTTTTGGGATCAGGTAAACACGCATCGACGGTGCCTTTGCAGCGGTGCGACGATCTGACGATTGGGGTCGCGCGCCTAGTCTTCTACGGCACGCATGCGCAACGCGCATCAGCGATGGGCCTGCGCGCGTGCGGCACGCGTGCGCGCCGCCTTCTTGGCCGCAGCCGAGCGTGCGGCAGCGCCTTTCGTATGCGCGGCTTTTTTCGCGGCTGCGGAACGGCTGGCCGCCGGCCGCTTCGCCGCAGCGCTTTTCGCCTGCTTCGAGACTGCCGCGTGGGAAGCGCCCTTGGCGCTTTCGCGCTCGAGCACCGATTCCGTCGTGCGCGAGCGCTTGGCTTTCGTCTCCGTGCTGGCCGAATGCTTGACCTTACCCTGGCCGGCAGCGACGTCCTTCTCGGCCTTCTTGCGGGTGGCTTCGCTCGTCTGTCCCTTCTTCGGCGGCTTTAGATCGACGCCCGCACGGCGCGCCTTCGACAAGCCGATGGCGACCGCTTGCTTGGCCGAACGCACCCCATGTTTTCCGCTGCGAACGTGGTCGATTTCCTCTTTGACGAATTCGCCGGCCTGAGTCGACGGCGCCTTGCCGGCGCGTTTGTCGGCTTGCGCACGCGATAGCGTTTTTCGTTCGGGCATGGGACACCTCCGTAAGAATGATGTGCCTAACCCTTTCACGCAACGTCTGTGCCCGGCGCACCGCAAACGGCCCCCACGATCGAAACGCCCGCATGCGCAGCTTGCATGCGGGCAGCGGGACGGGGCGTGAGGAAAACCCGTCGCGCGTGGGTGCGATCGACGGTGCGATCGACGCCGCTATTGACGGCGGCGCTGCTGCAAGTACTGCTTCACATCGCTCATCGTGACGCGGCCGCTATGGGATGCGTCGATTTCGTCGAAGTGCTTGGCGATGTAGCCGAGCCCATTCTTTTGCGCTTGATCCTTCGTGATCGCGGCGCCGTTACCGAGCACCGTGTTCGCGCCCAGGCGCGAGTCGATCCGCTGCTGTGCTTGTTGGGCCAGCGCGTCGCCGGTGGTGGGCATCACGGCCGCGGCCCGGCCACGCGGGAAATACGGCCCGTCGACGCCCCCGCCGCGATTGGGCAAGTGCGCGGGTGCGACCGATTGCAGCGCAGCCGCATGGGCTGCTCCGGCCAGCACGCTCAACGCGATCAATGAAGAAATTCGTCGCAGCATATCGATTGGTGACATGATCCGCTCGCTAAAAAGGTAGCTGAAATAACGTGCAATCGCCAGTTACCGCGTGGCGGACTGCGCCGCCAGCGTGGCCGTGGCCGCAGGGCTCTCGTCGCTCCACGGTGGCGGCAGCATCCACAGGCCGAGTGCGCCGGGTGCTTGCTGCCCCGCGTAGAAGTCACGCAGGTCCGACTTCATCTTCGGCCGCGCTCGATCGTCCAGATAGGTCATGTGTCCGCCCGGATAGAACGTCACCTGCAAGTTCGGATTCAAGCCGGGCACCGTCTGCAACCGCGCGAGCTGTTTCTCGGTATTGAAGAACGGCGTTGCGAGATCGTGATAGCCGTTGATGGCGAGCACCTTCAATTGCGGATTGAGTTCGATCGCCGCCAGTAGATCGGGGATGGTATCGGGCAACGGCTGGCCGTCGTGCGAGAAATCCCAGGCATAAATGATGGCGTCGTTCAGCGGCATGTACGTCGCGTTCGGCGCCGTGTAGCCAAGGTAGTTCGGCATCTGCGTCGCTAGCGCCGTGGTGAACGGCTGCGAGATCAAAATGTCGGATGGGTCCCCATCCGTCTGCAGGCGCGGATCGGAATTGGGCAGCGCCACACGCCCGTCGTAACGGCCGATCGTCGTGCCCGGCAACAACTCGTTATTGAACGGATTGATGTTGAAGTAGCCGTTCAACGCTTGGAACGACAAGCCCGAGGACCAAGTCCACGACGCCAGCACCGGCGCGCTCGGGAATACTGGTGTGCCCAAGAACGTCGGCACGCCCAGTTGGCTCAGCACCCACGACTGCGCGTACTGCTTGAAGTCCTGATAATGCGTCGTGGCGAACAGTTCCGACTGGAATGCGAACAGCGCCGGATCGACCTGCACAGGCAGCGCGGTTTGCTTGAAATAAGCCGCGACCGCCGCGTAGCCGGGATAGTAGCCGCTCAGCGTATCGGTATCGAGCTTGAGCGCATTCATGTCGATCGTGTTGCCGCTCAAAATGGCGACGGCCTCGATCGCATCGGCGAAATAGTTCAGGATCGACGACTGCAGCATGATCCCGGTCAGGTGAACGCCGGCCGATTCCAACGCGAGCGCAAGCATATCCGTGCGCGGCGTTCCGTACGATTCGCCATACAGGTACAGCGGAGAATCGGTGCGATGGTTCGCGGCCACGTAGCGCCGAATGAAATCGCGCATGACGTTCACGTCGGCGTCGCTGCCCCAGAACTTCTGATTGGTATTCGGCGCGATCGCTTCGGACAGGCCCGTGCCCGGCGGATCGATGAAGACCATATCGGTGGTGTCGATCAGGCTTTCGGCGTTCTGCACGAGCGGGTAGTTCGGCCAGTCCGTCATCAACGGATCGGGCGTGGCGACGCGCGTGGGCGCGAACGAGCCGAGCCGCAGCCATATCGAGGACGAACCTGGCCCCCCGTTATAGAAAAACGTCACCGGGCGCGGTTTGCCGTCCTTGCTGGGCGCCGTATAGGCGACATAGGACATCGTCGCTTCGGCATTGCCGCCGAGGTCGGACGCCGTCAAATGGCCCATCGTCGTGGTGTAGTGAATCGTTTTCTTGCCGGCCGTCCACGCGTGATGCATGACGGCCGCTTTCTCGGTCACCTGTGTGGGATCTAGGCTGTCGCCGGCGCTCGCCTTGTATGCGATCGGATCCGTGTAGGGTTGATCGGCCTTGGCCTGCTGTTGCTCGGTAGCTTGCGCTTGCGCCGGTGCGACTTGTTGGGCGTTTGCGCTCGTGGCCACCGACGATCCGTCGCCGCCGCCGCATCCGGCCAGCGCGAGCGCGGCCGCCGCAATGGCCGTGAGCCAAAGGCCGCCGCGGCGACCTTCGCCGCCCGGGATACCACTCCTATCTCGCTTCTTCATTTTTATCCTTGGTAGTTGAGTTGCCGTTTCTCGATGACCGCGCCTTCGACCGCACCGCCTTTTGGGCGCGCGATATCCGGCAACGGTCGAACATTCAGCCCTCTTCTCGATCACGACCAAGAGCCTGACTATCGAACCGCATGAATTAATACCGTCAATGCGAAACGTCTATGGAGCGCTTTTACTACTGGATTTCGGATGGTAATACAGAGATGCCGCAAGACACGGCGATAGAAAACTATGCGCGAACCAATTTATTGTCAAGAGGCGTAGAGATTCAAATGCTCGTCAGCTCTGGCACGGAGCGCGAAACGCGCCTCGCGCGCAAGGCGACGATCATTAATTTCCTCAACTTTTTCGTCGGATCAAATTCAATGACAATTGAAAGGAAATCGTCAATAAATATATAAAGGTCTTTCTACTCGACTTCGTAATTCATTGAATCCAAAGAGATCGCAAAACACCCCCGCCGGAGCAAGTCGACGAGCAATTGCGCCGAATGCGGCACGCCACTTGCTCGCCGAGCCATATCCTCGGCACGTCGCCGGAATCAAGCCGATCATGGTCCAATCCAAGCCGGACGCCCCGCGCTCGCCTAGCCGCGAGAACTCTCCGTCCGACAAGCCGCACGCGCCCGGCAGCGGCGCACCGCTTCACACGATCCCCGACGCGCAGGCCGACCGCGTCGTGCCTCGCGATCCGCGCGAGACGCAAGCGCATACGCCCGGCGAGTCCGCACACCCCGGCGGCACCCCCTACCCGCCAGAGCACGACCGCCCCGACTCCGCGGGGTGACCGCCCTAAACCGCTGTAAGCGCGGCGCCCTGCGTCGATTGGCCTTGCGTCCTGACCCGTTCAGCGTAGCGCCGCAGCGACGCCCTCTTCCAACGCGCGCGTGTCCGTCGGGCGTACCACGCGCGCCACCTCGGCGCCGTCGCGCAAGAAGATGAGCGTGGGCCACAATTTCACCTTGAACGATCGTCCGAGCGGCCGCCCCGGACCGTCTTCGATCTTCAGATGCCGCAACTGCGGCGCACGACCGAGCACGTCGACGATATAGCGCTGCGCGCCGCGACAGTAGCCGCACCAATCGGTGCCGAACTCGAGCACCGTCGCGCCCGCGAGCGCGTCGACTTCGGCGCGTTCAGGCGCCGCCTTCGCATAACCGTTGTGTTCCGTCATCGTCTTCGACCCTTTCAGAGCGCTGTTGTCATGCCCGAGCCGGGCTCGCAAGCTCGCTCTTGCCTGGTTTCCCGACTCCGACGAAGCAGGCATTGTGCCGCCGCCGGCGGTACGGCGCTTGCGCATGAGAAGAGAACGCCAATCATTGCACGCCCACCCTTCTTTCTTCGGAGGATCGGACCCTTGAAGCTCACAGACAAACGCAGGCCCAGCATGACGCGTCTTTCCAACGATGCTCTCTCGCTCGCATACCCGGGCGAGCCTTCCGACCCGCAGATTCCGGACCAACCCATCACTCCCGACGCGCCCAGCCCCGGCGCGCCCGAGCCGGAACCGGACCACGAGCCCGAGCAGCAACCGGACAGGCCCCGCGCTTGAAGCGTTACCGAATTCGCTGATGCCGGTCAGAGCGAGCCGGCACGAGGAAAGATCAGCATCAGGACGATTTTCAGGAACGCCCACGCGAAGACGAGCGCGCAAGCGAGGGCCGCTATCGCCGAGCGCGGCGTCCATTGCGGCAGCGGCGGCCAGCGCAGGCGATGGCCGCGCCGTTCGCGCCACCACGCGAGCAACGCCGCGCGCGTGTCGATTTTGTGTAGCGTATCGGGCATGCCCGCCCCGCATGAATAACGTTCTCGTCGATTATTCGCAGACGTTTTGCTCAATTCAAGGCGCACCGCACCGATTGGTACTCATTTGGCTTTGAAATCGACGGGGCCCGCGCGCTCATCCCACATTTGAAGAATGGCAGAGCCGGCGCAATGGCGCATCGCGATCGGAATCGGCGCAATGCGCTACGCTCTTTACAATCGTTTGGACCTTCGCTTCGCGACGAAGGATAAGATTCGGGCACCGCTGAGCGGCCATTTCGCCGTATCGCTATTCCCATCTTCCCCATTCCATTCGGAGCCTCTAACTATGTCGCTGTCCAAACGTTTTCTCGCCGAGACGTTCGGCACGTTCTGGCTGGTCTTCTGCGGTTGCGGCAGCGCCTTGATCGCGGCGAGCTTTTCCGGGCCCGCCCACGGCTTGGGCATCGGCTTTGCCGGCGTGGCCCTCGCCTTCGGCCTCACGGTCCTGACCATGGCCTATGCCATCGGTCATATCTCCGGCTGCCATTTGAATCCGGCCGTGACGCTCGGGCTGACCGTCGCGCGGCGCTTTCCCGTCCGCGACGCCGTGCCTTATATCGTTGCGCAATTGATCGGCGCGACGCTGGCCGCATTGGTGTTGCTGCTGATCATGAAAGGCAATCCGGCCTTCGATTTGGCCTCGACGAGTTTCGCGACGAACGGTTATGCCGAACACTCGCCCGGCCATTACACGCTAGAAGCGGCATTCGTCTGCGAAGCCGTCATGACGGGCTTTTTTCTCTTCGTGATATTGGGCGCCACCGATGAACGCGCACCGGCCGGATTCGCTCCGATTGCGATCGGTCTATGCCTCACCTTGATTCATCTCGTGTCGATTCCGGTGACCGGCACGTCGGTCAATCCCGCACGCTCGACGGGCCCTGCCCTCGTTGCCGGCGGCGCCGCACTCGCGCAGTTGTGGGTGTTCTGGGCCGCACCGATGCTCGGAGCGATCGTCGCCGGTCTGCTTTACCCGGCGATTGCGGGCCATGCCGGCGCCGACGCGCCCGCGCCGTCGGTTGCAGCCGAAGCGGGGTTGGCTGCAAACGCGAAATGACGGGTGCAGGCGCTCGCAGCAAGGGGCGCTGCGCGATGCGACCTAAGGCGCGCGAGTCGCGTCCCCGGCCAGATGAAACACACTGACCGCGGACTCGAGCGATTGGGTTTGCTGACGTAGCCCCACGGACGCGGCGGCCGATTGCTCGACGAGCGCAGCATTGCGTTGCGTGAGATCCGACACCTGCCCTACCGCGTCGTTGATTTGGGCGATCTGCACACTCTGCCCCCGGCTTTCATGCACGATCTCCTGCAGCGTGTCGGTGAGCCGCGTCACGAACTGCTCCACCGTGTTCATCGTTTCGCCGGCGCGGCTCGCCGTTTGAGTGGCCGTCGTCACGGTATCGAGCGTGCTCTCGATCAAATCCTTGATCTCGCGCGCCGCGCCCGCGGCTCGTTGGGCGAGATTGCGCACCTCGGTCGCGACGACCGCGAAGCCGCGCCCGTATTGCCCCGCGCGCGCCGCCTCAACCGAAGCATTGAGCGCAATGATGTTGGTCTGAAACGCGATGCCGTCGATCAGCGACGTGATCTCGGCAATCTTGCGCGAATGGTCGCGCACCTGCGCCATGACCTCGACGGTGCGCTGCACTTCGCGCGCGGCCGATTCCGCCGATTCCGCCGTTTCATGTCCCGTCGCGTTGGCGCGCTCGGCGCCCAGCGCATTGCGTTCGGCGGTCTTCGTGATCTCCGCGAGGCTGGCCGTCGTCTTTTCGATCGCGCTCGCCTGCTCGTCGGTGCGATTGGCGAGATCGGCCGTGCCGTTTGCGAATTCTTGCGTCGCGCGCTCGATGACGTCGATCGACACTTTGGCGTCGATCAAAATGCCGATGAGCTTGGCGTTCATTTGATTGAGCATGCGCGCGAGCCGCCGCGCCTGGGCGTCGCCGCGCTCGGGGAACAACGCCTGAATGTGACCGCACAGGACGTCAAGCGCGCTGTCGTTGAGCGCCCTGAGCGGCGTCAAGACCTCCCGCATCAAGTACACGCCGGTCGCCGCGGCCATGGCGATGCCGAGGCCGCCCAGCGTCGCGCTCAACGCGAACGCGGACACGCCCGGCACGAAAGAGCGCCCCGCGGCCAGGCTCTGCAGCAGAAACAGCACCATCAAACCCAGCATGACGCCCCACAGGCGCAGCGCGACCGGCAAGCCGAGCACGCGGTCGAGGACGCCGCGCCAGCCGGTGCGCACGACTTCTCCGCCCGATAGGCGCACGTTGCTGGCGTTGGGGCCACCTAGCACCTCGTAAAGGCGCGACGCTCGCGCGATTTGCTCGATGCTCGGCTTCGTTCGAACGGCCATGTAGCCGACCTTGCTGCCGTGTTCGAACACGGGCGTCACGTTGGCCAGCACCCAATACGCTTGGCCGTTCTTGCGCCGGTTCTTGAGGACGCCGGTCCACGGCTGGTCGCGCCCGACCGTCTCCCATAGATCGCGGAAAACTTCGGTGGGCACGTCGGGGTGGCGCACGAGGCTATGCGGTTTGCCCGTCACTTCTTCGCGCGTATAGCCGCTGCTTTTGACGAACGCTTCGTTGACGTAGACGATGCGCCCGGCGGTGTCGGTGCGCGAGATGGTCACATCCCGTTCGGACAAGTAGTAATCCTCGCCCGCCGCGGTCGTATTCTGGGTCATGTTGTGGACGGCCTTTCGATGCTAATGAACCGTCCTACGATACAAACAACCCCGTTGCGTCAGTTTGACGTGAGTCAAGCCGACGCGGCGCCGCCAAACGTTAAACCAATCAATGCTTGACGCCTGATGGCATCGCAACGCGGCACTCGGGCATCGCCCGGGTTCGGCGCGCCGAACGCGCGCGCTCAGCGCGCGAGGCGGTAGAAGAATAGGACCGTGCTGGCGGTGAAGATGCCGAACAGCGAAAGGCCCATGGCCATAGCGAGATCCATGCTGGCTCCGGAACGGTTTGCGACCGAGGCGCGCGAGCGTTGCGTGACGGATGACGGCGTAAGACCGACCGGCTTGCCAACGGTGTGAGCCCAACCACGGCTCAAAACGACAAAACACCTGCTCGCGACGCCATTATGACGCCCGGACCGGGCCCTCGAAAGCGGCACTTTCCCGAGCAGGGTTTCTCCCGAGCGCGAGCCGAGGCACAATCGCATGTCGCACCCGCCGAGCGAGAGCGCCGGCGCGGCAGCACCCTGTTCAACTCTCCGTTCAAGCGCATCCCACCATGACCGATTCACCGCAGCAGGCTTTCGTCGATATCGCGCACGGCGTCTCGCGCCTTCAGCTCGCCCCGCAGTTCGGCGCGCGGCTGCTCAGTTGGCGCATCGGCGAGGACACCATCATTTACTGGCCCGAGCACGCCGACTGGAACAACGTTGCCCGCGTGCGCGGCGGCAATCCGCTGCTGTTTCCGTTTCTGGGGCGGCACCGCGTCGACGGCGAGATCGGACGATGGCGCGACAGCCAGGGCGTGGTGCGCGCGCTGCCGATGCACGGTTTTGCGCGCGATTTGCCGTTTTCGCATGAACGCGATGCCGACGGGCGCGGCGTGCGCATGACGCTAACCGATACCGAGGCGACGCGCGTTCAATATCCGTTCGCCTTCCGTTTCGAGGCGGCGTATCGCTTGGCCGATCCGGCCACACTTGACGTGACGTTGACCACGACGAATCTGGGCGACGCCCCGCTGCCCTATTACGCCGGTCATCACTTTTATTTCGCATTGCCGCATACGGCGCGCGGCGAGACCACGCTCGCGCTACCGCCGACGCAGCGCCGCCGTCAACTCGAAGACGGCTCGATCAGCGCACCGGAAGCGGGCGCTGCGCGCTATACGCTCGACGATCCGCTGATTCACGACCGCTTTCACTGCCTGAACGGCATTCCCGCGCAGCCTGTGCGGCTCGATTGTCCCGCCCAGCGCCGGCGGATCGAAATCAACTTGGATCGGGCCGGCTCGGCGCCCTGGTACGCGGTCACGACTTGGACCGAGGCGGATACGTCGGACTTCTATTGCGTCGAGCCTTGGCTCGGACTGCCCGATGCGATCCACAATGGACTCGGACTGCGCTGGGTCCAGCCGGGTGCAACGGAGACGGCGTCGCTGCGCATCGTCGTCTCGGATCTTTGAGCGGGGAAGCGCCTCGGCTATGCGCGGCTAGCTGAGCGCCCCGGGGCTAGGCGCCCCCGGCTAGCCCCGGCTCGGCACCCCCGTCCTATTCCCCTCCTTTCCGAACATTCGACGACATTGGCCCGTTACAATCGGACGTTTTGGCCGTCGCGCCCCGGGGCGGGTGCGATGGCGCGTTTCGAAGAAGTCGAGCGAGGTTCAATGTTGCGAAAAACGATAACGCGGCTCGTATGCGCGCCGCTGGCGGCGGCGCTCGTCGCATGCGGGTCGGCGCCGGTCGCACCGGGGTATTACCGCGTCGAGCGCGGGGACACGATCACCAAGATCGCACGCAGTCATCGCGCGTCGGTGCAAAGCATCGTCCGCTGGAACAACCTGGCCAATCCCGATGCAATCGAAGTCGGTCAGGTGCTGCGCGTGGCGCCGCCGGGCAGCACTGCAACGGCGGGTTCGCCGCTGAGTTCGAACACAGGCAGCCCTGCGCCGTCCACGAGCAACGCCACCGCACCGCGCGCCCTACCCGGCGCGGCCGCTCCCGCCAACGGCATCTCGCTCATCTGGCCCACGTCGGGCAAGGTCGTGCGCAATTTCGACGGCGTCAACGCCAAAGGCATCGACATCGCCAATGTTGCGGGCACACCTATCGTCGCGGCCGCCGCGGGCACCGTCGTCTACGCAGGCAACGGCCTGCGCGGCTATGGCGACCTGCTGATCGTCAAGCACAACGCCGATTTCCTCACCGCGTATGCACATAACCGCAAGCTGCTCGTGAAGGAAGGCGATCGAGTGGCGCAAGGCCAAACGATTGCGGAGATGGGGGACACGGACAATGATCACGTGGTGCTGCACTTCGAATTACGCTATGGCGGGCGCTCGATCGATCCGTCGCGCTTCCTGCCGGCGCGATAGCACAGCAATGCAAGCGTCTATGCGTGCTGGAAACATGAGCGTGCGGGGCAAAAAAGAGGCCCGGCCGAAGCCGGGCCAACGGGGGTTCGGCGCAGTGAGGCAAAGGACCGGTTCGCCATGCGCCGATTGCAATTTAACAATTTTGCAATGCATGCACAATGCGCTTATTGGAAGAAAAGCGGTAATTGGCACATAGTGCCGGGATAATGTCATAGAAATACGCAGTAGCCAGCGCAATTGCAAGACGCCCGGCTGCAGCGAGCGGCAAGGCCCCCTGCGCCCCGTCAGATAAGGGACAGCGGGCGCAGGCGAAGCGCGAGAGCGCGCGCGGCCCATTATTCAATCGACTGATCTAATCGGGCGAATTGAAAATGATCGGTATTTTGTCGAATTATTTTCAGGCGAATTACCTCGCCGCCCGAAGGTAAGAGGAAAGAGGAGACACCACATGCTCACGAAAACCGGCAGCTACGACGCGCTCGTTCGAACGTTCGAGTGGCGCATCCCCGAACGCTACAACATCGGCGTGGACGCGTGCGACAAGTGGGCGGACGGCACGGGCCGGCTTGCGCTGGTGTACGAGGCGCGAGACGGCGCGCTCTCGCGCTACACCTTCGACGAACTGAAAGCGCTGTCCAACCAGCTCGCCCACAGCTTCGAGCGGCACGGCGTTGCGCGCGGCGAGCGCGTCGGCATCTTTTTGCCGCAAGCTCCCGAAACGGCGCTCGCGCACCTGGCCGCCTACAAGCTCGGCGCCATCGCCGTGCCGCTGTTTGCGCTGTTCGGCGTCGAGGCGTTGCAATACCGCCTCTCGAACAGCGGCGCCGTGGCGCTCGTCACCGACGCGGCGGGGCTGCAAAAGATCGCTCAGATTCGCGACTCGCTGCCCGAACTGAAGACGATCTATTGCGTCGACGGCGATACGCAAGCATTGCAAAGCGCTGACGTCCTGCCGTTTTGGCCGTCGCTCGAACGAGAGGCGCGCACCTTCGACCCCGTCGATACGCATGCCGACGATCCGGCCGTCATCATCTATACGTCGGGCACGACCGGCAAACCCAAAGGCGCGCTGCACGCCCACCGCGTGTTGCTCGGCCACCTGCCCGGCGTCGAGATGCCTCAAGCGTTCTTTCCCGAGCACGCACGCCTCATGTGGACGCCTGCCGATTGGGCTTGGATAGGCGGCTTGCTCGATGTGCTCTTGCCTTCATGGCACCACGGCATTCCCGTGCTCGCGCGCCGCTTCGAGAAGTTCGATGCCGAGGCGGCGTTCGATCTCATGGCGCGACACGGCGTCACGCACGCATTCCTGCCGCCGACCGCGCTCAAGATGTTGCGCACGGTCGAGCGGCCGCGGGAGCGTCACGCCCTTTCGCTCGTCGCGGTTGCGAGCGGCGGCGAATCGCTTGGCGAGGAACTCATCGAGTGGGGCCGTGCAGCACTCGGCGTCACGCTCAACGAGTTCTACGGGCAGACCGAATGCAACGTCGTCGTGAGCTCCTGCAGCACGCTGTTCGAACCGCGCATCGGCTCGATCGGCAAAGCGGTGCCGGGCCATGACGTGCAGATCGTGGACGATACCGGCCGCGTGCTGCCGGCCGGTGTCGAAGGCAACATCGGCATCCGTGCGCCCGATCCCGTCATGTTTCTCGGCTACTGGCGCAACCCCGAGGCCACGCGCGAAAAGTTCGCGGGCGACTTTCTCGTGACGGGCGACGTGGGCGTCATGGATACCGATGGCTTCATCCGCTTCGTCGGCCGCAACGACGACGTCATCACGAGCGCGGGCTACCGCATCGGCCCCGGTCCGATCGAGGATTGCTTGCTGGGTCATCCGGCCGTGCGCATGGCTGCGGTCGTGGGCGTGCCCGATGCAACGCGCACCGAGATCGTCAAGGCGTACATCGTCCTGAACGACGGCTTCGCACCGGGCGAAGCGCTCGTGCGGGAAATTCAGGACCACGTGCGCACCCGTCTAGCCGCACACGAGTACCCGCGTGCAATTGCGTTCGTCGATACGCTGCCGATGACGGCGACCGGTAAAATCGTGCGCCGCGAGCTGCGCACGCTTGGTTGAGCGCTGAGGGCGAGGCTCGCCTTCAACGCCGCTGAGTGGATCATGGCGGGCAGACGCCGCGCGCATGGCCGGCGCGGCGGCGGCCTCGTCCGACGACGCGCGTCACGCCATTCGGCGCAATACGCCGTCGCGCAGAACGAGGTGGTGATACAGCGCGCCTACGACGTGCAATCCGATCAAGCCAAGCATGACCCAAGCCAATACGCCGTGGACATCGCCCAGCGCATGGCCGATGGTCGAGCCCGTGGGCGAGAGCGCCGGCAGGTCGACGCCGAGGAGCGAGAGCCGCCACCCGCGCGACGAGGCGTTGGCCCACCCCATCAGCGGCTGGACGATCAACAGCAGGTAGAGCGCGACATGCGTCAGATAAGCCACCCCACGCGTGAGCGCGGCGCCTTCGACCACGGCCGGCTCTTTACGCAGAAAACGCCACAGCAAGCGCACGACCATGACGGCAATGATCGAGACGCCCAGGGTCAGGTGAATGGCGATGAGTCCTACGGGTTGCGTGCCGCGATGAATCTCCGGCATCGTCCATGCGACGACGTACTGCGCCGCTAGCAACAGGACGACGAGCCAGTGAAGGAGACGGGCAAACGGGTCGTACTTCGAAACGGAGAAGGCGTTGGCCATGATGTCCTCATAGATAGACGAATTCCAATGCGGCCGCCCGCGCCCTGCATGATGCGTGAGCTGCATCGCATAATTGGGGCCGATTGTAGCGCGCGCTACCTTAAGAAATCCTTGCCGTGGCGCCGCAGTTGCACGCTGCGCTAATTCCGATGGTTTATAGTGACGCCCCTCGCTCCGCTTTGACGCACCTCATCATGACTGTCCCTGAGCCCTCCGGCCCCGATAGCGGCCACAGCCCGCTTTATCTGAAACTGCTCGCCGAAACCGCGAAGATCGGCTGGACCGAGCTCGAACGATTTTTCGCGCGCGGCATGCTGCTGCGCGTCGCCCACGATTTGGATCTGGTGACGGTGGCCGTCGCCATCGCCGAGGACGATGCCGCCCAGGTGGCGCAATGGCTGTCGTCGGGGGTCGTCGAACGCATGACATCGGAAACAGCTGCTGAGTGGGCGGTGCGCAATCCCGAACTGTGGGCCGTGGTCGTATCGCCCTGGGTCTGCGTTCAAGAGCGAGGTTAGCGTCCAGGTTCGGCAGACCACCTCGGTTTCGCCGCGCATGTCCTAGTATGTAATGGCGCGACCCCTTCGCGAAAGGAGACTGCCATGGACGCTGAATCGATTGCAGGGCTAGTTGGGCTTGCCGTCGGGCTGCTCGTGCTGCTTGCGCTGACGATCTTCGAAGCGCGCTCCTACAAGCGCGACCACGGCGGCGAAGGCATGGTCCATCACTGGCTGGCCGAGCATCACATGCTCGACTGGCGGCGAACGAGGCACTGAGCCGCGCTCGCGTTCTCGCCGGCCTCGAGCTGCAAAACGCCGGCACGATCCGTCGCGCGTCTTCTCGCGCGCGGCGGGGTCACGTGCGCGCGAACGCTTTCAGCGCCGCCTGCTCCGAAGCCAGCGTCGCGGGCAATTCTTCGAGCAGGAAGTCGACCCAAGTACGGATTTTCGCGTCCAGATACTGACGCGACGGATAGAGCGCATAGATATTGAGCGGCATCGTCGTATATTCGGGCAATATCCAGACCAATTCGCCGCTTTTGAGCCAGCGCATGGCCGAATAAGTCGGCAGCACCGCCACCCCCATCCCTTCGCGCACCGCGACCGCCATCGAATCGGCGCCGTTCACTTGAAATTTCGGCGCCGATGCGGTGAATGTTTCCACGCCGTTCGGGCCGTCGAAATTCCATTTATCGAATGCCGCCGCCGGCGTGACGATGCGCAGACAGTCATGGTTGACGAGGTCCGCCGGCGTGCGCGGGATGCCACGGCGTTCGAGATACGACGGCGAGGCGCAAGCGATGCTGAACACGTTGCCGAGCCGCTGCGAAATGAGACCCGAGTCGGGCAGGTCGTAACCCAGCACGACAGAAACATCGAAGCCTTCGTCGAGTAGGTCCGGAATGCGCTGCGCCAATGTCAATTCGACCGATACATCGGGGTAGCGTCTTTGGTAGCGGGCAACGGCCGGCACGATGTAACGCGTTCCAAAACTCGCCATCACGTGCAGCCGCAGCTTGCCGCTCGGCCGCGCATGGGCATCGCTCGCTTCGGCCTCGGCCTCTTCCACGTACGACAGGATTTGCTGGCAGCGTTGCAAATAGCGCTCGCCCGCTTCGGTCAACGCGATGCGCCGTGTCGTTCGATTGAGCAAGCGCGTGTGCAGGTGCGCTTCGAGGTCGGAAACGGCGCGCGAGGCGTAGGCCGTCGTCGTATTCAGGTGCTGCGCTGCCGCGGTGAAACTGCCCGATTCAACGACGCGTACGAAAACCCTCATGTTTTGAAGCGTGTCCATGCCCATCCCTTGTCTGTCCGCGTTGCGATTGTTGCATATTACGCAACGTGAATTATCACAACTGCCGTAAAGATCCCTTGCATCCTTACCACTTATTCAACAATCCGCTGAAAAATATAATCGATCGTATTCAGTCATGTTCCGTTGGGAGAGAATCTTGCGATTGCCGATCGGCAAACTGCGTCTACCGTCCGCGTTTCTTGCACTGTCGATAATAATCGCCGGATGCGCAAGCACGGGCGGCATCGCGCCGCAACGGCAGACGCTCGATGCGGCGACGCTCGATCCCGGCGCCGCCGTGCGCGCGGCCGATCGCAGCGCAGGCTGGCCCGATACCAACTGGTGGCGCGCCTTCGGCGATGCCCAGCTCGATACGCTCGTCGCCGCCGCCATCGCAGGCAGTCCCACGCTCGCAGCGGCCGAGGCCCGGGTGCGGCAAGCGCAGTCCCTCGCGGGCGTCGCTGCGGCCGAACTCGCTCCGCATCTGAACGGCAACCTGTCGATGACGCGCGAGCACTGGCCCGACAATCCGTTGTATTACGGACCCGGCCCGCTCGCCAATCGAAACACGTGGAACAACACCGGCACGCTCGGCCTGTCCTACCGCTTAGATTTATGGGGCGGCGACGCGCGCGCGCATGAGCAAGCGCTCGATGCCGCCCACCAGCGCGCCGCCGACGAGCGCGCCGCGCAGTTGGAACTCGAAGTCAACCTGGTGCGCGCCTATGTCGACTTCTCCAAGCAATTCGCGTTGCGCGATATCGCAACCGATATGCTCGCGCGGCAGCGCGAACTGGTCGCGCTTGCGCGGCGTCGTCTTGCAGGCGGCATCGGGACCCAGCTCGATCTGAGCCAAGCACGAGCGCCGCTACCCGAATACGAACGCCAAATAGAAGCGCTGGACGAAGCGATCGAACTCGATCGCAATCAATTGGCGGCGCTGATGGGCCAGGGCCCCGGCGCGGGGGCCTCGCTGCCGCGGCCGGCGCTCGCGTTGGACGCACCGGTCGGCCTGCCCTCGCAACTGCCCGCCGAGCTGATCGGTCACCGCCCCGATGTGGTCGCGGCGCGCTGGGCCGTCGCCGGCGCCGCGCGCGGCGTCGATGTCGCGCACGCGGCGTTCTACCCCAACATCAATTTACTGGCCTCGCTGGGCGGCTTCGCCGTTGGCGGCCCCATGTTCCAGTTCTTGCATGCGGCGAACGGCGGTTGGACCGCCGGGCCCGCGCTGTCGCTCCCGATCTTCGACGGCGGCGCCTTGCGCGGGCGCCTCGGCGCGGCGGCGGCGGGCTACGACGAAGCCGTCGAGCATTACAACGCCGCCGTGATCGCGGCGCTCCAACAGATCGCCGACCAGGTCGTGCGGCTGCATTCGCTCGCGGCGCAAGAAGGCGATGCGATGCGCTCGGCGAGTCTCGCCGAGCGCAGCTATCGGCTCGCGCAAGTCGGCTTCGAACGCGGGTTGAACGATTATGTCAACGTCGTCGTCGGCCAGACGCAATGGCTCGGTGCGCAGCAACGCGTCGCCCAGGTGCGCGCCGCACGGCTCGAGGCCTACGCTTCGTTGATGGGGGCGCTCGGCGGCGGGCTGAGCACGCCGACCGACGGCCCCGAGACGGCCGCCATGAAACCCTCGCACGATGCGGCACGCTCCGGCGCAGCGGCAGCGCACGGCGTCGTTGGGCGGCACGGGTCCGAGCAATCGGCATCCGGGGCCGCGCCCGTGGGCAACGGCTCCCGTTAGGACGCGCACCATGGCCGATCCGACCTTCTCCAGCGCACGCTCGCTCGACGCCCTGCAAACGGCCTTCGCCGATTGGGCGCGAACCGACGGGCGCACCTGGGTTTACGTGTTCAAGGCGCTGGCCGCCGCGTTCCTGGCGTTGGGCATTGCGATGCGGCTCGAGCTACCGCAACCGCGCACGGCCATGACGACGGTCTTCATCGTCATGCAACCGCAAAGCGGTGCGATTCTCGCCAAGAGCTTTTATCGGATTGGCGGCACGCTGGTCGGCCTGATCGCGACGCTCTGTTTGATCGCGGTGTTCGCGCCCCAGCGCGAGTTGTTTTTGGGCGCGCTCGCGTTGTGGACCGGCATCTGCACGGCCGGCGCGGCACGCAACCGCAACTTTCGCTCGTACGGCTTCTTGCTGGCCGGGTACACCGCCGCATTGATCGGCATCCCCGCCGCGCAGCACCCCGAAGGCGCGTTTCTGGCGGCGCTCACGCGCGCGGCCGAGGTCACGCTCGGCGTGCTGTGCGCCGGCTTGGTCGGCGCCCTCGTTCTGCCGCAGCAAGCGAGCTTGCAAATGCGCACGACGGTGCGCGCGCGCTTTTCCGCCTTCGTCGAATATGTCGCCGACGCGCTCGCGGGACGCGTCGAGCGCGCGCAGATCGAACGCACCAACGCACGCTTTCTTGCCGAGATCGTCGGCTTCGAAGCGATGCGCAGCATCGCCGTGTTCGAAGGCTCCGAGACGCGCGGCCGCAGCGGCCGCCTTGCGCGCTTGAACAGCGAATTCATGACGGCCTCCACTCGCTTTCACGCGCTCCATCAACTCATGAATCGCCTTCGCGGCGCCGGGGCCACACGGGCCGTCGATGCGCTCGAGCCGTACTTCAAGGAACTTGCGCCGCTTCTGCATACGCCCGGCGAGCCGGTGCTCACGGCCGCCGACGCTGCCGGCTCCGCCCGCAAGCTCGACGCGTTCAAGGCCGCGCTGCCGCGCCGCGTGCGCGAGGCCCGCAGCGTGCTGGCCGAGCAACTCGGCTTTCCCTTGCTCGACTTCGATACGGCCGCCGAATTGCTCTACCGGTTCGTCGACGACATGCACGGCTACGCACTCACGTACGCGTCGCTCGCGGCGGCCACGCATGAACGCGAACGCTGGCCGGAACGCTACGAACCTAAAACGAATGCCGTGCTCACCGCGGTCTCAGGACTGCGCGGCGCGATCGTGATGGCCGTGCTCAGCGCGTTTTGGATCGCTACTGCGTGGCCCAACGGCACGGTGCTCGTGCTCAATGCGGCCGCCGTCTGCGCGTTGGCCTCTTCTTCGCCGCGCCCCACGCGGATGACCTACCAAATGGCCGCCGGCACCCTGCTCGCAACCCTCGTCGGTTTCGTCGAAGTCTTCGGCGTCTATCCTCGCATCGACGGCTTCCCCCTGCTGTGCGCGGCCCTCGCGCCGCCGCTCGCGCTCGGTATCTGGATGACGACGCGGCCCAAGCTCGCGGGATACGGCGCCGGCTATTGCATCTTCTTTTGCGTGCTGGCGGGGCCGGACAACATCGTGCGCTACGACCCGGCCGGCTTTGCCAACGATGCGATCGCGTTGGTGCTGTCGATCGCAGCCTGTGCGATCGCGTATTCGGTGCTCCTGCCGCCTTCGACACCCTGGCTGCGCCGCCATTTGCTGGCCGATTTGCGCCGGCAGGTCGTGCTGGCTTGCCAGGCGCCGCTCGCCCGCCTGCGCGGGCGCTTCGAAAGCCGGGCACGCGATTTGGCGTTTCAAGCATATGGGCTGATGGAGCAAGACCCGGCTGCGCGCCGCGACGCGCTCGCTTGGCTCATCGCCGTGCTGGAAGTGGGCCATGCCGTCATCGATTTGCGGCGCGAATTGGGCCAGTTGCCCGGCGATGCGCGCTACCGGGCGACGATGCCCTGGCGGCGCACGATCGCGCGCTCGGCCAAGACGCTGAGCGCGTTGTTCGCGCGCCCCGCAGCCGCGCGGCTGGACGCGGCGCTGGCTGCCAACGTCGACGCGATCGCCGCGACGCAACAAGCGCTGGCGGCATTTGCGCCGCCGCGCGAAGACCGCCATCGCCTGCAACGCATCTTGAGCTACCTGCACTTCGTGCGTACCGCGCTCATCGATCCGCAATCGCCGCTCGCGCAGTATGCGCTTGCATCCGGCCGCGACAACGCGGCGCGCGCATGAAGGAGAAGCTATGTCCCGCGAGATCGCCGTGCTCGGCGCCTATCTTCCCGCGCTCGTGCCGCTGTGCATCGGCGGCGCGGCGCTCTCCTGGCTCGTCGATCGACTGCTCGCGAGCTTGGGGCTTTACCGTTTCGTGTGGCACCCGGCGCTGTTTCGCGCGAGCCTGCTCGCCTGCATCTGCGGCGTCATGGGGTTGGCCGTCTATCGCTAAACGCTGAACCCCTTTCCTTCGACTCTCATCATGACGCTTCGACACATCATCGGTTTCATCGCGACGGCACTCGTTTTCGTGCTGGCGCTCGTCATCGGCCGTTCACTCTGGGTGCACTACATGGAGGAGCCGTGGACGCGCGACGGCCGCGTGCGCGCACAAATCGTCAACGTGGCGCCCGACGTCTCCGGCGCGGTCGTGGACCTGCCGATCGCCGACAACATGTTCGTCAAGAAAGGCCAAGTGCTGATGCAGATCGACCCGGCACACTACCGGATCGCGGTCGAACAGGCCGAAGCGGCCGTCGCCGCAAGCCGCGCGCAATGGCGGATGCGGCAGGGGCAGGCAGCGCGGCGCGCCGATATGGATAGCCTCGTCGTCTCGAAGGAAAGCCGCGAAAATGCGACGAGCGCGGCAGCCGGCGCCCAGGCGCTCTATCAGCAGGCCGTGGCCGCGCTCGACGCCGCCAAGCTCAATCTCGCACGCACCACGGTGGTCTCGCCCGTGGACGGCTACGTCACCAATCTGTCCGTGTTTCGCGGCGACTACGCGAACGCGGGCGCACCCAAACTCGCGATCGTGGACAGTCATTCCTTTTGGGTTTACGGCTATTTCGAGGAAACCAAACTGCCGCGCGTGAAAATCGGCGCGAAGGCGCAAATGCGCTTGATGAGCGGCGGCGTGCTGCAAGGGCACGTGGAGAGCATTTCGCGGGGCATCTACGATCGCGACAATCCGCAAAGCCGCGAACTCGTCGCCGACGTCAATCCGACTTTCAACTGGGTGCGTCTCGCGCAGCGCGTGCCGGTGCGGATCCACATCGACCACACTCCGGACGGGGTGGTGCTCGCCGCAGGAACGACGTGCACCGTGATCGTTTCGCCGCAGCAGTGACCGAGTAGGGTCACCGGGGAGAGGCATAAAGACGGGGCGCAAGTGCGTCCCGTTCCGCGTTTGACTCGCCGATACCGGCTGCGAGCAACGCTCGGGTACCAAAGACGACGGCGCGGGCTCGATTGCAGCCCGCGCCGTCAGCGAACGTCTAAGGTACCGCTAGGCAGCGACGGCCGGGCACTACCGGACCGCGCGTAGCTTGAACTTGCCGACCAAGCGCTTGAGCGACTGGGCTTGATCTTCGAGCGAACGCGCCGCAGCCGTCGCCTCTTCGACGAGGGCCGCATTTTGCTGCGTGCCGGCGTCCATTTGCGTGACGGCGCGGTTCACTTCCTCGATGCCCGCGCTCTGCTCGGACGATGCGGCCGAGATTTCGCCCATGATGTCCGTGACGCGCTTGACCGCCTTCACGACCTCGTCCATCGTTTGGCCGGCATCCTGCGCCAGGCTGGATCCGTTCGCCACGCGCTCGAGCGACGTGTTGATGAGCGTTTTGATCTCTTTGGCGGCAGCCGCGCTGCGTTGCGCCAAGCTGCGCACTTCGCCCGCCACGACCGCGAAGCCGCGACCCTGCTCGCCCGCACGCGCGGCTTCGACGGCAGCGTTCAACGCCAAGATGTTCGTCTGGAAGGCGATTCCGTCGATCACGCCGATGATGTCGCCGATGCTCTTGGCGCTGTCGTTGATTTGCCCCATCGTCGTGACGACGCGCGAGACGACGTCGCCGCAAGTCGACGCGATTTCCGAAGCGTTGTTGGCGAGCGCGCTCGCTTGCTTGGCGTTGTCGGCGTTTTGCTTCACCGTCGAAGTGAGCTGCTCCATGCTCGTCGCGGTCCGCTCGAGCGACACCGCCTGCAACTCCGTGCGTTGCGACAAGTCGAGGTTGCCCATCGAAATCTCGCCGGCGGCCGAGGAAATCGCCTCCGCGCTCGCTGCGATTTCGCCGACTGTCGCCGCAAGCCCCGTTTGCATCTCCGAGAGCGCATAGAGCATGCTCGCGTCGTCCTTCTTGCCGAGCGCAATGCGCTCGGACAGATCGCCCGCCGCGATATGGCTCGCGATTTCCTTGGCATAGGCGGGCTCGCCGCCCAGTTGCCGCGTCAAGCGCCGCACCACCGCCTCGCTGACGAAAAACGCGACGATCATCAGCGCGACGGTCATCGCCGCCATCATGACGAACGACGACTTGAATATGAACGCCGACTTCTCGATCGTCGCCTTGGCCTGCGTGCCGCGCCGCGCGACGAGCGCATCGACTTGCTTTTCGAGCTTGCCGGTCTCGACCAGCAGCGACACGTCCTGCATGCCCACTTGCCAGTTCATCTGCGATAGATCGAGCGATTGCGCCTTCACCAGCGTCACGAAATCGCGCAGGTGGCCCGCCCACGTGCCCACGTCGGCGCTAAATTTCTTCTGCTCGGTGATGCCCTCGCTGTCCGACGCATCCGTGTACTGCTGCAGCGTCGCGAGTTCGCCGTTGATGGCGGCGAGCCCCTTGTCGACCTCGGCGCCCAATTCGTCGCGCTCTTTGGCCGTCGTGGCCGTCAGCAGCATCTTTTGCGCGCGGCTCGCGCGCAGCACGTCGGCGCGCACTTCTTCCACGGCGCGGCTGGCGACATGGCCCTGTTCGTAGATCGATTTGGTCGAACCGTTCAAGCGTTCGATTTGCGCCAATGAGAACACGCCGATGACGAGGGTGCCCACGAGCACGACGGCAAACGCCAAGCGTAACGATGCCTTGACCGACAAGCCGCTCAATTTCGTCTTCGCCGCGCGCTTGTGCGGCCGGCCGCCGGCCCCCGCGCCGTCAGGAACGAACCCCGCGCCGGAGCGTTTGCCCAGCGAAACTGCCTTCATATGCATCCCCCTTCTTATTGCGCGCCACCGTGGGTAGGGCGACGAAAGCCGTGTTTACCTTCTCGGGTCAACGGCAACTTTGATGCCGTTCTTTAATTCGCGGCTGCCAATGTAAACCCGATGTGACGCACTCGTGGCGCGCCGCTGGCTTTATAACCCGCCAAAAAAACGGCGCGGTGAGACGGCGGCCAGACCGCCGGCTTGCGCGCCTGCGTCGAATGCCGCCCCATGCGCGCGAGCACTGCCCGACCGCCGCCCAGCCGCGCCGCACCACGCCGTGCCCATTTCTTGCACCGCGGGGTCGGTCATGTCCTATTTGCGACAAACTTTGTCCTATTATTCCTTTCGAGACAATCTACACTCGATCGGTACCCAGACAAAATGAATCCCTGCCGGCCGCGAACGTCGCGGCACGCGCTGTCTTCCCTTTTTTCCCTATTTTCTTTTCTCACCGTGCGAATCATGCAAACCACAGTCCCCAAAGACGGCCTTGCCACGGCGCAGGCAACGGCCGCATCCCCCCCGCCGCAAGGCACCGCGAGCGCCGCCGTCTCGCACACCGTCTATTCGGTGCTCGGCGCGATCAGCTTCTCGCATCTGCTGAACGACATGATTCAGTCGTTGATCCTTGCGATCTACCCGATGCTCAAGCAAAACTTTTCGCTGTCGTTCGCTCAGATCGGCCTCATTACGCTCACCTACCAGATCACGGCCTCGCTGCTGCAGCCGCTCGTCGGCTTCTACACCGACAAGCGCCCGCAGCCCTACTCGCTGCCGGTCGGCATGGGCTTCACGCTCTCGGGGCTCGTGCTGATGTCCGTCGCCTCCCACTTCGGCGTGTTGCTCATCGCGGCGGCGCTCGTCGGCTGCGGTTCCTCGGTGTTTCACCCGGAATCGTCGCGCGTCGCGCGCATGGCCTCGGGCGGACGCTACGGGCTCGCCCAATCGCTGTTCCAAGTCGGCGGCAATGCCGGCTCCTCGCTCGGCCCGCTTCTCGCGGCACTGATCGTGATCCCGCACGGCCAACGCAGCATCGCGTGGTTCTCGGTGGCCGCGCTCGTGGCGATGGTCGTCCTCGCGAACATCGGGCGCTGGTATAGCCGGCATCCGGCCACCAAGAAGAAGGCAAGCGCGCGAGCGCTGCATCCGTCGCTGTCGAAATCGCGGGTGGCGCTCGCGATCGGCGTGCTCGTATTGCTCGTTTTCTCGAAATATTTTTACTTGGCGAGCCTGAACAGCTATTTCACGTTCTATCTGATCGACAAGTTTCACCTGTCCGTGCAAGCCGCGCAGATCCATCTGTTCGTCTTCCTGGCCGCGGTGGCCGCGGGCACGATCATCGGCGGCCCGGTCGGCGATCGCATCGGCCGCAAGTACGTGATCTGGGTTTCGATTCTCGGCGTGGCGCCCTTCACGCTGCTGTTGCCCTACGCGAATCTGTTCTGGACCGGCGTGCTGACGGTCGTCATCGGCGTCGTGCTGGCCTCCGCGTTCTCGGCCATCATCGTCTACGCGCAAGAGTTGATTCCCGGCAACGTCGGCATGGTGGCGGGCCTGTTCTTCGGCTTCGCATTCGGGCTGGGCGGCGTGGGGGCAGCGGTGCTCGGCGATCTGGCGGATGCCACGAGCATCGGTTTCGTCTACAAGGTTTGCTCGTTCCTGCCGCTGATCGGCGTGCTGACCGTGCTCCTGCCCAACCTCGAACAAAAACGTCAGGCGCGTGCCTGACCGCTGAAGCGCCTTGACGCACGGCCGGACGTGACAGGCGGCCGGCCCCGCCGTTGTCGGGCGGTTAGCGGTTAGCTAGCGACTTGCGTAGCGATCGGCGCCAAACGGCGCTCGAGCGCCGATCGCCGCACTAGCTGCCGCTTTGCTCCATGGCGGCCTGCGCCCGCAAGAAGCGCCCCAGCACACCGGACGAATAGCTCCCCGCGATATCCGTCAAGAACGTGGTGAACGAGGCCGTTGCGTGATCGTCGGCGGTGTCCGAAATGGTTCGCACGATCGCACACGGCACGCCATGCTCGAAGCACACTTGCGCCATCGCCGCGCCCTCCATCTCCACGGCCATCGCTTCGGGTAGCGCGCTCGCCAGCGCACGCACTTCGCTCGCGCTGGACACGAAGCGGTCGCCGCTGACGATCAACCCTCGGTGCACGCGCGGCCCGTGAAACGCGAAACGCTCGGCGAGCGCATCGGCCTCTTCGGAAACGAAGCGCAGGCAGGCGGCTTCGAGGGCATCGGCCAGCGGCGCATGCGCCTGAAAATGCGACCGCTCCAAGAGCGGCACCTCGTAGCGCGGAAACAGCGGCGAAGCGTCCATGTCGTGCTGCAGCAGCGCGTCAGCCACCACGATATCGCCCACGCGCACACCCGCGCCGACCCCGCCCGCCACACCCGTAAACACCATCGAGGCGACGCCGAAGACGTGAATCAGCGCGCTCGCGCTGGCAGCAGCCGCCACTTTGCCGACGCGCGCGAGCGTCACGACGCACGGCACGCCGTAGGCGGTGCCGAGGTGGTAATCGCGCTTGCCCAACGTCACCGTGCGCATGCCGCCCTCGGCGCGCATCGCTTCGATGAGGTCGCCCAACTCCTGCGGCAACGCGGCGAGCACGCCGAGCCGAGGCGTAGCGCCGTCACCGCTGGCGTTGCCCGCACCGTTCGTCACGTTCATATCGAGATTCATTCCACGACCTGCAATTTGGCCACGGCAAGCGCGAGCCACTTCTCGCCGTGCCGCTTGAACCGAACCTGCGCGCGCGCGTCTGCGCCTGCGCCTTCGAGCGCCGTGATCGCGCCTTCGCCGAACTTCGTATGGAAGACTTGCTGCCCGACGCGAAAGCCCGTATCGGCCGCGCGCTGCTCGTTGGCGAAGGCGGGCAGCGGCGGCGCCTCGAAGTTCGCCGCACGGCCGCGATCGGGGCGCGCGAACCAATCGCGGTTCCACGCCGAACCTTCCGCACGAGCGCCCCAGCGCGAGCCGGCTTCGACCTTCGGCGTCAGCCACTTGAGCGTGGTTTCGGGCAGCTCGTCGAAGAACCGCGAGCGCACGTTGTAGCGCGTCTGCCCGTGCAAGAGCCGGCTTTGCGCGAACGACAGATAGAGCCGCTCCTTCGCGCGCGTGATCGCCACATACATGAGCCGGCGCTCTTCTTCTAGACCGTCGGTCTCCATGGCACTGTTCTCGTGCGGGAACAGCCCTTCTTCGAGGCCGGTGATGAACACCGCCGTGAACTCGAGCCCCTTGGCCGCATGCACGGTCATCAGTTGCACCGCATCTTGACCCGCTTGCGCTTGACTCTCGCCCGCCTCGAGCGAAGCGTGCGACAAGAAGCCTGCGAGCGGGGTCATGGTGTCGGGGTTTTGCGCCGGGTCGCTCAGGCTCGCGGCCTCGAGCACCACGGTCTCGTCATCGAGCGAGGCCGCGCGCAGCTCCGGCGCTGCCGTGGCGCCCGGCGCGAGCCGGATCGAGCGCGCGGGCGTATCGAGCCCGTAGCCCTCTTCGCTGACGAACGCGGTGGCCGCGTTCACGAGTTCCTGCAAGTTTTCGAGCCGATCCTGCCCTTCTCGCTCGTTCTCGTAGAAGACGGACAGGCCGCTCGTGCGAACGACGTACTCCACCGTCTCGGGCAAGCTCATGCGCTCGGTTTCGGCTCGCATTTTGGCGATGAGCGTGGCGAACGCGCCGAGGCTCGTGCCGGCTTTGCCCGCCACATAGGGAATCGCCGCCGCCATCGACGTGCCATAGGAGCGCGCTGCGTCGGCCAATTGCTCGATCGAGCGCGCGCCGATGCCGCGCGTGGGGAAGTTGACGACGCGCGCGAACGCGGTGTCGTCGTTAGGATTGTCGATCAGCCGCAAATAGGCCAGCGCGTGCTTGACTTCCTGCCGCTCGAAAAAGCGCAGACCGCCGTAGACGCGATAGGCGATACCGGCATTCACGAGCGTGTGCTCGATCGTGCGCGATTGCGCGTTGCTGCGGTAGAGCACGGCGATCTCACTGCGCGCGAGGCCGCCGTTGTTGATCAGCGCGCGGATTTCCTCGACGATCCAACCGGCCTCCTGTATATCGGTGGCCGCCTCGTAGACGCGCACGGGCTCGCCGTGGCCGGCGTCGGTGCGCAAGTTCTTGCCCAAGCGCCGCGAGTTGTGGGCGATCAGCGCGTTGGCGGTATCGAGGATGTAACCGTGCGAGCGGTAGTTCTGCTCGAGCTTGATCAGATGGCGAACGTTGAACTCGCGCTCGAAGTCGAGCATGTTGCCCACGTTCGCGCCGCGAAACGCGTAGATCGATTGATCGTCGTCGCCGACTGCGAAAATCGAACCGGACGCCGCCCCATTGCCCTGTCCCGCGAGCAGCTTGAGCCACGCGTATTGCAGCTTGTTCGTATCCTGGAACTCGTCGACGAGAATATGCCGAAAGCGCGCTTGGTAGTGCGCGCGCAGCGGCGCATTGTGCGCGAGCAGCTCGTAGCAGCGCAGCAGCAATTCCGGAAAATCGACCACGCCTTCGCGCTGACATTGTTGGTCGTACGCGCGATACAGTTCGACGAATTTCAAATTGAAGCTGTCGCTCGCATCGACCTGGTCGGGGCGCAGCCCCTGCTCTTTGGCATTGTTGATGAAGTACTGGAGGTTCTTCGGCGGGTATTTCTCGTCGTCGACGTTCAGGCCCTTCATCAGACGCTTGATGGCGGACAGTTGATCCGCCGTATCCAGAATCTGGAACGTGGCCGGCAGCCCCGCATCGCGGTAATGTGCGCGCAGCATGCGATTGCACAGGCCGTGGAAGGTGCCGATCCACATGCCGCGCGTGTCGATCGGCAAGAGCGCCGACAGGCGCCCCATCATTTCGCGCGCCGCCTTGTTGGTGAAAGTGACGGCGAGCACCGTGGCCGGCGAGGCGTAGCCTTGTTGGATCAGCCACGCGATGCGCGTGATCAGCACGCGCGTCTTGCCGCTGCCCGCGCCCGCCAGGATCAGCGCCGGTTCGTTCGGCAGCGTCACGGCCGCATATTGTTCGGGGTTCAGGTTGGCGAGCAGTTCTGGCATGGAGGAAGCGGTTCTCTGCAACGGAAGGAAGCGGGCGACGCCGCGGGCGGCGACGCTTTGGGAGCCGATCATTATAAGGCCGGCCGCCGTGCCCCTCTGCCGTCCCCTTATAATTGACGGTTTCGAACCTGCGATCGAAGGCCGGCCGCGGCCCGCGGCAGGTTCCGATACCGGATTTCATCTCACCTCAGGCATTTTTCGGCGGATTTCCAACCATGACCGACACCACGCTGGCGAAGAGTTTCGAGCCCCAGACGATCGAGGCCCACTGGGGCCCCGAATGGGAAAAACGTGGGTACGCAAAACCCGCTTTCACGCCGGGCGCGCCCAACTTCTCGATCCAACTGCCGCCGCCGAACGTGACGGGCACGCTGCACATGGGGCACGCGTTCAATCAGACGATCATGGATGGCCTCACGCGCTATCACCGCATGCTCGGCGCGAACACGCTGTGGCTGCCCGGCACCGATCACGCCGGCATCGCCACCCAAATCGTCGTCGAGCGGCAGCTCGACCAGGAAGGCGTCTCGCGCCATGACCTGGGCCGCGAGAAGTTCGTCGAGCGCGTCTGGGCATGGAAAGAACGCTCGGGCTCGACGATCACGAACCAAGTCCGGCGTCTGGGCGCCTCGATCGATTGGTCGCGCGAATACTTCACGATGGACGAGAAGATGTCGGCGGTCGTCAGCGACGTGTTCGTGCGGCTGTACGAACAGGGGCTCATCTATCGCGGCAAACGCCTCGTCAACTGGGACCCGGTGTTGATGACGGCCGTGTCCGACCTGGAAGTGGCGAGCGAGGAAGAAAACGGTCACCTCTGGCATATCCGCTATCCGCTCGCCGACGGCAGCGGCCACTTGACCGTCGCCACGACGCGCCCCGAAACGATGCTGGGCGACGTCGCCTTGATGGTTCACCCCGAGGACGAGCGCTACGCGCATCTGATCGGCAAACACGTGAAGCTGCCGCTCACCGAACGCGAAATTCCGATCATCGCCGACGACTATGTCGATCGCGAATTCGGCACGGGCGTCGTGAAGGTCACGCCCGCGCACGACTTCAACGACTACCAGGTCGGCCAGCGCCACAACCTGCCGCAAATCGAAATCCTCACGCTCGAAGCGAAGATCAACGACAACGCGCCGCAGGCGTATCGCGGGCTGGACCGGTTCGAGGCGCGCAAGCGCGTCGTGGCCGATCTCGATGCACAGGGGTGGCTGGAATCGGTGAAAGACCACCGCTTGATGGTGCCGCGCGGCGATCGCACGGGCGTCGTGCTCGAGCCGATGTTGACCGACCAATGGTTCGTCGCGATGAGCAAGGGCGCGCCGGAGGGCACGTTCCATCCCGGCAAGTCGATCGCGCAGGTCGCGCTCGACGTCGTGCGCAACGGCGAAATCCGGTTCGTCCCGGAAAACTGGACGACCACCTATTACCAGTGGCTCGAGAACATCCAAGACTGGTGCATCTCGCGGCAACTGTGGTGGGGCCACCAGATCCCCGCCTGGTACGGCGAGAACGGCGAAGTCTTCGTCGCCCGCACCGAAGCCCAAGCGCGCGAGCAAGCGCGAGCGCGTGGCTACGAGGGCGCGCTCACGCGCGACGACGATGTGCTCGACACGTGGTTCTCGTCCGCGCTCGTGCCGTTCTCCTCGCTCGGCTGGCCCAACGAGACGAAGGAGCTGGCCGCATTCCTGCCCTCCTCCGTGCTCGTGACCGGCTTCGACATCATCTTCTTCTGGGTTGCGCGCATGATCATGATGACGACGCACTTCACGGGAAAGGTGCCGTTTCGCACCGTCTACGTGCATGGGCTCGTGCGCGACCACGAAGGCCAGAAGATGTCGAAGAGCAAGGGCAATACGCTCGATCCGATCGACATCGTCGACGGCATCGATTTGGAAGCGCTCGTCGCCAAGCGCACGACGGGCCTCATGAATCCGAAGCAGGCCGGGTCGATCGAAAAGAAAACGCGCAAGGAATTCCCCGCCGGCATCGCCGCGTTCGGCACCGACGCTTTGCGCTTTACGATGGCGTCGATGGCCACGCTCGGGCGCAACGTCAACTTCGACCTTGCGCGCTGCGAAGGCTATCGTAACTTCTGCAACAAATTGTGGAACGCCACGCGTTTCGTGCTGATGAATTGCGAGGGCCACGATTGCGGCTTCGCCAAGCCCGGCGCCTGCGCGCCCGGCGATTGCGGCCCCGGCGGCTACACCGATTTCTCGCAAGCGGACCGCTGGATCGTCTCGCTCTTGCAACGCGTGGAGGCCGAAGTCGAAAAGGGCTTCGCCGATTACCGCTTCGACAACGTCGCCAACGCGATCTACAAGTTCGTGTGGGACGAGTATTGCGATTGGTATCTCGAGCTGGCGAAAGTGCAGATTCAGAACGGCACGCCGGAGCAACAGCGCGCCACACGGCGCACGCTGTTGCGTGTGCTCGAAACGGTGCTGCGGCTTGCGCACCCGATCATTCCGTTCATCACGGAGGCGCTTTGGCAAAAGGTCGCGCCGCTCACCGACGCATATCCGCAAGATGCGGCGAGCGGCGAGGCCTCGATCATGGTGCAACCCTACCCGCGCGCCGAAGAGAAAAAAATCGACGAAAAAGCCGAGCGCTGGGCCGCGGAGCTAAAAGGCGCGATCGATGCTTGCAGAAATTTACGAGGCGAAATGAACCTATCGCCCGCAACCAAGGTCCCTTTGCTGGTACACGGCGACGCCGGCCAATGGCAGTCGTTCGCCCCGTACGCACAAGCACTCGCCCGCTTGTCGGAAGTGCGCATCATGGCCGACGAAGCCACCCTCGACGCGCAGGCGCAAGGCGCGCCGATCGCGATCGTCGGCGGTGACAAGCTCGCGCTGCTCGTCGAAATCGACGTGGCGGCCGAGCGTGAGCGTCTGGGCAAGGAAATTGCTCGGCTCGACGCGGAAATCGCCAAGTGCGCGGCGAAGCTCGGAAACGAGGCTTTTGTCGCAAAAGCACCGGCTCCTGTCGTAGAGCAAGAGCAGAAAAGGCTGTCACAATACCGGGACACCATTGCCAAGCTCAGCGCACAGCTCGCGCGCCTTCCGGCCTAGTGCGGCGTTCGGTACCTCGAACGCCGGACATTGCGTTCAATGGGCATGTTGGTCCCAACAGTACTCGAGAATTAAGGTAACGCCATGCTAAAAGTCACCAAGGCTGTCTTTCCGGTTGCGGGCCTCGGCACGCGCTTTCTTCCGGCCACGAAGGCCAGCCCCAAGGAGATGCTGCCGATCGTCGACAAGCCGCTGATCCAATACGCGGTCGAAGAAGCGATGGCCGCGGGCATCACCGAGATGATCTTCGTCACGGGCCGCAGCAAGCGCGCAATCGAGGACCACTTCGACAAGTCGTATGAAATCGAAGCGGAGCTCGAAGCGCGCGGTAAAGACAAGCTGCTCGAGCTCGTGCGCAGCATCAAGCCGAGCCACGTCGATTGCTTCTACGTGCGTCAACCCGAAGCGCTGGGCCTGGGCCACGCCGTGCTATGCGCCGAGAAGCTCGTCGGCGACAACCCGTTCGCGGTCATTCTCGCAGACGATTTGCTCTATGCCGAGCCGCCCGTCATGAAGCAGATGATCGATGTCTTCGACCACTATCACAGCTCGGTGATCGGCGTCGAAGAAATCCCGCCGCAAGATACGCGCTCGTACGGTATCGTCGACGGCAAGGAATGGGAAGACGCCATCATCAAGATGTCGGGCATCGTTGAAAAACCGGCGCCCGAAGTGGCACCGTCGAACCTCGGCGTCGTGGGCCGCTATGTGCTCAAGCCGCGTATCTTCGATCATCTGCGCGCGCTCAAGCCCGGCGCGGGCGGCGAGATCCAGCTGACCGACGGCATTCAATCGCTGCTCGGCGATGAGCAAGTGCTGGCCTACAAATATCACGGCACGCGCTTCGATTGCGGCAGCAAGCTCGGCTACCTGAAAGCAACCGTCGAATTCGCGCTGCGGCACCCGGAAGTGGCCGAGGATTTCGATCATTATCTGCGCACGCGTGCGCCCGTGATGGACAGCTAAGCGCTGCGCCGGCGCGCAAACGCCTTTATCCAGCACGACGATCGCGTCCGACATGCCGCAGGCGCGTCGTCGCGCGGCGTTTGCCTCGCTGGTGCACCTACCTACGACGATTGCGCGCGCCCGTGGGCCGCGGCGCTCGCACCGCCCGCGGCGCCTCTAGTCCGCGCAACGAGCGACAAACCCGCTTCAGTCACGCCGAACATCACCTTGTTTCCGGTTTTGGATAAGGCTCGCACGAACTCGAAGCGATTCGGCTCGGTGACTTTCATCTCGTTTCTGCGCTGCTCGCTATATCTGCCTTTCACCGAAAGGACCTTGAAACCGGTGATGTTGGCAAGTGCCGCTGCCTGGGAGAAGAGCCCGCCCGATCGAGCCCAGCATGATTGCAGGTAGAGGTACTTCACGTTCGATTTCTGTATGCGGCGCTCGTGCATGAAGTTGTCGATGACCTTCGCCACGGCGGCCGCGCTCTTGTGTCCGGTATTGCCCGGTGCGCCATGCGCTTGAACGACGATGCGGTAAAAAGACGGCTCGTAACGAACGAAGCTGTCCGGACCGAACGGCGCGTTGCTCTGCATACCCGCCGAATAAGAGCGCGCCCTCGGTGTTGGGGGAGTAACGAGTGAAGGCGCTCTCGCTAGCATGGTCGTCTCTCGGTTCGATCGAAACTTGGCGGTGATCGAGGTCGCACCCCTGCGTTTGCCGCATCGTTTGTCGCGCCAGACCCGATACGGCTTCGCGAATTCGACCGTGGGCGAGGCCGGCACGTGCGCGGCCCTCGTCGCCGATTCGCAGTAGCACTATAGCCGCCATCGATATCGCGCACACGAGGGCGCGCGGCACGAACCGCCGCACCATTGAACCGAGGTCAACTATTGAGAGAAACAGGCCCGAGAGGACGATAGCTGCGCTAGCGCATTACGCCGCGCAGTTCGCCTCAGTTGGTTCGAATGAAGATGTACATGGCGAAGCACTGCCTTCGTCCGCGCCTCGATCGCCGTTCGTTAGCGCCTTCGCATCAAGAACACGAAGGTCTTATCGTGCGTCGAGCTCTCGACGATTTCATTGCCCGTTTGCTTGGCGAACGCCGCGAAATCGCGTTGCGAACCGGGATCGGTCGCCAGCACTTTCAAAATCTGGCCGCTTTGCATATCCGCCAGCGCTTTTTTCGCCCTCAAGATCGGCAGCGGGCAGCTCAACCCGCGTGCATCGACTTCTTTATGAATGTCCATCGGCCATTGACCTTTTAGAAAAGCGAACGCGCGCCCCGCGAATGGGGACCTTGCGACAAAATTGCAAAAAATGAATTTTACCGCAGCGCCGGGCCACGCTCGATCAGCCGTCGTTGCCGCCAACGCCGGCCGTGGCGCGCTCGCAAGCCTCGGATCGACCGGGACGGGCCTAAAGCGTCACCGGCAACCCCGTCGCGAACGCCTCCCGCAGCGCGTGGCCGATGCGCGTCGCCTCGAGCGCGTCGGCCAGCGTCGCGCCCGCCGATGCAGCGCCCCCGGCGCTCGCCGTACCCGCCCGGCGGGCGCACACGGTTTGGACGAACGCGTGCGCTTCGTGCAGGAACGCCTCCTCGAAGCGGTCGAAGAAGGTCGGCGTGCTTTCGCTGCGCACCCCGCCCGCTTCGTATATTTCCACGCGATTGCGCCGCGGATTGTGACCGATCGCGAGCGCACCGCCCGTGCCGATCACTTCGCTTTGCGTATCGCAGCCATGCGCCATCGTGCGCGAGGCATAGAACACGGCCATGCGCCCGCCTTCGAATTCGACGACGCCTACGCCGTTGTCCACATCCGCGCACTCGCGCAGCCCCTCGTGCAACGCGATCACGCCCGTGGCGAAGGCGCGCGTCGCCCGCGCGCCGTCGAAGAACCAGCGCGCGACGTCGATGTCATGCACCGTGCAGTCGAGAAAAATGCCGCCCGAAGTCGGCGCGAATCGGACGAAAAAACCATCGGGATCGTTCAGATCCGTCGTTTGCGAGCGCACCATGAACGGCCGGCCGATGGCGCCCGCGCACGCCTTGTCGTACGCGTCGCGATAACTCGGGTCGAAGCGACGCATGAAACCGATCATCGCTTCGAGTTGCGGATACTCACGAGCCACGCCGAGCACACGCTCGCATTCGGCGACGTCGAGCGAAAGCGGCTTCTCGCAGAACACGTGCTTGCCCGCACGCAGCGCGGCGGCAATTTGCTCGGCATGCAACGACGAAGGCGTCACGAGCCACAGTGCATCGAGCTCGCGGTCGGCGAGCAATGCTTCGTAGTCCGAATAAAGCCGCGTGCCGGGGAACGTCTCTCGCGCCCAATCGCGCTCTTGCGCGACGGGGCTGCACGCCGCCGCCAACACCGCGCCGGGCACGCGGTACGCCAAATTCGTCGCGTGGCGCTTGCCGAGCCGCCCCAATCCCGCAATCCCGATCTTCACGGGTGCACGTTCTGCCATCGTCGTCACGGTCTCGCTCCCTCTACTCGCCCACCGCGACCACTCGGCCCTCGCGCCACGAGCGCGTCGCGGCCTCGGCCAGTTCGAGCGCCTTGACGCCGTCGGCGATCGTCGTGCGCACGCTCGCCCCTTGCGTCACGGCATCGAAGAAGTGCGCGACCTCGTTCGCATACGCGGCGCGATAGCGCTCGAGGAAGAACGCTTCGGGCAAGTCGCTCGAAACCGCGCGCGAGGAATATGCAAGCACTTCGGTGGGCCGCACGTTGCCGGCCTGCAGCATGCCCGCGCTGCCAAGCACCTCGAAGCGCTGGTCGTAGCCGTATGCGGCGCGCCGCGTCGTATTGATCTGGCAGAGCCGCCCGCGTTTCGTGCGAATCGTGACGGCCGTCGAATCGATGTCGCCCGCGTCGAGGATCGCCGGGTCCGTCAGGCAGCTTCCGCTCGCATGCACCGTCTGCGCCTCGTCATCGAGGATCCAGCGAAAGATGTCGAAGTCGTGGATCAGCATGTCCTTGAAGATGCCGCCCGAGCGGCGGATGTACTCGACGGGCGGCGCGCCGGGGTCGCGGCTCGTCACGACGAGCATTTCGGGCGTGCCGATTTCGCCCGCGTCGAGCCGCGCCTTGACCGCGGCGAAGGTCGGATCGAAGCGGCGCTGAAAGCCGATCATGCAGACGACGCCCGCCGTTTCGACGGCACGCGCGCAGGCGCGCGCCCGCTCGAGTTCGAGATCGACGGGCTTTTCGCAGAAGATATGCTTGCCCGCGGCCGCCGAACGCTCGATCAAATCGGCGTGCGTATCGGTGCTCGAACAAATGACGCTGGCGCCGATGCTCGCATCGGCTAGCGCAACGTCGGCCTCGACCACCATCGCACCGTACTGCGCCCCAAGCTCCGCGGCCGCGGCGCGATTGACGTCGACCACGTATTTGAGCCGCGCACCCGGATGCCGCGCGAGATTGCCTGCATGAATGCGGCCGATGCGGCCCGCGCCGAATACCGCGACGTCGATCGCGTCTTGACTAGTCATCGTATCCTCCTGTGTCCTTGGATTCTTCTACGTTCAACTCGAGCCGGTACGCAAGCGCGACGAACAGCGCCTGGCACAGGCAAATGGTGCTCGTCAGTGCGCGAAAGGCGAATGCGCTGCCTTCCTTGACGAATAACTGCGCGCTCGCGTAACGCCCGAGCGGCGACAAACGGCTGTCGGTGATGACGAGCGTTTGCGCTTGGTGATGATGGGCGATACGCAAGCAGTACTGCGTCTCGCGGCCGTAGGGTTCGAAGCTGATGGCGATGACGACGTCGCCCTTCTTCACGCTGCGGATCTGCTCGCGAAACATGCCGCCGAAGCCCGAGATGAGATGGACGCGCTTGGCCGTGTGCTGCAATGCATAAACGATGTAGCTCGCCACCGGAAACGAGCGCCGCACGCCGATCACGTAGATGTTCTCGGCATGCTGGAGCATCGAGACGGCCGCCTCGAATTGCTCGTCGTCGAGCGTCGCTTCGAGTTCGTCCAGGCCATTGCGGCAGGCGGCGACGAACTCGCGCGCGACGTTGCCGCCCGATAAGCGCCCCGGCTTTTCGTCGATCAGTTTGCGAATCCGTTGCTTATAGGTCTGCCCCGAAGGACTCTGGCCTGCGTACGCCTGCTTGAACACGGCCTGCAGATCGGAGAACCCCGAAAACCCGAAGCGCTGCGCAAAACGCACTACGGCAGATGGATGCACGCCGCAACTCGCGGCGATGTCGCTCGTGCGGTCGACCATCACGCTCGCTCGATGCTGTTCCAGGTACGACGCCACGCTCTTCAATTGCCGGGGCAGCGCGTCGTAAGCGTCGGCGACACGCTGCATCAACTCGTCGACGCTCGGCAATTCGTCCGTGGTCTCTTCCTGCATGGCTCTCATCCTGTTAAACGGGTGCTGCGCTCCGACGCTTCGCTGCGGCACGCCATCGCTCCTCGGTAGCGGCTCGAGCGCCGCTCGAAAGCTGCGGCCGCAGCGCGTCCCGACGATGCGGATTATAGGCACGTCCGCCATGAAATGGAATGAATTTTCCATTTCCACCGACAATGAAATTTTCTTTGCAATCCTGATCGAGTTCGCCTAATCTTTGTCGTGAGCGGCGCGCGCCGGTCGCGGCATCGCTCCCAACGACATAACTTCGAATAGGTGGAGACAAATGAGACTTTGCACACGCAAGGCCGCAGTGAGGACGTTCGCCGCGGCATTCACGTCCGCGCTGGCATTGGCGTTCGGTCCGTTCGCGGTCTCGTCGGCCCACGCAGCCGACGCCAAATTCGTGCTGATCAGCCACGCGCCCGACTCCGACTCGTGGTGGAACACGATCAAGAACGCCATCAAGCAAGCCGACGAGGACTTCGACGTCCACACCGACTATCGCAATCCCCCCAACGGCGATTTGTCCGACATGTCGCGGCTCGTCGAACAGGCCGCCGCGCGCAACTATGACGGCGTGGCCACGACCATCGCCGATTTCGATGTGCTCAAGAGCTCGATCAAGAAGGTCACCGATAAGAAGATTCCGCTCGTCACGATCAACTCGGGCACACTCGAGCAGAGCAAGCAACTCGGCGCGATCATGCATATCGGCCAGTTGGAATACGTCGCGGGCCATGCCGCCGGCGAAAAAGCGAAAGCCGCGGGCATCAAATCGTTCCTGTGCGTCAACCACTATGCGACGAACCCGGCCTCGTTCGAGCGTTGCCGCGGCTTTGCCGAAGCGCTAGGCGTGGACTTCAAATCGTCCACGCTCGACGCTGGCCAAGACCCCAACGGCGTGAAGTCGAAGGTCGAAGCGTATCTGCGCAATCACCCGAATACCCAGGGCGTGCTCACGCTCGGGCCGCTCTCGGCCGATCCGACGATTCGCGCCCTGAAGGACATGGGCTTGGCAGGCAAGCTCTGGTTCGCGACGTTCGATTTCGACGACGACATCGCGAAGGCGATCGGCGACGGCACGATTCAGTTCGCCATCGACCAGCAACCGTACCTGCAAGGCTATCTGGCCGTGGCCGTGCTCGCGATCGCCAAGAAGGAGCATACGAGCGATCCGATGGCGATCGAGAAGGCGCTGCAAAACAATCCGAAGTTCAAGGCCCGGCTCGACGCCTACGGCCTCGCGCCCGTCTATCAGCCCACGACGATCCTCTCCGGCCCGGGATTCATCACGAAGGCCAACGTCGACAAAGTCGTCAAATTCGCGGGGCAATACCGCTGAGCGACGCGTTTTTCCCGCGCTTCGCTTTTGCATCAGCGGCTATTTCAATTTGATCGTTTTGCATGACAGCGCGGTGCGGGCCGGTTTTTCGGATGGCCCACACCGCGTACAAGGAGACATTCGATGGGCGTCGCCGATCACTTTCACGCCAACTTGCGCAAGCAGCACGAGTCGAATCCGCAAGACGCGGCCGATGAGCGCGTGCGCCGCGAATCGTGGTTCAAGCAGCTTTTGTCCCGCCCCGAGTTCGCCTCGCTCGCGGGCACGGTCATGGTGTTTCTCGTTTTCGCGATCGGCGCCGGAAATTCCGGCATGTTCAATCTCGACGGCATCATGAATTGGTCGCAGGTGGCGGCCTATCTGGGCATCATCGCCGTGGGCGCGTGCTTGCTCATGATCGCGGGCGAGTTCGATTTGTCGATCGGCTCGATGATCGGCTTCGCGGGCATGATGGTCGCGCTGCCGACCATGTACTTTCACTGGCCCATCGAGCTTGCGATCGTGTTCGCGTTCGTGGGCTCGATGTTGCTCGGCGCGCTCAACGGCTATCTCGTGATGCGCACGCGGCTGCCCTCTTTCATCGTCACGCTCGCGTTCATGTTCATCCTGCGCGGCCTGACGCTGGCGCTCTCGGTCATGTTCGCCGATCGCACGATCATTTCGGGCGTGGGCGACGTTGCAGCGAAAAGCGCTCTCGCGCACACCTTGTTCCAAGGCGTGGCGTTTCACGGGCTGTTCCGCTGGCTCGGACACATCGGCCTCGTGAAGCTTCTCGACTCGGGCGAACCGCTCGTGCCCGGCGTGCCGAAAGTGATCGTCTGGTGGCTCGCTTTGGCCGCGGTCTGCGCATTCACGCTCGCCAAGACGCGCCTGGGCAATTGGATCTTCGCCGTGGGCGGCGACGCCAACGCGGCGAAGAACGTGGGCGTGCCCGTGCGGCGCGTGAAGATTCGCTTGTTCGTGCTGACCGCTTTCTGCGCATGCCTCTTTGCCGTGCTGCAAGTGTGCGATATCGGCTCGGCCGCGGCCGACCGCGGCTTGCAGAAGGAGTTCGAAGCGATCATCGCGGCCGTGATCGGCGGCACGCTGCTCACGGGCGGCTACGGCTCGGTCGTCGGCGCGTGCTTCGGCTCGCTCATCTTCGGCGTCGTGCAGATCGGCATCACCTACACCAACATCGATTCCGATTGGTTCCGCGTATTCCTCGGCTTGATGCTGCTGTTCGCGGTGCTCTTCAACCATTATGTGCGTAGCCGCATCGCGGCGGCGCGTTGATCGACGGAGCCGTACCGATGACTTCCGCTACCCAAACCCCGGGCCAAGACGCCGACTACATCCTCGCGCTCGAAAACGTCAGCCGCTATTTCGGCAGCGTGATTGCGCTCAAAGACGTCACGCTCAGACTGCGGCGCGGCGAGGTGCATTGCCTGCTGGGCGACAACGGCGCCGGCAAATCGACGCTGATCAAGACGCTCGCGGGCGTGCATACGCCGAGCGAGGGGCAGTATCTCGTCGACGGCCAGCCCGTGCAATTTGGCTCGCCCAAAGACGCGCTCGATCTCGGCATTGCGACGGTCTATCAAGATCTGGCGCTCGTGCCGCTGCTTTCCGTCGCCCGCAACTTCTTCATGGGCCGCGAGCCGAGCCGAAAACTCTTCGGGCTCATCAACGTGCTCGACATCGAAACCGCCGCCACGACGGCGCGCGACAAGCTGGCCGAGATGGGCATCCACGTGCGCGACGCCAATCAACCGATCGGCACGATGTCGGGCGGTGAGCGGCAGTGTCTGGCCATCGCGCGCGCGATTCATTTCGGCGCACGCGTGCTGATTCTCGACGAACCGACGGCCGCCCTCGGCGTCAAGCAAAGCTTCAACGTGCTCAAGCTGATTCACAAGGCGCGCGAGCGCGGCATCTCCGTCATCTTCATCACCCATAACGTGCATCACGCCTATCCGATCGGCGATTCGTTCACGCTGCTCAATCGCGGCCGCTCGATGGGTACGTTCACCAAGGACACGATCAGCAAGGACGCCGTCCTCGACATGATGGCCGGTGGCGCGGAAATGCAAAAGATGATCGCCGAACTCGACGGCGCGACGATCTGACGCTCGAGCGCGCCACTCACGCGAACACACATCGACGCGCTACACAACGTTTTCTCAGGACCCACTCCATGGCTGCCTCCCCTCCTTCTCATCCGTCCACCGGCCGCTTCGCCCCGGGCCGCACGCGCGACATCATCTGCCTCGGCCGCCTCGCGGTCGATCTCTACGCGCAGCAGATCGGCGCGAGGCTGGAAGATGTGACTAGCTTCGCCAAGTATCTGGGCGGCTCCTCCGCCAACATCGCTTTCGGCTGCGCGCGGCTCGGGCTCGCTTCCGCGATGCTCGCGCGCGTGGGCAACGATCACATGGGCCGCTTTCTCGTCGAGACGCTCGCGCGCGAAGGCTGCGATGTCGGCCACACGCGCGTCGACGCCGAGCGCCTGACCGCGCTCGTCTTGCTCGGCATCAAGGACCGCGACACGTTCCCGCTCGTGTTCCATCGCGAGAACTGCGCGGATATGGCGCTCGACGAAGGCGATTTCGACGAAGCGTTCATCGCTTCGAGCAAGGCGCTGCTCATCACTGGCACGCATTTCTCGACTGAGCGCGTGAACCGCGCGAGCCGGCGCGCGCTCGAATACGCACGGCGCAACCAAGTGCGCACCGTGCTCGACATCGACTATCGCCCCGTGCTGTGGGGGCTCACCGGCAAAGCCGACGGCGAAACCCGCTTCATCGCCGATGAAAACGTCACCGCCCATTTGCAGCGCATCTTGCCGTTGTTCGATCTCGTGATCGGCACCGAAGAAGAGTTTCGCATCGCGGGCGGCAAGCACGAACTCATCGATGCGCTAGCGATGGTGCGCGCCGTGACGCCCGCCACGCTCGTGGTCAAACGCGGTCCGCTCGGCTGCACCATCGTCGAAGGCAAAGTGCCGGCTTCGATCGACGAGGCGCCGACCGAACACGGCATGGAAGTGGAAGTGCTGAACGTCCTGGGCGCGGGCGACGCCTTCGCCTCGGGCTTTCTGTCCGAGTGGCTGCGCGATGCGCCGCTCGCGCGCTGCGCGCACACGGCCAACCTGTGCGGCGCACTCGTCGTGTCGCGCCATGCCTGCGCCCCGGCGATGCCGACGCCGGCCGAACTCGACTACTTGCGCGAGGCCGTCGAGCGAGACCCGGCGCGCATGCGCCGGCCCGATCTCGACGCGAAGCTCGCACGGCTGCATCGCGTGAGCGTCGCGCGCGCGCCGCATGACGAGGTGCTCGGCTTCGCCTTCGACCACCGCAATCAGTTCTTCGAGCTCGCCCAGCAAACGGGTGCGAGCGAGGCGCGCATTGCCGAACTGAAGCGCCTGTTCGTCGACGCCGTCGCGCAAACGGAAGCGGCGCTCGGCTTGCAAGGACGCATCGGCGTGCTCATCGACGACCGCTACGGCCAAGACGCGCTCAATGCGGCCACCGGCCGCGGCTGGTGGATCGGCCGTCCCGTCGAGTTGCCGGGCTCCCTGCCGCTCGTGTTTCAGCACGGGCGCTCGGTCGGCACCGCGCTCGTCGCTTGGCCCCAGGAGCACGTCGTCAAGTGTCTGGTTCAGTATCACCCGGATGCGCCCATCGCGGAACGCGTCGAACAAGAAGCGCAGCTTCGCGCGCTGTACGACGCCGTGCAAGCGAGCGGCCACGAGTTGTTGCTCGAAGTCATCCCGCCGCATCGCGACACCCTTCCCGCCGCGCCCGATACCGTCTTTCGCGCTTTGAAGCGGCTCTACAACCTCGGCATCCAGCCCGAATGGTGGAAGCTCGCCCCGCTCAGCGCCGAGCAGTGGCAGGCGGTCGATGCACTGATCGCCGAGCGCGACCCCTACTGCCGCGGCGTCGTGTTGCTGGGTCTCTCAGCCGGCGTCGACACGCTCAGCGAAGGGTTTCGCGCGGCGGCAGCCTCGACCACCTGCAAGGGCTTCACGGTCGGGCGCACGATCTTTCACGAGCCGAGCCGCGCTTGGCTGGCCGGCGAAATCGACGACGCGGCCCTCGTTGCGAACGTGCGCGCGACATTCGAAACCTTGATCGACGCGTGGCGCGCGGCGCGAGCCGATAGGGGCGAGGCCACGCAGCCGCAAGCGGCGCGGCGGGAGGCGGCGTGATGAACCTGCGTATCGACGAAACGACGCTCGACGGGCGGGGCGCCGCCACAGCCGAGGACGGCCCGACGATTCGGCTCACGGCCGCGCAAGCCCTCGTGCGTTACCTCGCGGCGCAGCACGTCGAGGACGGCGAAGGATCGACGGCGCCGCTCTTCGGCGGCGTATTCGCGATCTTCGGGCACGGCAACGTCGCGGGCCTGGGCGAGGCGCTCTATCAGCATCGAGACATGTTGCCGACCTATCGCGCCCACAACGAGCAAGCCATGGCGCACAGCGCCATCGCCTACGCGAAAGCGCACATGCGCCGCCGCATGATGGCGGTGACGACTTCGATCGGTCCGGGCGCGACCAACCTCGTCACGGCGGCCGCCCTTGCCCACGTCAACCGCTTGCCGGTTCTGCTGCTGCCAGGGGACATCTTCGTCTCGCGCGCGCCGGATCCGGTCCTGCAACAGGTCGAGGATTTCCACGACGGCGGCCTATCGGCGAACGACACGCTCAAACCGGTCTCGCGCTATTTCGACCGCATCGGGCATCCGGCACAGTTGCTGAACGCGTTGCCGCGCGCAATCCGTGTGCTGACCGACGCCGCCCTGACGGGCCCCGTCACGCTCGCCCTGCCGCAAGACGTGCAAGCGATGGCATACGACTATCCCCGCACGTTCTTCGAACGGCGCATCGTGCGTTTTCACGCGCCCACGCCCGGTGAGGACGAGCTCGAAGCGGCGCTCGCCGCGCTGCGCCGCGCCCGCTCGCCGGTGATCGTGGCGGGCGGCGGCGTGCTATACAGCCGCGGCGGCGCCGAAGCACTGCGCGCCTTCGCCGAGCGCCATGGAATCGCCGTCGGCGAAACGCAAGCGGGCAAAGGCGCGTTGCCGTGGAATCATCCGCTCAACGCCGGCGCCATCGGTGTCACGGGCGCGAGCGCAGCGAACGCGCTCGCGCACGAAGCCGATTGCGTCATCGCCGTCGGCACGCGCCTGCAAGATTTCACGACCGGGTCCAACACCCTGTTTGCGCAAGCGAGCGTCATCGGCATCAACGCCAATGCGTTCGATGCGCTCAAGCATCGTGCGACGAGCGTTTGCGGCGACGCCCGCGCCACGCTCGATACGTTGAGCCAGCGGCTCGGCGGCTGGCAGGCGAACGCCGACTGGACGCAGCGCGCCCGCAGCCTGTGCGACGCATGGCGCGAGACGGTGGCCGCGCGCACGAACACGCCGCGCGAAGACGGTACGCTGCCCTACGACGCCGACGTCATCGGCGCCGTGCAGCGGTCGAGCGCGAGCTCGCCCGAAGGCGACATCGCCGTGTGCGCCGCAGGCACTTTGCCGGCCGAATTGCACAAGCTTTGGCGCGCGGCGCGCCCTGGCGGCTATCACGTCGAATACGGCTACTCGTGCATGGGATACGAGATCGCGGGGGGCCTCGGCGTGAAGCTCGCGCGGCCCGAGCGCGAGGTCATCGTCTTCGTCGGCGACGGCAGCTATCTGATGATGAACAGCGAGATCGCCACCTCCGTCATGCTGGGGGCCAAGCTCATCGTCGTCGTGCTCGACAACCGCGGCTACGGCTGCATCAACCGCCTGCAACAAGCTTGCGGCGGCGCGCCCTTCAACAACTTGTTCGACGACTGCTTGCAGGGGCCGCTCGGTGCGCCCGCGATCGACTTCGCCGCGCACGCCCGCTCGCTCGGCGCGCATGCCGAGCACGTTGCCGATGTCGCCGGGCTAGAAACGGCGCTCGCTCGCGCGCGTGCGGCCGATCGCACGTCGGTGGTGGTCATCGACACGGACCCGGCGCGCACCACCGACGACGGCGGCTGGTGGTGGGAAGTCGCCGTGCCGGAAGTATCGGCGCGCGCGGCGGTGCGCGAGGCGCGCAATCACTATGAAACGAAGCTAGCCGAGCGTGGCGGCGCACCCGCCGGCGCATCGCATCGGCCCAATGACGCTTGAACGCGTTGCGCTAGCCTTACCGCCCGCAACGCCTTCGCAACGTGAAACGAACCAAGGAACGCAGCATGACCGATTTTCAAGTGCGCATCGGCGTGAACCCCCTCTCGTGGATGAACGACGATCTTCCCTCGTTAGGCGGCGAGACGCCGTTGTCCGTCGCGCTCACCGAAGGCCGCGCCATCGGCTACGAGGGCTTCGAGCTCGGCAATAAATTCCCGCGCGAACCGGATGCGCTCAAAGCGCTGCTCGCGCAGTACGATCTGGCGCTCGTCTCGGGCTGGTATTCGGGGCGCCTCGCCGAGCGCAGCGCCGAGGAGGAGATCGCGGCCGTCGGCCCGCACCTCGAACTGCTCGCGAAGAACGGCGCGACCGTGATGGTCTACGGCGAAGTCGCCCAAACGATCCAAGGCTCACCGGTCCCGCTCTATCAGCGGCCGCGCTTTTTCACCGCGGATCAATGGGACGCCTATGCCGCGCGCGTCGATCGCTTCGCTCAATACACGCGCTCGCACGGCGTGCGTGTGGCCTACCATCACCACATGGGCGCTTATGTCGAAACGCCCGCCGACGTCGAGAACCTGATGCGGCGCACGAGCGATGCGGTCGGACTGTTGCTGGATACGGGACACATCACGTTCGCGGGGGGCGATCCGCTCACCACGCTCGAGGCGTACGCATCGCGCATTTGCCACGTGCATTGCAAGGACGTGCGGCCCGAGATCGTCAAATTGGCCCGTAATCGCGACTGGAGCTTTCTCGAAGCCGTGATCAACGGCGCTTTCACCGTGCCCGGCGACGGCGCGGTCGATTTTGCCGCCGTCATTGCGAGCTTGAAGCGCCATGGCTATCGGGGCTGGCTCGTGGTCGAAGCGGAGCAAGATCCCACCGTTGCGCCGAGCTTCCAGTATGCGCAGCTTGGGTACAGGACGCTACGTGCACTCGTCGATGCAGCGAGCGCCCCGGCCAACACCGAGAGGGCCATCGCATGAGCCTGCTAGTCAAAGCCCAGCGCGAGGGCATGACGATCGCGCGCGTGACGCCGGAGACGGCGGCCTGGCGTTACGTCGGTTTCGCCGCCTACCGGCTGGCGCACGACGAGGTGCTTTATGTGCACGAAAGCGAGCGCGAATCGTGCATCGTCGTGCTCTCGGGCGCCGTGTCGATCGACGTGGGCGGGGCGCGTTACGCGAGTGTCGGCGCACGCGACAGCGTGTTCGAGGATGCCGCCCCCTACGCCCTGTACGTGCCGCCCAACGTGCGCGCGACCGTGCGCGCGGAGCGCGACGCGGAACTGGGCGTAGCCAGTGCGCCCGCCACGGGTCGCTATCCGGCCCGACTCATCGAGCCGTCGCAAATGAAACGGTCGGTGCGGGGCAAGGGACTCAATACGCGCTACGTCTGCGACATTCTTCCGCAAACGGAGCCGGCCGAATCGTTGCTCGTCGTCGAAGTGCGCACACCGGGCGGCCATTCGTCGAGCTATCCGCCCCATAAGCACGACGCCGACCAAATTCCGGCGGAAAGCGCGTTGGAAGAGACGTATTACCACCGACTCAATCCCTCTCAAGGGTTCGCATTCCAACGCGTCTATACCGACGCGCGCGACCTCGACGAATCGATGGCCGTCGAAGACCACGACATCGTGATGGTGCCGCGCGGCTATCATCCCGTCGTCGTGCCGTATGGATACGAGTCGTACTACCTGAACGTGATGGCCGGGCCCGCGCGCGTTTGGCATTTCAAGAACGATCCGGCGCACGACTGGATCGCGCAGCGCGACGCCGGATGACGAAAGCGGCGACCGCGTACGGTTTGCGCTCGGCTTCTTCCGAGCGCAAATCGCGCAAGCGAGGCGCGCTTGGCGGGGTCGCGAGCGATTGCACGTCGGCGCGCCAAGCGGAACATCGCCTCACCCCGGCATTCAGCGTCCGCTCCCGATGGCAATCCATTCGTCGATGGTCTTTGCATCGAGCGCCCCCGCCGCGCCGTCGAAAACGATGCGGCCATGCCCCATCACCGCGATGCGCGCGGCCAAGCGCTGCGCCAGCGTCAGGCGTTGCTCGATCAAGAGGACCGCGCCGCCCCGCTCGCACAGGTCTTGCAAACAATCGGCCACCGCGGCCACGGCCTGAGGCGCCAGTCCCTCGGTCGGCTCGTCCACGACGAGCAAGCGCGGCTCGCCCACGAGCGCCCGCACGAGCACGAGCATTTGCTGCTCGCCGCCCGAGAGCGCGCCCGCTTCGGTCTTACGCCGTTGCGCCAGCATCGGGAAGCGCTCGAATGCCGCGTCGATCTTCTTTGCGGCCGACCGTCCGGTACCGGGCTTGATGCCAAGGCGCAAGTTCTCCTCCACCGAGAGCGTGGGAAACACTTCGCGTTGCTCGGCGACGTACCCCACGCCGCGGCGCGCGATCTCGAACGTGGGGCATGCGACGATCTGCCGCCCGGCGAACACGATCGAACCTGTGCGGCGAACGAGACCCGCTAGCGCTTTCGCGAAGGTCGAACGCCCCGAACCGTTGCGGCCGCATAGCAACACGAGTTCGCCCGCATCGATGCGCAGATCCACGCCGTCCAACACCTGCGCCTGGCCGTACCAAGCACAGACCGCCCGCGCTTCGAGCAACGCCGTCATGAGGCAGGCTCCCCGGGCGACGCGCCCAAATAGGCTTCGCGCACACGCGCGTTCGCGGCGATCTGCGCCGGCGTGCCGGTCGCAACGATGCGGCCTTGCACCAGCACCGACACGCGGTCGGCCAATGCGAACACCGCGTCCATGTCGTGCTCGATGACGAGCAACGTCTTGCCGGCCGTCACGCCGCGCAACCATCGAATCGTATGCGCCGCCTCGTCGCGGTTCATCCCTGCCGTCGGCTCGTCGAGCAACAGCACGCGCGCGCCGCTCGCCAAGGCGATGCCCAGGTCGAGCCGGCGCTGCGCGCCGTATTCGAGCGTACCGGCCGGCGTCTGCGCCGACTCGTCGAGCTCGAGTTCCGTGAGCAACGCCCGGGCGCGCTCGTCGAGCTCGCGCGAACGCCGCCACCACAGCGCCCAAGTCGAAAACGGCTGCAGCGCCCCCACGCCGCCGCGTGCGGCGAGCGCGCCGCACCACAGCGCGCAGCGCAGGTTCTCGAGCACCGTCAGGCGCGCGAACACGCGCGTCGCTTGAAAGCTGCGGCCAAGCCCGCCGCGGGCGAGAGCATGCGGGCTGCGTCCCGTCACGTCGACGCCCGCGAGCCGGACCGTGCCTGCATCGGGCTGCAGCACGCCGCCGACCACGTCGAACAGCGTCGACTTGCCGGCGCCGTTGGGCCCGATCAGAGCATGGCGTTCGCCGGCGGCAACGGACAGATCGACACCGTTCAGCACTCGCGTCGGGCCGAAGCGCCGGGCGATGCCTTCGAGACTAAGTGCGGGTGCGATCGTCACTCGTCCGCTCCCGCGCACGTTCGTCCTTGCAGTGCGGCACGCAGCGCCCAGCGCGCCGCCGCCCCGAGCGCGACGAGCCCGCCCAGAACCGCCTGTGTGGCCGGCGAAGCCAGATCGAAGGCAAGCCGCCCGAGGCGCCAGACGCCGCCGGCGTCGGCCGCGAAACGCAGCGCATAGAGCGACTCGACGGCAATCACGAGCGCACCGAGCCATGCTGCAGCGGCAACGCCGCCAAGCAGATAGATTCGGCCCCGCGCGCGCACGTCGAAAGCGCCGATGCGCGAACGATGCGCGCACCACCAACCCGCGATGCCCTCGGGCCAGCGCAGCACGACGCCGACGAACAGCAAGCCGAGATAGACGGGCCATGCGCGCGACACCCCGGCCAATGCGCCGCTCATCCCCGTCAGCACGAGCGCACCGATGACGGGGCCGAAGAACGTCGACGAACCGCCGATGACGGTTGCGATCAAGACGGCGCCGGAGCGCGTCATCGCCACGCTTTCGGACGAAGCGAGTTCGACGTCGATCAACGTGAGCGTGCCGGCAATGCCTGCGAAGAATGCCGCGAAGACGAACATGGCGTATCGAACGCGGCGCGGATCGATGCCGAGCGCGGCAACGCGCGTCGCGTTCTCGCGCACGGCATTGGCGATGCGCACGAGCGGCGTGCGCGTCAGCGCGAACACGGCGACGACCGAGAGCGCCGTCCACACGGCGATGACGGCATACGCTTGGCGCGGCGCGCCAAAATGCCAAGCGCCCCATGCGGGCCCGCTGCCGCGATCGATCGCAACGCCCGCCGCGCCGCCGAATCCTTCGGGCAACGTCCACACTGCGGCGGCGACCAGTTCGCCGATGCCGAGCGTGATCATGGCGAACGCGGTGCCGGCGCGCCGGGTGGCGACGGCGCCGAAGAGCGCGCCGCACACGGCCCCCGCGCAACCTCCCGCGAGCGGCAGCCACGGCAGCGCAACGCCGCCCCGATTGAACCAGTGGGCGGCGGCGAATGCGCCGAGACCTGCGAACGCCGCATGACCGAACGACAGCAGCCCGGTCTCCCCGAGCAGCAAGTTATAGGACAGCGCCAAGACGATCATCGCCGCCGCTTGCGCGAGATAGCCGAAGACCCAACTGTCATGAACGAAAAACAACGGCGCCGCGAGCAGCACGGCGCCGGCGGCCCAAAGCGCACCCGCGCCGAGCTGGCGAGCCTGCGCACCTTCGGCGCGTATGCGCCCGGCCGTCGGCTTACGCATCGTCCTCGCGCCTTCCGAAGAGACCGCGCGGGCGCCAAGCCAGCATCGCGATCAGCAACGCATAGGGCGCGAGCGGTGCGGCTTGCGCCACGGTGAGCGCGGCCCAGGCCGACGGCAGCCGCACGCCGACCGTTTGCAAGAGCCCGCCGAGCGAAGCCGTCGTGCCGATCGCCCACGTTTGCACGCAACCGATCAGCAACGAAGCCGCGAACGCGCCGCCGATCGAACCCAACCCGCCCACGATCACGACGACGAAGACGATGGAGCCGACGGCCTCCGCCATCCCCGGCTCGACCACGGCAAGCGGCGCGCCAATGACGCCGGCCAGCGCCGCGAGCCCCGTCCCGATCGCAAACACCCACGTGCCGATGCGCGCAACGTCGTGCCCGAGCGCCTCGACGGCGCGCGCATGCGTCAGCGCCGCACGCAATACGAGGCCCATGCGCGAAGTGCGTAGCAACGCATACAACGCGCCGAGCGTGACGACCGACACGGTCATCATGAACGCCCGATAGCGCGAGAAGGTGGTATCCCCCCAGATCATCAACGGCCCGTCGAGCATTGGGGGCAACGCGATCGATTCGCTGCCGAGCCCCCAAACGAGCTTGACGAATTCGGCCAGCAGGTACGCGAAACCGAACGTCAGCAACAACTCGTGCAGCGGGCCGTTCACGCGCGCGCGCCGCAGCAGCGTCCGTTCCAGCACGGCGCCGAAGCCCCCCATAACGATCGGTGCGCAAAACAGCGCAAATCCGAACCCTGCATGAGCGGCGATGCTGTACCCGAGATAGGCGCCGAGCATGTAAAAGCTCGCATGCGCAAAGTTCAATACGCCTAGCATGCTGAAAATCAGCGTGAGCCCGGCCGACAACATGAACAGCAACAGCCCGTAGCTGACGCCGTTGAGCGTGGCGACGGCGAATGCCTGCACCTTATGCCCGCCCCTCTTGCGCCGCGACGACGAGCGGCGCGAGGGCGCGGCGCAGTGGCTCGGGCAACGGTGCGGGCCGACGCGTCGCGCGTTCGACGTAGACATGCACGAAGTGCCCCTGCGCCGCAGCGTGCGCGCTTCCCTCTTGAAACAGCGCGACCTCGTAGCGCACGCTCGAGGCGCCGATACGCGCCACGCGCAAGCCGGCTTCGACGCGCTCGGGAAAAACGAGCGGCGAAAAATAGTTGCATTGCGTTTCCACCACGAGCCCTATCGTCTCGCCGCGCTCGAAATCGAGCACGCCCGCGCGAATCAGATACTCGTTGACGACCGTATCGAAGTAGCTGTAGTAGACGACGTTGTTGACGTGTCCGTAGACGTCGTTATCCATCCAGCGCGTCGTGATCGGCAGGAAATGGCGATAGGCATCGCGCGAAGCGGGCGTGGGTTTGCTCATGGTGCGAAAGCGGTTGGCAATGGGCGAAAGGGGCGGCAACGGATCGGACGACCGGGCACGTCGCAAAAGAACGCTGCAACGCACCGCGCGGTGTCATTGTCCCGGCTTGTCGACGAACTCGAACGGCAAACCGCGGCGGCGCATCCAATCGGCAAGCGCGAGGCCCGTGGCGGCGCGCCAGGGGCGCAGCTTGGCCCGTTCGACGAGGCGGTACTCGAGCAGCTCGGGCGAGAGCGAAATTTCGCCTTCCGCCTTCACGTGATAGGCGACGATCAACTCGTTCTTGCGAATGAAGTCGTATACGCCGACGAGCTCGGTCGCGCGCACGTACAGCGACGTTTCCTCGAGCACCTCGCGCGCGATACCGGCCTCGGGCGTCTCGCCCTGCTCCAAAAAGCCCGTGATCAGCGCAAACACGCCCTCGGCCCACGCGGCGTTGCGCGCGAGCAGAATCTTGCTCTCGTATTCGACGATCGCGGCGACAACCGGAAGCGGGTTGTTCCAATGAACGAACCCGCAGGCGGCGTCGGGGCACGCGTGACGCAGGCGGCCACCCTCCTCGGCGGCATCCGGCCGTTGGACGAGCGTGCTCGCACAGCGTGGACAGAATCGATAGTCGCTCATGGGGGTGAAGAGGCCGGCATGCGCCGGCCATTGGCCGAAACGCGCTAATTCTAGCGGCTTTGCGCCGGCGTGTGCCCCGCGTCAGTCATCGGCCGAGCGCGACTTGATCGCGACCGTGACGAGTCCAGCGGCGCCGACGAGCAACACGAGCGCGGCGAGCCAGAGCGCGGGGCCGAACGAGCCGACCCGCGCGGCGATGGGCGCGGCGACCAACGGCCCGGCGATTTGGCCCACGCCATAGGCCGCCGTCGCGTAGCCCATCAAGCCCGCTGCGCGCTCGCCGTGCAGCCGCCGCGCCTCGCGCATCGCGAACAACGTGATCGCCGTGAACGGCAAACCGATCAGGATGCTGCCGGCGGCGAAGCCGGCAGCGGTCGGAAACACGATGCCGAGCGTGATGCCGGCCGCCTGCACGAGGTAGCACAACGCAAGCAGCGCGCGGTTGTCCCACTGGGCCGGCAGCCGCGCGGCGAGTAGCGACCCCGGAATCAGCGCCGCACCGAACATGGGCCAAAAGAGGTCCGGCCAGTGCGACCCCGGCAGAGCCTGACGGGCGATCACGGGCAAAAAGGTGGCCGTGATGATGTAGCCGAAGCCGGGCATGCCATATAGAACGACGAGCCAAATGCTTTGCGCGCGGCGATCGGCCGCGCTCATGGGCGCCGCTGCGGCGGCAGCGGCGGGGCTTCGGGCTGACGTGCGCTCGTCGCCCGACGAGCCTCGTTGCCCTGCGAGGCCATCGGGCGCGCCCGCAGAGCGGGCGCTGCCCTTGGACGGCGCGAACGTTCGCCATACGAACACCGTACAGACGGCGCACAATACCCCGAACAGGAGCCAACCGAACGCCGGGCCTTCTCTCGCGGTTACGCTGACCATGAGTCCCGTCGCGACGATGCCGACGCCCGGTCCGGTATAAATCACCCCGCTCCATGCGGGGGCACCGAGCCGTGCCAGGCGCGCGAGCCCCCACTGGGACGCGAACACGAATGTCCAAGCGCTCACGACGCCGGCGACGAACCGCACCGCGACCCAAAGGGGCAGGCTGTGCGTGAGTCCCATAGCGAGCGTGAGCACGACCGTGGTCGCCAGGCCTGCGCGCACCATGCGCGAGTGTTCGACCGGTAGAAACGCGCAGGTCAGCGCGCCGACGAAATAGCCCGCGTAATTGGCCGAGGCGAGCAGGCCGCCCTCTCTCAGATCGAGCAAACCCGCGTGCAGCATCAGCGGCAACAACGGCGTGAACGCGAAGCGGCCTACGCCCAGGGAAACGGCGAGCGCGATCATGCAGGCAATGGCGACACTCGGAGCGCCGGCGGCCTCCGACCCCGGACGGAAAAAGGTATTGCGCAGTGGATCTGAGCGGGCCATCGAACCATCCTCACTACTTCGGTTGAAATCGACTGGGGATTGACGAGGACCCAAGCACGCGCAGTGCCGCGGCGCCGCCAAGCCCATCTGAGCAAGCCGTGAAGCACACGAACAACGCACCGGCAGACCCATTCGTCGTCGACGATGGTAGCCTGCAGATTCGATCATGGACAATGAATAATACGGATTCGATCTATCTCCCGGAGAGAATCATGGACGCGGCCGCGTCGACGCTTTTCGTGCGCGGGAACGCAGGCATGTCGGAAACGATCGCTGGACGACGTTGACGAAGCTGGCACGCACGGCCACCATGATGCATGGTCGCCCCTGCCCGACCCCGTTGGAGGACGCGTTGGAGAGGCCCGGCCTACTCTGGAGCGGACGATCAACGACACTATCGAGTGCATTCGAGGGGATATCATGACTGAGCGCGATAAGGTGTTTGCGGGCTCGATCCCGAAGTTCTACGACACGCTGATGGTTCCCCTGATCTTCGAGGCCTATGCCGCCGATCTGGCGGAGCTTGTCGCAGCCTCCTCGCCCGGTTCGGTGCTTGAAACGGCGGCCGGCAGCGGCGTGGTCACGCGCGCGCTTGCGCCAAAACTCGGCGCTAACGCGCGCTACGTGGTGACCGACCTCAACCAGCCCATGCTCGACTATGCCGCCACTAGGCAGGGGGCCGACAGCCGTATCGAATGGCGGCAGGCGGACGCGCTCGATCTGCCGTTCGAAGATGCCTCGTTCGACGTCGTTTGCTGCCAGTTCGGCGCAATGTTTTTTCCCAACCGGGTCGCCGGCTACGCCGAGGCGCGTCGCCTGCTCAGGCCAGGCGGGCGCTTTGTCTTCAATGTGTGGGACCGCATCGAAGAGAACGCCTTTGCAGACGACGTCACCAACGCAGTCGCCACGGTGTTTGCGCATGACCCTCCGAGATTCCTCGCCCGCACGCCGCACGGCTATCACGATATCGCACTGATCCGGGGAGAGTTGAACCGTGCAGGGTTCTCCGACATCGAGATCGAGACATGCGAGAAGGTGAGTTACGCAACCTCGGCACGCGATGCCGCCACCGCCTATTGCCTGGGAACGCCGCTGCGCAACGAAATCGAGGCGCGCGACGCCGGCCTGCTTCAGCTCGCTACGGACCGAGCGACGGAGGCGATTGCCAACCGCCACGGGGAAGGCGCGGTGGCCGGCAAAATTCAGGCGCATGTGATCGTGGCGGCAAGATAGCGAAGTCTCGGCGCAAGGCTGCTACAAGCCCCATCGGCATGTGCGATAGGGGCAGGCATCGGCAAACCACGACGCGATGCGATGTCCACAGCGATTTCCCCGAGCTTGCGCGCAATCTCAGCGTTCAATGAGGGCAGCGTCGTTCGTATGGCCTGCTCCGCGAACGTCTCGTCTTTTGCGGCCCAAACCGGCCGAGCCAAGCACCAGGATTTTCCACCGCTTACGAATGCCGCGCCACTGCGTACACTGACCGGAAATGATCTGGCTGAACTTCCTCGATACGAAGCGTGCGGAGGCAAACGTGACTTTGCAACAATTGGAGACCTTTTTCTGGACGGTAACGCTAGGCAGTTTCTCGGCGGCTGCCGAGCGGTTGTATGCAACACAGTCCGCAGTGTCCATGCGGGTGCGCGAACTCGAGCGCACGCTTGGCGTCGAGCTATTCGATCGTACCCACAGAACGGCACGGCTCACGCCCAAGGGACGAGAGCTGATGGAATACGCCAGCCGCATTCTCGATTTGTCGACAGAACTCGAGCATCGCATCGCTGCGCCGGAATCGATGTTCGGCACGGTGCGTTTCGGTGTCGCCGAAGTCATTACGACAACGTGGTTGCCCGAACTGATACGCACCATCGCCGAGCGCTATCCCAACGTCCGCCTTGAGATCGAGGAGGCGCTCACGGCAGAGCTCATGGAGAGCCTTGCGCAAGCCGAACTTGAGCTCGTCCTTGCGCCCGGTCATTCGCGTGCGCAAGATCTCTCCACGTTATCGCTTGGCTCGGTTGTCTTCGAGTGGATGGCAAGCCCCGCGTTGGGGCTTGAGGATCGCGTATACGGTCCAGCAGAATTGGCGAGCTACCCGATCATCGGGATGAAGCCGAAGTCATTTCACTATCCGGCGATCGAAGACTGGTTCCAGAATGAACACGTGCGCGGCCGCTATCTCGCGCGCTGCAAAAGCGTAGCAGTGGCGGCTTCAATGACGATGGCCGGTATGGGCGTCGCGTACCTGCCGGCAAAACACTACGCGGGCGAAATAGAAAACGGCAGGCTCAAAATCGTCACGACGTCTCCACGACTCGAACCCGTCCAGTTCGTCGCCGTGCTTCCCCAGGGACACTCCTTCTCGCTGGCCCGCACCGTGGCTGAACTCGCCCGCGAGGTAAGCACTTTCGACAGACAATAGCTGTCCGCAATATGTTGCACGGCATCAAATCAGTTCAAAAATGTTGATGTATGCACTCGAAAATTACTCGTTTGTTCTTATAGGTCGACGCATCTAGTCTTTCTCCAAAGCAAAACCGCCGGCGCATTGATCGACACGATCCGATGCACCGAAGTTGCCATCCAGAGCAGCTTATGGAGGAAGACATGAACACAGTCACTCTGCACGAAGCGCCATGTGTGCGCGAGGATTCCATTACGCCCTCGAAACTGCAGGTGCGGGTGCAGTCCGTATCCTATCTGGCGGACGACATCAATGCATTCGAATTTGTTAGCGTGGACAGCGACACGTTGCCTGCGTTTACCCCGGGTTCGCACATCGACGTTCATTTACCCCACGGCGTGATTCGCCAGTATTCGCTGTGCAATCCATCCACAGAGCGTCATCGTTATGTGATTGCCGTGCTGCGCGATCCGCTCGGTCGAGGCGGTTCAGTGGCGATGCACGATGTGTTGCGAGCCGGGCAGATCGTGACTGTGTCCGCGCCCCGTAATCATTTTTCACTGTCGAATTCGGCCACGCGACATATCTTCATCGCTGGCGGGATCGGGATCACACCGCTCATGTCGATGATCTCCGAAGTTCAACGTCGCGGCGAAGCATTTCATCTGCACTATTGCGCTCGCACGCCGCAACGAACCGCTTTCACGGGGGCATTGTGCGGTCTCGTTGCCAGCGGGCTAGCGTCGATCCACTACGACAACGGCGACCCCAGCAAGGGGCTCGATTTGAAAGCGACCCTGCAAAGCCGTCCGGAAGGCGCGCATTTGTACTACTGTGGGCCGCCAGGACTCATGGACGCTATCGAAGCGGCAAGCGGGCACTGGCCGCGCGACGCCGTCCATTGCGAGCGTTTCTGCGCATCGAGCTCGCCGGCGCAGACAGTTGGCGACGATCCCGACACGCCGTTCGACGTCGAACTGGCGCGCTCGAAGAAGCGCCTCACCGTGCATTCGGGCGAGACCATCGTCGATGCGCTGAAACTGCAAGGAATAGAAGTCGAGACCTCGTGCTGCGAAGGCTATTGCGGCACCTGCATGACCCGCTATCTCTCGGGCGACCCACTTCACCGCGACTCGGTGCTCGACGAAGACGATCGGGAAGAATTCATCATGATCTGCTGCAGTCGCGCAAAGAGCGCGTCAATCGTTCTCGACCTTTAGTTCATCGCTTCTGGTTCTTCGCACTCGGCGGGCGCAGTGGGATGCGCTTGCTAGAAAAAACCCACTGGAGACAGTTTTGTCATGAGCACATTCGAATATGTCAAAGATTGCTGGTATCCCATCGGTTTCTCCTCCGAGTTTCCCGAGGGTGAATTGCAAGGACACAAGATAGTCGGACGGCCCGTCGTAATGTGGCGTTCCGATACAGGTGAAGTCGTCGCATTCGACGATCGTTGCTGCCATAAGCGCTTCCCGCTCTCGCAGAGCAAACTGCTCGACGGCGGACGTTTGGAGTGCGCATACCACGGCTTGTGCTACGACACGAGCGGACAATGTATTGCCATTCCTTCCCAGCCGGATAAGGCGATTCCTTCGCAAGCGCGTCTCAGCGTGGTCCCGGTGAAGGAACAGGACGGCGTAGTGTGGATCTGGCCCGGCAACCCCGCAGCGGCACAACGCGTGGCGCCACCGCGCACGCCGGAAATTCTCGACCCCGCGAATCTTTCGATCGGGTCTCCTGGCCCACTGCGCGTGCCCGCCAATTATCTTCTGCTGATCGAAAACCTGCTCGACATCACACATTTCTATCCCTTGCACGACGGCAATATCGGCGACAAGGAGAACAGCAAGATTCCAGTGGACCTGGAAGAAGGCGAAAGCGAAGGATATACGTACGTAAAAACCACCCGACACGTCGACAGCTACCAGCAACCGGCCTATCTGAAGGAATGGTTTCTGTACGACACGGTAGAGCGAATTCATACGCATTGCATGGTGACCCCGGGACTCACGCGAGTCGTGATGCGCGTTGCGCCGCCAGGTGAACTCGGAACAGACAAGGAGCGCGGATACACGCTGTTGCATCTTCACTTGCCGGTCGACGAGCGCAATCTGGTCTGGCGTTGGTCCGTGTCGTGCAAGAACTGGCACAGAACCTTGAGCGACCCGACGATACCGACGGCGCAACGCGTCGCGGAAATGTTCCCGGAAGTGGTCGCACAGGATCAGTGGGCGCTCGAACGTCAGCAGGCAATGATGGAGTTTCCGGATGATGGATATTCCGAACTCTTTCTCAAGACCGACAAGGCTTTGCGCCGCGCCCGCCAGATCCTGATGGGACTTCAGCGTAAAGAGCGAGAGTTGCAGATCGTGCCAGCCGATAAGCGGACCGACGTCAAGGAGCCGGTCACGACCTGAATAGCCGTTTCACGTGGACGGCGTGGCGGGTGCCGGCTCCCGCCACGTGTGAGCGAACGTCCGGCACACCATAAGTATTTGGCTCAATGCCTGGAGACAACCCGTGAAAACCCATGAAACTTCGGCAAGACTAGCCGTCGCATCGCCACCGTCATCATATGGCCAGTTTGGCGAAAAATCGTTGATGCAAAGGGCGGTCGGTTCGTGCGTGTACCTCTTCGAACGACTGATGCCCGATCCCTTCGTGATCGTGATCCTGCTAACCGTCATCACCGCGCTGTTCGCGCTAGCGTTCGCGCCGAAAGGCACGCCAGAGGTCATTCTCGGCGGCTGGTACAAGGGGATTTTCGGCATCTTCACGTTCGCGTTCCAGATGGTGCTAGTGCTTGTGACCGGTTATGCGTTAGCGAGTGCTCCGATCATCAAGTCCGGTCTGGAACGGCTCAGCCGGCTTGCGGTCGGACCGTGTTCCGCTGTCATTCTGGTGTTTACGATCGGTGCAGTGGCGACGTTCCTCAACTGGGGCTTCGGACTCGTGGTCGGCGCCATGCTCTCCAAGCAGGTGGCAAAGCACGTACGCGTGGACTTCGCCTGGCTCGTCGCAGCGGGCTACAGTTCATGGGTGCTGTGGGCGTTCACGGGTATGTCCAGTTCGATCGCGTTGTCGATTGCTTCTCCGGGCAATCCTCTGAATCTCATCGAGCAGCATACGCACAGCGTCGTGCCTTTGTCTCATACGGTGTTTTCAACGTGGAATCTTGTGACTGGTTTAGCGGCGATGGTGCTAATCCCCGTCATCTTCATTCTGATGCGGCCCGCAGAAGGCGACGTTATCGCGGCCGGAAAAGATGCGCTCGAAGCCGCTGAAAAGACCTCCGATGTCGACGAGACATCGCGAGCAGACTCATTCGCCGGCAGGCTCGAAGGCTCTCGTCTGTGTGCGTTGGTGTTCGTCGTGGCGGGCGCGGCATACCTCGCGATTGAGTGGGCCCGTCATGGCGTCAGCCTCGATATCAACACTGTGATCTTTATCTTTCTGCTGGCGGGCTTGTGTCTGCATGGGAAGCCACGTCGCTATGTCGGCGCGGTGACCGAGGCGGCGAAGGTGACCGGTCCGATGCTGCTTCAGTATCCGTTCTATGGCGGAATCATGGGAATCATGGCCGCAACGGGACTTGCGGAAGTGGTCGCCAATGCTTACATCCATGTCGCGTCGACGGCCACGCTGCCATTCCTCAGCTATCTCGCGTCGGGATTGATTACGTTGTTCATTCCGAGCGGCGGCGGCCACTGGGCGGTTCAAGGGCCGTTCACCATTCCTGCGGCCATGCATCTAGGCTCATCGTTGCCCGGTACGTCCATGGCGATCGCCGCTGGCGAAATGGCGGGCAGCCTGCTCCAACCATTCTGGGCGATTCCCGTAGTAGCAATCGCGGGCGTTGGCGTGCAGCGCGTCCTTGGCTTCACCTTGGTGATCTTTCTGACGGCCGGAAGCTTCGTCGGATTCGTCTATCTGTTCGTCGTGCCGATTTTCGCCGGTACTTGATTCTGCGCACGAGCGTCTACTGACCTTCGAAGGAAATCGTGATGAAAAACCAGCTCGCACTCGAGGGCGTGAGAGTCATCGAGATATGCAATGTGGCAGCGGGGCCGTTCTGCGGCATGTTGTTGGCCGACATGGGCGCAGACGTTGTCAAGATCGAGCATCCGGAAGGCGGGGATTCGTTGCGGTCATGGCCGCCGATCACGGCCGGATTCAGCGAGAACTTCGCTTCTTTGAATCGCAACAAGCGTTCGATTACGCTGAACCTCAAAGACGCGGAAGACGTCCGTATTGCCAAAGCGCTGATAGGTGACGCCGATGTCCTGATCGAGAACAACCGCCCAGGTGTGATGGACCGGTTAGGCCTTGGCTATGCGGCATTTGCGGATCTCAATCCTCGCTTGCTGTATTGCTCTATTTCCGCGTATGGACAGAGTGGACCGCGAGCTCAGGAAGGTGGCTTCGACCTGACCTTGCAGGCGATGAGCGGCATCATGAGTATCACTGGCGAGCCGGGCGGTGCGCCGGTCAAATGCGGTGTGCCCTTAGCCGATTTTTCGGCGGGTTTGTACGCCGCATTTTCGATTGCGGCTGAGTTGCGGCGCGTCGCGCAGTCGGGTCGGGGCTCGCATATCGACATCTCGATGCTTGGTGCGACGCTCGGCATTGCCGCGTTGCAGACATCGGAGTATTTCGGGAGCGGGCGCGATCCGGTAAAGATGGGCTCCGCTCATCCGCGCAATGCGCCGTACCAGGCGTTTCGTTGCCGTGACGGCTACTTTGGCATGGCCGCCGGCAATAATGCCCTATGGGCCGCTGTATGCCGGGTGCTCGGTCATCCCGAGTGGATCGACGACGACCGCTTCACCACGCAGAGCCATCGCGCGCGTCATCAGGATCAGCTCAGACTCATGCTCGAGACGATCTTTGCCGACCAGCCCGCGCGGTTCTGGCTCGAGCAGTTTCGGGCGGCCGGCGTGCCTTGTGCGCCGATCAACAATTATTCGGATGTGCTCGCCGATCCGCAGGTGGAACACATGCAGTGGGTCCAGCCGCTCACGTTGCCCAACGGCGTCGAGACTCGGACTTTTGGATCGCCGATCAATCTGTCGGGGCACGGCTTGCCTATACGCCGTGCGCCGCCGGGGCTCGGCGAGCACTCCGAAGAGATCCTTGCCGGTATCACCGCTCGCCATGCGCAGGAGAAACAATGACGGACCAGCTCCGAATCGAGAGAAGCGCGCAATCTTGGACGTTCACGTTGAACCGTCCCGACAAGATGAATGCGTTGAACGCGCCGCTGGTCGAAGCGCTGTTGCAGGGCGTGGACGACGCGCATGCGAGTGGCGCCAGAATGCTCGTATTCCAGGGCGAGGGAAGGAACTTCAGTGCGGGATTCGATCAGGGTGACCTCGATAGCCAGAGCGACGCAGACCTGCTATTGCGACTGGTGAGGGTCGAGGCATTGCTCCATCTCGTCGCGTCGTCCCCTTGTCTGACCGTTGCGTTCGCCCATGGACGCAACTTCGGCGCCGGTGTCGATCTCTTTGCAGCTTGCCGGCATCGTTATAGCGCGGCCGATGCAAGTTTCCGGATGCCAGGCTTGCGCTTCGGTCTTGTGCTGGGCACGCGGCGCTTTGGTCAGGTCGTCGGCTATGCAAAGGCTCGCGAAATTCTCGAACAGACCCGGCAGATCAGCGCAACGGAGGCGGCGGAAATCGGCCTCGTCACGAGGCTGGTCGAAGCAGACGGACGCGCCGATGCAGTCGCCGAAGCGCTGCAGGTTGCCACACTGCTTGATCCGACGACGCAACGGCACCTGTATCGGGCACTGGAAAGGGAGCGGCCGGATCAGGATCTCGCCGATCTGGTTCGGTCCGCGTCGCGCCCTGGACTCAAATCGCGCATGCTCGCGTACATGAGCGAGCGGTAACGCGCCAGTTCTTTACGTGCAATCAATGAAACCCAAAGCAGCAATCGCATGAAAGCCGGCGCAGCGCTGACGATCGATGAAGTCCATCTGAAAGGCTCGCGCACCGGTACAGTCGTCGATCCGATCGGCGGCGATCCAGCCCCGTCCGTCGCCCCCAAAACGCTCCGAAGACTGCCCGCCGCTCGGGGGCAGAAAAGCCCCATCAACCCGCGAGCTTCCTAAACGTCTCGAGCACGGCCTCGCCCTTGAACGGCTTGACGATCCAGCCTTTGACGCCGGCCGCCTTGCCGCGCTCCTTCATCGCCGGACTGCTTTCGGTCGTCAGCATGATGACGTTGACCGCGCTGTTCGCAAGTTCGCCGCGAATCTTCTCGACCATGGTGAGGCCATCCATGTTGGGCATGTTGACGTCGCTGATGACGAGCCTCACGCCCGGGCTCGTCTTCATCTTGGCCAGTCCGTCCTTGCCGTCGATCGCCGTATCGACATCGAGGCCGTTCTTGCGCAGGAACCCGGCGACTTCGTCGCGCACGGTGCTCGAATCGTCCACCACCAGAATCTTTGCCATATCCAGTCGTTTGGGTTGAGGTTGGAAATCAGAAAAGCTCGAGTTCACCCGCGCTTTCGTGGACGTCGGCCACATGCGCGGTGAAGTCGATCGGTTCGCACGCACAGACGCACAAGATCAGGCGCAGCCTCGCGGCATCTTCGATCGTCACGTCGTAGGCTGCAAGGTGCGACGGCTCCAGCTCATCCAGATAGCCCATGCAATCGCTCGACAGCGTGTACGGCGTCGACATGCCCAGGTCGGGAAAATGCTCGACGAGCTGTTGATTGATGGCGCCACAGCATAAGTTGCCGATCTCGAGCGCCGCCTCGGGCAACGCGCGATTCGCAGTCTGTCCCGCGTAGTACGCGCGCGTGGCCTCGTCGTCGGCGAATTGCAGCAACAGAACGATGCGAAATCCGATCGACACGATCGTCAGAACGTGCACTTGCGCACTCGAGCGCTGCCCGGCGTGTTCATGCGCCGCGGCGCGCACGATCTCGCAGGCGTGCTCTGAATTCACGGTCAACCGCGTGCGAGCCGCCTGAAACACGATGCGCTCGAAACTATCCTTGGCGGCTTGGCTGATCACGTCGGATTCCGTTCGAGCTTCGATTGAAATTGCTGGGCGAGCGACTCGACGCTACCGAGCGCGGCCGTGATCATTTTGCCGCCGGCCTGAATGTCCTGGAACGTCGCCGTCGTGACGAGATCGTTGCGATCGAGACTGTCGCGATAGCTCTTGGACAACTCCTGCGAGCGCGTCGCGAGCGCACGCACCTCACCCGCGACGATCGAGAAACCGCGACCCGCAGCGCCCGCCCGGGCCGCCTCGATCGAAGCGTTGAGCGAAACCATCAGGACGTGATTGACGATGCGCGCCAGCTCATGGTTCTTGCGATGCATGTCTTGGTTTTGCGCCATGAGCGAGATCATCTGCTCATGCCAGCGTTCGAAGGTGGCCGCCAATTGTCTCAGGCGCGCCGCTTCGCTCGCGATGCGCCCTGCGTGCGCCAGCAGATCGTCGTGACGCGCGTGCGCCTCGGTCAACGCCGCCCGTGCACGCGCAAGTGCGTCCGCTTCGCATGCGAGCGCATCGGAAAGGCGCTGCGTTTCGGCGCTAAGCTCGCTCGCGCGCGTTTGCGCAGCAGCGATGAGCGTTAGATCCTGCGCTTTGCTCTCGTCGTGCGCGCCGCTCATCCGCGCAAGCGCTTCGCTGTGCTCGCGCAACGCGCGCAGACTCGCTCGTTTGTAGCCGACCCATGCGGCAAGCGCCGCCACCGCCCCTACCGCCGCAACCGCCAGCGCCAACATCGAATTCGTTAGAACCACAGCTTTCCCTACCCTTGACATCCCTGCTCGATTGGATCGTAGCGTCGTCCGATGCTCGCACAAACGCAGGGCTCGCACAAACGCAGAACTCGCGCGAGCGCTTCGCTCATGCGAGTGCGTCGTCCCGCGCCGCCTGCGCACCCTGACCGAGCGGCGCGCCGAGACTGTCGACAACCCATGTCTCGGGCAAATCCACGATCGTTTGGAAGCGCCGAAAATCGGCGCCGTCGCGCTCGTCGGTGAAGCGCAACTCGATGCGTCCTTGCTCGCGCTCGAGCATGGCCTTGACCGCATCCATGCCTACACCGCGGCCCGACACTTCGGTCACGGCCCCGGCCGTCGAGAAGCCCGCCCGGAAAATGAAGCGCGCAACGGCTTCATCGCCGAGCGTGACACCCGGTTCCATCCAACCGCGCTCGGCAGCGATCGCGCGAATGCGCCCCAGCGCCAGCCCGCGGCCGTCGTCGCTGAGCGTAATTTGCAACGCACCGGCATCGACGCCCACTTCGATCTCGATCGCTCCGGCCTCGGGCTTCCCGGCCGCCACGCGCTCCTTGGCCGGCTCGATGCCGTGGTCCACGCTGTTGCGCAGCAGGTGCGTAAAGACGTCCCGCAGCGCACCGCTTGCATGGCGGCGCAACCGGTAGCCGTTGTCGTCGACCGTGACCGTCGGCGCACGCTTGCCGAGTTCCTCGGCCAGCGACGGCAGCGATTCGATCGGACCTGCCAGCGCCTGCTCGAAGCTCTCGGTATCGAGCAGGCGCAGCGTGCGACGGACCGCGTCGCGCATGGCGACGAGCCCGGCCGTATCGCCGTCGCCGACCGACTCGACCAGCCGCAAGCTCTCATCGATATGCGAGCGATCGACCACCATATAGCGCCCGCTTTGCGGTCGATGCGCCACCGCGCCGGGCCCCTTGCGGCCGAGACTGACTTCGTTGATCGTGGCGTAATGCTCGACGGCTTGCTTCACTCGTGCGAGCTCGGCGATCGAAGCCTCGCGGTCCCACGCCTCGTCGGCGCCCAAACGCCGCATTTCGTCGTAGCGCTGTTCCGCTTCATGGACGATGCTCGTCAAGTGCCGCAGCCCATAGGTACGCGCATTGCCCTTGATCGTATGCATATTGCGGAACAACTCGGCCAGCGCCGATTCGTCGGCATGCTCGTGCTGTCCGATGATCCGCTCGTTTTCGTGAATGAAACCCTTCGCGCTCTCGACGAATTGGTGAAACTTGTCTTGGCTGACGGCAAGAATTTCCCCGATCATTTCGAGCTGCCGCTTTTGCTGAGTCGATTCGGCCGTGAGGCGGCGCAACTCCGTGACATCGCGCACGCAAAGCATGAGGCGCATGACCGTATCGCCCTCGTCCGTGATTGCCGACCAACTCAAGTCGAGCGTTTTGACGCGGCCGTCGGGCATCGTCTTGGCAACTTCGTTGACGAGCAAGTGCTCGTTGAACGCGAAATTGATGGCATCTTCGCCGATGCAAGCGTGAATGGCCGCCTCCACTTGCGAACGCGTGTCGGCATCGAGGCTCGTCTGGCCGAACACGAGCGACATGACGTCGCGATCGGCGATGTCCTCCGTCTCGAAGATGGCCTCGAGGTACGCAGAGTATTCCCCATGGACGAGACCGCCGTCGACCACGGTCAGGATGCCCTGCTGCATGTTCTGCAACATCGCCTGAATGTCGGCCGTCTTTTGCTTCAACTGCAGCGCGCTTTCTTCGATCTTTTCGATCATGTCGTTGAACGCGACGATCGAGCGGCCGATTTCGTCCATGCGCGTGACCGGCACACGCCGCGTGAAGTCCTGGCTCTGCGCGATCTCGCTCATCTCCGCCTGCATGCGCGTGAGCGGCCGCGTGATCTGCCGGTACAGCAGCATGCCGATCACAGACAACAACGCGATTGCCGCTGCCGTCGCCCCGCCGATCGCGGTGGTCGTGGTAGCGAGCATCCCGTTGAGCTCGCCGATCGCATCGTCCTTCTGACGGTTCTTCTCGATGCGCATCGTCTCGACGATACCTTCGAGTTCGTTGCGGTATTGGCCCACGTCGGCGAACAAGAAGGCTTGTGCGAGCGCGTCCTTGCCCGCCGCTTTCATGCCCTCGGTTTCCTCGATGGCCGCGAAATAGTTCGCCATGCTTTCGCGCGCCTGCGCGACGAGCCCCTTCTGTGCATGGCTTGCAGCCGCTTGCGCTTGCAACTCTAGCGCCTGCCGCAGTTGCGCCTGCTTCGTCTTCAGTTGCTCTCGCGCCTGCGTCACCATATTGGCATCGGGCGCGTAGACGAGCGTCATCGTCGCCAGTTGGACGTCCTTCACTTCAGCGACGAGATCGCTCGATGCGAGGGCGCTCGGCACGACGCCTTGCGTGACTTGGCGTACTCGAGCGGCGCTGCGGCGGGCTTGGTACGTAGCGTAGCCCCCGATCGCCGCGAGCGCGACGAACATGAGCAGCACCACCAAGGTGATGCGATGACGGATCGTCATGGGTGAACCCCGTTGCATGGTCTATCGCCGGTGGTCTTGGCCGCAGGCGATTTATTTGCTTATTGGCTTTGTATTGAACCTTTACTTGCTTCGCCGCGATTATCGATGCGCGTCGATGACGAAGTGATGACCAAAGCAATCGAGCGCGACGATCGGGGCGACGATGCGAAAACGAAGAGGCCGCTTGCAGTCACCTGCAAGCGGCCTTTGACGATGCCGAAGAAACTGGGGAAATCGAACCAGCCGTTTAGACCGGTCCCTTCCTTTAGAGTCAGCCTTTAGTGCTACCCCCTAGCGCCATCCTTAGAGTTGCCCTTGCACCCACGCGGTCACGCCCGCGAGCGCCGCGGGCAGCTTCGCGGGGTCCGTGCCGCCGGCTTGCGCCATATCGGGCCGGCCACCGCCTTTCCCGCCCACTTGCTGCGCCACGAAGTTGACGAGCTCCCCCGCCTTCACCTTCTTGCTCGCATCGGCGGTGACGCCGGCGATGAGGCTGATCTTGTCGCCATCGACCGCGGCCAGCACGATCGCCGCATGCTTGAGCTTGTCCTTGAGCTTGTCGACCGTCTCGCGCAGCGTCTTGACGTCGGCCCCTTCGAGCGTCGCCGCGAGCACCTGCACGCCCGCCACTTCGACGGCTTGCGCCGCGAGTTCGTCGCCTTGGCTCGATGCGAGCTTGGACTTGAGCGCCGCAAGTTCCTTCTCGAGCGATTTGACCTGCTCCTGCACTTGCGCCACGCGCTGCGTGAGCTCCGAGGGCTGCGCCTTCAATGCGGCCGCAACCGCATTGACACGGCTTTCGAGGCCTTGCACGTAACGCACGGCGTTATCGCCCGTGATCGCCTCGACCCGCCGGATGCCGGCCGCGACGCCCGTTTCGCCCACGATCTTGAAGAGGCCGATATCGCCCGTGCGATGCACGTGCGTGCCGCCGCAAAGCTCGCGCGAGAAGCCCAGATCGAGCACGCGCACTTCGTCGCCGTACTTTTCGCCGAACAAGGCCATCGCGCCGCCCTTGACCGCCTCGTCGTACGGCATGACGCGCACGATGCCGGGCGCATTGGCGAGCACTTCGGCATTGACGATATCTTCGACGCGGCGCAACTGCTCGTCGGACACCGGCGCATTGTGCGCAAAATCGAAGCGCGTCTTTTCGTCGTCGACGAGCGAACCCTTTTGCTGAACGTGCGACCCGAGCACTTCGCGCAACGCCTTGTGCATCAGGTGGGTGGCCGAGTGGTTGCGCGCGGTGCGCGCGCGACGCACCGCGTCGATCTCGGCTTTGACGACATCGCCCACCCGCAAGACGCCCTGCTCCAGCGTACCGTGATGGCCCACGACGTCGGCTTGCACCTTCAGCGTATCGGCCACCGCGAAACGCACGCTGGCGTTCGCGAGGACCCCGGTGTCGCCCACCTGGCCGCCCGACTCCGCGTAAAACGGCGTGTGGTCGAGCACGACGACGGCCTGTTGCCCGTGCGCGACTTCCTTGACGGCGGTCCCGTCGACGTAGAGCGCCACGACCTTGGCGTCGTCGAGGATCGACTCTTCGTAACCGTGGAAGGTCGTCTTCGCGCCCGAGTAATCGAGACCCTGCGCCATCTTGAACTTGCCCGCCGCACGCGCCTGCTCGCGCTGACGCGACATCGCCTCGTCGAACGCGGGCTCGTCCACCGTCATGCCGCGCTCGCGGCAGACATCGGCCGTCAGGTCGAGCGGAAAGCCGTAGGTATCGTGCAGCTTGAACGCGATATCGCCGGAAAGGAGCTTGCCGCCCTTGCCCTCGAGCGCGCCGAGCGCCTCGTCGAGAATCGACATGCCGTGTTCGATCGTTTCGAAGAAGCGCTCTTCTTCTTGACGCAATACATCGGTCACGCGCGCTTGCGCATCGGCGAGTTCGGGATAGGCCCCGCCCATTTGCGCGACGAGATCGGCAACGAGCTTATTGAAGAACGGCCGCTTGCAGCCGAGCTTGTAGCCGTGCCGAATCGCGCGGCGCACGATCCGGCGCAGCACATAGCCGCGCCCTTCGTTGCCGGGAATGACGCCGTCGACGATCAGGAACGAGCAAGCGCGAATGTGATCGGCGATGACCTTCAACGAGTTGTTCGAGAGATCGCTCACGCCAGTTTCGCGCGCCGCCGCGGCGATGAGCGCTTGGAACAGATCGATCTCGTAGTTGCTGTGCACATGCTGCAAGACCGCCGCGATGCGCTCGAGGCCCATGCCCGTATCGACGCAGGGCTTGGGCAGCGGCGTCATATTGCCTTGGGCGTCGCGGTTGAACTGCATGAACACGAGATTCCAGATCTCGATGTAGCGATCGCCGTCTTCCTCGGGTGAACCCGGGGGGCCGCCCCACACGTCGGGCCCGTGATCGTAGAAGATTTCCGAGCACGGCCCGCACGGCCCCGTATCGGCCATCTGCCAGAAATTGTCGGACGCGTAGCGCGCGCCTTTGTTGTCGCCGATGCGGATGATGCGCTCGGTCGGCACGCCCACTTCCTTGGCCCAGATGTCGTAGGCTTCGTCGTCTTCTTGATAGACCGTCACCCAGAGCTTTTCCTTGGGCAATCCGTAGACGGTGGTCAACAGTTCCCACGCGTAATGGATGGCGTCGCGCTTGAAATAATCGCCGAACGAGAAGTTGCCGAGCATCTCGAAGAACGTGTGATGCCGCGCGGTGTAACCAACGTTTTCGAGATCGTTGTGCTTGCCGCCGGCGCGCACGCTGCGCTGCGCCGTGGTCGCACGCGAATACGGGCGCGACTCCGCGCCGAGGAACACGTCTTTGAACTGCACCATTCCCGAATTGGTGAAGAGCAGCGTAGGGTCGTTGCCGGGCACGAGGCTCGACGAGCGAACGATCGTATGGCCCTTCGATTCGAAGAACTTGAGGAATTTCTCGCGGATTTCGGCGGCTTTCATAGAAAACGGAAGGGGGACGGTCTCGACTGGAAACCGGCCGCGCCTTATGCCCCAGGGCGCACGGCCGTTTTCCCCTAAACGGCTCATTATACGGAATTGTCGCCGGATCGCCCCACCGGGGCGGCGATCGCGCCGTTTTTCGCTCACGCCGCCGGCCCGTGAGCCCGGGGCTCGCTTGGGACGCGGCCCCAAAAGCGCTTACCATGCAAGGGGCCTGCTCGCGCTCGAGCGCGCATTGCAGGCCCGCCGCCCGCCCCTTTGGGCGCGCAATCAACTCGAGGAGACAGTGTTCGCATGGGAGCGCTCAGTCATATCCGCGTGCTCGACCTGACCCGCGTCCTTGCGGGCCCGTGGTGCGCGCAAACGCTCGCCGATCTCGGCGCCGACGTCATCAAAATCGAGCGCCCCGGCGCCGGCGACGACACGCGCCATTGGGGGCCGCCGTACCTGAAGACGCCCGAGGGCGCCGATACGCGCGAGGCGGCCTACTATCTGTGCGCCAACCGCAACAAACGCTCGGTCACCGTCGATATCGCCACCCCCGAAGGCCAACGGATCGTGCGCGAACTGGCCGCGATCAGCGATGTCGTGCTCGAAAACTACAAGGTCGGGCAATTGGCGAAGTACGGGCTCGACTATGCGTCGCTCAAGGCGGTCAAGCCCGATCTCGTCTACTGCTCGGTGACGGGCTTCGGCCAAACGGGCCCGCTCGCCGATCGCGCCGGCTACGACTTCATCGTGCAGGGGATGGGCGGGTTCATGAGCATCACGGGCGAGCGCGACGATCTGCCCGGCGGCGGCCCGCAAAAGGCCGGCGTGGCGATCGCCGACTTGATGACGGGCATGTACGCCAGCGTGGCCGTGCTCGCCGCGCTCGCGCACCGCGATCGCACCGGCGAAGGCCAGGCGATCGACATGGCGCTGCTCGACGTGCAGGTGGCGATGCTGGCGAACGTCGGCTCGAACTATTTGGCGAGCGGCAAAGCGCCGCAGCGCTGGGGCAACGCCCATCAAAACATCGTGCCCTACCAAGCGTTCCAGACGAGCGACAGTTGGATCATCGTGGCCGTGGGCAACGACGGACAGTTTCGCAAGTTCGTGGAAGCGGGCGGGCGGCCGGAACTGGCCGACGACCCGCGCTTCGCGACGAACCCCGAGCGCGTGCGCCACCGCGACGTGCTCGTGCCGATCGTGGCCGAGATGGTGAAGACGCGCGGCAAGCGCGAGTGGATCGAGGCGCTCGAAGCGGCGGGCGTGCCGTGCGGGCCGATCAACGATGTCGGCGAAGTTTTCGCCGACGAGCAGGTTCGAGCGCGCGGCATGCGCGTGGAGGCGCCGCATCCGAGCGGCGCGATGGCTCCGCTCGTGCGCAACCCGATCCGCATGAGCGCGACGCCGCCGGAAGTGCGCAGCGCGCCGCCGCTGTTGGGCGAGCACACCGACGAGGTATTGCGGGACGTGCTCGGCTACGATGCGGCGGCCATTGCCGCGCTGCGAGGCAAAGCGGTGATCTGAAGGACGATTCGAGGGGTACCGATACGAGGGAGACTCGCCTGCGGCGAGCGTTTCGCGTGCGTGCGGCCAAACCCTACGTTGGCCGCGCCGCCGCTTAGTTGGAGAGCGACGCGAGCCAGGCCCGGCCCTCTTCCCAATCGCCGAGACCGCTTTCGGCGTTGATATGCCCACGGGGGCCGATCTCGACTAGGCGGCCGCCCCAGGCATCGGCACAGCGCTTGGCGAACGCTAGCGTGCCGTATGGATCGTCGCTGCTCGCGACGACGATCGAGGGGAACGGCAGCGGCGCGAGCGGGAGGTCGTCGTAGCCGTGCGCGTCGCGCGGAAACGACGGGCCGCTCGGATCGGGCAGCGCCACGAGCAGCGCACCCGCGATTTTGTCGAGCTGCGCCGGCTGCGCTTCTCTCAAGGCCCAGTGCGCGACCGTCAAACAACCTAGGCTGTGCGCCGCGAAGCAAATCGGCCCGCGCTGCGCGGCGACCGCGGCGTCGAGCGTCGCGCACCACGCCTCGCGCACGGGATGGTCCCAGTCGGGCATCGCCACGCGTGCAAACGAAGCGTCTAGCGCTTCCCATCGCGTTTGCCAATGACCGGGGCCCGAATTCGCATAGCCGGGCAGAACGAGGGTTTGGGTTCGAATCATGGTGCGTCGTACGTGGTGCGTGCGAAGGTATGCGCGCTCGCGCGCGCCGTCCGAAGGTTCGCGCGTAGTATAAGCGCTCAACCGCTCGCTCGAAGGAGGCGCAACCGATGAATCCCGCGCAATGGACCGCCGTCGATCGCTATCTGTGCGATACCTTGGTCCCGTCCGATCCCGCGCTCGATGCGGCGCTCTCCGCGAGCGCCGAGGCGGGACTGCCCGCGATCAACGTGTCCCCCAATCAAGGCAAGCTGCTGCACTTGCTCGCCCGCATCCACGGCGCGCGGCGCATCCTCGAAATCGGCACGCTCGGGGGTTACAGCACGATCTGGCTCGCCCGCGCCCTGCCGGCCGACGGTACGGTCACGACCCTCGAACTCGACCCGGGCTATGCCGCGCTCGCGCGCAACAACCTCGAACGCGCCGGGGTGGCCGGGTGCGTCACGGTCCGCGTCGGCGATGCGGCAGCGTCGCTCGCCGCACTGGCTGCCGAGCAAGCCGCGCCGTTCGATTTCGTCTTCATCGACGCGAATAAAGACGGCAATCCGGACTACCTGCGGCTTGCCCTAGGCCTTTCGCGCCCGGGCACGGTGATCGTCTGCGACAACGTCGTGCGCGAGGGGCGCGTCGCCGATGCAGGCAGCCGCGACGCCGACGTCGTCGGCGTGCGACGCTACTTCGAGATGGCGGCGGCCGACCCGCGCCTCACGACCACGGCGATCCAAACCGTCGGCAGCAAAGGCTGGGACGGCTTCGCGATCTCGATCGTCTCGGCGTAGGCTCGCCTTTGCGCGCGCGGTGCGGGCGAGCGACGGGACCCTCCCGCGGCACGCATCGCACCCGCGCTCGCGCGGGCCTGCACCGTGCCGCGCGTCGCTGCCAGTCTCCTTTAGGTAGAATGATCGGATTGCCGCGGGCTCGTCCCGTGTAACTTCCGCCGATTTCCGACTCTCGCATGAACAACGAACGCAACGACGCTGCGGCGGCTCCGCCGTCCAATTTCATCCGCAACATCATCGATGAGGACAACCGCACGGGCAAATGGGGCGGCCGCGTCGAAACGCGCTTCCCCCCCGAGCCGAACGGCTACCTGCACATCGGCCATGCGAAGAGCATCTGCCTGAATTTCGGCGTGGCGCGCGACTACGGCGGCGTCTGCCATTTGCGTTTCGACGATACGAATCCTGAAAAGGAAAGCATCGAATACGCCGATTCGATCGTCGACGCCGTGCGTTGGCTCGGCTTCGACTGGGAGAAGGACGGCAAGTCGCATCAGTATTTCGCGAGCGACTACTACGACAAGCTCTACCAATACGCCGAACTGTTGATCCAGCGCGGCAAGGCCTACGTCGACAGCCAAACGGCGGACGAGATCCGCGCCAATCGCGGTTCGCTCACCGAGCCCGGAAAGAACTCGCCCTATCGCGACCGCACGCCCGAGGAAAACCTCGAGCTGTTCCGTCGCATGAAAGCCGGCGAATTCAAGGAAGGCGAGCATGTGCTGCGCGCCAAGATCGACATGGGCTCGCCGAACATGACGATGCGCGACCCGGTGCTCTACCGCGTCCGCTTCGCGCATCACTACCGCACCGGCGATACCTGGTGCATTTACCCGATGTACGACTATGCGCACTGCATTTCGGACGCGATCGAAAACATCACGCATTCGCTTTGCACGCTCGAATTCGAGGATCACCGCCCGTTGTACGACTGGGTGCTCGACGAACTCGCCGAGGCGGGCGTCTTCACGCGTCCGCTGCCGCAGCAGATCGAGTTCTCGCGACTGAACCTCACTTACGCGATCACGAGCAAGCGCAAGCTGTTGCAACTCGTGACCGAGGGCCACGTCGACGGCTGGGACGATCCGCGCATGCCGACGATCGTCGGCGTGCGCCGGCGCGGCTTCACGCCGGAGGGCATCAGGCTGTTTTGCGATCGCATCGGCGTCACGAAAGTCGACTCGTGGATCGACATGAGCGTGTTCGAAGGCGCGCTGCGCGACGATCTGGACGAGAAAGCGCCACGCACGGCGGCCGTGCTCGATCCGCTCAAGCTCGTCATCGACAACTTCCCCGTCGATTTGGCCGATCTGTGTTCGGCGCCCGTCCATCCGCACCACCCGGAACGCGGCCAGCGCACGTTCCCGATCACGCGCGAGTTGTGGATCGAGCGCGACGATTTCACCGAAACACCGCCAAAGGGTTACTTCCGGCTGTTCCCGGGCAACAAGGTACGGTTGCGCTACGGTTACGTCATCGAATGCACGGGCGCGGAAAGGGACGCGAACGGCAATATCGTCGCCGTCCACTGCAACTACTTCCCCGATAGCAAGTCCGGCACGGAAGGCGCAAACAACTACAAGGTGAAAGGCAATATCCACTGGGTCAGCGCCACCCATGCCGTGCCGGCCGAAGTGCGGCTGTACGACCGGCTGTTCAAGGAGGCGCAACCCGATGCGGGCGGGCGCAATTTCCTCGAGGCGCTCAATCCCGATTCGAAGCGCGTGGTCCAGGCCTATTTGGAGCCGGGCGCGGAAACCTTGGCGCCCGAGGAGCGCTGCCAATTCGAGCGCCACGGCTACTTCGTCGCCGACCGCTACGATTCGAAACCGGGCAAGCCCGTGTTCAATCGAATCGTCGGCCTGCGCGACAGTTGGGGCGGCAAGTAACCAAGGGAACGGCGGCGGCTTCGCCGCGTGCTCGGCGCGGTGGTTCACGAGCATCCGCACCGAGCGCGCCGGGCCGTTTCTGTACGGCAGGCGATCCGGGGCAACGCTTCGCGTTCCCCTCAGTCTGCGTCTGACCTCTACTTCTACAAATCGCGGTGTAATTGCGCGAGCGAAAGCGCCGTCGCGAAGAGTCGCGTGAGGCTGCCGCTCGCATAGCGGCCGACCGCATGCGGCGCCACCCAGCGGAACGCATCCATCTCGGGGATGGGCCCGCCATGCTTGCGGCTCGGAAACATCGACGTACACACGCAGCGGGCTAAATCGACTTCCCCCTCCTCGACGCGCGCGGCGAACAAATGCAAGTCCTTGTCGCGGCGATAAGCGAAGCGGCCGAGGTCTTTCAGGCGCTGCGGCGCGAGTTCGATGCCCGTTTCCTCGCGCAACTCACGCAAGGCAGCTTCGAGCGGAGCCTCGCCGGCGTCGGGCTGTCCTTTGGGAATGTCCCAATGTGACGTTTCCGTAGCGTGGGCGAGCAAGACTCGGCCGCGACCGTCGAGCAACACGACGCCGCACGAAATCGTTCGCTCGCTCATGGCCGCGGCCCGAACCTTCCGACGCCTGCCGAACGAGCCTGCATGAGCTCCAAGCGCACGTTTCCTCCGATATCAAGGACATCACCAGATGATACCGGCGGCACGGGCGTCGCGGCAAAGCGGCAAAGCGGCAAACAGGATTCACGTCGATTCCCGGTGAAGCGCAAGCGATGCAGCGAAGCAAATATCGACGCATTGACGACTAACATCTCGCCACCATCGACTCTGCCTGCGGCAAGCTACGAACGAAAGCTCGGCCTCAATCCGATGAGCATGCCTGTGCGATGGCACGCTCGATCGCCGCTGACAGGGTGCGCACCGACGCCTGCACCCCTTCCTGTTGCGCCAACGCTTCCTGAAGGCGAACGGCCGCGTCGGCCACCGCTCGCAGTCGAAACCATGCCGCCGTGCCGGCAATCGCGTGGGCAACCTCATGCATACGGTCGCTGTCCCCCTTCGATGACGAGGCTAGCAACGCATTCAAATCCGCGGCGAGCGTTCGGCAAAGCTGCTGCCACAACTCGTCGCGCACGAGCGCATCGTCGAAACCGCTGTTCCACGAATCGAGGAGCCGATGCCGCACGAGCAACGCGCGCAACTGCTCGGTCGATAGCGGTTTGACGAAGACTTCATCGGCGCCTGCGTCGAGGCAGGCCTCCCGCTTTTGTGCGGTGGCATCGGCCGTCAATACGACGAGCACCGTGCGACGCTCGTGATCGCCTTGGACCGCGCCATCTCGCTCGCGCCGGCGAATGCGCTCGACGAGCGTCAAGCCGTCGAGCAGAGGCATCGCGCAATCGGTGATCACCATCGCGTAATCGCCCTGTTCATAAGCCTTAAGCGCTTGAACGCCGTCCTCGGCCAAATCGCAGTCGACGACACTCAAATTCGCGAGCTGTCGTCCCAGCACTTCGCGGTTGATGAGTTGATCCTCGACCAGCAAAATCCGCCGCCTCGCACGCTCCGATGCAAACGATGCAGTCGGGTCGGCTTCGGGCGCAACACCGCCGTGGCCGCCGGTGGCAAGGGGCGCACGGTCGATCGGCAGATCCAATGTGACGGTGACCGTGGTGCCCTGCGCCAACGCGCTCTCGAGCTCAATGGCGCCGCCCATCCGTTCGATCAAGCGCCGGCAAATGGCCAGCCCTAAGCCCGTCCCGCCGTACCCGCTCCTGGCAGTTCCGCTCGCCTGCGAAAACGGCGCGAACAAGCGCGCCTGATCGTCCTGCGAGATGCCGATGCCCGTATCGGCAATACGCAGACGCAGCGCTTGCGTGGCGGCCGTCTCTCCGAGCACCTCGACCGTCACCGAGACAGAGCCTCGTTCCGTGAACTTCACCGCATTGCCGAGCAGGTTGAGCAACACCTGTCCGAGCCGCTGCATGTCGCCGAGATGGCGCGGCGCCACGGCGCGCGAGATTTCCACGTGCAACCGCAACCCCTTGCGCTGGATCAACGGTGCAACGAAGCCGGCTGCTCGCTCGACGATCTCGGCCATGCAGATGGGCGTCGATTCGAGCGCGAACTCGCCGTTTTCGCTTTTGGCGAAATCGAGAATGTCATTGAGGATTCGTAGCAATAGTTCGGCGGCATTGCCGGCCATCTCGACGAGACGGCGGTCGTCATCGGCCAAAGCGTCGTGATCGAGCAACTGCAAGATGCCGATGATGCCGCTCATCGGCGTACGTAGTTCGTGACTGACCATTGCGATGAAAGCGTCTCGCGCGCTCGCGGCCTCTTCGGCCTGGTGCTTTGCGTCGATCAGGGCCGCGTGAGACGCTTTGGCCTCGGTCACATCATGCAAGTACCCATTCCATTCGACGCCGCCGTCTTCGCGCGAGCGCGGCTCCGCTTCGACGTGAAACCACGCGAGCCGGCCGTCAGGCATGTGCAGCATGAATTCGGCGCGCACGCGCTCGAGCGAGCGGGCCGAACGCAGGAACATCCTCGTCAATCGCCTGCGTTGAGGCAGATCGAGCGAGCGCACGAACGGGCCGAACGCGTCGGTCGCGTGGGTGTCGTGCGCGCGCACGAGCGCGTCGGCCCGACGGTTGGCGAAGACCAGATCGAACGTGGGGCGCGGCGCGCGCCGCAAGCGCAGTTGGAACACGACAGAAGGCAGGGCCTGCGTCAATTCGACGAGCCGGCGCTTATGCTCCAGTTCCCTGCGCTCCATGCGACGCAGGTCCGAGACATCGACGAACGCGCACAGCACCGCGGCTCGATGGCCGTCTTCACCGCTGCAAAGCCGAACCCAATACACGGCCTCATGGATCGTGTCGTCGTGGCCGCGATAGCGCAGTTCGCCCTGCGCGGGCCGCCCCGTTTCAAGAACTGCGCGCGCCGCCTGCGCGAATACATCGACGTCGACCTCTCGCCCCGGCCCCGGCGGCGGCAGTATCTTTCCGACGACATGTTCGGACCGCACGCCCATGGCCTGCTCGTAGGCGGGATTGACGGCGACATATCGACCGTCGGCATCTTTGACGCAAACCGGAATCGGCACCGTATCCATCAGCAGCGCCTTGAAGCGGGTCTCGAACACCAGCTCGCGTTCGGTTCGACGGCGATGACGAACCTCTTTGCGAAGACGCAGCATGTTGAACGACAACAGCGCGAGAAAGACCACCGTCACGACGCCCAGCGGCGTAAGCACGAGCCAGAGGGTGCGCGGGGCAACCCCGAACGTGAAGCGGCTCGATAGCCAGCTGTTTTGGATGCGCTCGCGCTCGATTTCGGGAATCTCCGACAATACGCGGTCGATCAGAGGCACCAGAGGCGCAAACTGCGGCGCAACGCCGAAGGACAGCTCTTGAATGCGATCGGCTGGCGCCGCGATGCGCAACGTGCCTGCATAACGCTCGCGCACGATCCGATCGATGACGCCGAGATTACCGATGTACGCGAAGGCGCGGCCCTGCGCGACCGCATCGAGCCCATCCTCGGCGGAGCCGACCGTGACCGCGTGAACGCTCGGCAACCCCGGGAACCTAAGACGCGCCGTCTGGACATCGCCGACGATCGCCACCTGCCCGCCTTCGAGGTCCTGCAGGCTGCCGATGAACGGCGCGTTTTCGCGCGTGACGATGACGAGGGGATAACGCACGTAGGGAGTCGACAAGCCGAAGCCTGGTGCGAGCCCATCGAACTGCGAGGCGGCTAGCACGATATCGATGCGGCCTTCATTGGCGAGCCAAATCGTTTCGCCCCACGAGCGCGTCGGGACCAAACGGAAGCGAACACCCAACGTGCTCTTCAGAAAGTCGAGATAGTCGGCGGAGATGCCGTCGATGCGCCCCTGTGGATCCACGAACGCCATGGGCGCCCAATGCGGATCGACGCCCAGGCGCAGCGGCGGCAGAGATTCGAGGTAGTCGCGATCGGCCTGCGACAGCGGCACGCGCAAATCGCGCGCAGCGCTCGAGGGCGTGCCGCGTTCATGTTGGGAACAGCCGACGAGCACTGCCGCAGCGAAGACGCACGCTGCGAGCCCACGCCCGATGCGCAAGACGCCGGCATGCACGGCCGCCATCGCTACGAACAATGATCATGCGCTCGCCAATACTCGAGCAATTCTTGATTGGTCCCCAGGCCGAGTTTGTGCTGCGCGCGAACCTTGTGTGCGCTCACCGTCTTGACGCTGCGATTGAGCCTTTCGGCAATTTGCGCGGCGGTCAGCCCGTCCGCGGCGAACAAGCGAATCACTTCCATTTCCGCGGTGGTCAGCGTCGCTTCCTTGCCGACGCGCTCGCCGACGAGATTCATTCGCGCGAGCAGCTTTTCCACACCGGGACTGACGTAAGTCCTACTCTGCGCCGCTGCGACGAGCGCGCAATGCAATTCGTTGACGCCGCCCGCCTTCTCCACGACACCCTTTACGCCTTTCGCCAACAGTTTGTTCAAGATGGCCGCATTGCGCATGGCGGTGACGACGATGATGGGCACACCCGGGCAAATCCGCTGCAAGCGATCGACGAGGGCGATCCCGTCGCGCGTTCGTGTGCCGGGCATCGACAAATCGGTCACGATCGCGTCGCACGGATATTGCCGTACTGCCGCGATCAGCTCGTCGGAATCGGCGGCTTCCGCGACGACGTGTGCGACATGCCCAGCCTCGATGGCCAGCCGAATGCCGTAGCGGACAATGCCATGATCTTCCGCCAATATGATCTGCAATGGTTTGTTCACGACGTTGTATGCCTCTCTGATCTGCCGGCGATGCGCCCGGGTAGCCAGCTCGGCCGGCCACCGCGTCGCGACCAGCCCCGGTGATCGGCGCGTCGGCGGTTATCGAGAAATTGTAGTCACGGCCGGCCAATATCAAACTGTAGGGACGTTATGCAGATCGGCGAATAAGAAAATTCTCGAATAGTGAAACAAACGGGCGTTTGCAATCGATTTCTAGTGCCAATTCGCCGTGGTTCTAGCGCATCAACCGTGGCTATACCGCTGCCATCTGCCGCGCGCCGTCGCAGCAAGCACGGCGCACGAGACGGCAACGGCAGGAATTGGACTTAGGCCCCGGCCATATGCGGGGGTTTCTATGCGCGGCGCATGGACCCGTATTCTGCGGCGGCACGCCATATCGTCTATGCCGCTCTGGCGCCGCCCCACGCCACGTTTCGCACCCAAACGGCGGAATCGGATCATCCGGCGCTTGCGCTGTCGGCGTTGCCGCCCTTGCCTCCTTTCGGACGGCGCCAGTCTATTCGACGCAGCAGCCGATCGGCGAAAAACCCCAGCGCCGCGGCCCCGGCAACGACCGCGATCAATGGCAGCCGGGACGGATCGTGAGACGTGCCGCCCGAAACCGCCGGCGCGCCGTCGCTCGATTGCTCCGGCACGAGCAAAACGGTGACGTGCCGATCGTCCTCGCCCGCCAGCCCCGGGGCACCGTTCTTGACGAGCCTGGCCATGCCGGGCAACAGCGGCGACAAATCGACGCCCGCGCGATGCTTGATGAGAACGGAAGCCGACGCCGGCATCAGTTGCGCCCCGGGAAATGGGCGCTCCGGCGCCACGACGCGCACCCGTGCCGCGGTAACGCCGTCGATATCCATGAGCGCCGCTTCGAGGTCGCGCTCGATCGCATGAACGTGCCGCAGGCGCTCTTCGAACGGCGTCGGTGCGATGCCGCGCTTGCCGAGCGCCTCGTCGACGCTGGGCCGGCTGGGCCGCAACAAACCGGCCTCGCGCAGCGCGCGCATCGCATGCGGGAAGTCGGCATTGCCCACGAAAAGCGTCACGCCGGCCTTCTCCGACTTGCGCTCGACCTCGATTCCCCGCGCACTCAGCACGGCGTCGATCTCGCTTGCCTGGCGCACATCGGCTGCCTGTTCCAATGCGACCTTGCGCCCACAGCCTGCAGAACCAGCCACGGCAACGACGACCGACAACCACGTCAGCCCCACGCGCACGGACAGCCTCATCACAGGCCGTTCATGTCGGCGACGTCAACTGTTTGAGCGCGCCCGTCGTCACGCCGACGAGTTTCGCGCTCAACATGACGCTCATGTTGTACGAGGCCATGGCGCGTGCCTGACGGTGCATCTTTTCCGCGAGCGTGGCCAGATCGGTGCCGCTCGCCCAAGCGCCGGCCAAATCGTCGGACAGCGCCTGCGCCTCCACCCGATGCCGAGCGAGCGCGTCCAACCGGCGTGCAAGCGCGGGAACGAATGGGCCCGCCGAACCGGCGGAGGGCGCCTGCGGCGCCGCGGCCCCGAGCGAAACCCGGTTGACGGGTACGGCGCGCATGGCGGCGGCGAACGTATCGAATTCGCCGCCCACGGGCGAAACGACATAGCGGGAAACGACGCCGGGCGAGTCGACACCGAGGGACATCGCCTCCCAATTCGCGGCGGTCATGGCCGCAACTGCTGGGCGAGGTTGCGCCATGCGTTGACGAGTTCCGTTTTGGCGTGCCCATGAACGAATGCCAGCGCATGTTCCGCGTCGATACGGCGCTTTTCACGTGCAAATGCGATCCCCGCCTGCGCCGCCCACCGAGCCGCATACCGTTGATCCGCCGCGCGCGCGGCGAAGCTTTCCACTGCGTCTATCATGTTCTTCACCTTGGACGGCGGGCACGATCGCTCGCGCCCGCCGGATTGCCCGCACACGTTAAAAGTGAATGCCCTGCGCCGCTTTGATGCTGGCGTTCTGCACTTTCGTCCCGGAATCGAGATGGCCGCTCGCGATGCTGTTCGCCGTGTCGGTCATCATCTTTTGGATGCTGGCCTCGGTCTGTATCTCCATCGCCTTCAGCTGCATTGTTTGCTGCCGTTGCAGGACGCGCTCCATCTGATTTGCGGCCGCGCTGCTCGTCGCGCCTGCCGCACCCGGCGACGCCGCTTCCGACGCGCCGGACAGGGCCGACACGACCGACGAAGCCAGCGTGGCGAGCGAACCGACAGCTTGAATTGCGGGAACTATGGCTGCGATGGTCATCATTGGACTTCCCTCTTTATCGAGATTGAACGGGTGCTCTTCCGCGTATCGATCGAAGGCCGGAATTGCGCACTTAGTAACGGCCGGCGCGGCGCGGTTCCATTCCACCGCCGAAATCGATTCGAGCCGCGTCGCCAGGCGTTATATCGTCCGATTTTTCAGTCGACCTGGTCCTACCGCGAGGTAACTCCGAGATGATGCGCGGATCGCCATGTCATGAGTTTCGACCCGCCTATGATTTCGACACGCTCGCACGCGGTCCGATCGACTGCCGCGGATCGGACCAGCGAATTCGATGACTGGTACCGCGCCCACGGCCGTTCCATTTATCGCTTCATCGCGCGCCGGGTGCGCAGCGCGGAAGATGCCGAAGACATTTTGCAATCGACCTATTTGGGGGCTTGGGAAAACCGCATGTCGTATCGCGGCACGGCGCAGCCGAAAACATGGCTCACGGCGATCGCGCTCAACGTCGTGCGCAATCACGTCAACCGCGCGTCCGACTATCGATTCGTGACCGAACGTATCGACGACCACGAACAGGCGCTCGTCGATACGCGTGCGCCCGAACGTTGCATGTCCGTGAAGCAAACATTCCTGCGGTTCCTCGACTTCGCGCAATCGCTGTCTTCGGAACAACAGCGAATGCTCGAACTGCTGTTCATCGACAACGTCAGCTATGTCGACGTCGCAGCCACGCTCGGCATCCCGGTCGGGACCGTTCGCTCGCGGCTGTCGCGCCTGCGGGCGAAGCTCGACCGGCACTTCGAACAGACAGGAGGGCCATGACACGCTTCGCTCGTCTTGGCGCCGGGCCATCGCCGTTCGCCGCACATGCCGAACGCCTTCCCGCCTCCATTGGCGCGGTTGGCACGGTTCGATTTTCGCGTGACACCTCGTACAGCTGTCCGTGCCCGTCTCCCATGCAATTGCTCGAATCAGCCTTCTCGACACATGACTTCATCTATCGCCGAAACTCAGTTGCTCAATGCGCTGCGCCACACCGAACATCTGCGCCGCTCTTTATCGCCAGCCGCGCCGGAGCAGTGGCAGGACTATGTCGAGTCCTTGCGCGGCGTCTCGCTCGCGAACTGGAGCGCAACGACGGATCTGCAAATGAGGTTCGCCTTGTTGCGCACGGTCATCAATGAGATTCGGTAGCGCGATGGCGCTTCCCCTGCGTCTATGCCATCTCTTGCTCGCAGCCGTTTGCGCGTTCGCCCCCGGCGCCGGCGCGAGCGCCAGCACGCCTGCCGGGTTGGCAGCCGGAAGCGCCACGCTGACTGCCCCCTATGCGCTCGACGCCTCGAACCTGGTCGTGCGAGAGGTGCTGCATCGATTCGCAGCCGATCACGGCCTGGCGCTGCGCATCGACGCGAGCACGCATCCGCTCTGGCAGTCGGGCAAGCTCGACGGCTGGCTGCGCGCCGATTCAGGCCACGCCTTTCTCGAGCATCTCGCCCAGGCGCACCACTTCTCATGGTTCGTTGCAAACCGCACGTTGCATGCGAGCTCGGCGCACGATTCAGCCGTGGAGCGCATCGCGTTGGCCGGCATGCGCGCCGCTAGCGCGCGCGACGCGCTCGAAGCCGTCGGCATTTACGATGCGCGCTTCGGATGGGGCGAGTTGGAGGGTCGAGACACCGTTCTAGTGGGCGGCCCGCGGGCATACCGGACGCTCGTGCGGCGCTTCGTAGCGGGTGACGCTCATTCTCGAAGCACTGGGGCCGCGACGGAAGCCATGATTTTTCCGCTGCGTTATGCGCAAGCTGTCGATCGGCCAGCGCCGGCCTCCTCGCCTTCGGTTCGCCCGGGCGTCGCAACGCTGCTACGGGAATTGCTCGCCCCGGGCGCGGCAATCGCACAACCGGCTTTCTCGATGCCAATCCAGCCGGATATGCCGCCGCTGCCAAGCGCGGCGCCATCGCTCGCGCAATGGATCGGACTGCCCGCGGCCGCTGCCCCGGCGCTTGCGACGCCACGCGCGCGCGGGGCGATCGCCTCGCCCTCGCCCACGGCCGTGAGCGTCGTCGCAGACGAAAGCACGAACGCCGTAATGGTATGGGCCGACCGCAGCCTGCGCGCCGACATCCAGCGGCTCATCGACGCGCTCGATCGCCCCTCGCCGCTCGTCTCGATGGAAGTGCTCGTGATCGAAGCGGATGCCGCGACGCTGCGTGCGCTGGAAGCGGCCGGCGAACGTGGCGATAGGGGCATGGAAACGAATCGATCCTCGAATACCGTCTCGTTCGAGACGCAACTCGCACAGGCCGTCGCCGACCAGCGCGTGCGCGTGCTCAATCGCCAAATCCTCGTTGGGCGCATGAACGCCCATACCACGCTCACGATCGGCGCCGAGTCGTCGCAAGGGGGCGCCACAGCCGATAAAACCGGAGAGCAACCCGTCAACGGCCGCGACGGCAGTCAGGGCGATCGCCTGGATCTCGCCGCACGCATCGTGCCGGCGGCAGAAGCCGGCGCAACCGCGATCGCAGTCGATGTCGACTTGCTGATGGCCCAGCCCACCGGCCTGCCAGGCCAAACCTGGGCGAACACGAGCAGCGTCAAATTCGACACCGCCGTTACGGTCGAAAGCGGGGCGCCGCCACGCCTGATCGCCAGTTACCCGGTTGCAACCGCACGTGCCGAGCAGCGTGCCATCTTCATCAGCGCAAACGCGCTTCGAGACAGGTAAGTGCAATCGGCCATGCTCGAACTGCGCATCTTGACGGGCTTACACCGTGGCGCTGCGCTTCCGCTCGAAGGCGATCGGGTCTGCATCGGAAGCGGCGAGGAAAACGACATCGTCTTGCTCGACCCGGGTATGCCCGTGCGTGCGGCCATCCTAGAACGAGCGACAGGCTCGTCATGGACATGTCGCATGTATGCCTCCCCGCAGAAGCAAGGCGAATCGCCATCCGGCGCTCCTGCGAGGAACGACATCGAGATCGGCGCCGGTGCGCGCTGGTTCGCCGGCCCGGTGCTGATGGCCTGCGAGGAAGAAACCGCACCATGGAGCAACTCCGCGGGTGAACAGCGAGCACCGTCGGCTCAACCGCGCTTCTCCTTGAAAGCCAAGCTCGCAGTGGCGCTCGTCGTCGCAACGCTAATCGTCGCGCTTGCGGCAACGCTCGGTGGGCAAGCGGCATCTCGTTTGGGCATCGGCGAACCTGCGCGCCATGCGTCGAGCGTGCTCGCCGCACCGTCCGCGGACCGTGCGCTCCGTCTCGAACCAGCGGCAACGGCCGCCGCGACACCGGCCTCCGGCGTTCGCCTGCTGGCCGCAGCCGTGTACCCGAACGAGACGAAGGAACGCCCTCCCTTTTCGATCGGCAGCGCAAACGGCGGCCCGTATGGATTCATCGTGACCGACGACGGTCGGGTATTGCTGCCGGGCAGCCGGTGGCGCGGGTTCACGCTCGTGCGCATCGAGCCGGGACGTGCGATTTTCACAGGTCCGTTTGCGGCGGAGCTGACATGGTGACGCCGGATAAGAGCGAAGCTCGACGGGGCGCCTGCATCGAATTGCCCGTTGAAATCACGCAGTGGCCACGGAACCATGCTGGCGAGCCGCGGCCATGATGCCCGATCAGCACCCGCTTGCACTGATCGCGCTATTGGGGCTGCTTTCCTTACTGCCGCTCGTCGCGATCGCCACTACCTCCTATCTCAAGATTTCGATCGTCCTCGTACTGACGCGCAACGCGCTCGGCGTCCAACAAGCGCCCACGACGCTGGCCCTCAACGCCATCGCCCTCGTCGCGACGTTGTTCGTGATGTCGCCAACGCTGTCGGCATGCATGGACAAAGCAAGGGCAATCCCGGCCGTGCCGGCATCGGGCTCGTCGCAGATCGAAGCGGCGCTCGCCGTGGTCGAGCCGCTCAAGCAATTCGTGCTCCGCAACGGCAGCGAGCGCGAGCGCGAACGCTTTCTCGACCTGGCGCAAAAAAGTTGGCCCGACACCGCGCGCGCTTCCGCACGCAGCGACGATTGGAGCATCGCCGTGCCCGCCTTCGTCGTCTCGGAACTACAGGCCGCGTTCGAAATCGGCCTGCTGTTGTTCATCCCATTCATCGCCGTCGACATTCTCGTCTCCAACGTGCTGCTTGCCATGGGTATGCAAATGGTGCCGCCGATGATCGTCGCCTTGCCGATCAAGCTATTGTTGTTCGTGCTCGCCGACGGATGGGGAAAGCTGCTGCACGCCCTCGTCCTCTCCTACCAAGGATGACGCCATGCCGGAAGCGCTCGCCTTGTTGCAGCACGCACTGCTCTTCGCATTCAAGGTCTCGGTTGCGCTCGCGCTCGCCGCAGCGTGCGCCGGCATCGCGATTTCACTCGTCTTGTCGGCGTTTCAGATACAAGACCAAGCATTGCCGTTCGCAGTCAAATTGGTCGTCGTCGGTATCGCGGTCGCGATCACCGGGCACGGTGTCGGCGTGGAACTCGTTCGCATGGTCGAGCAAGCGTTCGATCTGGCGAGCGTCGCGCGCACTTGACGATTCGACGTGACGGGCTCCATCGAATCCGCCGTCCCCTTCGTGGCCGCGTTGGCCCTATGTGCCCTGCGCTGGCTTCCCGCGATGGTGCTCGTGCCGGTCTTCGCTGCCCATGCGCTGAGCGGTTTGGCACGGACCGCGATTGCGCTCGCGCTTGCGTTGCCGATTACCCCCGGCGTGGCGACGGCGCTCGCTAGCACGCCGATGTCCGCCATCGACTGGATCACGACCGGCGCCAAGGAGATTGCGCTCGGGATCGCGATCGCATGCCTCGTCGCCGTGCCGTTCTGGGCCATCGAGGCCGCCGGCACCTATCTCGACTACCAGCGTGGCGGCAATCCACAGGCGCTCGACCCCGCCGCCTCGATCGACGCCTCCGTGCTCGGCGCCTCGTTGCAACAAGCCCTCGTCGTCTTTCTGATCCATTCCGGCGGCCTCTTCGCCCTCTTCGACATCATATGGACGAGTTACGCCGTTTGGCCGGCGCTAGCGCCGCTGCCATCTCTCGGTGATCAAGCATGGGCGCCGGTCTGCCACTTGCTCGTGTCGACCATGCGATGGGCCCTTACGCTCGCCGCGCCCTATTTGTTGGCGCTTGGCGCGATCGAAGCCAGCTTCGCGCTGCTATCTCGCGTCAACGCGAAATTCCCGGCTTACGTGGCTGCGCTACCGTTCAAAAGCGTGGCCTTGCTGCTCCTGCTCGCATTGACGCTCCCCAGCCTGTTGAACGCAGCGGCCGATACCGCCGCCGGACATCTCACCGAAGTTGATCGCTCGATGCGCGATGCAGCGCCGGGCCGTATGTCCGTCAAACCATGATGGGCACTGGACGGTCGAGCGGCAAGCGGTCGGGCGCCGACACACTCGAGCGATGAGCGACAAAGCGCTGCCGCCGACGGAAAAGCGCCTGCGCGATGCACGCGCCGAGGGCAACGCCGCGCGCAGCGACGTGCTCGCCGGATTCGCAGTGGCCGTATTCACGGCCGAGGTCGCCTTCGCATCGATCGACGCGAATCTGGCACGCTGGCTCCGCCTCCAAGACGCCGTATTCGCGCGCCTCGAAGCGTTGGATCACGCGCAAGCGTTGCTCCGCATGTCTGCAGAGGCCATGCGCCTACTGGCCATCGCGATAGCGCCTGTGATGGCGGCGGCTATCGCCGGCTCGATCGTCGCCGCTTGGGCCGTCGGCGGACTGTCGCTCGCGCCGAAAGCGGTGGGTCCGTCGATGAGGCGGCTGAACGCCGTAAAGCATTTGAAGGAACGCTTCAGCGCGAACAACCTCGTTTCCGTCGGAATTTCATTGGCTAGCGCGGGGTTACTCGCAGCCATCGGCACGTGGCAATTGCGCAGTCGTTTTCCCGTCATCGATTCGATGGTTGCTTGGCAAGCGCTCGACTTCGATCTGCAAGCGGGCATCACCACGTTACATGGTTTCATTCGCGCGCTCCTCGCTGCTTTACTCGTGCCAACCGTCCTGGCGGCGATCCTCGCGAAATGGCAGCATCGCCGGGGCCTGCGAATGTCACATCGCGAACTGAAAGACGAGCTCAAGCAAGCGAACGGCAATCCCTTGCTACGGGCCCATCAACGCACACAGTTCAGCGAGGCCGCCGCGAGCGCATCGACGCGCGGCCGCAGCGGCAAACGCGCGCTCGTCACCAACCCCGAACATATCGCCGTCCTGCTCGATTACGCCGGAGATGCGTCGCAAGCGCCTATCGTCATCGGCAAAGCAACCGAGGACGTTGCGCGCGCGATGACGAACAGCGCTTTGCTCGAGCGCATCCCCGTATTCCAATGTCGACGGCTCGCGCGCCGTCTTTTGCAGCACGGTGAACTGCAAGCGGCGATTCCGCCCGATTGCTACCGCGCGGTCGCGATCGTTTATCGAATCGTCGACGAGATCGAACTTCTAAAAGAACGTCCCAGTGTTCCGATCGAAATTGATGATGTCGTCTGCGATCCCGATCCATAGAAAAGCGTACCGGCATGCGTCGCGATACCTCACTGCGCAACCGCCGTCTGCCCGTCGAGGCAAACCGTGGCGAACACCTGCACCCGTTGCATCGGCCCAACCTCGGCATAGGACAGCACATGCGTATCGAAGAGGTCCTCGGCAAGCAGTTGTCGCAATGGCCGGCGCAACGTCTGCGTCGTCAATAGAACGGGAGCGATCCGCCTCTCGACATACGCGCGGTTGAGCGCGCGGATACGCTCGACGAGCGCCTGCGTCATGTCGTGGTCGAGGACGAGCATCGCGCCGCGCGGCGTCTGCTGCAGCGCCGCCTCGAGCTTTTCCTCCAACGCCCCCGCAAGCAATAAAGCATGCAGGACTGCGCCGTGCGCGAACTCCTGGCATATTTGAGCCCCGAGCGCCGCGCGCACATGCTCGGCCAGCGCCGACGCTTCCGTCTCGCGCGGCGCCCAAATGACGAGCGTCTCGGCGATCTCGCGCACGTTGCGCAGCGAAACGCGCTCGACGACGAGCAGCTTCATGACTTCAGCGAATCGCGGCAGCGTCAACGCTTGCGAGAGCTCCTTCGCGGTAGCCGGCAGTTCCCGCTGCAGCCAATTGAACACGAGCTGCGCCTCGTGAATGCCGACGAACTGAGGTGCATGCCGGTGCAACAGCCGACGCAGCAGCAGGGCGAAGTATTCGGTCGGTCCCAACCGCAGCCCATCCCCGGCAGCCGCTTCCGGCAACCGATGGGGCTCGAGCCATACTGCTCCGTCGATGAGCGGAAACGACTGAGACAGGCCGTGCTCGCGGGCAAGCGCTTCGATTTCGTCTGTCACAGGCACGCACACCCGATCGCGATGAAGGTGTCCCGTCGCGACCACGACTTCGTAAATGGCGATTTCGTAGTCGCACTCGCCTGCCCGCGCAAGTGCGTCGATTTCGATGACAGGCACCGTCACGCCGTAGCGCAAGACGAGTTCGTTGCGGACTCGGCGGGCCGCCCGCATGAGCGCCGCTACCTGCTCGGCGTCGGCATCCGTCTCCCGCTGGGCAAGCGACACGACGAGCGGACGCATCGGCGCGATTTGGCGTACGTCGGCATTGTCGGGAACGACGCCGGGCATGGGCGCCGCCGCCGACGCCTCGGATCGGGCCTGCGCACGCGCTTCGCGGCGCAGCCGCAACAGCGCCGCCCCGAGCATCGCGCCGCCAAGAAGCAGAAACACAGGCCAGGGCATACCGGGCGCCGCCGCGAACATCGCCATCACGCCGGCGGCCACGAACCAAGCGGCCGGCGCGCCGCCCACTTGGTCGGCGATCTGGCGGCCCACCGTCGCACCCGCCGCGCCGGACTCGCCGCCGCGCGTAATCAACAAGGCCGCCGCAATCGCGATCAGAAGCGCGGGGATCTGTGCGATGAGCGCATTGCCGATGGTGAGAATCGAATAACGCGACACGGCTTGCTCGAACGAGAGCCCGTGTTGCGCGATGCCGAGCGCTATCCCCGCCGTTAGATTGATCGCCACGATGACGAGCCCGGCAATGGCGTCGCCTTTGACGAAGCGCATGGCCCCGTCCATCGCGCCGTGCATCCGGCTTTCTCGCGCGAGCTCCACACGAAGTTGTTGGGCTGTCTCGGGGCGGATGAAGCCGGCGCGTAGATCGGCGTCGATCGCCATCTGCCGCCCGGGAATCGCATCGAGCGTGAAACGCGCCGCCACTTCGGCCACGCGTTCCGCACCTTTGGTCACGACTAGAAACTGCACGATCGCGACGATCGAAAACACGATGACGCCGACCGCCAAGTTCTCGCCCGCGACATAGCGGCCAAACGTGTCGACGATCTCGCCTGCATCGGCGTGCAGCAGTATCGAACGGCTGGCGCCGACCTCGATGCCGAGCCGAAACAGCGTGGTCAACAGCAGCACGACCGGGAAGCTCGAAAAGGCGACGGCGCTCGGCAGATATAGCGCGAGCGCAACCAGCAATACGGCAGCGCCGATATTCACGCCGATCAGCGCATCGATGATCACTACCGGGACCGGCAGCAGCATCATCGCCACCACGAGCGTGACCAACAGCGCGGCGCAAGCGTCGCCGCGCGCGCCCAGCCATGTCAGGCACCGGGTCAATCGCGCTTTTTCAATCACATGCGAGCGCAAACTCGACAGGATACGTAGCAACGGTGAAGCAGCGATCATCGTAGTGCGCCAAGGGATGGAGCCGTTTCAGTAACGCCTGGCATGGCGACGGTTCCCACGCAAACGCAGCAAAAAAGGATGCGGCGCAGCGCTATATCCCGGCCGGGCAGCGAAAAGCGCGCAGCGCCGGCAATGCGAATGGATTGACCACGCTCGAGCCACCCTCATCGATCGGTTGCAACAAGGTCGAAACATCTCAGAATCAGACAAAATTCGGAGTGCTTTTGCGACGGCCAGCCGCGAGCGGAAAACGGCGACCGCTAACGCTAGCACTACCCGAATAGTGAGCATCCTCAGTCTTGCGCAGTGGCGCTGCGCCTGCGTTCGACGGGCAGCCGCCGCCGGCCGCGGGGCGTCGCTCGCCCCACGGCGCCCCGCCCGGCTCGGCATCCGGCGTGCGGGGGCGCCCGCGGACGGGCGCGCCGGTTTGCATCCGCGCCGGCCGCATTCCGGCGCCAATTGTGAGTTCGCCAACGTGGCGGCCCTGGCCGGCACAGTATGATTCGAGGTCACCCTCGGGGCTCGAATCATGATGCGATCATCGGCAACCCGGCTCGTTCGCGATTCATTGGCTGCGCATCTCGCGCTGCTCTTGTTCGCCTTCCTTCCGGGCTCCGCTCGCGCGGCCGACTGCGGCGCCGGTACGCTGGTCACCGTGGTGGCTCACCTCGACGACGATCTGCTGTTCGTGGACCCCGCCATCAGCGAACGTCTCGACGCGGGCTGGTGCATCACTACCGTGCATCTGGTCGGCGGCGCCAAGGGCGCGGATTTCGCTTATGTCCAAACGCGCGAGCGGGCTTCGCGGCTCGCTTATGCGCGCATGGCGGGCGCTCCCGACGAGTGGATCGAGTCCAACGTGACGATTGCCGGCAAGCTCGTGCATCAGATGGTGCTGAAGGCGAGCCCACGAGTGCGGCTGCTCGAACTGCGGTTGCCCGGGGGCGCGATGCGCGGCGGCCTGGTGCCGCTCGGCCTGCTGTGGGAGCAACGCGCCACGCTCTCGACTTATCCGATGAACGCCGACGGGTCCGTGCGCGTCAAATACGATCGCGACGGCTTATCCGCCACGTTGAAAGCGATACTCGCGTCGGCGACGCTGATCTATACGCTCGACCCGGATACCGTGCCGTTCATCGAGCATCCCGATCACATCCTCACCGCGCGCATTACACGCCATGTCGCCCAGACGCTCGGCAAGAGCGAGCCGATCGTCTACCACGTGACCTATCCGACCGGCAACTGGCCGGCCAACCTTTCGGCGGCCGAAGTGCAGCGCAAACGCGACATCGTCGCCAGCTACTTTGCGATCGACGGCAGCGACTCGTCGCATGTATTCGGCGAGTTCCAGTGGGACGGCAACTGGATTTCACGCCGCTATGCTGTTGCCGACCGCACCGATCACCGCGTGCCGGATTTCGTCTCTCACCCGATTCGCCTCTTCAACGCGGCGTCGAGCCGCTGCCTGAGCGCGCCGGGTCCTGGGCGCGCGCCAACGCTCGCCGCGTGCACGGACTCGCCGGCCCAGAAATGGCGCTGGAATCCGCTAACCGTCTATCCTGGCAACACGCGCAACGCCGCGCTCGTGAACGTCGCCACTTCCCAATGCATCGCCGAGCGCGACGGCTATCTGGTCGCCGAGACCTGCGATCAATGGGACGTGGCGCAGCGCTGGACGCCGTGGGACTTCGGCCTCGTCTATACGCCTATGCGGCATTGCCTCGGCGAAAACGACGGCAAGCCGACCGTTCGCGGCTGCACCGCGCTCACCACGCGCTACCGTTGGGCCACCAGGCGACACACCCAGGCGAACGATCTCCGGCTCGCCGCCGCCATGGTGGGCGACGTTGTCGGCTCCGGCGAGCAGTCTGCCGTGTATGTCCAGCGGCAGCGCGATGGCCCGGGGTTCACCGTTTACGCGGCGTCGCTCGCCAAGGTAGCGCCGCCCGCGCTGTGGTACGCAAGTGTCGTCCCATTCGATCCGCTCGCCACAAGAGCAAGCTGCGCCGGCGACAAGCTGTGCTTCGACAGCGTGCGCTTCCTGCTCGGCGATTTCGACGGCGACGGCAAGGCGGATCTGATGATCGTCTCGGCGCGCCAGGGCGGGACCGCGTTCTGGTTGCTTCGCAGCGCCGGCGACCGTTTCGAGGCGCCGCGCCTCTGGCTGCAAACCAGCACCGCATTCAAGCCGGAACTGACGCAGCAATACGTGGCCGGTGACTTCACCGCAGCGGGCCGGGCCAGCGTGCTGATCGCGCAGAAACGGGCCGATAGCGGACTCGATCTGTGGGTCGCGTCACCGCAAGGATCGGGCCTTGCGGTGGGATCGGCGCCGGTGCTGTGGGCGCAGGCCAGAGACCTGCCGCGCAACGTCAATCTGCTGGTGCGCGAGACAGCGGGCGGCCCCGCCTCGCTGGTTGCGGTGGACGGGGAAAACGGCCGCCTCGCGCTCACCTCCATTGCCAATGACGGGAAGCGCATGACCGTCGGCGAGCGCAACGTCTTGCCGGCGAGTTTCGACCCGGACTTCGTGAAAGTGACGATCGGCGCCGTGCACGGGCGCGACTGCAACACGCTGATTCTGCTCACGCCTCATCTCGACGCATCGAGCGAAGAAGGCATGGTCGACGTCGCCACACTCGACCTGAGCGCCGCGACGAGCGAGGCGGTCCCGGCAGCGACATTACGCGCGATGTCGTGGTCGGATGTCATCCCCGAATTCGAGCACGACAAACTCGGCGCCGCGCTCGTGCTGTTTCGACGGACCGACGCCACTCTCGGCGATTTCTATTTCACCGGCGGTGCGCCTGCGCTGTCTCGCTATCCGTCGGAAAACGGACTCGCCCTCGGCGAAGCTCAAGAGCTCGGAACGCTGCCGGGGCTTTTCTCGGAAACCGTTCGAATCGACCGGCTCGCGCAATAACGCGATGCCAACCTGCCCTTCGCCTGTCGGCGTCTCGGCTACCATCGCCGCGATCGGTCGGAAGAGAACGCCGGCGACCGGCCTCGGTCGTTAGCCGAGAAGAAGGTGGCGGTCTTCCGCGGTGGCGCTGCGCAACGCCTGCGTTTGACGCGCGAGCAATGCGGCTTGCGCGCCCGCATCGGACGGTCCCACGAGCGCAGCGACGAGCTGACGCGGGTAGTTGAAACCGGCTTCTTTCAAGATCCGGTCCGTCAAGAACACCGCCGCGCCTCGGTGGGCGAGCCCCTGGGCGGCCGGCGGTTTCGGTTGCCCCGTCAGCGCGCTGATCATTTGCCCGGCCAGCTTGCGCTCGATTTCCACCTCGCGTAGGCCGGACTCGGTCAAATAGCGCGCGCCATCGTCGAGAACGTAGATCTTCTTGGACGTTTCGCTCACACCGTGCGCCCGCCCGCCGGGCGACATCGCGTCGAATTCGAGATCGCCCTCGAGCACGAACTTCCACGGCTCGGCCTGCGTCGCCTCGGTCACGGGCATCTTGTCGAACATGCGGCGGAACGTGACGCTTCGATGGTAAAGCCGCTCGAAGAAATCGATGATCACCATCGAATCGGAGGCGAGCGACGTCGTCATGTTTCGGTCCTGCACATAAAAGCCGAAATTCTTGTCGAACTTCGTCCTGAAGTCGCGCCGACCCAGGAACACTTCGTCGCCCTCGTCTTCGATCTCGCGAAGAATCGCGTTCGTGCGTACGACGGTAGGACGCGAGGCCACCGGAACGCCTTCCACCAGCGAGTCCGCCCGAAGGAAAGTGCGCTTCTCGTCCACGAGCGGGTCCAGATAGCGGTTTTCGCGTGCGGCCGTGCGTGCGGCGGCGCCCGCTTGAAACTCGACGGTCTGATCGATCGGCATCTCGGGCGAGGGGTTCGTTTGGCGATACATGATCTGCTCGGGAATCGCGTAGCCTGCTTCGCTCAAGATCTTGTCGGTCAGATAAACCACTGGGCCGCGATTCATCATGTCGAGCGCGCGCTCCGGATCGCGCGCCCCGGTCAACGCGTGGATCGCCTCGTGCAAATAGACTTGTTCGCTCGTCATGGCCTGCGGCCCGGCGGCGCTGACATAGGTCATCGCCTGGACCGCATCATCGGTCGGTATGTAGATGCGCTTGTGCTCGAAATCGGTATATGCCTTGCGAGGCGCGCCGAGCGGGCCCGCCTCGCCAATCACGAACTCCCATTTTTTCCAGCGTGCGGCCGTACCGTTGCGCGCGCGCGCATCGAGTTCGGCATGGCGATTGAAGATCCGCCGAAATGTTTCGCTGGAATCGTAGAGCTTCCGGTAAAAACCCGGCGCATCCAATCGCGATGCATCGAATGCCGGCGGCTCGAGCGCGAGCGACTCGGCGATGGCTCGATCGAAATCGATCCGCTTCAGGTCGTTCGCGCGCGCGAGCAAATCCGTCACGCGCTCGACCGTCAGGCGCTCGCGCACATCGGCATCGCGCAACGCCTGCGCGTGCGCGCCCTCGGCGGCATGCAGCCGCCGGCCTCTGCTCGTACCCGCGTCCAGTTCGATTCGAGGGGCGTCGCGCAGCCGGTGACCGGTGCGCCAATCGACTTCGACATAGACCTCGCCTTCGCGGCGAACGGGAACGATCAGGTCTTCTTCGTCGAGATGCACGACATCGTAATCGCGCCACCGAACGTTGCGCTGTCCGCGGGCCTGCCGCGCCAATGCCCGCAATTGCTCGGGAACATCGGCATCGGGCCGAGCGATACGAACGGGGTCGACGCTCATTTCGATCATTTCGGGGTGACCCGCTGCGTTGCCGGTCGAGCGGTCGACGCGGCCGGAAACGCGCCGAAGCTTCGGCACGACCGGATGCGCCGCCTCTGCACGCGCGCCGCGGCCGGCGCCCGTCGTCAGATCGAACCCGTCCGCCCCGAGAAACAGCAGCCCGAATGCGGCGCGCGCCGCATCTTTGTGACGCACGCCTTCCTCGATGTTGTAAATCGGCCCCACGATGGGAATCGTGTTGACCCATGTGTCGAGCCCTTTTACGAGCGCTCGATGTCCTTCCGTCTCGGCTGCGAAGTTTCCGGCAATCTGTGCGCAGACACGCTGCACGGCCGCGGGCGTCGTCGCTTTCGATTGCGCTCGCAGGCGCTCCTTCGCCGTCGCCACGACCCACGGATCGGATGGCAGAAACGCGTTGAACGCTTCTTCTTCGCGTTGCAGTTCGGCGCGCGGCGTTAGGCGCACGCCCGAGCCCAGTGTCATCGACGAGCCGTTAAAGCCCACCCAATCGGCGCGGTCGAGAAATTCATCCACGATGTCGCCGAAGGCGGCCTTCGTCACATGGGTGTTGTCGCCGACGATCACGTAATGGCGCTCATCGGTCATCGACGAACCGTCGACACCATGGCGACGCACAATTGCATCGGCCGCTTGACGGCGATCGAAGGCCGGAGGACGGCCGTATGCCGCCAGCAAGCGTTCGTTGGCGTACCCGAGCACGGCGGCCGCTCTTGCGTCCGGATCGACGCCGACGATGCGATTGGGCGTCAACACGCCTTTGTCGCGAATGCTTTGCGCGAAGGTCGCGATCGGGTCGCGCTCGTCCGCTGCCGCGCGCAACGCTTCGAACAACCCTTGCAGCACCTGCGCCTGCACCGCGGGTGCGGCCGTCTTCCAATTGACGCCCCGCGCTTCCCAGGCGGATAGATGGCGCGCGAGCCACTGGGAGGGTTCGCTATTGCCGCTTGCCATCAGCTCCAATGCCGGGTCGCTCACCTGGTTCTCGTAAATCAGCCGCAGATCGTCGGGCGAGACGACTTCGTATCCGCTCGATCTAGCCAGATGCATGGCGAACAGCAATCGCGGATGGTACGGATACGTCGTGCCGCCACGCCACGCCTGCTCTTGCCGTATGAAGGTGCGAGCGAGCGTCTCCTCGTCGGCGTGCCGAGATGGCGCGGCGCCGCCGTATCGATCGATGCGAAGCACCACCGTTGCCAGCGAGTGCGCGATCGAGCCGACGGGAAACTGAGTCGATTCGGCCATCTCGTCGAATTTTCCCGTCAAGAGCGCGCGACGCTGGTCGCGGTTCAACGCCGCCACGTCGGGATGGGTCCATACGGGTTGCCAGTCGAGCAAATCGTCGAAGGACTTTCCCTCGGCATGGCGCAGCGCAAAGCCGTCGAAATGCGGCGTCGTCTGCCCGAGCGAAGCACTGGGCGCGAACAGCGCGTCGAGCATGCGGCGCTTGGCGTAAGCGGCACGTAGCGCTTCGACGAAGGACGCGCGCAGCACGGCCAGAGAGGGTACGCTCGGGCTCGAGCCAGCGGTCGCGAGCCGACGGCCGAGACGCTCGTGAAGGACAGCCGCCTCGTCGAGGATGGCCTCGTCATCCAACAGCGTTGCGTCGAGCGTCATGCGAAATTGGTCCGGCACGACACGATGGCGTTGCCGCGCCACGGCACGCAAGAGGTCACTCGGACGGTCCGCGTATGCGCGCGCCTTTTCTTCGTCGACCCATTGCGTCAATGAAAGATTCAGCCGTTCGAGCAGCGCAGCTTCGGCCGCAAGCGCGCCAGCGCCAGGCGACGACGTTGCGTTCGCCGCCGCCGTCGCGGGCGGTGTCTGCAGAAGCAGCGTCAGCCCCGGCGCCGCACCATGCGCCGTAGCCTCGGCTGAAGCCGATGTCGCGTCGCGCGTCGCCCTCGGGGATTCAACCGTATTCATGCCGGCCGCGCGCCGGACTCTGCGTTCGCTCGCGGTTTCGTGGCGGGCTCCGCCCGACGTACCCTGCTGCGTCACCGCGTGCAGTTCGACGTCAGATGGACGGTCAGGCTCCCGCGCCACCGCTAGCCGATCGCTTCGCTCAAGAGCGTCGCTCGGTGGCGCCGTCGCAGCGATCTGGGTCGGATCCACCGGCAAAGTCATCAACGGCTCGGGAATCGACGGTATGTGCATCTCTGTCCTTCGTTTTAGCGCGCATTCGCCGGTTCGGCGGCGAGTGCGGCTCGGAAAGCGACGAGCGCCGCACGGGCTTGCGCGATCGCTCGCTCCGCCTGAATCGCATCGCCCCGTCGCAAGCCACGCTCTAGGCGGCAAAGCGGATCGAGCGCGCGCTCATCGCCGATGAAAAAAGCCACCGTGCCCGTTAGCCGATGCAATGCCTCCGCCGCCGGCATCCACTGTTTGCGTTCGAACGCGGCATCGAATGCCAGTCGCTGACAGTCGAACTCGTCGAGCGCCACCGTCAACAACAGGCGGAAGTCGCCCTCGCCGTACAACGCACGCAGCTCGGACAAATTCAACGCCCACTGCGCCGATGCGTCGGGCCGCTCAAATCCGTGCCCTACCGGCTTGCGCATCTGCCTCCTCCCTCCATTTCTCGAGCATCGCGGCAAGCTTGCCCCGCGTGATCGGCTTGGACAAATAATCGTCCATACCTGCCTCACGGCAAGCGCGCACATCGTCTTGGGTCGCATTCGCGCTAACGGCGACAATCGTCGTGCGTCCTCCCTGTGTGCCTTCGGCTTGCCGGATCTTGCGTGCGAGCGTATAGCCGTCCATGCCGGGCATGTGGCAGTCGAGCAGCATCAGCGCCGGACGGGCGCGCTGCCAGAGGGCATAGCCTTCGACGCCGTCGGCCGCCGCATCGGCCCAAACGCCGAGGGCACGAAGCTGCCTCACCATGATGTCTCGATTGATGTCGTTGTCCTCGATCACCAGCACGTGCTCGCCAGCAGTTGCGGATGCGGGGGCCGCCGGGAACGCGAGCGCGCCGGGGCGATCGTCGCGATGCAATTCATCGCCGCGAGCGCCGGCCATCGGTTGCGGCGCGCCCGCGCGCGGCGGCAGGGCACGCCCCAACGCCGCGAGCACGGTGTGAGAGAGCTCGTCCATGCCGCGAACGACGCGAGGCGCGGCCCGACGAGAGGTGACGATGAGCGCCCCCACTGCGTCGGTCGCAATCTCGATATCGGCGTGTTTGCCGTGACTCGTGCATCGAACCCCCATCTTCGTCAGGACCGCACGCACCGAGACGGTCAGCGCCGGCACCGGGGTTCGCACGACCGCGCGCGCAGGCGCCACGCACGGCCAGACGCGCGCGCCGTCGCCCCATTCGATCGGCAGTCGAACGCGCACGCGCGTGCCTTCGCCAACGCGGCTGTCTATGTCGATCGAGCCGCCCATGAGATCGACCAGCCGCTTGACGATCGACAGCCCGAGGCCCGTGCCGCCATAGCGCCGCGTCGTCGTGGTGTCTTGTTGAGTGAAGGGCGCGAACAAGCGGGCGCGATAGGCTTCGGAGATGCCCACCCCGGTATCGGTAACCGACAGCACGAGCCACGCGCGGCCTCTAGCCACCTTTCGTCGCGCCTCCAGCAACACATAGCCGCGGTCGGTGAAGCGAATCGCGTTGCTGAGCAAGTTCGTCACGATCTGGTTGATGCGCGCCTCGTCACCTATTAGCCGCCGATCGAAGTGCGGCATCGCCGCCAGATAGACGGCCAGCCCCTTGCGGGCGGCCAGCGGCACGTGCAGTTCCACAGCCGCCGCCGCAAGCGCGCACAGATCGAACGGCTCGGCGGCGAGCGTCAATGCGCCTTGCTCGATCTTCACGTAGTCGAGCGTGTCGTCGACCACGTGCAGCATCAGCCGCGCCGAATGTTGCGCGATGCTCAGGTAGCGCCGCGGCTCGGGCGCGAGGGCCATCGTTTCGAGCAGATCGAGCACGCCGACGACGCCGTTCATCGGCGTGCGGATTTCATGGCTCATCATCGCGACGAACGCCGATTTCGCACGGTCGGCCGCAAGCGCTTGCTCGCGCGCGGCGACCGCCTCGCCATGCGCCGCCAAGGCGGCAGCGCGGGCGGCGCGGGTGCGCCGGTAGGCCCAGCCGAGCGTTGCGATGATCGCCAGCGCAATGGCTGCGCCGGCCGATGTCAGCGCGATCACGGCATTCTTCTCATAGCCGAGCACGATCGTCAGCGGCCGCGCGCGGCTCGCGAGCCGTGCCAACTCGCGCGGGCTGTAGGAAGACAAATAGCGGTCGAGCATCTGCGCGAGCGCGCGGTGCTGCCGCGCCGTGGCGAAACCAATGCGTTCGACACCGGCCACGGTCGGATCGGCAATCAGCCGGCCGTGCGCGTAGCGGTCTCCCAGCTCTTCGGCTGCGACCGTGTTGATCAGCGCGGCATCGGCGTTGCCGGCCAGCACCGCGCGCAACGCGTCCGCGGCATTGATTCGCGGCACGAGCGCGGCTCCGTCGAGGCTTGGCGCGGCCGCCAACCGCCGCATGCGCCACGGTGTCGTCGCAATCCGACTCGTGCTTGCATCGTCGCGTTCGGCACGCACGAACGACCAGGGGAAGCTGTCATAGGCGCGCGTCGACGCGTAGCCCGTGGCCGCCCCCGGCGCCCCGAGCGGAAACGACGAGATGAGATCGACGATGCCCTCGCGCAGCGCTTGGTCAGGCTCGAGCGCCGGTTCGAGCGGCACGGGCTCGAAGCGCACGTCCGTCGTTTGCGCGAATTGCCGCAAAAGCGTCGCGCCAAGTCCTTGCCAGCGGCCCTGATCGTCGATGAAGTCGTATGGCCGGCCAAGCCGCTGAACGCCGACGCGCACGACCGGATGCGAGCGTATCCACGCGCGCTCCGCATCGTTCAGCGCAAAGGCCGGGGGGGCCGACGCGTGGCGCATCGCAGACGGCAGCGGCTGAAATTCGAGTTCGGCGAGCGCCGACGGGGGAATCGCGGCCAACCCATCTGCGATCAGCGCCGCCACGTCGGAACGGCGCGACGCAAGACACAGAGAAAGCGACAGCGGCATAGCGACCGGCACAAGCGTACCGAGCGCCGACGCATTGACCGCTCCCACGTTCAGCGCATGCATCCCGACGAATGCGTCGGCTTCGTGGCTCGCCACGGCGGACAACGCTGCGTCACGATCGGCCATTTCCCGCAATGTCACGCCGCGCAACTGGGCCTTTAGCGTTGCTGCGCCCAGGCTGCCTGCCACGATCGCGACGCGCCTACCGGCAAGGTCGTTCAGCGTCACGGGCGCCGCGTGGCCTTGCGCCACCACGGCGCCGATACGAGCATGCGCATACGGCGGCGACAGAACGCCGACGCGCTGCTGCGCCGGATCCTCGCATGCGACGGGCGCCACGTCGATATCACCGCGCTCGAGCGCGGCCCAGGCCTGCGCCACTGACGAAAACGGGCGATAGACGAGCGCCATTCGATGCCGATCCGCGATCGCGCGCAGGACGTTTGCGTTCAGGCCCTGCCGAACGCCCGCATGATCGACATAATCGAGCGCGCTCATTTCGTCGCGATAGGCGCCCACGCGCAGCTGTGCCCGCTCGCTCTTTTCGGCGTTCGCCGCGCCGGCGAGACACCCGGCCGCCAACACGCAAGCGAAGCCGCTTGCAAGGCTGCGCCATCGGCGAGCGCGCGAAGAAGCGGCTCGCTCCAGTTGCGCGCCCATAGCCATCGCCGCCCCCTGCCCGCTCAATACCGAAATTTCTCTTTGAGAAAGAGCGCGAGGCCGAGATCGTCCGCGACGCGCAACTTGCGCATGGCGCTTCGCTTGTGCGTGCTCACGGTCTTTTTGCTGCGCATGAGCCGGGCTGCCGTTTGCGTGACGGAGAGCCCATCTGCAATGTGGCGCAAGATCTCGATCTCGGATGCCGATAGCATGTCCTCGCGCGGACGCGGGACGCGCGCTTCGACTTTTCCCTGCCGCACGACGAAGAACTTGCGCGGCGCCGCCACGGCATAGCGGACGGTCTCCGCGATCAGCGGCAGCGGTATGGTCTTTTCGACGAAGGCATTGGCGCCCGCGCGATGGCAAACGCACTCGGTGTCGGCGGCGCGCGCCGCGGACAACACCACGATGGCGACCGCGGGCGCTTCGGTTCGTAATCGCCTGACGAAGGTCGCACCGTCAAACCGATCGCCGGGAAGGTAGTAATCGACGAGTGCGGCGTCGCATTCGCCGCGTTCGACGACCGCGAAGAGATCGTCGATGGAGGAGACGTTCGCCATGAGCTGGAAGTCGGCTTGATCACGCAGATAAGTTGCGATGCCGAGCGCGACGATCGGGTGATCGTCCAGCACTGCGATACGGATTCGATGCCTGGGACGAGACAACAATAGGACTTGCCGGGGGGTCATGCGTTTCATCCTCGCTATTGCCATTGCGACGTGAAAGGACCGCCGCTTTGATTTAATGAACCTCATTGCGCGGCGACGAAATAATGCACGAAGCTGATCGAATAATTATCTCTATATTGACATTCCACAATTGAACCGAGATTTGCGTTTTGTCTCCTGGAAACTGCGAGTCAATTGTGGCCGGCCGCGATGCTCGACATTGGAATTTGGTGTACGCCACGGCCGCGAGTCGACCGCGACTCATACGACGCCGGCAATTCTAGCCGAACGGTATAGACGCAACAATATTTAGCGAGGAGTATTTTGTCCAAAAACGATGGAACCGATTGATTCACCTTCTTTTGGTCTTAAAAATCCGTTCCAATTCACCACATCGATCAATTTTGTGCTTTATGCTTCGAAAAGCAAAATAGCCAATAGGAATAGTCTCGATTCACCGTAGGCGGGCGACCGACATGCGGCAATGCTCTCTTGGTTAGTTTTGAGATGACGTTAAGGATTCGGCGGTGAAGGGATGCATGGGCCGGCACACGCGTTGCTCGCCCGACAGCGTCGGAAAGCGATCAGCGAGAATCGGAGGGAGGGATGCAACATGAATCGATCGATTGAACCCGGCAAGCTGCCTTCATTCGATTTCCATGCCTATGCCCGAGCGCAGGACGTACTGAAACCGTTGATCGCAGTCAATCAATCAAGCTTCCCTCATCGAAGGGAGTGTTTTCCGATCCGAGCGCGGTCGACGCACAGTACATCAAAGACCTCGTGACTGGGCTGGCCGAGTTTTACCAGACCATCCCAAATCAATGCCCCCCGCTGAGCTGCCGCGTCGCACATAGTGGGTTTCGCACACGAGCCAACACTCCGCGTGCGCCCACCCTCTCCACGACGTCGCCGCATCCGGAGCACCGGCTCGCGCGCCATCGAGCGAAACGCCATCACGTCACATTTGATAGCACTATCTGCTATCATTCTCAGCATGAACAGCAAACAACGCAAAACGCTCAGAGCGATCTTTGCGAAGCCGACTCAGGGCGGCATCGTGTTCACCGACATCGAATCGCTTGTTCGGGCGCTTGGCGGTGAGGTGCTGGAGCGCGAAGGATCACGTGTCAAGCTCGTCTTGAATGGCCAGGAATGGCGCTGCCACCGGCCGCATCCGGGCAAAGAAGCCCGCAAATATCAGGTCGAAGAAGCGCGCGAATTTTTCGAACGTGCTGGAGTGAAACCATGAATACGATGATCTACAAGGGCTATACAGCCCGTATCGATTTCGATGATCGAGACAACATCTTCGTCGGGCGCGTGCTTGGCGTGAGTTCGATCATCAGCTTTCACGGCGAGACCGTGAAGCAACTGCAGAAGGAATTTAAGGTCGCCGTCGACGATTTTTTGGCCGACTGCAAGGAACGCGGCGTCGCGCCTGAAAAGCCAGCCTCAGGAAAGCTGATGCTGCGCATCAGGCCCGAAGTTCACGCCGCCGTCAGCGTCGCTGCCCAAGCCAGCGGTAAGAGCATCAATCAGTGGGCCGACGAGGTACTAGAAAGGGCCGCGCGCGCGTAAGACAAGCTCGAGCAACTGGCCGGTGCCGTGGGTGGGGAGGCGATTGGGATGCCGATTGCGGCGGCAAGGCCGACCGTCACTCCCGCGTGAGCCATCCTGAGCGAGGCGCGCCGACGGGCGGCCAGCGGCGACACGGTCGGGTAGACGCCGATGGCGTGTACCCTTTCCTTACCGTCGACGCGATACTTCAGGCGCCAGTACTGCGCGCCGCTCGGAGCCACGTGGAGACACACATGCCTTGGCCGTCAGTCAGCTTGTAGGCTTTCTCGCGAGGCTTTGCGGCGCGCACCGCGGCGTCAGTCAGGGACATCTTAAACTGTGGGCGTATCTTGGTACCCCAATCGGTCAAAAAGTACCCTGAAAAGCCCCCCGCGACTCATGGGTGTCAATGGGAAAACTTTGGCGCCGATGGGCGGCGAACCGGCCGCAAGCCCGTGACTGGCTTGGGATTTTGGTATGCGATGGGAAACGTTAGGTGCATTTTTGGCCCCCCCACGAGGAATCGAACCTCGATTTCAGGTTTAGAAGACCCGTGTTCTATCCGTTGAACTATGGGGAGGCAAACGGTAATTTTACGACGCCCCGGCCATAGCGGGCCGGGGGCGCAGATTATACTCGATCGGGGCGAGCGCAGCCGGAAGACGGCTTCGTCAAACCGGCTGGCCGTGCGTGACGAACCAGACGAAGCAAGCCAGCCCCGCCAGCACGCAATAGATCCCGAACGACGCCAAACGGCCTCGACCTTCGAAATAGCGCATCAAGAAACGCACGCTCAAATAAGCGGCGATTGCCGTCAGCACGCCCCCTAGGACCGCATCCGCGAGTTGCCCCGGCGCGTGAAACAACTTCGGCACCTCCAGCAACCCGGCTGCGAAAATAATCGGCGTGCCGAGCAAAAACGCGAATTCCGCCGCACTTTCAGCCGTCAGGCCCGCCGCGTTCCCGGCGATCATCGTCAACCCGCTGCGCGAGAAGCCCGGAATCAACGCGCCGATCTGCGCCAAACCGACCAGGAACGCCTGCTTGTAGCTCAATTTCTCCGGCGCCCGGTGGGCGCGAGCGCGCTGCAAGCGGTCGCCAAGCCACAGCAGCAGCCCATTCACCACGAGCGCCAGCGCAACGATGCGCAAATCGTGAAAGACCCGCTCCAGCCGCTTTTCCAGCAAAAGCCCCACGAGGCCCGCGGGAATCGTGCCGATGATGAGCGCCCACATCATATGGCCCTCTTCGCTGCGCCGCCCCGCAAGCGAGCCAAACCAGCCGCGGATCAGCTCGATCCAACGCTTGCGGAAATACCAGAGCAACGCGAACGCCGTCCCCAGGTGCAGCGCGACCAAAAACGGAATCAGCTGCGGCGCATGCTTGTCGATATGCATGCCCAGCAACGCAGGCGCGAGCAAGGTGTGCCCCAGGCTGCTAACGGGGAAAAGCTCCGTGACGCCCTGCAGGACGCTTAGAAAAATCAAAAACCAAAGGCTCACGCGTCGATCCTTTCTTTCTTCAACTTGCGGGTTACGAGGAATATTTCGGTCGCCAGCATCCACGCCGGTAGCCGATCGGGTCCGATTATGCCTAGCGCGGCCGCGAGAGCCAAGCTGACAAAACATTTTTTTCAGCCCAAATATCGAGCAAAAAGGTCATAGGTCAGTCATAATCGACGCGGATAATCGTTGCGACGTAAACGTTTCCAGGCCCAGCACTACCGGACTGCACAGAAAGATGAAACACACGATCAAGGACGTGGCCGCCTACGCCGGCTTTTCCATCGCGACCGTCTCTCGCGCGATCAATGCACCGCACACGGTGAACCGCGTGACGCTCGCGAAGATCCGCGAGGCGATAGACGCGCTGCAGTTCAGCCCGAGTCCGCTCGGCAGGCAACTGCGCGGCGAGCGCACGCGCCTGATCGGCATCGTTCTGCCGACGCTCGCCAACCCGGTCTTCGCCGAATGCCTGCAGGGAATCGACGAACTCGCGGCAGCGCAAGGCTATCGCCTGATGCTGATGACCACCCAGTACGACGCCGCGCGCGAGCGCCACGCTATCGAAACGCTGCTGGCCCAGCGCGTCGAGGGCCTGATCCTGACCGTCGCCGACGCGGACACGCACCCCCTGCTCGACGAACTCGATCGCGACGGCAAGCTCTACGTGCTGATGCACAACGATACGGTGCGGCGTCCGTCGGTGTCGGTCGACAACCGGCGCGCCGCCTACGACGGCGTGCGCATGCTGATCGAGCACGGCCACGAACGCGTGATGATGCTGGCCGGCACGCTCGCCGAGTCCGATCGCGCGCGTCTGCGCTATCGGGGCTACGCGGAAGCGATGCGCCAAGCCGGGTGCACGCCGGCCCCCGCATTGGAAGTCGATTTCAACGCCGACGAACTCGCGCCGTCCGTGCTCACGCACTTGACCTGCGGCGCCGCACGCCCCACCGCCCTGTTCTGCAGCAACGATCTGCTCGCGATGGTCGTCATGCGCGGCTTGCGCCGGGCCCGTTACAGCGTGCCGGAGGATATGTCCATTCTCGGCTTCGACGGCCTCGCCATGGGCGAATTGCTTTCGCCGGCGCTCGCCAGCATCAGCACCCCCAACCGGGAAATCGGCTGCGCCGCCTGGCGGCGCCTGATGGCGCGCATCGAGGGCGCCGACGACGGCGAATCGCTGTCTCTCACGTTGCCTCACACGCTGCGTCAAGGCGCGACGATCGGCGCGCTGTCCGGCGCGCAGGACCCTTCGCTGCCCATTCACCCGGTCGCGTAAGCGGCGCGCGCTCGGCTCGTTTCCCGCGTCGGCCCGGCAAGGGCCGGCGCAGCATTCCCACGACGTCCCAATCCATCGCTTTCCCGTCCCGTAAGGAGACCTCAAGTGACACGTCGCTCATTGCAGTTTCGCGCGCGCCTCGTCCGGCTCGGTTGCATCGCCGCGGCGCTCGTCGCGTTCGCGGCGCCATTCGCGCCCGCAGCGCACGCCCAACAAACGGCCATTTGCTACAACTGCCCGCCCGAGTGGGCCGATTGGGCAAGCGAGCTGAAGGCAATTGAAGCAACCACCGGCATTCACGTCCCGTCGGACAACAAGAATTCGGGCCAAGCGATTGCACAGCTGATCGCGGAACAGAAAAGTCCCGTCGCCGATGTCGTCTATCTGGGCGTGTCCTCGGCGTTCCAAGCCAAGGACAAGGGCGTCGTGCAACCGTACAAGCCGGCGCATTGGAACGACATTCCCGCCGGCCTCAAGGACCCGCAAGGCTACTGGTTCGCGATTCACTCGGGCACGCTCGGCTTCTTCGTCAACAAGGACGCCCTGGAAGGCAAGCCGGTGCCCAAGTCGTGGGCCGATTTGCTCAAGCCCGAGTACAAAGGGATGATCGGATACCTCGACCCCTCGAGCGCGTTCGTCGGCTATGCGGGCGCAGTGGCCGTCAACGAGGCGCTCGGCGGTTCGTTCGACAATTTCCAGCCGGCCCTCGACTGGTTCAAGAAGCTGAAGGCCAATTCGCCGATCGTGCCCAAGCAGACCGCGTACGCTCGCGTGCTCTCCGGCGAAATTCCGATTTTGCTCGACTACGATTTCGACGCCTACCGGGCAAAGTACAAAGACAAGGCCAATGTCGAGTTCGTGATTCCGGCCGAAGGGACGATTTCGGTGCCGTACGTCATGAGCCTCGTCAAGGGCGCGCCGCACGAAGCGAACGGCAAGAAGGTGCTCGACTTCGTGCTGTCCGACGAGGGCCAGAAGATTTGGGCCGATGCATACTTGCGCCCCGTGCGCGCGAGCGCGATGAGCAAAGAAGCCGCCACCAAGTTCCTGCCGGCGAGCGACTACGCGCGCGCCAAACCCGTCGATTTCGGCAAGATGGCCGCTAAGCAGCAAACGTTCGGTCAACAATATTTGCAAGTCATGCACTAAGGCACGCGGGCAGTCCCCGGGTTGCGCGGGCGCGCGCGGCAAAACGCGCGCGCCCGCCGCTTTCTCCGAGGCCGCTTTTCCTCGTTACGAGCGGTCGTCACCATGCACGACATCACCTTTCCGCTGCGCTGGCGCATCGTCCTGATCGCGCCTGCGCTCGCCGTTTTCATCGCCTTTTGGCTGCTGCCGATGGGCGTACTCGTTCATGTGAGCGCCAACGGTCACGCCCTTGCGACTTATCGCGCGCTGCTGACCAACGCCCGCTACATGGACAGTCTGCTCGCGACCGTCGCGCTATCGGCCGCGGTCACGTTCGCCACGCTCGTGCTCTCGGTCATTTCCGGCCTGCTGCTCGCGCGGCGCGAATTTCCCGGCAAACGCGCGCTCGTCGCGCTTTTGACGTTCCCGCTCGCGTTTCCGGGCGTGGTCGTCGGCTTCATGGTCATCATGCTAGCGGGACGGCAAGGGCTCATCGGCGCGCTCACGCAAAAGCTCACCGGCGAGAAGTGGGTGTTCGCCTACTCGATGACGGGCCTGTTTCTCGGCTACTTGTACTTCTCGATCCCACGCGTGATCGTGACCGTCATGGCGTCGGCCTCCAAGCTCGATCGCTCGCTCGAAGAGGCCGCGCGCTCGCTCGGCGCATCGTCCTGGCAAATCATGCGCGATGTGATCCTGCCCGGGCTCGCGCCGGGGCTCGTCGCGGCCGGCGCGATTTGCTTCGCCACCGCAATGGGCGCTTTCGGCACCGCGTTCACGCTCGCTACCGACATCGACGTGTTGCCCATGACGATCTACACCGAATTCACGTTGAACGCGAACATGATCACGGCTGCGGGACTGTCGGTGATCCTCGGCATCGTCACCTGGCTCGTGCTCGCGTTGGCGCGCAGTGCGACCGGCTCGGCCGTCGCGGCCACGGCATGAGACGAGGCCCGCAATGAAGCTATCGGCCGAACCCGTTCGCACCGTTCGCAGCCCCGCCGCCGCATTGGCCGCGCACCTCGCGCCGCGCCGCCTCTTCGCCTTCGGCCAGTGGTTCGTGACCTTCGCGCTGTGTGCATTTCTCGTCGTTCCCGTCGTCATGTCCGTGCTGGCCGGGCTCACCGTCAATTATTTTCGCGGCGTCTCGAGCGGCCTCACGCTGCGGTGGCTGGCGCAGGTCTGGTCTCAGTATCACGGGTCGGTGCTGCTCTCGTTCGAAGTCGCCGCAGCTACGCTCGTGATCACGCTGGTCACCGGGGTGCCAGCCGCCTATGCGCTCGCGCGGAGCAAGACGCGCCTTGCCCGCATCGTCGAAGAATTGCTCGTGCTGCCGATCGCACTGCCGGGGCTCGCGTCGGCGCTCGCGCTGATCGTCGTCTACGGCGGCTTCACCGCATTTCGCATGAGCATCGCGTTCATCGTCGTCGGCCACGTCGTGTTTACGCTGCCGTTCATGGTGCGCGCCGTCGCGGCGGTGGCCGCCAGCGCTGATCTGCGCACGCTCGAAGAAGGCGCGGCTAGCCTGGGAGCAACCTTCGTTCAACGTTTCTTCACCGTCGTGCTGCCCAACTTGCAGCCGGGCATCGTCGCGGGTGCGCTCGCTGTCGTCACCTTGTCGATCGGCGAATTCAACTTGACCTGGATGCTGCACACACCCGAAACGAAAACGCTGCCCGTAGGGCTCGCCGATACCTACGCCTCGTTGCGAATCGAAGTGGGCAGCGCCTACACGATTCTATTCTTCGCGATGACGATGCCCTTGCTCGTGGCGATGCAGCGCCTCGGCGGACAAGGCGAGATCATGCGTGCGGCGGACGCCGCGCGCCGCGGCAAGAACCACACGGAATAATTTCTCGATCCACTCGCTCCAATGAAATTCACTCCGGTTCCCATCGCCCTCGCCCAGTGCTCCAAGACGTTCCACGGCACGCGGGTGCTCGAGCCCGTCGATCTGACGATCGGCGCCGGCGAAACGCTCGTTTTGCTCGGACCCTCGGGGTGCGGCAAAACGACGACGCTGCGCATCGTCGCAGGCCTCGAAACACCCGATGCAGGAGGCGCCGTGTTCTTCGGCGGCGACGACGTCACGCGCTTGCCGATCGAGCAGCGGCAAGTGGGCATGGTGTTTCAAAGCTATGCGCTGTTCCCGAATTTGAGCGTGCGCGGCAACGTCGGCTACGGGTTGAAGATCGCCAAGGCCGACCCTGCGCTCGTGCGCAAGCGGGTGGACGAGCTACTCGCGATGATGCGGCTCGAAGCGCACGCGGATAAAGCGATCCACCAGCTTTCCGGCGGCCAGCGGCAGCGCGTGGCGCTTGCCCGCGCGCTCGCGCGCGAGCCGCGCGTGCTGCTGCTCGACGAGCCGCTGACCGCACTCGACGCGCGGCTGCGCGACACGCTGCGACGCGACATGAACGCGCTGCTACGCGGGCTCGGCATCACGACGGTCTACGTGACGCACGACCAAGCCGAAGCGATGGAGCTGGGCGATCGCATCGTCGTGATGAGTGCGGGCCGTATCGAGCAAATCGGCACGCCACGCGAGATCTACTATCGGCCGGCCAATCGTGCCGTCGCGCACTTCGTCGGCACCATCAACCGGCTCGCGGGACAATGGCGAGAGAACGGGCTCGCCACGGCCGGAGGATGCATCGACACGCCCGGGGGATTCCCGCACGACGGGCCGCCCGAATTGTTCTTCCGCCCCGAGGACGCACGGCTCGTCGCGCCGGAGCACGCCTCGCTGCGCGGGGTCGTCGAGACGGTGTCGTTTTTGGGCGAACGCACGCGCGTGACGGTGACGGGCGCCGCCCCCGAGGCGCTCGTCATCGACGTGGCGGGACGCAGTCAATGGGTGAGCGGCTCGCCGGTCGGCATCGAGATTGCGGCGGAGGGGTTGATCGCACTGCCGTAAAGAAACGCCGCGCCGCCGCGCACAAAAAAAGGAGGAACCCCACATGCTGCTCGCCCAAATCAGCGATTTGCACATCAAACGCCCCGGCGCGCTGGCTTATCGCCGCGTCGATACGTCGGCTTATCTGCAACGCTGTGTCGCACGCTTGAACGCGATGGAGCCGCAACCGGACGCCGTCGTCGTGACGGGCGATCTCGTCGATTTGGGCAGCCTCGTCGAGTACGAGGCGCTCAAAAGGCTACTGGCTCCGCTGACCATGCCGGTCTATTTGCTCGTCGGCAATCACGACGATCGCGCTGCGCTGCGAGAAGTGTTCGACGGGCACGCATACCTGCGCGGCGAGGGAGAATTCGTCCAATACGCGGTGGACGTCGGCGCACTGCGCCTCATTGCGCTCGATTCGCAAACGCCGCGGCAAAGCGGCGGCCAGTTGTGCGATGCGCGCCTCGCATGGCTAGCCGAGCAACTGACGGCTTGCGCGGGCAAACCGGTCGTCGTCGCGCTGCATCATCCGCCATTTGTGTCAGGCATCGATCACATGGATCGTCAGCGGCTCGAGCCCGATTCCGCGCGGCGTCTAGCCGAGCTCGTGAGCCGTTTCCCGAATGTCGAGCGCGTGATCTGCGGTCACGTGCACCGGCCGATTTTCACGCGATTCGCGGGCACCATCGCGTCGGCCGTGCCCGCCCCCGCGCATCAGGTCGCGCTCGATCTGCGGCCCAATGCGCCCTCGGCCTTCCGGCTCGAGCCCCCCGCCTTCGCCGTGCACCGGTACACGCCCGATACGGGCGTCGTCACGCACCATGCTTACGTCGACGAAGGCGAAGGGCCCTATCCCTTCTACGAAACCGACGGCACGCTGATCGATTGAGGCCCTCGAGCGAGTCAGTGCCCAGTCAGCGCGTTGGACAATTCGAGCGCCGGTTGTGTCGTGTTGCCGCCTTGCGCGACCAGCAAGTGAATCTGGCCAGGTTGCAAGGTGCTAGCGACGCCACCTGCGGGAACGACCGATATCAGCCAGTCGGCGTTGTTGTCGAGGTTGAATTGAGACGATTCGTAGATAGGCGTCGCGGTGCCCGCCACTGTCACGATCGCCATATAACTGCCGCCCGAAAGATAGAGCGAATCCTGCCCGGAGGCCGGGACCGCGTTGCCGTACGAGATGCCGGCCATCGTCGGGCTTCTGCCGGACACGCTCGTCGTGCCCGGGGGCACGATGTAGAGGTCGACGTCGCTCGCATTCGGCGCCGCGTTGAACGCGCGCACACGCGCATCGTTCGACAGCAGGCCCTTGGAGAAGGGATCGTCGATCAAACCGATGCCGTAGCCGTCGCTGGCCGTGATGCTCGGCAGCGCGATGACGGTGTACTCATGTCCGCTCGCGACATTCGGAAACGTACCGCTCGCTAGCGCCGAGCTTGCGCTCGTGCCGGTGAGGCCATAACCGACCAACGTGCTGCCCATGTTGATGTTGGCGAAATTAGTCACGCCTTTGTACGGCACGTTCGTTTGCCCCGACAAGGTCGAGCCGTTGACGAACAGATCGAGGTTCGGCGCCGCGGACCCATTCGGTGCGATCGGCACCGCGTTGACGAAATGAATCTCAGGGTTCTGCAGACCGACTTCCTTGCCCACGTCGCCCGAGCCGCCGCACGCGGCCAATACCAACGCGGCGCTCGCGCACGCGGCGAAATGACGAACTGTTTTCATCACGACCTCCCATCCTAACCTCTGACGAATACGAGCTGAGAAACGCGCGCTCGCGCCTTTCGGGGAGCAAAGGGTATGCCGTTCGTCGTCGCCGCGATGCACTGCGCTGCGCATGGCCGTGGCCACTGAGTCCATCTCGGTTAGAGCCAAACCTCCAGCGCATGAGGGGCGACGCGCGCTATCGTTCGCTCGCACTGACTTTTACAAAACACGTCCTCATGCCCTACCCACATTTGCTCTCCGAACTAGACATCGGCTTCACGAAGCTTAGGAATCGCGTCGTCATGGGTTCGATGCATACGGGCCTCGAGGACCGCTTTTGGCACTATCCCGCGCTCGCCGAGTACTACCGCGAGCGCGCAAAAGGCGGCGTGGGCCTGATCATCACAGGCGGCATTTCTCCGAACCGCGAAGGTTGGCTGCTGCCATTCGGCGGTACGCTCAATAGCGTCTTCGATCTGCACAATCATCGTCGTCTGACAAAAGCCGTGCACGACGAAGGCGGCAAGATCGCCTTGCAGATCCTGCATGCGGGCCGCTACGGCTATCACCCATTCGTGGTTTCGGCATCGGCCATTCGCTCGCCGATCTCGAAGTTCACGCCCAAAGCGCTGACCGAAGCGGGCATCGAGCGCACCGTGCGCGCCTATGCGAATACCGCGCGACTCGCTCGGCGCGCCGGCTACGACGGCATCGAGATCATGGGCAGCGAAGGCTATTTGCTCAACCAGTTCCTCTGCCCGCGCACGAACCGCCGCACCGATCGCTACGGCGGCAGCATCGGCAACCGGATGCGCTTGGCGCTCGACGTGGTGCGCCGCGTGCGTGAAGCCTGCAGCGAACGGTTCATCGTCATCTATCGTCTTTCGCTGATCGATCTCGTCGATGGCGGCAACACTTGGGACGAAACCATCGAAGTCGCCCGCGCGCTCGAGGCCGCGGGCGTCACGCTGATCAACACCGGCATAGGCTGGCACGAGGCACGCGTGCCGACGATCGTAACTAGCGTGCCGCGCGCCGCCTTCGCACCGCTTACGGCCCGTTTGCGCGCGGCCGTGACGATTCCCGTGATCGCATCGAACCGGATCAACACACCCGAGTTGGCCGAGGCGCTAATTGCGCAAGGCAGCGCCGATCTCGTGTCGATGGCGCGGCCCCTGCTGGCCGATCCGCAGTTCGTCGTCAAAGCCAGCGAAGGGCGCGCCGACGAAATCAACACGTGCATCGCCTGCAACCAGGCCTGTCTCGATCACACCTTTCGCAACGAACGCGCGAGCTGCCTCGTCAATCCGCGCGCCGCGCGCGAAACGGAACTCGTCTATCGACCCACGCGGCGCCCGCTCGCGCTCGCCGTCGTCGGCGCAGGACCGGCCGGACTCTCGGCCGCGTGCGTGGCGGCGGCACGCGGGCACCGCGTCACGCTGTTCGATGCGAATGCGACGATCGGCGGCCAATTCAATCTGGCCAAGCGCATCCCGGGCAAAGAGGAATTCGCCGAAACGCTGCGCTATTTCGGCGCGCAATTGCGCAAATATCAGGTCGACGTTCGCCTTTGCACGCGTGTCGACGCCGAGCAGCTCGGCCAGGAACGCTACGACGAAATCATCGTTGCGACGGGCATCGTGCCGCGGCGGCCGTCGATCCCCGGCATCGACGGCGCCAACGTCCTCTCTTACATCGATGTATTGCACGGGGCGCCGGTGGGCCGCACCGTCGCAGTCATCGGCGCAGGCGGCATCGGCTTCGACATCTGCGAATTCTTGCTGCATCGCGCAGGCGATCAGTTGCCGCAGCCGCGCGACGCGTGGCTCGACGCCTGGCGCGTCGACTTGAACGTGGCCTCACCGGGCGGCCTTGCCCCGGCGGCTTGCGCGCCGCAGCCGGAACGCGAGATTTGGCTGTTGCAACGCAAGAAGGGCAAGCTTGGGGCTGGGCTGGGCAAGACCTCGGGCTGGGTCCACCGCGCGACGCTCGTGCGTCACGGCGTGAAGATGCTCGACGGCGTCATCTACCTCGAGATTGGACCAGCCGGGCTGAAGATCGAACGCGACGGGCGGCCGCAATGGCTCGAAGTCGATACGATCGTCGTGTGCGCGGGGCAGGAATCGCTGCGCGATCTCGTGCCCGCAGCGCCCCGTTCAGGCGGGCCGCGGTTTCATGTGATCGGCGGCGCGGCCCTCGCGCGCGAGCTCGACGCGGAACGCGCCATTCGCGAAGGCGCCGAACTGGCCGCCAAGCTCTAGCGCTTCGCGATCCGGCGCGAGTCGATCGGGCCACTCTTGCGCTCGCGGCGGGTTGCAGCCGGCTTCGCCGGCGCTCCCGCGATCAAGCGACGCGCCGCCGGTCGAACCAGAACGATAGCGCCACGCTGGCAAGGATCACGCCGGTCGCGACCAATGTCGAGCCCGTTACCGGTTCGCCCAGCATCATCGCGCCGAGCGCCACGGCGACGATGGGGTTCACGTACATGCAACTGCTCGCCACGATCGGACTCGTGTGCCGAATCAGGAAACCGTAGGCGACGTACGCCGCCATCGTCGCGACCACCATCAGATACACGAACGCGAACAGCGAGCCGAGACTGAGCGCGGCGACGCGCTCGCCGCCCGCCACGGCGATCATCGTCGAAATCGCGCCACCGAGACCGATCTGCAGCGCAGTCGACAAGAATAGATCGGCAGGCAGCGTGAGACGGCTCGCGAGATGCGCGCCGCCAGCCCAAAACAGCGCGGCGCACAGGATCACGATGCTGCCGCTCGTCGACGAATTGGAGGCGTCGCCGTGGTTCAGGATGAAAATGCCGGCCAAACCCAGCGCAACGGCCGCCCATTCGCCCTTCGCGATCGGCCGCCCCGCCACGGCCGAGATGATCGTCGCGAACAGCGGCACGGTCGCCACCATGACCGCCGCGGTACCGGTGCCTACGCTGCGCATGCCGAACGCCAGCAAGCCACTCGAGAAGCCCACGAGCATCGTGCCGACGATGCCCGCGTTGCGCGTTTGGATCAGCGTCGGCCACGCGCTGGCGCGTCGCACGGCGAATAAGAAGAGGCCGATGCCCGCGATCAAATTGCGCAGGCCGGACAACAATAAGGGCGGAAACGCTTCCAGTGCGACGTGCACCGCCAGATAGGCCGAGCCCCAGGCGAGGTACACGACGGCCAGCGCAAGCGCGATGCGCCCCCCGTGCGTGCGCGGCGGTCTGATCCACTTCACGAAGGCAGGTAGCGCGAGCGGCATCAACGGATGCCTTGAGGCAAGTCCCGCCGGCGCACGGCGTCGCCGCACGGCGGGCACGGCGCGATGCGCAAGCGGCGCGGCGCTGCAAAGTCGATACGGGCAATGCAGGGCGGCATTCTTGTCGGCACGCTATGGGAGTGAACGGCGCGCCGTCGATGGACGCGCAAACCACGCCATTATGCAACGGCGCGGCGCCGAAGCGGCGTAGGCTCACGGTGCAAAGGGACTCCCGGACGGTGCGCCGCGGCCGCGACGGCGCGCGCAGCCTCGCCAGGAGCGAATTGCGGCGCGGCCGGTTGCCAAAGCCCGGCCGCCCGTGTATCTTCTGCGATGCTAACGCGGGGGTCCTGCGTCGTACCGTCGCACTCGGTACGCGCGGGTGAGAAATACCCTTTGAACCTGATCTGGATAATGCCAGCGCAGGGAAGCGTAGGAGTTTCTCGGCTCCGCGCATTTCTCTCATCCGCCCTCTCGTCTCCTGCATTAGCGCCCTAAGTCAGGAGAATCGCATGAGTGCCAATCCGAAATTCATTTCATCCGAAGCACGCGTGGACGCCGCGGCCGTCGCTGCGCTGCCCAACTCGAAAAAGTTCTACGTGACGGGCTCGCGGCCGGATATCCGCGTGCCGATGCGCGAAATCGCGCAAGCCGATACGCCTACGGCTTTTGGCGGCGAAAAGAACCCGCCGATCTACGTCTACGATACCTCGGGGCCTTATACCGACCCGCAAGCGGCGATCGACATCCGTTCGGGCCTGCCCGCGTTGCGCCAGCGCTGGATCGAAGAGCGCGGCGACACCGAGGCGCTGCCCGGCCTCACGAGCCAATACGGCCTCGAACGCGCAGCCGATCAGGCCACGGCCTCGCTGCGCTTCCCCGGCTTGCATCGCACGCCGCGCCGCGCCAAAGCTGGCGCGAACGTCACGCAAATGCACTACGCCCGGCGCGGCATCATCACGCCCGAGATGGAGTTCATCGCGATTCGCGAGAACCAGCGCCGCGCCGAATACCTCGAGAGCCTGCGCGCGAGCGGGCCGAACGGCGCGAAGCTGGCGGACATGATGGGCCGCCAGCACCCCGGTCAAGCCTTCGGCGCCGCCGCCTTCGGTGCGAACGCCCCACGCGAGATCACGCCGGAATTCGTGCGTGAAGAAGTGGCGCGCGGCCGCGCGATCATTCCCGCGAACATCAACCACCCGGAAAGCGAACCGATGATCATCGGTCGCAACTTCCTCGTGAAGATCAACGCGAACATCGGCAATTCGGCCGTGACATCGTCGATCGGCGAAGAAGTCGACAAAATGACGTGGGCCATCCGCTGGGGCGGCGACACGGTCATGGATCTGTCGACGGGCAAGCATATCCACGAGACGCGCGAGTGGATCATCCGCAACAGCCCGGTGCCGATCGGCACGGTGCCGATCTACCAAGCGCTCGAAAAGGTCAACGGCAAAGCCGAGGATCTGACCTGGGAGATTTTCCGCGACACGCTCATCGAGCAAGCCGAGCAAGGCGTCGATTACTTCACGATCCATGCGGGCGTGCTGCTGCGCTACGTGCCGCTCACGGCCAATCGCATGACGGGCATCGTCTCGCGCGGCGGCTCGATCATGGCCAAGTGGTGCCTCGCGCATCACAAGGAGAGTTTCCTCTACGAACACTTCGAGGACATCTGCGAAATCATGAAGGCCTACGACGTCAGCTTTTCGCTCGGCGATGGCCTGCGTCCCGGCTCGATCTACGACGCCAACGACGAAGCGCAGCTCGGCGAGCTCAAGACGCTCGGCGAACTGACGCAAACGGCGTGGAAGCACGATGTGCAGGTCATGATCGAAGGTCCCGGCCATGTGCCGATGCAGCTCATCAAAGAGAACATGGACCTGCAACTGCAATGGTGCGACGAAGCGCCGTTCTACACGCTCGGACCGCTCACGACCGACATCGCACCGGGCTACGACCATATCACCTCGGGCATCGGCGCGGCGATGATCGGCTGGTTCGGCACCGCGATGCTCTGCTATGTCACGCCGAAAGAGCACCTGGGCCTGCCGAACAAGGACGACGTCAAGGAAGGCATCATCACCTACAAGCTCGCGGCGCACGCGGCCGATCTGGCCAAGGGGCATCCGGGCGCGCAAGTGCGCGACAACGCCTTGTCGAAGGCGCGTTTCGAGTTCCGCTGGGAAGACCAGTTCAACCTCGGTCTCGATCCCGACAAGGCGCGCGAATTCCACGACGAAACGCTGCCGAAGGATTCGGCGAAAGTCGCCCACTTTTGCTCGATGTGCGGCCCCCACTTCTGTTCGATGAAGATCACGCAGGATGTGCGCGACTTCGCCGCCGCCCAAGGCATGTCGGACGAAACGGCGCTCAAGAAGGGGATGGAGGAAAAAGCCGTCGAATTCGTCAAGAGCGGCGCGCAACTCTATCAGCGGCAGTAACGCCGCGAAGCGGCGTCCTCGCCGTTCGCCGGGGGGCCGCGAGGCCCGGCTCGTAGTCGCTCGCGACGAACCTCGCGGTGGATCGAGCCCGTCCCGAACGAGCCGGCCGGAGCGCTTCGATGGCGCGTTCAAAGCGGCGCCGAAAAGGGGCGCAGTCTCTCGACTGCGCCCCTTTTTTCGCGCGCCGTGCGTTGCATGCGCTCGGTCCGCCACACCTTCTTTTTCTGCCGTTCGGCGGCCAGTTCTGTCGATTTTTGCTGTTTCATCTCGCGCTGAAATATCGAACGGCGAGCCGGTGATACCATGCCTTTCGTTCAGCAGAGACAAGACGAAAACAAGCCTCGAGACCCTTCATGAAACCCAGCCATCTGCTTCAACTGCTCGTGCTCGCCGCCCTGTGGGGCGCATCGTTCCTATTCATTCGCGTAGGGGTCGTAGAGTTCGGCGTCGCGCCGCTCATGGCGCTGCGTGTGTCGATCGGCGCCGCTGTGCTCATCCTCATGCTCGCGCTGCGCGGCACGCCGCGCGCTTCGTTCGCGACGCTGCGCTCGCGAGCACTGCCCCTGTTCGTCGTCGGCGTGCTCAACTCGGCCGCGCCGTTCTGCTTGTTCGCATTTGCCGAGCTCACGCTATCGGCGGGCCTGACTTCGGTCATCAATGCCACCACGCCGCTGTGGGGCGCGCTCATCGCCTTCGTATGGCTCAAGGACCGGCTCACCCCCTTGCGCACGGTCGGCATGCTGATCGGGTTCGGCGGTGTGGTATCGCTCGTCTGGGGCCAGATTGCGGCGCCGCATGGCACGCTCGCGCCGTCTGCGTTCGCGACGGCCCTCGCCGCGCTCGCGGCGACAGGCGCCGCGCTGCTCTACGGCATCGCCGCCAATTACACCAAACGCCATTTGACCGGCGTCGATTCGCTGACGATCGCCACCGGCAGCATGATCGGCGGCAGCGTCGCGCTCATCCCGTTCGCGATCGCCACTTGGCCCGCCGGTCCGGTCTCGCTGCACGCCTGGGGCGCGGTGCTCAGCCTCGGCGTGGCGTGCACGGGCGTGGCCTACCTGATCTTCTTCCATCTCATCAACGTCGCGGGACCGGCGCGCGCCATCACCGTCACCTTCGTGATTCCGGTGTTCGGCATTCTGTGGGGCACGCTGTTCCTCGACGAGGCCCTCACCGCGAACATGGTGCGAGGCTGCGCGATCGTGCTCGTGGGCACCGCGCTCGCCACCGGTGTGATCAAGCGCATCCCCGGCCTGCGGCAGCGGCCCGCATAGCCCTCGCTCGGCTCACACCCGCCACGGGCGCCACATCGGCGCCCGTCCTTTCGACCGTCCCCGCCCTTCCTCCGCTTCCTCCGCTTCCTCCGCTTCCTCCGCTTCCTCCCTTTTCCGCCTGTCTTCGCCCGCTGCCTCTTCGTCTCTCCCGCGTTCGGCGCCGCACGCGCGACGCCCACGGCACCGTCCTTTCCATGTCAACCGTCTGCGACCGCACGCTCGAAGGCGCCCGCTCAGCCTTAGGCTGGGGGCGTTGCTTGGGTTCGCACTTTGCTACACTGCCCGTTGGTTACATGGATACCGTTCGACATGCCAAGTCCTTTCGTCCGCTTCCGCTCGGACGGCTCACTGCGCGCACGCGGCACGACCTCTTCCCGCATCTCGCGCGGCGGCCGCCGCGCGCAGCCACGGCGCGCGGGCGCGCTTCGCTCGGCATGTCGTCGCGACGTGACCTGACGCTTGCGGGCATCCTGCCGCATCTCGCCCGCGATGAAGCCGGCTGGCACATCGCGTTCCAAGGCGTGACGCTGCGTAGCGCCTTCCAAGCGGTCGTGTCGATTACGCACAAGCGCATCGTGGGCTACGAGGCGCTCTTGCGCGCAACCGATGCCAAAGGCCGCGCGATCTCCCCAGAGCAGTTGTTCGCGCGCGCCAAAGCCACGGGGCCTGCACTCGCGCTCGAACGGCTGACCCGCTGCGTCCATTTCGCCAACTTCGCGGAGCAGAACGTGCAGTCGGGCTGGCTGTTCGTCAACGCACTGCCGCAGTTGCTGCGCATCGGGCCGAACCATCAGGTCTTCATCGACGAACTGTGCGCTCACTTCGGCATCGCGCCGCATCGCGTGGTGTTCGAGATGATCGAGCAACCGAGCACGGACGAGCCGCAATTCGAGCGCATCGTCGATGCGTTGCGCGAACGCGATCTGCTGATCGCCATCGACGATTTCGGCACGGGGTTTTCGAACTTCGACCGCATCTGGCGCATGCGCCCAGACATCGTCAAGCTCGATCGTTCACTCGTCGCCCGCATCGCCGCCCCCGGCGCCGATCATCAATTCGCAACCCAACTCGTGACGATGCTGCACCGCGCCGGCACCATGGTGCTCGGCGAGGGGATCGAATCCGAGGATGAACTGATGACGCTGATGGAGGCCGATGTGGATTTCGTCCAGGGCTTTTGGCTAGGCAAGCCCCAACCGTCGGTCCCCGGTGCGAGCGAGGACGCCCCGAGCCGCATCGAATCGATGTGGCAACGCTTTCACGCGCGCGCCTGGGCCGCCCCCGGCATGCCCGTCGAGTTTGCGAGCATCGAAGAAGTCGTGCTCGCCGGCGCACGCGCGTACGACGCGACCGGCGATCTCGCGTTCGCCGCGCAGCAGGCGTTCCGCGCACCGTGGGCGCGGCGCGTGTTCGTCGTCGATCGGCATGGCGATCAGCACCGGCCGTCGATCGCTTCCCAGCCGCAACCCCACTCCCCTCGTCTTGCGCCGCTGTTTCCCGATACCGCCAGCAATTGGTCGCGGCGCGCTTACTTCAAACGCGCACTGGGTTCGCCCGGACGCGTCGCCGTCATGGGGCCGCACTATTCGCTCACCGAAGGCAAGGACTGCTACACGGCCGCGGTCACGGTCCAGACGCACGGGCACATCGAAGTGTTTTGCGTCGACTTCGTCGCAAGCTTGGAAGCGACGGCGATCGACCGCGATCGAGAATGCGGCTCGCGGGAAAATGACGAGCGGCCGTAAGCGAGCGGCTCGGGCGCGCCGCGCCACCCGATGAACCGACGGACGCAGACGTCAGTCTTGAACGCGCCCACGCCCCGCCTTCACACTCGAGCGGCGCGTCTTGCTTTCGAGTCGACGTACGGTGGACGCTCGCGTCGGCCGCGTCGGAATTCGCGGGCGGCGTGTGACGCTGACGCTCGTGATCAGCTCTTCCAGCCGCGCCAGCGCAGCAGCGCGATTCATCTCCTGCGTCCGGTATTCCTGCGCTTTGATGACGATCACCCCGTCGCGGGTGATGCGCCGATCTTCCAAAGCGAGCAACCTCATCTTCAGGACATCGGGCAGCGACGACGCGCGAATATCGAAGCGCAAGTGGATCGCGCTCGAGACTTTATTGACGTTCTGGCCACCGGCGCCTTGCGCGCGCACGGCCGTCAATTCGACTTCTTCCGGTACGACGTGAAAACGCAGCGTCATCTTTGCATCTCCTGCATTCGAGCGAGCAACCCCGAATCGCGGCGCGTCGGCGCAGCGATCGCCTCGGCCAGCACCTCGCGTGCGCCGACGATGCGAACGGTCTTGCGCGCGCGCGTCACCGCGGTATAGACGAGCTCGCGCGTGAGGACACGGCTCGTCGATGCCGGCAACACCAGCGCCGCATGGTCGAACTCCGAGCCCTGCGCCTTGTGGACCGTCAGCGCAAAGGCCGTATCGTGCGGCGGCAGTGCGGCTGGCGCAATGCCGCGCACGCCGCCGTCGGCCGTGCGGAAGAACACGCGCAGCGGGCCATCCGCCGTAGGAAGCGCGATGCCGATGTCGCCGTTGAAGAGCCCCAGGGCATAATCGTTGCGCGCCACCATGACCGCGCGGCCCGCGAACCAGTTCGAGCCGAGCGCGAGCGGTACGCGCGCGGCGCGTCGCACGTGCTCGGCCATCTGCGCGTTCAAGGCCTGCACCCCGCGTGCGCCGAGCCGCGTCGCGCACAGAATACGAAATGCGTTGAGTGCATCGAACAACGATGCGCAATCGGGCTGCGGCGCGGCGAGCGCCGCAGCCAGCGCATCGATGTACGGCACGAAGCCCTGCGCCAAGCGCTGCAAGGTGCTCGCACGCAGCACCGGGCCGTTGTCTTCGTCGAGTTGAGCCGGGGCGGCGGCGGGCTCGGCAAGCACGTCCGGTGCTGCGAACAAGTCGCTCTGAGCCGAAGCGTTCCGCGTCACGCCAAGGGCGTCGAACGCGGCCCGGACGTCGCCGCGGCGAATGGCCACCGACAAACGGCCGATGGCCGAGTCCAGCCCGAAACGGTAGTTGCGCTCGAGCCAAACGACACAGTCGACGAGCGGCACACGCTCGGGGAACGCGCAGATCGGCCCGGCGTGCGATTGTGGCTGGGCGGTGGCAACCGTCCGTTCGGGTCCGGCACCGGGCGCTTCGCCCCGGGGCGCGTGCGTGCTCGGGGCTGCGCCCGGGTTCGGGTTCGAGTACGGATTCAGGGCAGCGCCCCCCTCGACTCCATCGCCGCCAAGCGCGATGTCGGGCTCTGCGAGCCCCGTCCACCCCCAATCGTCTTCGAGCGAACCGAGCGGTTCCAGCAAATCCAAACCGTCGTCGCTCGAGAGCGCGGCGAATGCGGATCGATCCGCATCACACGCCGCTTCTTCGTCGGACTGCCACCGCGGTAGCGCCGCGCGCACGCGCGCTTCGTCCACGCCCGTCGCCTGCGCGATGCGCGCGATCCCAGCCGCGCTGAAGCTCGGGCAGGCGCTCAGTTCAGCGAAGACGGCTCCCGCTTCCACTGCCGCCAGTTGGTCCTTGTCGCCAAGCAGCACGAGGCGCGTGTGCGGCGCCAGCGCATCGAACAGTTGCGCCGCGAGCGTCAAGTCGATCATCGACGCTTCGTCGACCACGAGGACATCGTAGGGCAGCGGGTTGTCGCGGCCGTAGCGCGCGCGCATCCCTTGGCCCAAGCCCAACAGCCGGTGCAGCGTCTGCGAGACGCGCGGCAGCCGCTCGGCGATCGGAGCCGGTAGGCTAGCGGCGCGCGCCAGCAAGGCCTCTTGCATGCGTTGCGCCGCCTTGCCGGTCGGTGCGGCCAGCGCGATCGTCGAAGACGGATCGGCATCGATCAGACACGCAAGCATGCCGACGACCGTCGTCGTCTTGCCGGTGCCGGGCCCGCCGCTCACGACCGTCAAGCGGCTCGACAAGGACAACGCGGCGCACGCTCGCTGCCAATCGACTTCGCTCGGATCCGGCGGCCCGAAAAAGCGCGTGAGCCGCGCCGCAAGCCCCGTCTCATCGGTCGCGAGCGCGCTCGCCCCTGTCATGCCCGCGTCGCCCCCCCCAGCGTCACGGCCGCCGAGCGGGGGCGCATGCTCGATCACAGTCTGAGCCAGCCGGCGTTCATCTTCGTAGTAGCGCGCCAAATAAAGGCGGCCCGCCGCATCGAGCACCAGTGGCCGCAGCGCCGCGGCGTCTTCGGTCCCATCCGATACGATCCCGCTTTCGAGCAATGCCGCGGCGGCTCGATCCGGCGTTTCGCCGTAGCGTCGCGCAAGGCGTTCGAGCGAGAGGCAAACGTGACCCGCGCTCGTCGCGCGGCTGACGGCGAATGCCGCGCGACGCGCCCAACGCGCGGCGGCGGGATTCGCCCCCACTCGCCCCGCCAAAGCGCCCATACGATAGGCGAACCCCGCCGCGAGCGCGGCGCCGAACTCGCCGCCCTCGCGCTGCGGCGCCGGCCGCAATGATTGCGCCGTCGAACTCATCCTGCCCCCCGGTCGTGCATTACGCTCATGACGCAAGCTCCCCGTTCATCGATGCATCGAGCGCCTCGATCAACTCGCGCGCCGGCAAGCGCGCGCATACGCCCGCCTGCGCCGCCCCGTCGCGCCATGCTGGACGCATGCCCCGCACGAACAGATAGGCGTAGCCGCCCATGTGCAAGTCGTAGTCGTAGCGTGGCAGGCGCATCTTCAGGTAACGATGCAGCGCGACCGTGTAAAGGAGCGCCTGCAAATGGTAGGCATGGTGCGCCATCGCCGCTTCGAGCGCGTCGGCCCCGTAATCGGCCGGCGTCGTGCCAAGGTGATTCGACTTCCAATCGATGATCCAAAAACGACCTTCACATTCGACCACCAGATCGATGAACCCTTTGACGTAGCCCGCCAGCGTGGACGGATCGAGCAGCACGTCCGGGTAGCCATGCCGGGCGAGCAACGCCCGCAGCTCGCGCGGCTCGAGCGCCGGCGCGGCGAACACGAACGGCCACTCGGTCAATCGGCGGGCCGGATTCAGCGCCGCGAGCGTCAGCCCGGGCGCCCATGGCGTGGCCGTGACGTCTTCGATCAACCGCGCCATCATGGCCGGCAGACGAGCCGCCGTCTCCGCCTCGGCAGAGACCGGCCGCTCGATCAGCGCACGGTCGATCGCCGCGGGCCACGTCGCAGGCGCCGAAAAGTCGGCCAGCTCGAACATCCGGTGCAGGCATTCGCCGGCCGCCGCGCCGCGCGGAAACGCCAGGATGTCGTTCTCGACCAGCAGTTCGGCGTGCGTGCGCGCAGGCAGCGCGAGCAAGGGCGGCCACGCCGACTCCACCGCCTGCGCGTCCTGCGGGGCGGGAACGAGCGCGTCGTGATCGGGCCTCGGCTCGTCGTCGACGGTTACGCTCGTCTGGCGCGCGGCCGCCGCGAGGGAGCTGAAACTCGCCATGCGCCAAGTCTCTTTCAACGCACGGTGCAACACCCGCGCAACGAAATGCCGGCTCGGCCCTGCCTCGCGAGCAAGCGGCTCTCGGCGCGACGGCGCGGGCAGCGGCGCAAGCCCGATCGGGCCGCCCGCCACGGCCGCCCAGGCCAGATCGAGCGCACTCTGCTCAGGCGGATCGTCGAACCAATCCTCGAATGCACGCCCATCTCCCGCGACGAGCCAGTTCAGGACGCTGCGGCGGGATTCTTTCGTCGAGCGCGACACGAGATAAGCGCCGCAGACGAGATAGCATCGGTACACCGCGCGCGTCAGCGCCACGTAGACGAGCCGCGCGCGCTCGGCCGCCTCCTCGCGCGCCGCCTCGCGTTCGGCGCGCTCGGCTTCGCTTCCCTCGCAACCGTAATGCAGCACCGCGCGCGCGCCTCTTTGCGCATCGTCGTGGTACTCGTGCGCATCGGGCAACCCGCTCGACGAATTCGCCATCCGCGCGCCGTCGCAGAGGAACGGACAAAACACGACGGCGTATTCGAGCCCCTTCGATTTATGAACCGTAACGATCTGCACGAGGTCGCGATCCGATTCGAGCCGCAACTGCGCCTCCTCGCCGCCGCCTCGCGCACGCTCGGCGGCGAGCCAGCGCAGTGTCGGCGCAATGCCCGGGTGGACGGCGGCGCGGGCCGAAGCCAGTTCGGCCAGGTGATGAACGTCCGTCAGCCGCCGCTCTCCTTCGCGCCCGGCGAGCAGACGCTCGCCGATGTCGAGTTCGCGCATCATCGTGCGCCACATCGTGGCAAAACCGCGCTCGAGCCACAGCGTGCGGTAGCGCGAAAACCGTTCGACCCAAGCCGTCGCCTCGTCGGCATGCGCCTGCGCCGGCGCATCGGCAAGCTGCGCGAGGCGCGCGAGCGCGTGTGCGTCGAGGCCGAACCAATCGGCCGCGAGCGCCGCGCGCAACCGCCTCAGATCCCCCGGCGCCTCGACTGCCGCCATCACGCGTTCGAGTTGCTCGGCATCGAGCGTCGCGAACACCGACGACTGCGCCAACTCGACACTGCCGACGCCCCAAGCGGCCAGCACGCGTTTCATCAAGCTGCCCTGCTTGTGCGTGCGCACGAGCACGGCGATATCGGCCGGCGCGAGCTGAGTCTCGCCCAACGCAACGCGCCCCTCCCGCGCGCCGCGCAGCAGACGCACGATTTCAGCGGCGCACGCTTCGGCGGCTTGCCGCTGCGCCTCGCGCTTGGTCAACGCCGCCTCGCCCGAAGGGAGCGTCCAGACGCGCAGCGCCGCGTCGGCGCGCTGCGCATCGGCGTCGTCGACGAACGCCGGCCGCGCGCGGCCGGCCGCTTGCACCGGCATGTAGTCGAGCCCGTCGAGCACGAACGCGTGCGGGTTCGCGCCGAAGATGCGATTGCAGGCATCGACGAGCGGCGCCGTCGAACGCTGATTGACGGCCAGCGTATAGCGCGCCGTCGCCGCATGCCGCGCGGCCAAATAGGTGTGCAGATCGGCGGCGCGAAAGCTGTAGATCGCTTGCTTCGGATCGCCGACGAGAAAGAGCGGCCCGACGAGGCCGTCCTTGCCGGCTCCTCCGAAAATACGCTCGAAGATGGCGAACTGCAGCGGGTCCGTGTCTTGGAACTCGTCGATGAGCGCGGCCGGATAGCGCGCGCGCAGCGCATCGGCGAGCCACGGATGTTCGAGCAACGCGCTGTAGAGATTGGCGAGCAAGTCGTCGAACGAGGCCAAGCGGCGCGTGCGCTTCAACGCCACGAGCGTCTGCGGGGCTTGTTCGAGCCATGTCGCGAGCAAGCCGAGCCAGCGCGCCCGGTGGGTCGCTTCAGCGGTTTCGGACGCCTTGGCGAGCGTATCGGCCAACAAGAAGAACGGATGCTCGGGCGCTGCGAACTTGACCTTCGTCGCTTTGCGCAGGGCCGTTGCGCTCAGCTTGAGCGCTTCCCGGGGAGGCGGCGCATGGCAGTCGCCTTCGGCGAAGTAACGGTCCCACGCAACCAGCGCCGCGCGCACCGCTTCGCTTTTATGGGTCGTTTGCTTCAGCGCGGCCTGTGCCTCATCGAGCAGCCGCGCGATCGCCCCTCGCTCCTCGCGCCAGAGTCCGCACGCTTGATCGAAGCGGACCTGCGCATCATCCTCGCCGTGCGTGCCGAGTTCCGACGGCGTCGCCCCGGATGCGCCCCAGCGCAATTGCGCGAGCGGCTTTTTCAGCCGTCGCGCGAGCTGCGCATCGAGCGCAAGCGGCGTCGCGCCTTTGGCCACCAGCCAAGCGGCGAATGCCGGGTAGGCGGCGGCGACGGGCTCGACGCGCTCGCGCCAAAATTCGGCGGCGAGCTCGAACCGCAGCGACGCGTCGTCTGCCTCCATCTCGAACGCGAACGGCATGGCTGCCGCGAAAGGCGCCTCCTGTAGCGCGCGCTGGCAAAACGCGTGAATCGTATGGATGGCCGCCTGGTCGAACGTCGACAGTGCGCGCCGAATCCGCTTGCCGGCCAACTCCCGATCGAGCCCGCCGGGACCGAGCGTCGTGGCCAGCAACTGCGCGACGAACGGATCCCCGCCGTCGTCGTCGATCTCGATGGCCCGCGCGAGCTCGGCAAGCCGCCCGCGAATCCGCTCGTGCAATTCCGCCGTGGCCGCTTTCGTGAACGTAACGACGAGAATTTGGTCGGCGTTCAGGTCGCGTTCGAGCAACAAGCGTACGTAGAGCGCGCAAATGTTCCAGGTCTTGCCGGTGCCCGCCGAGGCCTCGATTTGATTGACGCCAGCCAGCACACAACCGAAGACGTCGAGGGGCTCAGGCGGCGGCGGATCGGACGGACGGCAATCGAGTTCGCTCATGCGTCGTCTCCGCTCAGATGGGCAAGCAGCGGCTCGAAAACGATGCGCGACAGCGCGCCGAAGGATTCATCCAGCGTCAAGTCGAGGCCGCGCCAAGCGATCTCGAGCGCCGCATCGTCGGATTCGCCGCGCACGCGATCGCTGATCCAAACGCCGAGCGCATCGGAATCGCCGCCATTCGCCTTGGCCCATGCGCTCTTCGAAAAGAAACGCAATGGCAGGCGGCGCCCGGCCAGGAACAGCGCGACGAGCGGCCCGAGATGCACGAGCGGCGCATCGACGCGCGAAAACGCGAAGCGCTCGCTAGCGCCGTGCCACACCGTGCGGCAGGGTCCGTCCGGTTGCGCCGCGCAGTACGCAAGATGGGTCAACCAGGCGCTGAGGTATTCGCGCGCATTGGGATTCGAATAGCGATAGAGGACGAGCCCCGCCTCCGTCGCATGGTTCAGCGCGCCATACAGTTGCACGGGCGCAGCCTCGGACAGCGCCTCGCGCAACGCCGCGTCGTGCTCGCCGAAGAGCGCAACGCCGTTCGTCTCGGGCCAGCGCGCAACGACCGGCAGCGAGAACTGCAAGCGCGCGCTGCCCGCCGCGAGCGCCGCGCGCACGTCGCCCGCGAGGCGTGCGAGCGCACCGAGCTCGCGCCGCTTCAACACATCGCCCGTCGCGCCCGCGGGCAGCTCGGGGCTCGTCTGCGCGACTCGCCATGCGCGCGCGCGGGCGCCATCGCCATCGCCATCGATCAAACGCGGCAGCAACCGATCGGCCAATGCATCGCGCCCTGCGAAGTCGAGTTCGAAAGGCTCCACTTCGAGCAGCTCGCCTCGCGTCTTTTCGAGCACGACGCCCAGGCGCTCGCGCAACAATGCGCGCGCCGGATGCTGCCAAAACCGCTGAAAATCGACAAACGCAATCGGCTCCGCCGGCTCCGGCGGCAACGGCCCGGCAAAGAATGCGGGCGCAACGGGATCGGCGTCTTCGGCCAGCCGCTGCGCGAGGCGCGCGCGCTCGGCGTCGTAGGTGAAGAGCCGGGACTCGCCCTCGAAATACGACGCGGCGAACGGCTGCAGCGGATGCTCGACGATGAAGGCGCGACGCGCCTGCTCGAGCGCGGCCGGCGCCGCATCGGGGCCGGCCTTCGCGCGCGCCAAATGGTCGAGCAATTCGTCGACGAGCGCGGCCGGCGGCAGCGGCGCATTGTCTCGAATGCTGCGGCCCGTATAGCTCACGAAGAACCGGTCGCGCGCCGCCAGCAACAGATCGAGGAACAGGTTGCGTTCGTCGGCGCGACGTTGACGGTCGCCCAACTGGGGCAACGCCGCCATCAAATCGAACTCGTCGGCGCGCGCAAGGCTGGGCAAGACGCCATCGTCCATGCCGATGAGACAGATGACGCGGTAGGGCAAACCGCGCAGGCTCGTCAGCGACGAGAACGTGACGCCGCCCCAGGGCACGCCGCCGTGCGCCGCATCGTCCAAGGCGACGGTGAGCGCCGCGCGCATGACGGCTGCCGGCGCCGGCGCCTCGCGCGCGCCGTCGCGCATCGCCTCTAGGGCCTTTTCGATTGCTTCGCGCACGCTCGCGAGCGCATCCGCGAACGGCGGCGACGAATCGAACAAGCGCGCGAGCGCATCGGCCAACAAGACAGCCCAGCCGTCGCAGTTCAGGGGCTCGCGGGAACGCCGGACGAACCCATAGAGATCGTCGATGAAGCAAGCGAGCCGCCCGAGCAGCTCCGCATCGGCCCCGCGCGGACCCGCGACCGGCAACCAAGCGTCGAGCGGATCGGCGTCGTCGGGCATGGCGTAGCCCAGGAAGAGACGCGTCAAGGCATCGGCGAAGGTATGGCGCGAGCCCGCCACGGCCTGCGATGCAGGCTCGCCCTCGCCCGCTGCCGGGGCCTCGTGCGCAAGCCCGCGCCGCGCCCCCGCTTGAGCGAGCCAACCCTGGACGATGTCGAGCGATGCGGCGTCGATGCCGTAGCGGGCCGCCACCGCTTCGACGCGCAGCCATTCGACGACTTCGGGTGCGGTCACACCGCGCTCGGCGAGCGCCAGCCAATCGAGCAGCACGCGCGCCACGGGATTCGCTTGCGAGGGCGGCAGGCCCGTGATGCGATACGGGATGCGGCCGCGCGCATCGTATTGCGTCGTGCCGAAAACGGCGTCGATGAGCGGCGCGGCCGCCGCCAGATCGGGACATACGACGAGCACATCGGAGGGCCGCAGGCCCGGCAGCGCGCCCTGCGCGCTCGATTGCGCCTCGTCGAACCAGCCAAGGAGCCGATCGTGCAGCACTTCGAGCTGGCGCGACAGACTATGGCAGACGTGGACTTCGATGCCTCCGGTCTCGTGCGTGCATCCGGCGACGGGCGTCTCCGGCGTCAAATCGAGCATCGCGTTTTGCACGCGGGCGAGCCAATTGCCGGCCTCGTTCTCGCCGAAATGCGTCGCCTCGCCCGCGGCCGCGCCTTCCGTCAGTTCGTGCAGCAAATGCAGATGCGCCTGCGTTTGTCGGCCCCATTGGGCGAGCAGCGGGTGGCCGACCTCGTGATAGTCAAGTGCGTCGGCGGCTTCGAGCGCCAGCGCCCTGCCTTCGGTGACGATGTCGAACCAAAACTGCCGGCACGGATTCACCACGTACAAACGGACGTCGATCCAGCGCGAGAGCTCGCGCAGCAACGCGATATAGAGCGGCGCGATGGTTGGCAGCGCGAAGATGCTGACCGACGCCGGCCAACCCGCGCGCATGACCGCATCGAGATCGAGCGTGCGCGCGAGCGCTAGAAAGCGGTGGGCGGGCGGGGTTGCATCGGCTACACCGGCAACGCCTTGCACGGCGCCAAGCTCGGCCAATAACTGCCGCCACAGGGCAGCCTGCCAGCGTTCGTCTTCGCGCAGCGTGGCGCTGGCTTTCGCCGCGCGCACCGGTGCGATCGCGCCGGGACCGGGGCCGGGATCGAAGATCGACCGCCCCTGCTGCCAATGCGCCAACCACTCGGGGCGGTAGGTCAAGTAGTGATCGAAGACCGCGGCCACGCGCCGTGACAATTCGTAGCGCATCGGCGCATCGGCCGCATCGAGATAGGCGCGAAGCCGCGGCGACTCGAGCCATGCGGCCGGGGCGCCGGACGCCGTGTCCAGTCCCTGCGCCTGCCCCGCGCCCGCAGGCTCGCCGGCGAACGCGCCGAACAAGCGATAGCAGCGCCAAGCGAGCCGCTCGACTGCCAGCGGGGAGTGCATCGGCACATCGATGACGCCGCCGATCTGGGTCCACAGCCACTGCGCGAGAAAGCTGAAGTTGACGTTCGCGCAGATCCCGCGGCGCGAGGCGAGTTCGAGCTCGAGATGGCGACGCACCGCGGCGCTCGGCACGACGATCTCTTCGCGCGCCCATGGATCGGACGGCATCGAGGCGAGATCTTCCGTGAGCGCTCGAACGAGCGTTTCGTAGCGATTCGAATAGAAAAGCTGGAGCATGAACCCTTGCGGTGAGAGCGGCGTTACGGTCGTGGCCGAGCGGCGAAATGCATCAGCATAGCAAACGCATCGGCCGGCGCGTGCGCGCCGGCATCACGCAGTCGCCCCGTCGCGGGCGGGTGGCGGGCGAACGCCGTGAGCCCGTTGCGGCGCGCTTGTAAGCACGCGCCGCAGCCGCGCCCGGCGCGTGCGAAATACGTTAGACTCGACGCCAATCCCCTTCCCGACCCCGCTTGGCGTTGCCGCCTCGAGATCGATGCGCTATTCGAAAGAAATCGAAAAATTTCTCTACGGTCAATATTTTTTCGGGGGACTGCGCATGGCCGTCGGCGTTTCGCTGCCGGCCGTCCTGTGCCTCGTCGTGTTTCACCAGGCCGATCTCGGTTTCACCATCGCGACGGGGGCGCTCGGCGCCTGCGTCGTCGATATGCCGGGCCCGCTCAAATACAAGCACAACGAGATGCTGATTTGCAGCGTGCTCGGCTTCGCGTCCGCGCTCGCGACCGGGCTTGCGACGTTCAACGTCTTCGCGCTGTGGGCCACGGTCGTGGCACTGACGTTCGGGCTGTCGCTGACCGTTGCCTACGGCAATCGCTGGCCGCAAATCAGCTTCGCGACGCTATTCATGATGGTGATGACGCTCGAGCAGCATTTCACGCCGCTGCAGGCGCTCACGAACGCGGCGTGGATTCTCGCGGGCGGCCTCTGGTACACGTACTGGGCGACCTTCGTCTCGCAATGGCAGGCGCATCGCATCGAGAAGCAAGCGCTCGCGGAAAACGTCTTCGCCTGCGTGGACTATCTGCTTGCGCGCGCCGATTTCTACGACATCGACGCGAACCTCGACGACTGCTACCGCAATCTCGTCGATAAACAAACGACGGCAGTGGAAATGCAGGACGCCGCGCGTGCGATCGTCTTGCGCAATCTGCCGAAGCTGCGGCGCGGCCAGCTCGATGCGAGCCGCGTGACGCTGTTCAATCTGTTCATCAACACCGTCGATCTGCATGAATTATTCGTCGGCGCGCACACCGACTACCCGCTCATGCGCGCCACGTTCGGCAATACCGACGTCATGCTTTTCTTCCGCGATCTGATCCGCAAAGCCGCGAGCGATCTCGAAGAAGTCGGCTTGGCCGTTCTGCAGAATCGGCGGCCCGCGACGCGCGTCAATATGAAGGCCGAGATGCGCGCGATCGAATACGAGATCGAACAGATGCGCAAGCAGGGCCTGCCGGAGCGCCAACCCGAGGCGTATGCCGCCGCCTCGGCTACGTTCAGGCGCATCTGGAGCGGCGTGCGGCTCATCGACAAGATGAAGAAGCACCTGGCGAGCGATGCGCCCAGCGCGCGCACCGAGCTGCGCATCGACCATACGTTGATGCGCTTCTTGTCGAACCGCCGCGTGCCGCTGCGTCAGATTTTTTCGAATCTGACGATGGCCTCCCCGAGCTTTCGCCACGCGCTGCGCGTGACGCTCGCGGTAGCCGTCGGCTTTTGGCTCGGACGCCTGTTGCCGCTCACGAACGCGTATTGGATCGTGATGACGACGCTGATCATCATGAAGCCCGGCTATTCGCTCACCAAACAGCGCAACGCCCAGCGTATCGTCGGCACGGCGATCGGCTGTGCGGCCAGCATCGCACTGATCTGGTTCGTGAAGGCCCCGGCCGTGCTGCTCGTGTTCATGTTCGCATCGATGGTGATGAGCTACAGCCTGCTGTTGTTCAATTACACCGCGAGCGTCGTGTTCACGTCCTCGTACGTCTTGCTGCTGTTTCATCTGCTCGCGCCGGGTAGCATGCGCATCATCGGCGAGCGCGCGATCGACACCGTCATCGGCTGCGCGCTCGCGATCGGGGCGAGCCGCCTATTTCCGTACTGGGAGTATCGGCTGATGGGCAAGCTCGTCACGGAGATGCTGAGCGCGACGCGCCAATACCTGGAAAGCGCCTGGTGGCGAGGCAATGCGCCTGACGCTGCCACGGCGGGCGCTCCGCCTGGGGCGGCCGCCGCGACGGTTTCGGCCGTTGCGGGCGGATCGCCCCGCGATGCGGCTGCAACGGACGAGCGCGACTTCCGCTACCGCCTCGCGCGCAAGAACGTCCATATTGCGTTCGCCAACCTGGCGCAAGCGTTTCGCCGCATGATGCTCGAACCCAAGGCGCACCAACGGTTCGTGCCGGAGTTGAACGACCTGCTCGTGCAGAGTCACGGACTGGCCGCGCACATCACGGCCGCCGCTCCGCTGTTGCGCAGCGTGGCCGAGCACGAGCCAGACGGCGCGCTCGCCTTGCAACACGCGCTCTCGGCCGTGCGCGAGAACCTCACGCGCGCTCAGGCGGGGGAGGCGCCGCCCGCGGATCAATCCGAAACAGCCAAGCTCATCAAGCGCGACCTCGACACGATGGTGGTCGAAACCGAGCGGGCCGGGACGCAAACGGCGGAGTTCGTCGGCGAACTCAAGCTACTGGCCCTGCAGTGCAAGCAGATGCTCGCCGCCTCGCAGCTGATTTGCAAAGATGCCGGCACGATCCGCTTGCCACAGCCATAAACGAAACGCCGCGAGGGCGGCGCCGGCCGGAACGTCCGCTGCGCATGGGCGAGCGAGCAGCCCGCCGGCCGTGCGCCTGCTCGCTTACTGCGAAGCCGCGGGCGCGCTCGCGGCGATGGCGCCGCTCGTGATTTGAACGGCTGGCATCGACGCGGCCGGCGCGCCTGCGTTTTGCTCGTCGTATTCGCGTTTGCCCTTGATCGCGTTGAAAAGGAACGTGCCGATCACAATCAGCACGAGAACGACGATGAGCACGGCGACGCGCGTCGTCGGATTCGATTTGTTAGGTTGGCGCGGATGGTTCATAAAAAAGGAGTGTACGGCGGGAAAAACACGGGCCGAAGAAAGAGAGAGTCGAGCAGCCGGCATTCTACGCGCATCGCACTGCGCCCACCGCGCGCGCCGTGCGGCGCGGCCAGGATCAACGCACCGGTAGCGCGGTCGAATACTTGATCTGCTCCATCGCGAAGCTCGAGCTGACGTCGAACAAGGGCACCGCGCGGATCAATTGCTTATAGACGCGATCGTAGTCGTCGATGTCGGACACGACGATGCGCAGCAGATAATCGGTCTCGCCGCTCATCCGGTACGCCTCCACCACCTCCGGAATGTCCCGCACGGCCGTCACGAACTGGCGCGCCCACTCCTCCGTATGCTGATTCGTGCGCACGGCGACGAACACGGTCGTGCCGACGCCCAGCTTGCGGGCGTCGCACAGCGCCACCTGAGCTCGGATGACGCCTTCCTCCTTGAGCCGCTGCACGCGCTTCCAACACGGTGTTTGCGAAAGATTGACGCGACTCGCGAGTTCGGCGATCGGTAGCGTCGCATCGGCTTGAAGGAACTCGACGAGCCTTTTATCGATAGCGTCCATTCCCATAGCGACCTCGTGCTAGAAAAAATTTCTATATTTATGCGAAACGAGGAAATTATACGGAAACTCTTTTTGTCGATAACACGATATAAATGGGCCATCGATCACTCCGACGCCCGCCCCGCGCGGCGCGTCCCGTCAAAGCGCCATGGACCAAGTTTCGAAATCGACGCCGCACACCGGCGCAGCACCGTTCGGCTCGCCCCCGGTCGGCTCGCAACGCGCGGCGTCAATGCCGAAAAGCGAAACCGCAGCCGCCGTGGCGCGCTTGCGCGATGCCCTCGACGCGGCGTTCGCCGCCGTTCCCCGCGATGCCGATCCATCGGCGGGCGGCAGCGCACAATTCGCGCACCTGATGCGGGCGGCGCTCGCGCAGGCGGCGGCCGAGGACACACTGCTCACGCCCGCCCAACGCGAGGGCGCGGCTCATTGCTACCGGCGTCATTTGCTGATTGCCGATCCGCATGGCCGCTATGCTGCCGCCGCGCTCGTTTGGCAACCAGGTCAGGCGAGCCCCGTCCATGGGCATCACACCTGGTGCGGGTACGCCGTGCTCGATGGCACGCTGCACGAAACCCTTTACGAGTGGGACGGCGACACCCAATGCGCTGCGCCCGTGCGCGCGCATATGCGCGCAGCGGGCGCCGTGTCGTACGTGCGCGCCGGCTTGACGGCGATCCACCGGCTCGCCAATACCAGCTCGCGGCCCGCCCTATCGCTCCAAGTGTATGGCGTGCATGGCGAGCAGATCGCCACGCACGTCAACCGGCTCGTGGAGGCGGCGGCGGAGCCGTCGTTGTCCGGGCGTTGAGCGCCGCTCGCAGCTGTGTCCGCCGGCTGTCGCGCCGTCAGTATGCCGTCGTCGCAATGCGCCGCACGAAGCGGCCCGCTTCGATTTCATCGACGAACGCAACCGCGTAATCTTCAGCGGAAATCTTGCTCTCCCCATTGGCGTCGACAATCAACGTGTCGGCGCCCGTGCGGAAAACGCCGGTCTCGACGCCCGGCGCAATGATCGCGGCAGGTGCGAAGAAGGTCCAATCCAGGTCGGTCGCCGTTCGATAAATCGACAGGGCCTCGCGATGAGCGAGCGCGACGGCTTTGTAGGCATCGGGAAACCCTTCGGTGTCGACCAACTGCTTGCCCGGGGCCACCTCGAGCGAGCCCGCTCCCCCTACGGCCACCAGGCGCTTGACCCCGGCCTCCCGTGCCACCGAGATCAGCGCGCGCGTGGCGTCCAGGACCTTCGCGGCATCCTCGCTCGCCGGGCCGTAGGCGCTGGCGATGACGTCGACGCCCTTCACGTGCTGCGCGCTCGTCGCGGTGTCGAACAGATCCGCGGCGACCACCCGCAGCGCGGGCATGCCTTCGACAGGCCGAGCCCGGCGCACGAGCGCCGTCACTTCGTGTCCTCGCGCCAGCGCCCGTGCCGCGATACGCGATCCGATCATGCCGGTCGCCCCGAACAAGGCGATTTTCAAACGTTGTTGCATCATGCCGCTCCAGATCGTTATGTAACCGTGTCGATTACATTTTAGGGCCTAAAAAAGAGAGGCAGCGCCTCTCGCTTGTGACTTCGTTTCGGCGCCACGCGCTCGGCGCGGACACTCCTGCGGCGGCCCGCGAGCCGCCTCGACTGCGGCTTACGCGCCGCCTGCCGAGTGTTCGGCCTCGATCACCCCAGCGGTGACGTCGGCCAGCGTACGCGAGCCCAGCGAGCCTTCCATGGCCCGCTGCGCGTTATCGATGATGCCGACGAGCACCTGCTGAATGTGCCGGCCCACGAGGCACGCCGGATTCGGCGCCTCACGGTGCAGTCCGAACAAAGGCGCCTCGTCGACTGCGCGGTACACGTCGATCAACGCGATCGCTTCAGGCGCGCGCGCGAGCAACGCGCCACCGCCCGCGCCGAGCTGGGACGTCGTGAGACCGGCGCGCGCAAGCATCGACAGCAACTTGCGAATCAGCGCGGGATTCGTATTGACGCTGCCCGCGATGATCTCCGACGACAACGGCTCGCCCTGCTGCAACGACAGCAGCGCCAGAATATGGACGGCATAGGCGAAGCGGCTGCTGGTATTCATGGCTCTGCACGGGTCCGACGAAGTGTACCTATGTTAATTACAATTTGACTCGAAAGCAACCCGGCGCCCGTCACGGTTCGTCCATCGAGAGACGAGCGTCGGGCGCAAGGCGCCCCGCCGCTGCTCGCCCCTACCTGAAGCTGGCGCATAGCGGTCATGGTCGAGGAGTACACTGCCTGTTCCCTCAGCATTTCGTTCTGACGCACTCAGCCTCATTCACGTTTGTCCGCTCACCTCGAAAGGAGAAGGTCATGGCCGCGAAGAAAATTTTGTTTCTCACGGGCGATTTCGCCGAGGACTACGAGACGATGGTGCCGTTCCAGGCGCTGCAGGCGGTCGGTCATACGGTCGATGCCGTGTGCCCCGGCAAGCATGCCGGCCAGAAAGTGAAAACCGCCATCCACGATTTCGAGGGCGATCAGACCTACACCGAAAAGCCCGGCCACCAATTCGCGCTGAACGCGAGCTTCGAGGACGTGGACGCCAATACATACGACGCCCTCGCCATCGCGGGCGGGCGCGCGCCCGAGTACCTGCGCTTGGACCCGAAGGTCATCGAACTCGTCCGCCATTTCGCGCATGCGAACAAGCCGATCGCCGCCATCTGCCACGCAGCGCAACTGTTGGCGGCGGCCGACGTGATTCGCGGCAAGCGCATTTCCTGTTATCCGGCTTGTGCACCTGAAGTCCGCTTGGCTGGCGGCGAATATGCCGACATTCCCGTCGATGCCGCCGTGACCGATGCGCCGTTCGTCACCGCCCCGGCGTGGCCCGCGCATCCCGAGTGGCTGCGCCAGTTCCTGGCGTTGCTCGGAACCCGCATCGAGCTATAACCGCGCGGCTGCCTTGCGCGCGGCGGCAACGCTTGCCGCCGCGCCGACGCGCTAGCCGGTACGCCGTCGGCGAGCGCGACGCGACCCGTAACAAGGCTGCGAATCCTGCGCCGTCGGCGACCAAGCGCGCAAGGGCGCTCATCTAGCCGCCGTGGGCAGCTTCACCACCTGCAGAAAAAATCCGAGGCGCCTCACCGCTTCGATGAATGCATCGTATTCGACGGGCTTCGTGACATACACGTTGCAACCCAGCTCGTAACAGCGTTCGATTTCCCGCGGATCGTCCGTCGTCGTCAGCACGATCACGGGCAGCGATGCCGTGCGCCGGTCGGCCTTGAGCCGGCGCAGCACTTCCAAGCCGTCGATGCGGGGCATCTTCAAGTCGAGCAGGATCACGGAAGGCGGCAAATCCTCGCGCGCGTGCGCCGGCTCGTCGCTGAAGAAATAGTCGAGCGCCTGCTGTCCGTCGGAAAAACGCGTGAAACCGTTCGTCAAGCCCGCTCGCCGCAAGTTGCGCTCGATCAACGTGGCATGCCCGTCGTCGTCCTCGATCAGGATGATGCTGACCGATTGTCCTGGCGGCAGCGCGCCGCTCTGGCCCGCGGGCCCTGTCGTGTTGTGCATGGTGCTTCCCCTGTTCGTTATGCGGCGACAACCTGTTTGGCCGCTTCCGGCAGCGATAAATAGAACGTAGTGCCTTCACCCTCCGTCGACTCGGCCCAGACGCGCCCACCGTGACGCTCGACCATCCGGCGCACCAGCGCGAGGCCAATGCCTTCGCCGGCGGCGATATTGCCGTGCAGCCGCTGGAACGCGTTGAAAAGGCGCGGCATTGCGCCGGCCGGGATGCCGAGGCCATTGTCCTTCACATAAAAGATGCGCAGCGAATGCACGCCGGGGGGCACCGGCAGCGCGCCGATCTCGATGCGGCCCGATCGCTCGGGGTCGAGATAATTGATCGCATTGCCGATCAAATTGGCGAAGATCTGTTCGAGCGCCGTGGGATCGCCCCACACCGGAGGAAGTTCCTCCACGACGATCTGCGCGTGGCAATTGCGAATCGACGCCTGCATCGCATCGAGCACGTGACGCACGACCGCGCCGACATCCACCTCTTGGCGCCGGTACTCGACGCGGCCCACGCGGGACAAGCGCAGGAGCGAATCGATGATGTGCGCCGCGCGCAGCACCGCGCTTTGCAGAAAGCGCAAGGCCTCGCCGATGTCTTCGTCGATGAGCCGCTCGACTCGCTCGCGCTCGCCGGGCGCGAGCGAGGAGGCCCGCACGCCCGCGCGCAGATCGTCGCAAGCGTGCGTGAGCTCTTTCGAAAAACCCTGCAGGTTCACGAGCGGTGCGCGCAGATCGTGCGACACGCTGTAGATGAACATCTCGTTTTCCTGCGTCTGCTGATGCAGCGTTTCATTGGTGCGCGTGAGCTCGTCGGCGCGCCGCGCCAAATCGTTCTGAAATCGCGCGCGCAGCCGCTCCGATTCGAGCAAGCGCCGGCTCGTATCGTGCAGGATCTCGTCGAGTTCGGCGATTTCGTCGTCCCCCGCGGACGGCGGGCCGAGCGGTGCGCTTTCGGCCAAGCGCTCGGCATTGTCGGACAGCCGGGCGAGCCGCCCGCGCAAGCCGCGCGTAAACAAAAACACGGCGAGCGCAGTCATGACGAGTGCGCCCACGACGACGGCCACCGTCAGTTGCTGTTGCTGCGCGAGCGCCTCGGCCGCTTGAGCGGAACGCATCGCGTCGGTGCGCAGTTCCTCGTTCTGGAACGCCGCCAGTTGGGCGCGGAAGCGATCGACTACGTCGACGTTCACCTGATTGCGGAACCGATCGAGGACATCGTCGCGCCGGCCCGTGCGCAGCAGATCCTGCACGCGGTCGGACCATTGCCGGTAGGCCTGGACCGTCTGGCGAATCTGCGCCGCGCGTTCGACCTGGACGGGGTTATCGGCGACCAGATCGACGAGCCGGTCGATGCGCCGATCCAAGTCGATCCACAGGGTTACGGGCGTGATCGACGTGCGCTCGTTCTTGAGCACGGCGCCGCGCATACGCACGGACTCGATCAGCACGGGTTCGAGAATGGCGCTCGTCTGACGCAATACGTCCTTGCTGCGCAGCGACCATTGCTCGGCTTGCTCGGCGTCGTTTTGCGCTTTCACGAGCCCTGAAAGCAGCGCGACTTCGACCAACGTCGGAATAGCGATCAGCAACAGCCCTTTGGTTGTCAGTCTCATGCGCGGTCAAAGCGAGTCGGGGAACCGGCCAGTCGCGCGCCGGTGATTGACGCATTATGTCGACGTTTTAAGAGAATGACAAAGAGCGCGTCAGTTCTTCAATCGGTAACCGGTTTTGAATATCCAAGCCACGATGCCGGTGAAAAACGCCAGAAATACCGCCGTCATGACTAGACTTACGCCGACATGCACGTCGGCAATACCGTAAAAGCTCCAGCGGAAGCCGCTGATCAAATAGACGACAGGGTTCGCGAGCGCGATCGTGCGCCACAAAGGCGGCAAAATGCCGATCGAATAAAAACTGCCGCCAAGGAATGTGAGCGGTGTAACGATCAGGAGCGGGACGACTTGCAGTTTCTCGAAGCCGTCGGCCCAGATTCCGATCACGAATCCGAACAGGCTGAAGGTGACCGAAGTGAGCACGAGAAAGAGCAACATCCAGAACGGGTGCTCGATGCGCAACGGCACGAAAAACGCTGCCGTGATCATGATGATGAGCCCGAGCATGATCGACTTGGTCGCGGCCGCGCCCACGAAGCTCACGACGAGCTCGAAGTACGACACCGGCGCCGTCAGCAGTTCATAAATGGTGCCCGTAAACTTTGGGAAATAGATGCCGAAAGACGCATTGCTGATGCTTTGCGTGAGCAGCGACAACATGACGAGCCCGGGCACGATGAAAGCGCCGTAGCTGATGCCGTCGATCTCGCGGATGCGCGAGCCGATCGCCGCGCCGAAGACGATAAAGTAAAGCGAAGTGGAAATCACGGGCGAGATCACGCTTTGCATCAGCGTGCGCCAGGTGCGCGCCATCTCGAAGCGATAGATCGCGCGCATCGCGTGGTAGTTCATGAGCGGTCCTTGTCCTTGTTTTTGACCAGATCGACGAAGATATCTTCGAGCGAACTTTGCGTCGTCTGCAGATCCTTGAAGCGCACCTGCGCATCGCCCAGGTCCCGCAGCAGCGTGACGATGCCCGCCCGCTCCGATTGCGTATCGTCGTAGGTGTACGTGAGCGAGCCGCCGTCGGCCGACAACTCCAGCCGGTAGCCGGCCAGCGCGGGCGGCACTTGCGCGAGCGGCGCCTCCAGTTGCAACGTCAGTTGCTTTTTGCCGAGCTTGCGCAGCAGTTGCGTCTTTTCTTCGACGAGAACGATTTCGCCGCGATTGATGATGCCGATGCGATCGGCCATTTCTTCGGCTTCGTCGATGTAATGCGTCGTGAGAATGATCGTCACGCCGGTGTCCTTCAAACCGCGCATGAGTTGCCACATGTCGCGGCGCAACTCCACGTCCACTCCCGCGGTCGGCTCGTCGAGAAACAGCACCGCCGGTTCGTGCGAGAGCGCCTTGGCGATCAACACGCGCCGCTTCATACCGCCCGACAGCGTCATGATCGGATTGTTGCGCTTGTCCCACAGCGACAATGCGCGCAGCACTTTTTCCAGATGGCCCGCATCGGGCGATTTGCCGAATAGACCCCGGGTGAACGAAACGGTGTCCCACACCGTTTCGAACGCGTTGGTCGTCAATTCTTGCGGCACGAGCCCGATGATCGACCGCGCGCGGCGGTAATCCTTGAGGATGTCGTGGCCGTCGACGCTGATCTGCCCTTCGCTCGGGTTGACGAGGCCGCAGACGGTGCCGATCAAGGTCGTTTTGCCCGCCCCGTTCGGGCCGAGCAGCGCGAAGATCTCGCCGCGCCGGATGTCGAGATTGACGTGTTTGAGCGCCTGGAATCCCGACGCGTACGTCTTCGACAGATTTGAGATGGTGAGGATCGTTTGCATCGAGCGACGATAGCAGAAGCGCGCCGACACTGCCGCCAACCCATGCGAAATGCATCCCTGCGAGGAACCGGACGCCGCCGGCGCGATCCATCGCATGCGGGTAGGCTCGCCGAACCGGCATGCGAAATCAGGGCGCCCGTGCCGGGCGCACGAAAAAAAAGGCGCCACGTTGCCGTGGCGCCTTAAAGAAGTTCTAGCCATTCCGAGGGCCGTGCTAGAACCTGAGAGACGGTATTTCGGGGGGTGCAGGATCGGTGCAGCGGCGAGCGCCGAATCGATCCGCGCATCGCTCAGGACGCGCCGTTCCGAAATCAGATTCCATTCTTTAGCTTTCCGCTGACGAAGTCAAGATAATTTTTTCCGAAAAGTTAACAGGTAGGGCTATTCCGAAAACGATTTCACGATAAGGAACAGGTACTTTTTACCTGGTTTCACGATTAACCGAGTGGAGTAGACTGCGAGGAATCGTCATACTTGAAACCCAGTTTCAAAAAACTGTCACGAGCGCACCGTGCCGACCTCCTCCCGCTTCCCCGCCCGAAACCGCGCCGACAAGCCTCGGGATAGTTCGGGCGACGAAATCATCGCCCTTGCGCGCGGCTTGACGCTGCTGCGGCGCGTGGCGTCGGCCGACGCTCCCATCAGCAATCGCGAGCTGGCCGAACTGACCGGGATCCCGAAACCGACGGTCTCCCGCATCACCGCTACGCTCGTGGGCGCCGGATTTCTCTTTCAACTGCCCGACAGCGAACGATTCGTGTTGACCGCTTCGGTGTTGGAATTGAGCAACGGCTTCCTGCGCAATTTCGATATCCGCGCGCGCGCCCGGCCGTTCTTGACCGAACTGGCCGAACGCACTTCTCTGTCCGTCCACCTTGGTGCACGCGACCGGCTCGATATGGTCGTGCTCGACGCGATCCGGCCCCGCTCGGCAATTCTCGTTTCCCGGCTCGAGGTCGGCTCACGCATGGATCTGACCCGCACCGCGGTGGGCCGCGCCTATTTGGCCGTGCTCCCCGAGGCCGAGCGCACGGCGCTGATGGCCGGGCTGCAAGCGGCCTTGGGCGATGACTGGCCGCACATTCACGCGCGGCTCTCGGCCTCGCTCGAAGAAACGCGCACGCTCGGTTTCGCAATCGCCACGGGCGAGTGGTACGCGGAGCTCAATGCCATTGCGGCGGGGTTCATCGGCCCGTCGGGCGAACGCTACGCGATCAATTGCGGAGGCGCGGCCCATCTTTGCCCGCGCGAGTGGCTCATCGAGCACGCCGCGCCGGTGCTGACCGAGTGCGTCGCGCGCATCGTCCGGGAAATCGGCGGTGCACCGAACCAGCGGCTGCGCGATTGAAGCGCGAGCCGGCGCACCGGACGCGGCGCGTGCGTGCCGCGCCCCGGTCCTCGGTGTGTAACCCGCGTAAACAACCGAAAGATGCAAAACTAGACTGGGCGCGCCCCCGGGACGTAGCATCATGCATCTTTGCGCCCTGCCCATGGGCCGCCCGGACAGCGCAGGCTAAGCCGCCCGGCGCTTGCGCCACACCGTGCTCACCCTTCTCCGATTTTGCACCGCCGCTCACCTATATCGATGGCCGAACAAGAACACCGCCCTCCCACGAATGAAAACGGCCAGCCTGCAACGCCCCCAGGAATCGACGCCGGGTCGCGCCGGGGCCGGCGCCCGCGCATCCGGCGTCCCGTTATCGCGGCGTTGATCGTGCTCGCCCTTGCGCTGGCCGTGCTGCTATGGTGGCGGCCATGGCGCGGCGCGAGCCCGAGCGGTGCAGGGCCGGACGCCGGTTCGCCTCGTCAAGCAGGGAGCCGCCGCGCGCTCGCCGCTATGCCGCAGCCCGTGCATGTCGCCGCCGCGACGACCGGCGAAATGCCGATCGTGTTGACGGCGCTCGGCACCGTGACACCGCTTGCCACGGTCACCGTCAAAACCCAACTATCGGGCACATTGCAGAGCGTCGCTTTTCACGAAGGCCAATTCGTCAAAGCCGGCGACGTGTTGGCGCAGATCGATCCTCGGCCCTACCAGAATTCGCTTCAAAACGCCGAAGGCGCCCTCGCCAAAGACAGCGCGCTCTTGCAAACGGCGCGACTGGATTTGCAGCGCTATCAAGCCCTGCTCGCGCAAGATTCCATCGCACGCCAGCAAGTGGACACGCAAGCTTCGCTCGTCAAGCAGTACGAGGGCCAAGTGCAATCGGACCGCGCGAATGTCGATACCTACAAGCTCGATCTCGTCTATGCGCGCATCACGGCGCCCGTCTCGGGGCGCGTCGGCCTGCGCCAAGTCGATCCCGGCAACTACGTGACGCCTTCGGATGCAAACGGCATCGTCGTGATCACTCAACTGCAACCGATCAGCGTCGTGTTCACGACGTCGGAGGACAATCTGCCGGCAATCCTCGCGCGCATGCACGCCGGCGCGAAATTGTCGACGACCGCTTTCGATCGCAACAACACGGTCGTGCTCGAATCGGGGTATCTCGACACGCTCGACAATCAGATCGATACGGCCACGGGCACCGTCAAGCTGCGCGCGATGTTCGCAAACGCGAACGAAATGCTGTTTCCGAATCAGTTCGTCAACGCTCGCCTGCTGATCGACACGCTGCGCAATGCCGTCATCGTGCCCAGCTCCGCGGTCCTGAACGGCGCCAACGGGCCGTTCGTCTATGTCGTCAAGACCGACAACTCCGTCACCGTGCGCCAAGTCAAGGTCGGACCGGTCGACGCCGAGCGCACGAGCATCGCCTCGGGGCTGGCGGTGGGCGAGCGCGTCGTGATCGACGGCTCCGACCGTCTGCGCGAAGGGGCAAAAATCACGGTCGCGCCCGACGCGGCGAGCGTCATGCAGGGCGCCTCGGGCGCATCCGCTGCGCCGAGCGCATCCGGCGCCCGCGCTCACCACCGTCGAGCCGCTTCGGGCGCCGCCAGCGGCGGCGCGCAATAACGGCGCGCGCCCACTCGAATGAATCCGTCTCGCGCCTTTATCCTGCGCCCCGTCGGCACGGCCTTGCTGATGGCGGCCATCATGCTCGTCGGCCTGGTCGCGCTGCGCTTCTTGCCGATTTCGGCGCTGCCCGAGGTCGACTATCCGACGATCCAAGTTCAAACGTTCTACCCCGGCGCCAGCCCCGAGGTCATGACTTCGTCGGTCACCGCGCCGCTGGAGCGGCAGTTCGGGCAAATGCCCTCGCTCAACCAGATGGCCTCGCAAAGCTCTGCCGGCGCATCGGTGATCACGCTGCAGTTCAGCCTGGACTTGCCGCTCGATATCGCGGAGCAGGAAGTGCAGGCCGCGATCAATGCGGCAGGCAACCTGTTGCCGGCCGATCTCCCCGCGCCGCCGATTTATGCGAAGGTCAATCCAGCCGACGCCCCGATCCTCACGCTCGCGATCACGTCCAAGACGACGCCGCTCACCGATATCGAAGATCTCGCCGATACGCGTCTTGCCGAAAAAATCTCTCAGGTGGCAGGCGTCGGCCTCGTGAGCATCGGCGGTGGACAGCGGCCCGCGGTGCGGATTCAAGCCAACCCGCTCGCCCTCGCTTCGTACGGACTCAATCTCGACGATCTGCGCACGACCGTCTCGAACCTGAACGTCAATACCCCCAAGGGCAACTTCGACGGACCGACACGCAACTTCACGATCAACGCCAACGATCAGCTCACCGATGCGCGCGCCTACAACGATGCGATCGTCGCCTACAAGAGCGGCCGGCCCGTCATGCTGACCGACGTGGCCACGATCGTGGCCGGCGCCCAGAACACCAAGCTCGGCGCGTGGGTCGGTGCGCACGGCACGGTCACCCCGGCGATCTTGCTCAACATTCAGCGTCAACCGGGCGCGAACGTGATCCAGGTCGTCGACAGCGTGAAAGCGCTGTTGCCGCAGTTGCAAGCGTCGCTGCCTGCGTCGATCGACGTCTCGGTCGTCACGGACCGCACGACGACGATCCGCGCTTCCGTGCGCGACGTCCAGTTCGAGCTTGCGACGTCGGTCGTGCTCGTCGTGCTCGTGATGTATCTATTTCTCGCCAACGTCTATGCGACCGTGATCCCGAGCCTGTCCGTGCCGCTTTCGCTGATCGGCACGCTGGCCGTGATGTATCTGTGCGGCTTCTCGCTCGATAACCTGTCGCTGATGGCGCTGACGATCGCAACGGGGTTCGTCGTCGACGACGCCATCGTCATGATCGAAAACATCGCGCGCTACGTCGAGCAAGGCGACACGGCGCTCGACGCGGCGCTCAAAGGCTCCCGGCAAATCGGCTTCACGATCATATCGCTCACGGTGTCGCTGATCGCGGTACTGATCCCGCTGCTGTTCATGGGTGACGTGGTCGGCCGGCTGTTCCACGAGTTCGCGATCACGCTCGCGGTCACGATCGTGATTTCCGCGATCGTCTCGCTCACGCTCGTGCCGATGATGTGCGCCAAGCTGCTCCGGCATACGCCGCCGCCCGAGAGTCATCGGTTCGAGGCCAAAGCGCACGCCGTCATCGACGCCGTCATCGCACGGTACGCCGTGGCCTTGCGCTGGGTGCTCGAGCGCGAGCGCGCGACGCTCGTGGTCGCCGTCTTGACCCTCGTGCTCACCGCTCTACTCTACGTGCTGATTCCGAAGGGTTTCTTCCCCGTGCAGGATACGGGCGTCGTGCAGGCGATCACGCAGGCGCCGCAGTCGATCTCTTACAGCGCGATGGCCGAGCGCCAACAAGCGCTCGCCGCCGTGATTCTGAAGAACCCGAACGTAGAAAGCCTGACCTCGTTCATCGGCGTGGACGGCACCAACATCACGCTCAACAGCGGCCGCATGCTGATCAACTTGAAGCCGCACAGCGAGCGCGGGAAGAGCGCAACCGAAATCATTCGCGATTTGACGAGCGAAACGGCGAACGTCTCGGGCATTTCGCTATATCTGCAGCCGGTGCAGGATTTGACCATCAATTCGACCGTCAGCGCGACGCAATATCAGTTCATGCTGACCGATCCGAATCCCGACGAATTCTCCACTTGGGTTCCGAAGCTCGTCGACCGGCTCAAGCAAGCGCCGGAATTGGCCGACGTCGCCACCGATCTGCAAGAAAGCGGTGCATCGGTCTTCGTCCAGATCGACCGCGCGACGGCCGCGCGCTTCGGCATCACGCCGGCCACCGTCGACAACGCGCTTTACGACGCGTTCGGTCAGCGCATCATCTCGACGATCTTCACGCAGTCGAACCAGTACCGCGTGATTCTCGAAACCGACCCGCGTATGCAGCACTACACCGACGCCTTGAAGGCGATTTATTTACCGTCGTCCCAAGGCTCGGGCCAGCAGGTGCCGTTGAGCGCAATCGCGAAGTTCATCGAGCGGCCCGCGCCGCTGCTCGTCTCGCACCTCGGCCAGTTTCCGTCGACGACCGTCTCGTTCAATCTCGCGCAAGGCGCATCGCTGGGCGCGGCGGTCAAGGCGATCGAGCAAGCGCAGCGCGAAGTCGGCTTGCCCGCCTCGTTCCAGACCCGCTTCCAAGGCGCGGCGCTCGCGTTCCAAGCCTCGCTGTCGAACGAGCTGTTTTTGATCCTCGCCGCCGTGGTGACGATGTATATCGTGCTGGGCGTGCTCTACGAGAGCTTCATCCATCCGATCACGATCCTCTCGACGCTGCCTTCGGCCGGCGTCGGCGCATTGCTTGCGTTGATGTTGTCGGGGCACGACCTCGACATCATCGGCATCATCGGCATCGTGCTGTTGATCGGCATCGTCAAGAAAAACGCGATCATGATGATCGACTTCGCGCTCGAGGCCGAACGCGAGCAAGGCAAGAGCCCGCGCGATGCGATTTATCAAGCCTGCCTGCTGCGTTTCAGGCCGATCTTGATGACGACGCTCGCGGCGCTGCTCGGCGCGTTGCCGCTGATGCTCGGCACGGGAGTGGGCTCGGAGCTGCGCCACCCGCTCGGCATCGCGATCGCCGGCGGGCTCATCGTCAGCCAGTTGCTGACGCTGTTTACAACGCCGGTCATCTATTTGGGCTTCGACTCGCTGGCGCGCCGCGTGCGGGCGCGCTTCGGCCACGGCAGCCGCGAAGCCGGCGCCGGCGACGCGGGAGCGTGACGATGACGCAGCGCTGCCTTCCGATGGCTTCGCCGCGCGCCGGAGCGGCGCCGTGAATCTGTCGCGCCCGTTCATCTCGCGCCCCGTCGCCACCACGCTGCTCGCGATCGGCGTGGCGCTGGCCGGCATCTTCGCTTTCGCCAAGCTGCCCGTCGCGCCGCTGCCGCAAGTCGACTTCCCGACCATCTCCGTTCAGGCGCAATTGCCGGGCGCGAGCCCCGAGACGGTGGCGACGAGCGTCGCCAGCCCGCTCGAGCGCCATCTCGGCCAGATCGCCGACGTCACGGAGATGACGTCGATGAGCGGCGTCGGCCAAACCCGGATCACGCTGCAGTTCGGCCTGAACCGGGACATCGACGGCGCCGCGCGCGACGTCCAAGCCGCAATCAACGCCGCGCGCGCCGATCTGCCAACCAGCCTGCGCAGCAATCCGACCTACCATAAGGTCAATCCGGCAGACGCCCCGATCCTCGTGCTCTCGCTGACATCAAAGACGATGCGGCCGGGCCAGTTGTACGACGCGGCGTCGACCGTCCTGCAACAAGCGCTCTCCCAAGTGAAAGGCATCGGCGAAGTCGACGTGAGCGGCTCGGCGAACCCGGCCGTGCGCGTCGAGCTCGAACCGCAGGCGCTGTTCCACTACGGCATCGGGCTCGAGGACGTGCGGGCCGCGCTCGCGGCGGCGAACGCCAATAGCCCCAAGGGCTCGATCGACTTCGGCAAAAACCGCGTCCAACTGTATACGAACGATCAGGCCAAGGCGGCCTCGCAATACAAGGATCTCGTCATTGCCTATCGCAACGGCGCGGCCGTGAAGCTGTCCGACGTCGCGCAGGTCGACGATTCCGTGGAAGACCTGCGCAATCTCGGTTTGATGAACGGGCAACGCTCAGTGTTGGTGATCCTCTACCGGCAGCCCGGCGCGAACATCGTCGCAACGATAGACCGCGTGCTGGCGATGTTGCCGCAATTGCAGGCGTCGGTGCCGGCGGCGATCGACATCACGCCGGTGGCCGATCGCTCGACGACGATCCGCGCCTCGCTCAAGGATACCGAGCGCACGCTGATCGTCGCCGTGCTGCTCGTCGTGACGGTCGTGTTCCTGTTCCTGCGCAATTGGCGGGCGACGCTGATACCGAGCGTAGCGGTGCCGATCTCGATCGTCGGCACGTTCGCGGCGATGTATCTGCTGCACTACTCGATCGACAATCTTTCACTGATGGCGCTGATCGTGGCGACGGGCTTCGTCGTCGACGATGCGATCGTCGTGCTCGAAAACATCTCCCGCCATATCGAGGAAGGGGTGCCGCGCATGCAGGCCGCCTTCATCGGGGCGCGCGAAGTGGGCTTCACCGTCACTTCGATCAGCCTCTCGCTCGTCGCCGTATTCTTGCCGATCCTGCTGATGGGCGGCATCGTCGGGCGCCTCTTTCGCGAATTCGCCGTCACGCTCTCGCTTGCGATCACCGTCTCGCTCGCCGTTTCGCTGACGGTCACGCCGATGATGTGCTCGCGCTTGCTCGCCGACGCGGCCCACAAGCCCAAGGAAGGACCGCTCGGACGGGCGCTCGAGCGTGGGTTCGCCCGGCTCCAGAGCGGCTACGCGCGCACGCTCGGCTGGGCGTTGTCGCATCCGCTCATCATTCTCGCGACCCTAGTCGCGACGATCGCCCTGAACGGCTATCTCTATGTCGTCATCCCGAAGGGCTTCTTCCCGCAGCAGGACACGGGGCGCCTGGTCGGCGGCATTCAGGCCGATCAGGCTACGTCGTTCCAAGCGATGAAGGTCAAGTTCTCGGAAATGATGTCGATCGTGCAGCACAACCCGAACGTGCAGAACGTCATCGGCTTCACGGGCGGGCGCCAAACGAATTCGGGCTTCATGTTCGTCACGCTCAAGCCCAAAACGACACGCAAGGCGTCGGCCGACCAGGTCATCGCGCAGTTGCGCGCGCCGCTGTCGCACGTCGCGGGCGCGCAGACGTTCTTGCAGGCCGTGCAAGACATCCGCATGGGCGGACGGCAATCGAATGCGCAGTATCAGTACACGCTGCTCGGCGATTCGAGCGCGCAGGTGTACAAGTGGGCCCCGCTGCTCGCCGAAGCGCTCAAGCACCGTCCCGAGCTCGCCGACGTCAACTCCGATCAGCAGCAGGGCGGGCTCGAAGCGTATGTGACGGTCAACCGCCAAAGCGCGGCGCGGCTCAAGATCACGCCCTCGCAGATCGACAACACGCTCTACGATGCATTCGGGCAACGACAGGTGTCGACGATCTACAACCCGCTGAATCAATACCACGTGATCATGGAAGTCGCGCCGCGCTACTGGCAAGACCCCGCGATGCTCGATCAGATCTACGTGAGCACATCGGGCGGCAGCGCGGGCGGGTCGCAATCGACGAACGCCGTGGCCGGCACCTTCACGATGCCGGCCGCGCGCACGAGCGCCGGCGGCACGGGCGCCGCCACGAGCGCCGCGGCGATCGCAACGGACGCCGCGCGCAATCTGGCGACCAACTCCATCGCGCAACGCGGCAAAACGAGCACATCGACGGGGGCCGCCGTCTCGACCGCGAAGGAAACGATGATTCCCTTGTCGGCCATCGCCTCGTTCGGACCGGGTAGCACGCCAATCGCGGTCAATCACCAAGGCCCGTTCGTGGCCTCCACGATCTCGTTCAACTTGCCGCTCGGCCGCTCGCTCTCCGATGCGACGCGCGCCATCAACGAGACGACGGCCGAGATCGGCATGCCCGCGACCATTCACGGCAACTTCTCCGGCACCGCGCAAGCGTTCCAGCAATCGAATCGGGACATGCCGCTCTTGATTCTCGCAGCCCTTGCGGCCGTCTATATCGTGCTCGGCATCCTCTACGAGAGCTACATCCACCCCGTGACGATCCTCTCGACGCTGCCTTCGGCCGGTGTCGGCGCACTGCTTGCCCTGCTTTTGTTCCGCTCCGAGTTCAGCATCATCGCGCTCATCGCGGTGATCTTGTTGATCGGCATCGTCAAAAAGAACGCGATCATGATGGTCGACTTCGCCATCGAAGCATCCCGGCAGGGCATGTCTTCGCTCGAGGCGATACGCCGCGCCTGCTTGCTGCGCTTTCGGCCCATCATGATGACCACCTGCGCGGCGATGCTCGGTGCGCTGCCGCTCGCCTTCGGCCACGGAGAAGGGGCCGAGCTGCGCTCGCCGCTCGGCATTTCGATCGTCGGCGGCTTGCTCGTCAGCCAGGTTCTGACGCTTTATACGACGCCCGTCGTTTATCTGTACATGGACCGCCTGCGCCTGTGGCGGGAGCGACGCCGCCGCCCGCTTAGCGGGACGCCGACCGGCGCCGGGTAAGGCACGGAAACAATTGTGACCGGGGCCGTTATGGCAGGCGCCGCAGCGATCGCCTAGCCTTATAAGATGCGGGCCGTTGTGGCCGCGCATCGAACCACAAGAGAAAGGAGCGTATCGTGCGGTGGCTCAATGCTACTTTCCTCGCGCTCGCCGGCGCCGCCTACCTGACTGCCGGCAGCGCCGCTCAGGCGCATTGGCGCGTCGGCGTTTACATGGGTGGGCCTGCTTACCCGTACTACTATCCCCCGCCGCTCGTGCCGGCGCCCTACTCGCCCTATTATTACGCCCCCTATCCGCCGCCCGTCGTCATCGCCCCCGGCGAGCCCGACGTGACCTACGTCGAGCGCTCGCAAGAAAACGATGAGCAGGCCGGCGACCAGCCGCCGCAAGGCACCTGGTGGTACTGCGACAAGACGAAAACCTACTATCCGTACGTTAAACAATGCGCGAGCGGCTGGCGCGAAGTGCCGGCCACTCCGCCCGCACCGAGGCGGTGACGATATGAACGCTTCCACGCTCCAACCGGCCAAGCGGCACGCGATATGGCTGCCGCTTGCGGCGATTCTCGGCCTCGGCGCCTGCACCGTGATGCCGACCGGCCCCAGCGTCATGGCGCTGCCCGGCACCGGCAAAAGCTTCGATCAGTTCCGCGCCGACGATTACAACTGCCGCCAATACGCACTCGGCCAAGTCGGCGGCGTCAGCGCGAGCCAGGGCGCGACGGCGGCCGGGGTCGGCAGCGCAGCGCTGGGCACCGCGGTCGGGGCGGCGGCGGGCGCGGCGTTCGGCGGCGGGCGCGGCGCGGCCGTCGGTGCCGGCGCGGGCCTCTTGACGGGCGGCGCGATCGGCATGGGCACCTCGCAAGGCTCGGCCTACGACATCCAGCGGCGCTACGATTACGCCTATCTGCAATGCATGTACGCGGCGGGCGAACGCGTCCCGATGCCGGCCGGCACCGTGGAGAACCGGCCACCGCGGTACTACACGCCGCCGCCACCGCCGCCGCCCGGGTATTGAGCGTCCCAACCTAGCTGTTGCCCGCGCGGGGCCGGCCGATGCGCGGCGGCCCGCGCTCGCCCCTAGTGGCGAGGATGCCGCTCGACCCAGTCCTTGACGGCGTTCAGCGTGTTTTGCACGTGCTTGTCGGGCGACAGGCTCGTGTATTCGTAGACGATCGTGCCATCGGGCGCGATCACGTACGAGACGCGATTGGCCATGGTCCTAACGAGCGGCAACGCAGCATCGTACGCATCGATGATGCGGCGCTGCGGGTCGGCCGCGACGGGGAATTTGCTGCGGCACTCGCTGACGGAAAACTTCTTGAGCGTGTCGATATCGTCGTGCGAGACGCCGATCACGGTCGCGCCGTATTGTTTGTACCGGTCCACGGCGTCGGCGAATTCGTGCGCCTCGATCGTGCATCCCTTCGTGAAGGCAGCCGGATAGAAGTAAAGTACGACCGGCCCGTGCTTCAACGCATCGGCCAGCGAGTACGAATAGGCGTGGCCGCCGAGCGAAGCTTGCGTGGTGAAATCAGGCGCTTTCTCGCCGGCTTTGAGCACGGCCGAGGCATCGAGCGAAACGGCCGACAACATCGCACATATGGCCGCCGCGCGCAGGGCGCGATTCCCGTTGACTTTCATCGGCTCTCCTTGGAACGCGGAACGAAGAACGCGGGGACCGACCGATGGTGCACGATCCGGCGCGTCGAGGCATTCATTGAACCACGCCGGCGCGATCGGCGCTGCCAGCCCGATTCGCCCCGCGCGAACAGCGCCCGCGCGTGCGCTTGTAATTTCGGCCATGGATAATGCGACCAACAGGAAGGTGGAACGCCTCGCGGCCCAACGTAGCGTTGGCGACCCGTCGGCCGCAAAACCGAGCGTATGCGCTGCCCGGGCCGGTTCCCAGGGCAATCGTGCGTAAATTCGTCGGATCGACCCTAAAGAATCGTCGCGCCGTGCCGATATTCACCGTGATGGAAGGTATGGCGGCGCAACGACCAGGGGTCGCCGAGCGCGGCGGCGCGCCTGACGACGCGCACTGCGCCCATCGACTTCAGTCGGCAACGAGAACGAATGCAAGCAAAATCAATCGGCGCACCGCGCCGCAGCGCCTGGCGCGCGGCTCTGGACCTGTTGCGCGGCCGCACGGGGCAAGTGCATCCGCCGGCCGTCCGCCAGCCGGTGGACGGCGAGCACCGCATCTGGCGGCTGCAACTCGAAGAGACGCTCGGCGCAGTCGACTTCCTTGCCCACGTCGATGAGGACCAGCGCTTTCTCTATGTGTCGGAGGCAAGCCTGCGCTTCATCGGCTACCGGCGCGAATACCTGCAAACCGCGACGCTGCACGAACTCGTGCCGAGCGGCGAGACGGCGGCGCTCGATGCGCTGCTCGCGCGGGCCAAGGCCAGCGGCCACGTCGAGCGAGCGTGCCTGCACCTCATGAAGTCCATGACTTACCCGATTGCCGTGGAGTTGCGCGTCGTCGCCAGCAGCCACCGGGACACCGCGGGATTCGCGGTGAGCGCCTTCGACGTCTCCCCATGGCGCGCCAACGAAGAGCGCCTCATCTACGAATTGCACAGCGATCCGCTCACGGGCCTCGCCAATGGGCTCGCCTTGAAGGCTGCCGTCAAGCGCGCTCAGGATGACGCCGATGTCGACGGCAGCGGCGCGGCGCTGCTGCTGGTGGATCTCGATGACTATCAGCGCGTCAATCGTGCGCTCGGCTACGACGCCGGCGACGATTTGCTGCGCGACACCGCTCGGCGCCTGGAAGGGCTCGTCACGCCCGCCGAGATCCTCGCCCGGGTGACGAGCGACGAGTTCGCGGTGCTCTTGCGCGCCGATACGCGCGAAAATGCCGCAGCCGCCGCGGAGGCCCTCGGCCGCCGCTTCATGACCGCGGTGCAGCAACCGTATGCGGTGGACGGCCAGCCAGTCCACCTTTCCGCCAGCGTGGGCGTGGCGCTCTACCCCGATCCGGCGCACGATACCGGCGCCTCGGGTTACCACGACCAATTGCTGCGCCGCGCCGATCAAGCGCTGTCGCAGGCGAAAGCCTCGGGCAGCAACACGCTCGCGTTTCACACGGCCCACGCCGATCCGGCCGACGCCGAGCGCCTGAAGCTCGAAGCGGATTTGTACGACGGCGTGCGCAACGGCGAATTTTCGTTGCATTTTCAACCCATTACGAGCAGTCAAACGGGCGGCGTGGTGGGCGTGGAAGCGTTGATTCGCTGGCACCATCCCGTGCATGGCTTCGTGCCGCCGTCGACCTTCATCCCGCTCGCCGAATCGATCGGCCTCATCAATTACCTCGGCAATTGGGTCCTCAAGATCGCCTGCATGCAGCTCATGCAGTGGGATGCACAGGGCATCGAGTTGCAGTACGTGGCCGTGAACGTGTCGCCGCAGCAGTTCCGCGATCCGCGTTTCATTCGGAACGTGCGCGATGCGCTGGCCTTGACCGGCGTCAAGGCCGAACGGCTCGTGTTCGAAATCACCGAGTCGCTGCTGATGCAGGACCCGGCCCATGCCAAGGTGCTGCTCGAGCAGTTGACGGCCATCGGGATCCGCTTCGCCATCGACGATTTCGGCACGGGCTACTCGTCGCTGGCGTATCTGCAACGTTTTCCGCTCGCCAAATTGAAGATCGACCGCAGTTTCGTCGAGAACCTGCTAACCTCTCGCAACGATCAAGCGATCGTATCGGCCGTGGTCGGGCTCGCTCAAACGCTCGAGCTCGAACTCGTCGCGGAAGGCGTGGAAACGGAGGCCCAGCGGGAGCTGCTGACGGCGATGGGCTGCGATCACATCCAGGGTTGGCTGGTGTGCAAAGCGCTGCCGTCGGACGAGCTGGCGAAACGCTTCGAGGATCGCGTGCTGCGCCTGCACGAGGTGGTACCGGGGTTATAGGCGCGCGCCGGCACGACGCGCGGCACTCAAAACAGACATGCGTATGGTTCGAACGGGATTCACATGGTAAAGGCGGCGCTGCTCGATAAGCTTTGGGCGCGTATGAGCGAGCGCGGCGACTTCCCGATGCTGTCGCAGGCGCTTCGCACGACGATGGCCGCCATGAAAAATGACGACCTCGACTTCACGGGCCTCGTGCAGGTCGTGTTGTCCGACTTCGCCCTGACGCAGAAGGTGCTGCGCCTGGCCAATTCGGCCATGTATATGGCCTTCGGCGGCAATATCACGACGGTGACGCGCGCGTTGATGGTGCTCGGCATGGATGCCGTCGGCCATCTCGTCGTCGGGCTCAAGCTCGTCGATCACTTCCAGCACAGCGCACCGCACCGCATCGACGCCAAGCTCGAACTGAACCGCACGATGCTCTCGGGCTGCGTCGCCCGCAAGCTCACCGAACGCGGCGATCTGCGCGAGGGCGAGGAAGCCGTCGTCTGCACGTTGATGCGGCAAGTGGGTAAGCTGCTCGTCGTCTTTTACCTCGAGGCGGAGTGGGAGCAGATTCGGCAGAAGATGCGCATCGGCGGGCTCGATGAAGCCGCCGCATGCACGGCCGTGCTGGGCGTCACCTACGAAGAGCTCGGCGAAGAGGCCGCCACGCGCTGGCGCTTGCCCGAGACGATCCGCGCGGGCATGGGCGCCTACGAAGCCGACGCCAAGGACACGCACCCAAGCCAAGGCCAGTGGCTGCGCGCCGTGACCAACTACTCCACGGACGTGGCCGACGCGCTGAGCGCGCCGGGCGTGTCCGAGCATGCGCTTGAAGCGCGGCTCGCCGAGCTGGCGCACCGCTACAGCCGCGCGTTGGCCACGGACGCCGAAGAGCTTGCCGCGATGAGCATCGCGCTGGCAAGCGAGGAAGCCGGCGAAGGTTTCATGCGCGAAATTTACGAGTTGCGGGCGAACGCCGACGCCATCGCGCGCGCCAGCGTCGACGCCGAAACCCGCATCGAAGCCGGGCTCGAAGATCTGCGCGCCCTGCCATCGGAAAATGCGCTGGCGCCGGTGCTGGCGCTCGCGTCCGAAACCGTGCTCGCGGGGTTGAGCTTCACGCGCACGATCGTGTTCGTGCGCCAGGCATCGGCCGTCTACAAGGCGCGCTTGGGCTTCGGCCGCGACGTCGATCGGGTGCTGCCTTCGTTGTCGTTCAAGGAAGCCTTCGAGCCAGACGTCTTTCATCTGGCGATCGCCAATTCGGTCGGCATCTTCATCGAGAACGCGCGCGATCCGAAAATGATCGCGAGGCTGCCATTGTGGTACCGGCATGCATTCGAGGATGTCCGTTCGTTCGTGCTGCTACCCGTCGTCGCGCATCAATCGGCCGTCGCATTGCTCTATGGCGATTGGTCGCTCGAGCAAGCGCCGCGCAAGATTTCGCAGACGCAGATGAGCGCGCTGAATGAACTCGCGCGCGAACTCGGGCGCTTCTTCGCCCACGCGCCGGCCAAGGAACTCGAAACGCTCTAGCCCTGGCTTCTGGGCGCCTCGATCCTTCGCCTTCGGGGCTACTCCTCGAAACGCTCGAGGCCCTCGTTGTCCTTGCTTTGATCGGCGGTGCTGGCCCACGCGGCCGCCGTGATCGCAAGCTGCGCCAGCTCGCCCGCAGTGAGCGGTGCGAGCGCCGCGCTTGCACGGTCGAGCGCATCCCAATCGCCGTGTTCGAGCGCCTCGATGGCGCTCAACAAGGTGCCCAACTGCCCTTCCCGACGCAAGATCGCCGCACGAATATGGCTGGCGAGCGTCAGCGCTTCGAGCGTGTTTTCGAGTGTGTCGCCGAACACCGCATCGACGAGCGAAAACACGCCCGTCAAAAACGCGCCGTCGACCACTTTACGGTTCGCGTGCGAAAGCCGTGCCGATGCGAGCTCCATGAAGCGCGCCCGCGTGGCCGCGAGCTGCACGAGCGGATCTTCTTCCAGGCGGACTTTGCGCCCGTCCGCGTAGAGCAGCAATTGCGTCCAGCGGGCGATACGGTTGGTCCCGGTCGCGTTGATCGCGTCGCGCAACGTTGCCACTTTGCGACCGATGCTGGCCTCGCCCGAATTGGCAAGACGCATCAAGTGCATGACGAGCACCGGATTGAGTTTGAGTTCGGCCTCGAGTTGGGCGACGCTCGGATCGGACGAGAGCAACCGCAACAGGCCGAGCAGCGCCTGACGCGGCGCATTGACCCGGCGGGCGCCTTGCTTGCTGCCCCGCGCGAAGAAGTAGCCTTGAAACAGATCGAACTGCAACGCCTTGGCCCGTTCGAAGGCCTCGTGCGTATCGATGTTTTGCGCGATCAGCAACTTGCCGGCGGACTTGAGCGCGCCCGTGAGCCGCTGCAGCAACTCGGGGGCCAAGCGGGCCGGGTCGATCTTGATCGCACACACGTACGGCAGCAGCTTCGCGAACCCTTCATCGGGCTGGCGCAGGTCGTCGATAACGAAGCGGTAGCGCTTCGCATGCAATAGGACCAAGCGCGCGATCAGTTCGGAATCGACGCGTTGCGGCGCCGAGATTTCGAGGTAAAAGCGGTCGGGGGCAAGGCGCGCGATGGCGTCGGAGAACAACAACGAGCGGCTGACGTTCAGGTAGCCGTGATGGCCGGCAAGGGCGGTGCGTACGTCGCTCGCGCCCAATGTCGCGAGCAATTGCGCGGCTTCGGCGTCGGCCTGGCGTTGCGAATCGCGTTGGTCCGCTGGCTCGGGTACGTCGGGCTCCTCGCCCTCATCGAGCGTCCCGCTTTCCGCCCTGGGCGCTTCGCGCACAATGAGTTCGAAGCCGCGCAGCAGCGCTTCGCCATCGACGATGGGCGCTCTCGCGGGGTACTGAACGGGGTGGGATTGGCCGGGATTCATTCGGCCATCGGCATAGGCCGGGCGCTGCGCCTCGTCGGTGGTCGTCCCCATCGCCCCTCTCCTTTTTTTTCTTACGATTAGCGGCGCGACGTTGGTCCGACGTCTTTAGTGCGCTCAATAAATTGGGGCGATTATAACCGTAAAGCAGGGCTTGAAAAACGCGCGGCAGGCGGGCTGCGCGCCGCGCATCTCGCCTGCCGCGCCGCCACCGGCATCGGATGTTCGAACTACTTGAGCACGACCTTGACGTCGAAATACTTCGCGGCGAGCTTGTCGATCGTTCCGTCTTCCTTGAGCGCCTTGAGCGCGCCATCGAGCTTGTCGAGCAGCGCTTTATCGCCTTTGCGCACGCCGTAGCCGACGCCCGAGCCGAGCAGCTTTTGATCGGAGACGGTGGGACCGGCAAAATCGAAGCCGGCGCCTTGGGGACGCTTCAGAAAGCCTTTGGACGCCGCTTCCGAATCTTGGAAAGCCGCATCGAGCCGGCTCGATGCGAGGTCGGCATAGACTTGGTCCTGCGTTTGATACGAGACGACGTCGACGCCGGCATTCGCCCACTTAGCCTTCGCGTACGTTTCTTGGATCGTGCCTTGGAGCACGCCCACATGCTTGCCCTTGAGCGAGGCGACGCTAGGCTGCAAACCGCTGCCCTTCTTGGCGATCAGTTGGTTGGGGATCGTATAGATCGGATCGGTGAAATCGATGGCCTGCTTGCGCTGTTCGGTGATCGTCATGTCCGAGTTGATCGCATCGAACTTGCGCGCCTGCAATGCCGGGATGAGACCGTCGAAGTCGTTCTCGACCCACACGCACTTCATCTTCAATTTCGCGCAGACGGCGTTGCCCACATCGATGTCGAAGCCCTGCAATTGGCCGGACGCCGTCTTCGATTCGAACGGCGCATACGACGCCTCGACGCCGAAACGAAGCACATTCGAATCGGCAGCGCAGACGTTCCCGGCCATGCCGATCGACGTTGCTGCCGCGACGAGGGCGAGTGCCACCCGATTGCGCAAGTTCACTTTCATTGCATTGATCCTAGACAGTGGTCAGTGTTGGAAAACCCCTGGCGCGCATCGTGGCCGCGCCAAAAACGGCATTCAAATCGCCGCCGCGCGCTTGATGCGATGCACAACGGGCGAGCCCGGCATTGTACGGCGAGCGACGCTGCTCGCACGCACGCATGGGCGCCGGGTCATCGGCAATCCGGGGGTGGGGTGTCCAATCTGTCCGAGCCGCGCGAAGACGCAATTGTGTGTCGCGCGGCGGCAAGTCCGCAGGCCAGGCTCAATGCTTCGTTCTACTCGCCTGTGCCCTACACGGTGCGCGCCAGCTCGGCTGCCGCGCGGCATGCCGCCTCCCGGGCGGCTGAGTCGACTTCGGCGCCGAACAACGTCTTCTCGACGACGATCGATTCAATGTCCTCGATGCCGACGAAGCGCAACCAGGCTTCGAAGTACGGCTGCTGAAAATCGTAGGACTGTGCCGGGGTAATCGATTGCTTGCCATAGTCAAGGCCTCGCGCGTAGACGACGACGGCTCGCTTGCCCGCAAGCAACCCACCGAAGCCCACTTGCGGGTCGAACGAAAACAACACGTCCTTTTGAGATACGACGTCGATGAAGTGTTTCAGCTTGTAGGGAATAGCAAAATTCCAGAGCGGCACGGAGAAGAGCAGCGTGCTCGCCTCGTGCAGCGGTTTCGCGAGCGCATGAATTTGGTCCCACGCCGCCTGCTGCGACGGTGTCAACGGGGTACCGCTGAGCCCCGCGTACTTTGCGTCGAGCGCATCGCTATCGAACTCGGGCAACGGCACGCGCCACACATCGAGCGTCTCCACCGACGCGCGGGGGCGCGAGAGGCGATAGGCGTCGATGAACGCGCGGGCAGCTTCGAGCGAGGCCGACCGCTGCTTACGCGGAGATGCCTCGATGTGCAGCAAGTCGGCCATGCTCTGTTTCTCCTGAGTCGGTTGGCGATACATGACGGCGTGGGATAGGCGTCATCTGAACATATTCGAATTCAAAATGAAAACGAAGTATTATTCTGCCATTCAACTCGTTTCTCACTGAATATCGTGTTCGATACCATCCTGCTGCGCTCTTTCGTCACGGTGGCTCAGGAGGGCAGCTTTACGCGGGCTGCAACGCGTCTGCATTTGACGCAATCGGCCGTGAGCGCGCACTTGCGCCGGCTCGAGGAGCAGGCGGGAACGCCGCTCGTCACGCGCACGACGCGCTCGCTGGCGCTCACGCCCGACGGCGAGGTGTTACTGGGCTATGCGCGCGCGATCCTTGCATTGAATCGCGACGCGCGCGCCCGCTTGCACCGTTCGGCCGGCGAGGGTCTCGTGCGCATCGGGTTGTCCGACGATTTTGCGCAACCCCGGGTGATGGAGCGGCTGCATGCGTTTGGGCTGCGGCATCCCGGTCTTGCCGTGAATCTGGCCGTGGGCATTCCCGGCACGTTGTTGCAGGCGATGGATCGCGGCGAGCTCGACTTCGTCATGGCGGGGCGGTGTCACGATGAACGCCCTGGGCGCGCGCTGTGGCGCGAGCCGCTCGCGTGGGCCGGCGCGCCTTGGCTGACGATCGACGCAGCGCTGCCCTTGCCGCTGGCTGTTTTCCCCGAGCCTTGTCCCTATCGCGATGCAGCGCTCGCGGCACTCGCGCATGCGGGGATCGATTACCGCATCGACGTGGTGTGCCCGAGCAGCTCGGGTGTGCATGCGGCGGTTCAGGCGGGGCTCGGGGTTACGCCGATGCCCAAGAGCCGAATCGACGGCACGCTTGCGATCGTCGAAGAACGGTGGGGTTTGCCGCCATTGCCTCAAGTCGAGTTCGCGCTATTTGGCGCGGCGAATCCGGGGACGCTCGTCGATGAACTGTGTGAGGCGGCTCAGCGCGATTTGGGTTGAAAGCGAAGGGAACGAAGTGTCCGCCGAGCTAGTCACGTACGACAACGAAGAGGGAAGAACCCGCCGACGGCGCACTCGCAGCCATCAGCGAGCACGCCCATTCACCGGTGGCCCACCCTAGCGCAACACATCGCTGGACGCGCGTCGGTCGGCGGGAACACACACCACGAACCGTCCCCGTGGCGAAATAGGAAGATCGAACGCGGGCCGCTCGACGCTTGCGTTTCGACGAAGACGAACCGCGTGCGGTTGCTGCTCATGCGCCCCGTGCGCAGCACGCGCGCAGGCGCGGCGGCAGTCGGCGCAAGCCATTTATCCACTAATGCGCGCAGAGAAATCTTTTCCGCACTCATCGCTTACCTCCTGAACCGTTCGCGGACCGCCCCCGACGATCCGTTGGCTGAGCCCTTGAATACAGTATCGGCACCGACGCGGACGATAAACATCAGCGGCGTCCGAGAATCGCGTCAAGCGTTGCCACAGCATGTCGGAGATGGACTACATGCGCCGGTGACGGGCGCGAAATCGCGACGCCCCCGGCGAATCCCATTGAGGGCCGTCAATCGCTGTAGGCGATGAGCGTCTATGCTGGAAGAGAGAACGACGCACCGAGGGAGAGGTCTATGAACGCAAGAACCGTCATTGCACTCGCCGTGGCCGGCGTAACCGGCCTATCGGCAGTTACAGGGCTTGCGCAGGAACGCGAACGCGGCCACGAATCGGCGCGAGGGCCATCGGCGGCGCCGTTGCAAGGCCCCGGAGAAGCGGGCCCGGGCGGCCACCAAGGCCCGCCCGGGGGGCCAGCCGGAGGACGCATGAGCGAAGGTCCCGCGCCCCGGGGCACAGGCCCCGCCGTGGGCATCGCGCCGGGCCAAGCGGCGCAAAGCCCTGCGTTCGGGCAACGGCCCATGCCGCAAGCTCCCGCGCCGGGGCGCGCTCCGGCTCCCGCCCCCGCTCCTGCACCCACCATGCGGCAGCCGCGCGGTCCGGCCATGACACCCGAATTCGGGCACCACCCGATGGGCCAGGCGCCGGCGCTGCGGCAACCCAACCATGGCCCGGGCGCCACGCAAGAATTTGGACGGCGCCCCGGCCCCGAGCCGCGTGCCCCGCTGGCGCAAGCGCCGCGCGCTTCCGGGCGCGTTCCCGCGCCGTTTCGCGGCGACATCCACCGGTTCGTCGATCTCGACGCGCGTGTCTGGCGTGGCGGCAATTGGCACCATTCGCACCATCGCGGACGCTACGGTTGGTGGTGGGTCGTGGGCGGCATGTGGTACTTCTACCCGCAACCGGTCTATCCGTATCCCGATCCGTTCGCACCCGGCGATGTGATCTACGAGTATGGCGAAGCGGGCGACTATTGGTACTACTGCGAATCGGCGGGTCAGTACTACCCTTATGTGACGGAATGTCCCGAAGGGTGGCAGGCGGTGATTCCCGAGGAATAGATGCGACTAGCCGGCGGCTGCAACCACCCGGGCAAGGCCTTCACTCCGTTGCCGCGTCGAACGATGTCGGCAACATCGACGACATCGCCAACCCGCCGTTAGCGCGCTAGCGCGCCAACCCGGCCAGCGTCTCTGCCGTGGTTTCAACTACAGTCAGCCCGGCACGCAAACCCGGTTTCACCGTGCGATTCGGAAACACGATACTTTCCTCGGCGTGCGTCACCGCATAGCAATAGTTTGCGTCGCGCGCGAGCACCGTACCTTTTGGGAACGCGGTGAAGTTCGCCACGTCGTCCGGCATCAAAAGTTCGAAGGCGTCGCTGTGCTTCGTGATCTGCCCGATGACGGTGAACACGCGCGGCATCGGCGCGGCACCAGCGCGAGCTTGTCCCGAGATCAGGCCGCGCACCGCGTCATCTGCACCCGTGTAGCGCGACAGATCGTTTTCACCGAAGGGCCGAACTTTGCCCAATTCCAAAGTACAAGCCCTCGCGCCGAAGGATTCGGCCGTGAAATGCGTGTAGGTATTGCCCTTGGTCGTGTGCAACAACACCGCCTCGATCCGCGCACCGGCCAGCCATTCGAACATTGCCCGCGAAAGCGCCGCGCCTGTGTAAGGCAACAAGGCGAAACGCTCGAACACCGAGGCGCGAATGGCCGTGTGCATGTCGATGTGCCAACGCTCGCCGTCGCCCGCGGCGCGCTCGAACAAACGTGCGGCAGCCGCTTCGAGCGCGCGTGCGCGCGGCGCTTCGCGGCTTTGCGCGAGTTGCGCATGGCGACCGCAGAAGAGCCGATTCAAATCATCGTCGAGATACCGACTGCCCGCACGCATGGCAGGGACATTGCCGAGGACGATGCACAGCCGACAAGCGAGCGGCACATCGCCGCTCGCAATATCGGCGATCATGTGCGACACGAGCTCGAGCGGCGCAGTCTCGTCGCCGTGGATGCCGGCCGAGACGAGCACGGAGGGCATCGCATGGCCATCGGCCCCCACCGCAGGCGCGAGTTCGATCACCCCTTCGTCGATCCATGCATAACGAACGCCCTGTGCGCACGCCCCCCGAGCCTCGGCCGGCACGGGCCGCGCCCCACTCAACGTGTATGCCAGAAAATCGTCGAGCATCGCCGGCACAGCCGCTTCAACGTTGGAAGTCATAGAGCGAACCGAGCCCGAGAATTTGCGTGAGTTCGTCCAGCGCCGTGCGCGACTCCATCAGCAGATGCGGATCGGCAAGATCGGCCGGCGCCAGCCGATCACGATAGTGCTTGCCGATCCACGCGTCGAGCCGTGCGAACAACGCATCGTCGATCCACACGCCCGCGCTCACGGCCTCGCGCTCCGCTTCGGTCAAGACGACACGCAAACGCAGGCAAGCCGGGCCGCCGCCGTTCTTCATGCTTTCGCGCAATTCGAACACGAGCACTTCGCCGATAGGCCCGGCGCCGCTGACCAGATCGTCCAAATACGCGGCCACGCGCGGGTTCTCGCGGCACTCCTGCGGCACGACCAGCACGTCGCGACCGTCAGGACGCGTCAACAATTGACTGTTGAATAGATACGAAGTGACGGCGTCGGAAACGCTCACGCGGGCATCGGGCACTTCGATCACATTCAATTGAGCGCCCGTGCGCAATAGTTGCGCGCGCAACTGATCGTAGACGGCGCTCTGATCGACGAAGGCCCGCTCATGACAGAACAGCGTCTGCCGATTCCCCACCGCGATGACGTCGTTGTGGAATACGCCCGCGTCGACGACTTCGGGGCTTTGCTGCGCGTAGACGGTCCCTTCCTCGCTCAAGCCATGACGTTGCGCCACGGCGCGGCTCGCCTCGAAGGTTTGGCGCGCCGGATAGCGCACGGGCTCGGGGCCGCGCCGGTATTCGCTGCGTCCATAGACGAAGAATTCGACGCCGCGTTCGCCGTATTGCGCGCAAAACCGCGTATGGTTGGCCGCCCCTTCGTCGCCGAGCGCGGGCGTGCCGGGCAACGCCTCATGCACGGCAAAGCGCGCCGGATCGGCGAAGATCGCCTGCAGTGTGCGACGCGTCGCCTCGTGTTCGATCGCACGATGCAGCTTGCTCGTCAGATTGGCTGGCGTGAAATGGACACGGCCGTCCTGCGTATCGGCCGAAGGACTCACGGTCGCCGCGTTGGCCGTCCACATCGCCGAAGCCGAGCTGGCGGCCGCCAACAATTCGGGGGCGTCCTTGGCCGCGCGCGCGATCACCGCCGCATCGGAACCCGAGAACCCAAGTTCGCGCAGCAGCCGCAGCGAGGGCCGCTCCTGCGGCGGCAGCACGCCCTGCAAAAAGCCGAGATCGGCCAATTGCTTCATCTTGCGCAGACCCTGCTTGGCGGCGGCGAGCGGATTGGCGATCGACTTTTCGTTCGTCTGCGACGCTACGTTGCCGAACGACAGCCCCGCGTAGTTGTGCGTCGGACCTACGAGTCCATCGAAATTGGCTTCCCGTGCTTGCATCGTCGATCCTTGCTCGATCTTTAGAAATGAAGGCCCGGCGATACGCTCGCGGGCATCGTGAGTTGCGTGCTTTCGACCGACGCCATCGGGTAGGCGCAATAGTCGGCTGCGTAATACGCGCTTGGCCGATGGTTGCCCGAACGCCCCGTTCCACCGAACGGCGCCGCAGAAGAAGCGCCATTCGTCGGCCGATTCCAATTGACGATGCCGGCGCGGATCGTGCGGTGAAAACGCGTCCACAGCGCTTCATCGTCGGCGAGCAGCCCCGCCGACAAACCGTAGACGGTATCGTTCGCGCGTGCTATCGCTTCGTCGAAATCCCTATAGCGCACGACCTGCGCGAGCGGGCCGAAGTGCTCCTCGTCGGGCAACTGCGCGACATCGGTCACATCGAGGATCGCGGGGCTCACGAAGCCCAAGCGCTCGTCGCGCTGCTCCATCGCCAAGAGGGGGCGAGCGCCCGCGGCGAGCAGGCGCGCTTGCGCCGCGACGAGCCGCGCGGCCGCCCGTGCGGACACCACCGCACCCATGAACGGCTGCGGGTCGGCATCGTAGGCGCCATGGGCAATGCGCGAGGCGACTTGTGCGAAGCGCGCGAGAAAGCGATCGCCGAAGGCATCGCTCGGCACGAAAATGCGCCGGGCGCAGGTGCAGCGCTGTCCCGCCGATAGGTACGCCGATTGAATCGTGTGATGAACGGCCGCATCGATATCTTCGACGCCGGCCACGACCAGCGGATTGTTGCCGCCCATCTCGAGCGCCAAGACGATTTCGGGCCGCCCTCCGAACTGCTTATGCAGCAGCGTGCCGGTATCCGAGCTGCCGGTGAAGAAGAGCCCGTCGATCTGGCGATGGTTCGCGAGCGCGACGCCCGTGTCCTTTTCGCCTTGCACGAGGTTGAGCACGCCCGCGGGCAGGCCCGCTTCGCGCCATGCTTGGACCGTCGCCCGCGCGACGCCGGGCGCAAGCTCCGACGGCTTGAACACCACCGTATTGCCCGCGACCAACGCGGGCACGATGTGTCCGTTGGGCAAGTGCCCGGGGAAGTTGTACGGCCCGAATACCGCAACCACGCCATGCGGGCGATGGCGAAGCACGGCCGTGCCGTCGGCCATCGGCAGCCTTTTTTCGCCGGTGCGTTCGTGGTACGCCGTGATCGAGATCTCGACCTTGGCCGCCATGGCGGCCACCTCGGTGCGCGCCTCCCAAAGCGGTTTGCCCGTTTCCCGGCCGATCGCGTGCGCAATCTGCTCCTTGCGCTCCGACAACACCATGGCGAAGCGGCGCACGATTTCCACGCGCGCTTCGAAAGGCTGCGCGGACCATGGCTCGAATGCGCGGCGCGCGCTGGCCACGGCGCGATCGACATCGTCCGTCGAGGCGCTCTTGCCTTCCCACACCACCGTATCCGTGCCGGGGTTGCGCGACGCAAAGCTGGGGCCGTCGCCTTCGCACCATTGCCCGTCGATGTAATGTTCACCCATATCCATGTCGACTCAGTCCTTGTTCGGCTTCTTCCCCGGCGCGAGCGCAAGCACGCGCACCGGATCTCCTTCGCGCACTTCGAGTGCGGCTGCGTCGTCGGCGCTGAGCGCCATCGTGCCGCCCTCCGCGACGCCCGGCGCCACCCCCACGCGAAAGCGCGCCATCGACGTGTTCGAAACGAGCGAGCGCACGCCTTCGCCGGCCGGCGCAGCGCCGATCGCCACCGTCGCCATGACGCTTTCGCGCACGGTGCGCAAATCGTTGATGTGGCATTCGAGCACGGGGCCGGCGTCGAAAATATCGACGTGCCCCTGATAGCGCAGGCCTTCGGCTTCGAGCATCTTGCGCGCGGGCGCCGTGTCGCGATGCGTCACGCCGATGACCGCCTGCGCCTCCTGCGGCAGCAAATCGGCATAGACGGGAAAGCGCGGCATCAATTCGGCGAGGAACGACTTGCGGCCATGGGCGCTCAGGTAATCGGCCGCATTGAAGTCGATCTGATAAAAGTGCGAGCCCACGGCGCGCCAGAACGGCGAGGTGCCGTCCGCATCGAAATGGCCGCGCAATTCCGCGCACAGCCGCTCCGGAAACCGCTCGCGGAACTGCGCCATGAACATGAAGCGCGAGCGCGACAACAAGCCGCCGACCCCGTGCGCCCGAAAGCGCGGCGAGAGGAACAGCGAGCACACCTCGGCATAGCCCGTGAGGGCGTGCGAGATGTTGAGCAACGACATCTTGGTCCAGACACCCAGCTCCTGACTCGCGTGCACGACCGTGCTTACACGGTAGTTGTAGAACGGTTGCTCGAGGCCCACTTGCACTTCGATGCCGCATACACCCGCGACATCGGCCGTGGCGGTGTCTTCCATGACGAAGAAGTAGCCGGCCTCATGAGGCGCCGCGCGTCCTTCGATCGTCTTTCTCGCTCGTTCGATGCGCGCGGCAAGTGCGTCGCGATCGGGCTTGAACGTCGTCAGTCCCGGGCCCGTTTCCCGTGCCAGCGATACGAGCGCATCGAGGTCTTCCGTCTTGACGGCGCGCACGACGATCATCGCCGGTCTCCCGATGGATAAGTCTTATGGATCGAATGCCATTGCGGGACATCGTCGCCGGCTTGCGGCCCGTCCGCCTGCGCTGCACCGCGGTGCAGCGGCACGCAGCGCACCGTATCGCCATGCACGACGTCGAGCGCGGCGCGCACCTGTGCGGCGAGCGGCGCATCGGCGCCGCGCTCGCTCGGCAACTCGGCCAGCACGCAGCGGAAGTCATCGTCGCGGTGGCTCGCAACGAGATATGCGCATGCCTGCCGCTGCGCGACGCCTGAAGCGCTCTCAGCGGCCTCGCGCACCGTGCGCGCCTCGTTCGAACTTACGCACGCGCTGCGGTCCACTTGCGCCGTGAGCACGGGACCCGCATCGAAGATATCGACGAAACGGTCGGGCTCGAAGCCTTCTTCGAGATGAATGTCGTACGAGAGCAACGCCTTCGCGTTGGGCTCGCCGATCACCCGCTGCGCGGACTCGGGCAGAAGCGGCACGTAGATCGGGTACGTCGGCATGACTTCGGCGATGAAGGTGCGGCTGCGCCCGCCCGAGGCGACTTCGATCTGCGCGAAGTCGCGTCCGAAGAACTTGCGCCCGACCGCCTCCCAGAACGGCGAGGTGCCGGCCTCGTCCGTGACCCCGAGCAGCAGCGAGAACACTTCCGGCGTGAAGCGCCGCCGGTTCGCCGCGACATACATCATGCGTGCGCGCGTGAGCAGATGCGCCGGCGCGTCGCCGTGCACCGAGGGGTCGATGTAGAACCCAGCCAAGCGGCTCTTGCCCGTCAGCTCGTGCGACATCGTCAGCGCATGGATCTTGCGATTGACGTGCAATTCGCGCGACGCGTGGATCAACGCATCGTTGCGAAAGACGTAGAACGGCTCGGCGTAACCGGCGGCGGCGACGATGCTCGCCGTGCCGAGCAGCTTGCCGGTGGCGCTGTCCTCGAGCACGAAGAGATAGACCTCCTCGCCCGGGAAATCCACTTGTGCGCGAAACGAATCCTCCGATAGCGCGACACGCGCTTCGAGCGCATGCCGGTCGTGCGGCAGCGAATGCAGCACGGGCTGCGCCGAGCGCGCCATCTGCGCCAGCGCGTCGAGGTCGGAAAGCCTTCCGGGGCGGACGAAGAGCATCATCGTTTCCTTGGCGGCCGGCCGCTCAGCGCGTCTGGGCGTCGGCGGTGGCGCCGACGACTTGCTCGATCGCCTTTTTGAGCCGCGAGAACCCTTCGTTCAACTCAGCGTCTTCGATCACGAGCGACGGCGCGAACCGCAGCACATTGGGCCCGGCGATCAGCAGCATGACGCCCTGAGCGGCCGCGGCGTTGACGAAATCCTTGGCGCGCCCCTCGTAAGCCGCCGTCAGCTCGGCGCCGATCAACAGGCCCTTGCCGCGCACTTCCTTGAACAGGTTGAAGCGCCGGTTCAACTTGCCGAGCTTGGCCGTGATCGACGCGCCGCGGCGCTTGACGCCTTCGAGCAGCGCCGGGTCGCTCACGAGTTCGACGACCTTGTCGGCGACAGCCGCGCCGAGCGGATTGCCGCCGTAGGTCGTGCCGTGCACGCCGACCTTGAAATGCTGGGCGAGCGCGTTCGTTGTCAACATCGCACCGATCGGGAAACCGTTGCCGAGGGCTTTAGCCGACGTCAGGATGTCCGGGGTCACACCCGTGTCCATATACGCGTAGAAGAAGCCCGTGCGGCCGACGCCGGTTTGCACTTCGTCGAAAATCAACAGTGCGCCGTGCGCGTCGCAGGCCTCGCGCAGCGCGCGCAGGAACGCCGGATCGGCAGGAATCACGCCCCCCTCGCCCTGGATCGGTTCGACGATCACGGCGCACGTCTTCGCGCCGATGGCGGCGCGTGCCGCGTCGATGTCGTTGTACGGCAGATGCACGATGCCGGCCGGCACGGGGCCGAAGCCTTCGGCGTATTTCGGCTGGCCGCCCACACTGACCGTGAAGAACGTGCGCCCGTGAAACGATTGCTTGAACGAGACGATTTCGATCTTCTCGGGGCCATGCCGCTCGATCGCGACGCGGCGCGCGAGCTTGAGCGCCGCCTCGTTGGCCTCGGCCCCCGAATTGGCGAAGAACGCGCGCTCGGCGAAGGTCAGCGATTCGAGGCGTTTGGCCAGTCGAAGCACGGGCTCGTTCGTGTACGCATTGCTGACGTGCCACAGCGTTTCGCCCTGCTCGCGCAGCACGCGCACGAGTTCGGGATGCGCGTGCCCCAAGCCCGTCACGGCGATCCCGCCCGTGAAATCGACATAGTCGCGGCCCTGCGTGTCCCACACCCGCGAGCCCTTGCCGCGCGCCGGCACGAAAGAGGCCGGCGAAAATACCGGCACCATGACTTCGTCGAAAGTCTGGCGGTTCACAGCGAAATCGTTCATGGCGGGTCCTCGTCGAGGGAATGGGGAATAAACGTAAGTGTAGAAAACGATCGCGATATCGTCTTGCTTGTTGGCGACGCGATCTGTCGCGTATCGCCGGGCGCGGCCGCGCTACTCCGGCGGCAGTCACATCCGGGCGCCGTCACATCGCGTCGGGCGGCTCGATCATCGCTCCCGCACGCGGCTCGTCCGCATGAGCCGCGCCCGCTCCATGCTGCTTGGCGATCCAATTGCGACGTTCCTCGCGCGGCGTCACCCCGAAGCGCTCCCGATACGCATTCGAGAAATGCGCTGCCGACGAAAACCCGCACGCGAGGCTCACCTGCACGATCGATTTGCTCGTGCGCTGCAACTGCAGGCGCGCCTTCGACAGCCGCAGCCCGAGGTAGTATTTCGACGGCATCGCGCCCAGGTACTGCCTGAACAGGCGCTCGAGCTGCCGGCGCGAGATGCCGACGAGGTTGGCGATATCGTCCGTGGTCAGCGGATCTTCGATGTTCGCCTCCATCAATTGCAGCGCGTCGTTCAAGCGCGGATGCCGTTCGCCGGGGGCCGTCACATAGGGAATGCGCTGACGCGATTCGCCCGAGCGCAGTGCGCCGACCCCGAGCGAATCGGCGATGCGCTCCACGAGTTCCGGCCCATGCTCGCGAGCGATCATCGCCAGCATGAAGTCGACGCTGGCGAGCCCCCCGGCGCACGTGGCCCGATCGCGGTCGATCTCGAAGATCTGTTGCGTGACGATCGAGCGCTCGAACTGCTCGGCGAATTGTTGATAAGTCTCCCAATTGACGCTGACGCGATAGCCGGACAGTTGCCCAGCCATCGCGAGCCACCAGACGCCGTGATGAATGCCCGTCACGAGCGGCGTGCGTTGACCCACGCGTGCGAGGCTGGCCAAGAAAAGCTTATAGTCGGCGAATTGCTGAAAGCGCTCCGCCACGACGATGAGCCAATCGCACGAAACGCCGTCGCCGAACGCGCCGTCGGCAGGCAGCGTGGCCGTGCCGGCGAGCGGCACGGGCCGTCCGTCCCAGGAATAGACCTGCCAGCGGTACAGCGCCCGTCCGTCGATGTCGTTCGCCAGCCGCAGCGCGTCGACGATCGGCGCGAGCCCCGACATGGAGACGGGCGGCAACGCGACGATCGCCACCTGCGTCGTTTTCGCCGGGGCCGCTTGCATGCGAGCCATCGATCAGCCCCTGCCGCGGGCGGGCTGCGCGCCCGGCGCGCCCGTTGCTCGTTGGTTTCGCCCTTCCCGCATATCGCTTACTTCAGGCTGCCCGAGAGGAATTGCTGCAAGCGCTCGCTCTTTGGCTGCGCGAGCACGACCGCGGGGTCGCCCTCTTCTTCGGTACGCCCTTGATGCAAAAACATCACGTGATTCGACACATTGCGCGCGAAGCCCATCTCGTGCGTGACGACGATCATCGTGCGCCCTTCCTCGGCGAGCTTTTGCATGACCTTGAGCACCTCGCCGACGAGTTCGGGATCGAGCGCGGAAGTCGGTTCGTCGAACAGCATCACATCGGGATTCATGGCCAACGCGCGCGCAATCGCCACGCGCTGCTGCTGTCCGCCCGACAAATGCGACGGATACTGCTTCTCGAGCCGCGGCGCGAGGCCAACCTTCTCCAGGTAGACGCGGGCTCGCTCTTCGGCTTCGCGCTTGGACAGCCCCAGCACGTGGATAGGCGCTTCGACGATATTCTCGAGCACGTTCATGTGCGCCCAGAGATTGAAGTGCTGAAACACCATCGCAAGCTTCGTGCGGATGCGCTGCAACTGCTTGTGGTCTGCCACTTCGAGATTGCCTGCCCGATCCGCTTTGGTGCGCACCGTCTCGCCATCGACGACGATGCTGCCCGCATTGGGCCGCTCGAGGAAGTTGATGCAGCGCAAGAACGTGCTTTTACCCGAACCGCTGGCGCCGATGATGCTGATGACGTCGCCGGCTTTAGCCGTCAACGTCACGCCTTTGAGGACCTCGTTGTCGCCGTAGCGCTTATGGATGTCGAGCGCCGCGAGCTTGACGGCGGCGGATTGAGAAGTCGCTTGGAGCACCATGCTCTCCCGTATGAATCGAAGGCGTGTGAATCGATGCAGGCTGTCAGTGCCGGCTTGCGGCCAAGTAGGCCAGCCAATGCCGCTCGGCTCGTCTGAACGCCGCGACGAGTGCGAACGATACCGCAAGATAAATCAGCGCAGCGATGCCGAAGGCCTGGAACGACATGTAGGTGGCCGAGTTGGCGTCGCGAGCGACCTTGAGCACGTCGGGCACGGTCGCCGTGAAAGCGATCGTCGTCGCGTGCAGCATCAAGATGACTTCGTTACTGTACAACGGCAACGCACGGCGCAGCGCCGAGGGCAATACGACGCGGCGATACATCGTCCAGCGGCTCATGCCGTAAGCGCGCGCGGCTTCCACCTCGCCATGCGAAATCGCGCGGATCGCACCCGCGAAGATCTCGGTGGTGTAAGCGCCGGTGTTCAAGCCGAAAGCGAGAATCGCGCAATGCAACCCGCTGCGGAAGAATTCGTTGAGCACCGCATGCGCACGCACGAATTCGAGACTATAGACGCCGCTGTAGATCAACAGCAATTGCACGTAAAGCGGCGTGCCGCGAAACACGTAGGTGTAACAGCGCACGGGCGTGGACAGCCAGCGGTTCTTCGACACGCGCGCCACCGCCAGCGGCAGCGCCATGCAAAACCCGATGACGAGCGACGCAACGAGCAACCACAGCGTCACTGCAAGGCCGGAGAGGTTTTGCCCGTCGTAGTAGAGAAATGCGCGACCGTACTGCGAGAGGATTTCGATCATCGTGCCGTCTCCGTCAAAGGTCCGCGTGGCGCACGCCGATCGAGTAGCGCCGGTCGAGCCACAGCAGCACCCCATTCGAGACGGTCGTGATCGCCAGATAGATCAGCGCGGCGACGAGGATGAAGAAGAACATGTTGAAGGTGCTCTTGCCGGCGTCTTGCGCCGCTTTCACGACATCGGCCAAGCCGATGATCGAGACGAGCGCCGTCGCCTTGACCAGCACCTGCCAGTTGTTGCCGAGACCCGGCAACGCGAAGCGCATCATCTGTGGAAAGAGGATGCGCACGAACACGCGCAAGCCGCTCATGCCATAGGCGCTACCCGCTTCCAGTTGACCGCGCGGCACGGCGAGAAAGGCGCCGCGAAACGTCTCGGTGAAGTACGCGCCATAGATGAACCCGAGCGTGAGCACGCCCGCCGCGAACGGATCGATGTCGATCTGGCTCATGCCGAACGCATCGGTGACTTGATTGACGGCGATTTGAATGCTGTAAAAAAGCAGCAGCATCAGGACGAGATCGGGCACGGAACGAATCAGCGTCGTGTACGCCGTCGCCGCGCCGGCCACGACGCGATTGCGCGAGAGCTTCGCCACCGCGCCGGCAAGCCCGAGCAGCACCGACACCGCGAGCGAAAGCACCGACAACTCGATCGTTCTGATCGTGCCGGCAAGAAGGATCGGGCCGAAGCCATATAAGAACACGCGCGTCTCCATTGGAATCAGCTTTAGTCGCGTGGGTGGCGCGCCGCATTGCGGACCCGCGGCGCATTCCGCACGGCGCCAATACTCGCAAGCGATTCAAAATCGTTCAAACCCGGGGCCATGTTATGCTGCGTCGCAACAACGAAAGCACGCCGGCGGGCATGTCCGCGGACCGCTTGTTACGGCCGACCCAAGAAGCCCGAGGCGCAATGCCCGGGATGCGGCGGCACCGCGATTTTGCAAGTTTCGGGTCGCATTTTCGATAGTCCAAGGCTGAGAGATGGCGGGGTCGCCGCGCAGCCCGTCGTCAAAAAGCAGGCTCGCAAAAAACAGAACCGGCCGTCACGCGAAGTGAACGGCCGGCAATCATCATGGCGCGCGACGCAAATACGTCGGCAAACAACCGAACACCGGCAGAGCGACGTCGTCCCCATGCGCTGCGTCATTGGCCTGCGGCCACCCGCCCGTGCGATGCACGTGGCGTTCGACCGCCCCCCGTGGCCGGCGCTGCGCTGCGTCCTCTGACCTTTTGATCCTCTTCTATCTATTCGATATGGCGTGTTCGTGGCTGTAATGTAGGACGAGACGTGGTCTGAAGACAAAGCGTGTTTACGCGGATAGGGATTGGCCGATATAGAAGCGCTCGCGGACCGTGCGCTGCCGAACCGACGCGCATTCTTCAGCGTACGAAATGGCGATCTCGCGCTTGCCCGGGGCGCCCAGCCGCAGGCGCCGCCGCTTGCTCGGCCGTGCCTTGCAGGACCGGCTCGCGCGCATAGCGCCGCGCACGCACGATCTCGGCACATTGCCACGAGCCGAGCGCGATACAGCCGAACAGCACTTCGCGCATGCGCTTGACGAGCGCGAGCGAAAACGCCACCTCACGCCCCACGCCGAACATCTGTGCAAGCAGGACCACCGTGCCTTCCTGCACGCCAAGGCCGGCGGGCACCATGAACGCCGCATGCCGCACGGCTTGCGTCAGCGCTTCGATAGCGACGGCGCCGCCCACCGAAACGGGATGCCCGAGCAATGCCAGCGCCCAATAGGTTTCGAACGCGCCGATAAGGTAACCGGCGAACTGCCAACCGAAAGCGCTCACGAGCAAACCCGTGCGCGTCATCAGCGCGTCGATTTGCGCATCGAGCCGTGCGCCGTCGATTCCCTGCAAGAAACGATGCTCGCTGCCGAGCGCGCGGGCCGCGAATCGCTCGATCGCATGAAAGACGCCGCCCCGGCGCAGCAGCAGCGCGGTGATCACGGGCAGCGGCAACGACAGGACGAGCGCGAGCGCGATCGTCCTCGCGTGTCCCCCGCCCGTTGCGGCGAGAATGAGCACGACGCCAAGCGCCGAAAACGCATACTGCACGGCGATCGTGACGAGCACTTCGACGATCACCGATGCGCTCACGCAACTTGCATCGTTCACCCGCCACCGCGCGAGCCGGATGCCGACGATTTCGCCGCCCACCGCGAGCACGGGCAACAGCCGGCTCACGGCTTCGCGCACGGTCGCCACCCACCAGAGAAAGGGAAGCGACGCGCGAGCGCGCAGCAGGACGCGCCAGCCGTAAGCGTCGAACAAGAGCGGCAGCGCATGGAATGGCACGAGCCACAGCAACGCCCAGCCGGCCGCGCCGATGACATGCATGACGTCGGCGGCGCCTTCACGCAGCACCAGGGCGATGAAGATGCCGATGCCCACGGGCCAACCGGCCCATTTGAGCCACTTCGTCATGACGGCGAGCCTCCTTGTGCAGCGTCACGGCCATGATGCGCATTGGCCATGCCGCGCACGCTCGCGCCGCCGCCGAAGATGTCTGCAAACCCGCCGCAGGCGAGCCCTGCGCCCGCGATAGCCGCGGCTACGCGCGGCGAGAGCAATGCGTCGAGTTCATCGACGTGGCGATAGTGCTGCATCGAGGGGGTGATGGCGCCCTCGCCCGCTTCGGCCGGATGGCAATAGATTTCGCCGACGCCCTCGGCCGGCATGCGTGCGAGCGCACCGAGCAGCGCCGCTTCGTCCATCCCGCCCGTATGTTCGATGCCCATGACGTAATCGTTGTAGGCGATGCCGGCGCGCGTGAGCCTGCGGCGCATCAGCGCGATCCACGGCTTGAGCCACCACGGCGCGTTGGCCTCGAACGGCAGCCGCACGGCCCGCAGCCCGAACTCCCGGCCGATCGACAGCACCAGCGAAAGCACGGTGGGATGCAGATGGAAATGCTTGTGGGCGTTGACGTGATCGAGCGGCAAACCCGTTTGCGCGAACGCCTCGAATTGAGCGCGGATCTCGCGTGCGAGCGCCGCGCGCACGCCCGGCAGGAAGAAGAAACGAAAGCCGTCGCGCACCATCGCATCGCCGAAACGACCGTCGGGACCGACGAGCGCGGCAATCTGGCCAGGCGGCAGCAGCGCCGGCCCGTCCGCCAGGACGAGATGCATGCCCACGCGCAAGCTGGGCAGGCGTCGCGCACGCTCGACGGCATCGGCCGCCGCGGGCGCGCCCACCATGAGGCTCGCGGCTTTGAGCACGCCGTGCCGGTGCGCCCGTTCGACCGCCGCGTTGACCCGCAGATGCAAGCCGAAATCGTCCGCGGTGACGATGAGGCCGCGGCGGCCCGGGCGCTTCACGTTATCAAGCCTCGTGCGCGCGCAAGAAACGGAAGAACTCGACGCCTTCGCGCAGGCGGCGCTTCATCATGTCCCAGCTCGTCAACATCTCGCGCACGATCTCCCAGATCTTCGAGGGCCGGAAGTAGAACGCCTTGTAGAACGCCTCGAGGTGATGGTAGATCTCTTCGCGCGAGAGGTGCGGATAGCCGATCGCCGCCAACTGCACACCTTCCTTGCTCACGAGATTGATGGTCTTGTTCTCTTCCATCCATCCGCTTTCGACGGCCTGTTTGTATAGCGTCGTGCCTGGGTAAGGCGCGGCGAGCGAAACCTGAATCGTGTGCGGATTGATTTCCTTCGCGTACTCGATCGTCTTCTTGATGGTTTCCTGCGTCTCGCCGGGCAGGCCGAGGATGAAGGTGCCGTGGATCTTGATGCCGAGCTTCTTGCAATCCGCGCTAAAGCGGCGCGCGAAGTCGGTACGCACGCCCTTCTTGATGTTCACGAGAATCTGATCGTCGCCGGATTCGAAGCCGACGAGCAACAACCGCAGCCCGTTCTCCTTCATCACCTTGAGCGTCTTATACGGGACGTTCGCCTTCGCATTGCACGACCAGGTCACGCCGAGCTTGCCCAGCCCAAGCGCGATCGCTTCGGCGCGCGGCAAGTCGTCGGTGAACGTATCGTCGTCGAACATGACCTCCTTCACTTCCGGCATGTTGTCGCGAATCCACTTCACCTCCGCGATCACGTTCTCGACCGAGCGCGTGCGGTAGCGGTGGCCGCTGACCGTCTGCGGCCACAAGCAGAACGTGCAGCGCGACTTGCAGCCGCGCCCCGTGTAGATCGAGACGTACGGATAGTTCAGATAGCCGATGAAGTAGTTGTCGATCTTCAGGTCGCGCTTGTAGATGGGCGCGACGAACGGCAGCTCATCCATGTTCTCGAGGATCGGACGCGCTTCGTTGTGTTCGATCGAGCCGTCCTTTGCGCGCCAGCTCAAACCCTTGATCTCGGGGAACGGTTTGCCTTCGGCGATTTCCTTGCAGGTGAAGTCGAATTCCTCACGGCAGACGAAATCGATCGCTTCGGTCGCCAACAGTGAGTTGTGCGGATCGACCATCACCTTCGCGCCGACCATGCCGACCACCAGCGACGGCTTGCGCTTTTTCAGATCTTGGGCGAAGAGCGCATCGGTCGGGAACGACGGCGTGCTCGTATGGATGATGATGAGCTCGTAATCGTCGCAAATCTTCAGCGTTTCTTCGACCGACAAACCATCGGCCGGCGCGTCGATCACGCGGCTGTCGGGGACGAGCGCCGCAGGCTGCGCCAGCCAGGTCGGATACCAGAACGAGCGAATTTCGCGCTTGGCCTGGTAGCGCGAACCGGCTCCGCCATCGAAGCCGTCATAAGACGGGGCCTGCAAAAACAGCGTTTTCATGGATGAAGCTCCGGCACCCTGTTGGGTGAAGCAAATAACGTGAGAACGGCAGGCCGACTCGAACGGCCGCCCACCAGCGACTTAAAAGACGAATACGGTTCGCTCAAGGGCCATCCGAGCCCTCCGCGATTCGTGCCACGACGGGCATGCGAGCGCCGCGCCAAACCACGTGCGAGCCGAATGCCGCGACGAACCATTGCGCAGCCAGCAGCGCATCGCGCAGCGGCACGAGCGGCAGATCGCGCCAAAACTCCCCGGGCTCGCGCGCTGCGCGGGCGTGCAAGAGCACGCGCGCAGCGATCCCGAGCGCCGTCGATACGGCCAACAAAGCCCCGCCGCCGTGTGCGGCGGAGAGCGTCCCCGCAGCGAGCCAAGGCGACGTGAACGTGATGAACAAAAAAGCGAAGCCGAGCGGATTGATCGAGCGAATCGTGCGCAGCCAGCGCGTCTCGCGCAGCCACAGCGTGCGGAAGTCGGGCTCGATGACGTCGGTATCGACGACGATTTCGGACAAGACCGTCGTCATACCGAGCTGGCGCGTATGCTCGGCCAGCCAATAATCGTCCGCCAGACAATCCTTGAGCGCGTCGAAGCCGCCGATATCGGCCAGCACCGAAGCGCGCAGTGCGAGCGTCGCGCCGAAGCCGAAACTGCGCGAGCCGCCCGCATGGGCGATGCGCACCGACGGCGCGAACCATTCGTTGATGAATTGGGCGCCCACGCGGGTCCAGAACCCGCCGACGCTTTTCGCATGGTAGAGGCAGGTGACGATGCCCACCTGCGGGTCGGCGAGCGGCGCCGTGACCGCTTCGAGATAATCGGGCGCAACGGCGATATCGCTATCGGCCAGCACGATCAGCGGATGCTTCGCGCGCGCGGCCAAATTGATGAGATTGCTCACCTTCAGGTTGTGGCCGTGCACACGCGAATCGACCACGAGGACGATGTCGCGCGCCGGGAACGCCGCCTGCAGCCGGCGCACGACGGCAATGGCAGGATCGGCCGGCGAGGACACGCCGAACAGCAGTTGATAGCACGGATGAGACTGCTCGCAGAACGTCGAAAGGTTTTCGTAAAGCCGCGGTTCGTCGCCGCAAAGGGGCTTGAGCACGCTCACGGGCTGCGCCCCCCGCGCGGCTTGGCCGTCGCGCGAGCGCACGAGAAGCGCTCGTGCCGACGGCAGCGCGAGCGCCGCGACGACGGCATACGCCGTGGCCGCGCAGCACAGCGCCACGAGCAGCCAATCCCAGGCTACGACGGGCGCAACCGTCATCGGACGCCACCGCCATGGGCCGCCCCCGCGCGCTTGCGGCGCACGGTAGACCCGTTGGATGAGACGCTTGCTGACACGTTCGCTACTCCTTCGTTTTACTGGGCGCACCGCGTGCGACACCCTGCGTGGCCCGTACGTCGCGCCGCCTGGGCGCGCTATGGAAACGGACAATTGTAGCAGTGCGTGCGGGAAAACGCTTAAGGCACGGGCGGCGAAAGGGCCGTTTCGTCGGCCGGGAACAACGCCGCGGGCCGTGCTGCGCATCCTCGCGCGGGGCCCGTAGCGCATTCATGCGCAACCGCGGGGGCGCCTCGCTCGGGGCGCGAGCTCGAATGCATGAGCGCCGCGCAGGCGCCCGATGACGCGACGCAGCAAGTCCTGTATCTTCTTAGTGGTCGGGCCGCTCGCAGGAGCGGCGCACCGGCCGCCCGAGCTTCCGGCGAAGCCCGGGCATCACGCGAGCGAAGTCATCATGAAAAACGTCTTGAGCATTCAACCGCACGTCGTGTTCGGTCATGCGGGCAATAGTGCCGCCGTCTTTCCGATGCAGCGGCTGGGCGTGAACGTCTGGCCGCTCGACACGATGCAGTTCTCCAATCACATGCAATACGGCCATTGGGCCGGCAGCGCGATCGATGCGCCGCAGATGACCGAACTCGTCGAGGGCATCGGCGCGATCGGCATGCTCAGGCGCTGCGACGCCATCATTTCGGGCTATCTCGGCGACAAGACGCATGCCCAGGCCGTGATGGACATCGTGCGCGCCGTGAAGGCGACGAACCCCGAAGCGTGGCACTTTTGGACGCCCGTCATCGGGGCGGGCGCCGGCGCGAGCGTCGACGAATATCTGCTCGAAACGATGCCGGCGCTCGCCGATGCGCTCTCGCCGACGCACGACACCCTGCAAAAGCTCGTCGGGCGCAGCATCGAGACCATCGACGACGCCGTCGCCGCCTGCCGGGAGCTGATTCGCCGCGGCCCCCAAGTCGTGCTCGTCAAGCAACTGATCGACCGCAATAGCCCCGCCAACCGCGTGAACCTCCTGCTCGTCACCGAACGCGAAGCGTGGATGACGCAGCACCCGCGCTATCCGTTCGCGCGGCAACCCGTGGGCGTCGGCGAACTCACGAGCGCGACCTTCGTCGCGCGGCGCTTGTGCGGCGATTCGCTGCTCACCGCGTTCGAGCATGCCGTCTCGGCGGTGCATGCCGTGCTTCGGGCCACGTACGACGCGGGCCGCTACGAGCTGGAGCTCGTCGCGACCCAGGACGAGATCGCCAAGCCCCGCGATTGGCTCGGCGCCTGGATGATCGACAAGACGCTGGAGCGGCGCAAACGCTCGTAGGCGCGGCACCGGCCCGGCAGCCCCTCTGCCCGGGCCGCCCCTACCCTTCAATCGAGCTTGAATTGCGCGACGGCCGTCGCGAGATTGACCGCTTGCGTCTGCAGCGCCGAGGCCGCCGCCGCGGATTGCTCGACGAGTGCGGCATTTTGCTGAACCATCTCGTCCAGTTGCGACACGGCGCGATTCACTTCCTGGATGCCGCGCGTCTGCTCGTCGGCCGCGTGAGTGATCTCGGACATGATCGTCGTGACGCTCGATACGTTCGAGACGATCTCGGTCATCGTGTCGCCCGCGCGTTTGACTTGGCTCGATCCCGACGACACGCTGTCGATCGTCGATTCGATCAGCGACTTGATCTCCTTGGCCGCCTGCGCGCTGCGCTGCGCCAGGCTGCGCACTTCGCCGGCCACGACCGCGAAACCGCGGCCCTGCTCGCCCGCGCGCGCCGCTTCGACGGCCGCGTTCAGGGCAAGGATGTTGGTCTGGAACGCGATGCCGTCGATCACGCCGATGATGTCGCCGATCTTGCCCGATGCCGACTCGATCGTGCCCATCGTCGTCACCACTTCCGAGACGACTTGGCCGCCGCGCGAGGCCACCGTCGAGGCCGATGCGGCCATGTCGTTCGCTTGGCGCGCCGAGCTCGCCGATTGCGTGACCGTCGACGTAATTTCCTCCATCGACGCCGCCGTCTGCTGCAGGCTCGCCGCCGCCGATTCGGTGCGGCCGGACAGATCCAAGTTGCCCGCGGCGATTTCGTCCGCCGCGGTGCGCACCGAGCCGCTCGTGTCGCGAATCTGGCGCATCACGTCGCGCAGCTTGTCGACGAACGTATTGAACGAACGCGCGATCTGCGCCACTTCGTCGCGGCCGTCCGCCGGCAAGCGGCGCGTCAGATCGCCGCTGCCCGAGCCGATGTCGTCCATCGCGTCGCGCACGAGCGAGAGGCGCTTGAACGCTTTCGAAGTCACGGCCGAGACGATCGCCGCCGCGAGCGCGACGATGAGCACGAGCGCGATCGCGGAGGTCGTCAAGAACGAGCGCACGCCGGCCTTCGCTTCGCTCTCGTCGAGCGCCACGACGACGGTCCAATCCGTGCCCGGCACATGAGCGCCGCGCAGCAGCACCGAACGGCCGTCGGCGGACGCCTGCACCGGCTTGCCGGCGCCCTCGAGCGCCGCGATCGCGCCGGCGCTCATGCTCGGCATCAACGCCGACACCGGCTTGAGCGTCAACTTCGCATCGGGGTGCGCGACGATATCGCCCGCACCGTCCACCAGCAAACCGAAGCTCGCGGGGGTCGGGTGAATCGCCTTCACGTTGGCGATCACGCTGTCCATCGCGACGTCGCCCGACACGACCGCTTTGAGCGCGCCGTCGCGCACGATCGGCACCGCGAACGCCACGACGAGCTTGCCCGACCCCGCGTCGACGTACGGCGGCGTCACCACCGGCTTGCCCGCGGCGGCCGCTTGCTTGTACCAAGGCCGCGCGGTCGGATCGTAGCCGGCGGGGATGCCCGTTGCATCGCCGAATTTGGCACTCTTGTCGGCATAGCCGGCATAAACGTTACTGAAACCGCCCGCGGCCATCGCTTGCTTGAATTCGGGGGCGGGGTCGGCCGCGCCGAGCGTGATGTCCTGCAGGGCGTTGATGGCGGCAGTCTTGGACGAGACCCATTCGGCAATGCCCGCATCGTGCCCGTTGGCGAGCGCTACGAGATTGTTGTCGATGGTGTCGTTTTCGTGGGAGTTGACGACGAAGAAGTTGAGCGTCGCGTTCACGATCAGCGAACCGACGACGATGGCAAGACAAGCTGCGAGCACACGGCCGCGAATTGACGCAAACATTAAAACGATTTCCTTCAGACGATTAGGCTGCGAGGGTTCGTAGCCCTCAAAACAAGTAAACGGCATACCGCATTGCAAACTTGATGCAGGCGGCCTAGGGGAATGTGCGGAGTGCCATTCGCATCGAATTGCGCATTGCGCCGCAAAAATGCGACTAATAGGACGTTTTCCTTAAACCCGCGCGGGCGTATTTATCCCGATTGCTCCGATTTAGCGCGCTGTGCCGAAATGCGCATAGGAAGCGTCGCGAAAGGTCAAGACGCAACCATATTGGCTTTCTATAGTCCTTTCGAGCGAATCGCTGCGGCGCTTCTGGAGCCGAGCGGCTCGATCGATATCACGCCTTGCAGGAGGTAGACCCCACACGCTGGACCACACGAACGAGAGCCGTGCATCGGCCGCCGCCTTGGTAGCGCGCCCGCGACAATGAATTGCGAGAAGCCCGCATGCACGCCACAGCACTACATTCATGCTTGCCGATAAAGGAAACAACATGCGTTTTGCGAAGAACCTCACCCCTGTCGCAGTTGCAGTTGGAGCACTCCTCGGGCTCGTCCCGTTCGCCTCTCACGCAGATACCGTCGTGAAAATCGGCTTTGCCGCGCCGCTCACCGGGCCTAACGCCAATTACGGCAAGGATTTGGAAAACGGCGTGAGAATGGCGCTCGACGATGCGAAAGCGCAAGGCGTCAAGATCAACGGCCAGCCGGTTTCCTTCGAACTCGAGGCCGAGGACGATCAGGCCGACCCGCGCACGGGCGCACAGGTCGCGCAAAAGCTCGTGGACGAAGGCGTGTCGGTGGTCGTGGGCCACTTCAACTCGGGCACGACGATCCCGGCCTCGACGATCTACGAAAAGGCCGGCATCCCCGATATCGACCCTGCGGCGACGAACCCGACGATCAGCAGCCGCGGCTTCAAGAACGTGTTCATGGTGATTTCGAGCGACGCGCAAAACGCCGGCACGGCAGGCGCCTACGCGGTCGAGGTGACCAAGGCCAAACGCATCGCGATCATCGACGATCGGACCGCGTTCGGTCAGGGCGAAGCGGACGAGTTCGAGAAGGCCGTGAAGGCCAAAGGCGGCACGATCGTCAAACGCGAATACACGACCAACCAAGCGACGGACTTCAAGACGCAGCTCACGAACCTGAAGTCGGTCAATCCCGACCTCGTGTTCGTCGGCGCGCTCAATCCGCAAGCCGCCGGCATCATGAAGCAGATGCGCGCGCTCGGCATCAACGCGCAGTACGTCGGCGGCGGCGGCGTGAAGGACATCGATTTCATCAAGCTCGCGGGCGACGTGTCCGAAGGCGCGATGGCTTGGGAGTACGGCCGCCCGCTCGACAGCACGCCGGTCGGCGCGAAGTTCGCCGAGCGCTTCAAGCAAAAGTTCGGTGTCGAGGTGCTCTCGTATGCGCCGTTCGGCTACGACGCAGCATGGACCGCCATCAAGGCGATGCAGGCGGCCAATTCGACCAAGCCCGACGACTATCGTCCGAAGCTGCAAAGCATCAGCTTCGACGGCATCACCGGCCACATCGAGTTCAACGCGAACGGCTCGCTCAAGCACGGCTCATCGACCGTCTATCAAGTGAAGAACGGTCAGTGGGTCACAGTCAAGACGGTGAGCGGCCTCTGATCACCGGCAACGGGCCCGCACGCCTTGCGCGGGCCTAGGGCGCGACGCCATTGCGGCGTCGCGCCTTTTATGCATTGTGCTTTCCAGGTAATTGTTTTGGAGTCCTAATGATTTCGAAGATCGTAGTCGTGGGCGGCGGCGTGATCGGCAGCGCCGTGGCGTATTTTCTGCGCAGCATGGATGCGAGCGTCGAGGTGACCGTGCTCGAGCGCGATCCAAGCTATGCGCGCGCCTCGTCGGCGCTGTCGGCGGCATCCATCCGCCAGCAATTCTCGACGCCCCTTTCCGTGCAAATGTCGCTCTACGGTATCGAGTTTCTGCGCTCGATAGGAGAGCGGCTGGCCGTGGGCGGCGACGCGCCGTCGATCGACTTGCACGAAGGCGGCTACCTCTTTCTCGCCACGGCCGCCGGGGAAACGATTCTGCGCGAAAATCACGCGCTGCAAACATCGCTCGGAGCGCAGATCCGTTACTTGCCGAAGGACGAACTGCAAGCGACGTTTCCGTGGCTGAACACCGAAGACCTCGTAGCGGGCTCGTACGGCGTTTCGGGAGAGGGATGGTTCGACGGCTACGGCCTCGTGCAAGCGCTGCGCAAGAAAGCGCAGTCGCTCGGCGCGCGCTACCTTCCGGTCGAAGCCACCGGGCTGCGCCGCGCGGGACGACGCGTCACCCACGTGCTGACGTCCGCGGGGGAAGAGCTCGACTGCGACCTGATGGTCAACGCGGCCGGTCCGTGGGCGCGGCGCATCGCACAAATGCTCGAAGTCGAACTGCCCGTCTATGCGCGCAGGCGCAGCATCTTCAATGTCAGTTCCCCTGCCAAGCTCGAACGTTGCCCGTTGTTGATCGATCCGAGCGGCGTCTATTTTCGGCCCGAGGGCTCGACCTATATCTGCGGCACATCGCCCAGCGCCGAGCACGATCCCAATGACCTGCCGCTCGATGAAGTCGATCACGCGCTGTTCGACGACGTGATCTGGCCGACACTTGCCCACCGTGTGCCGCAATTCGAAGCGCTGCGTGTGCAGCACGCTTGGTCCGGCTACTACGAATACAACGTATTCGATCACAACGCGATCATCGGCTACCACCCCGACATCGAGAATTGCGTATTCGCGAACGGCTTCAGCGGCCATGGATTGCAGCAAGGCCCGGCCACCGGGCGCGGCGTCGCCGAACTGATCTTGCACGGACGCTTCGTCTCGCTCGATCTGTCGCCGCTCGGGTTCGCCCGCGTGCTCGAGAATCGTCCCGTGATCGAGCGCAACGTCGTTTAGCACGGGTTTGCCGCTCGGCCCGGGCGGGCGGTGAGACGCTCGGCGCGATCGAGCGCTCCCTCTGCGAGTGCGCAACATTGCGCTAGCCCCGAGCCGCCTCGTCGTGCAGCCACCGGCGCAGGATGTCGATGGCCGCACGCTTCGGGCTATCGGCGCGCCAGACCAGGTAATGCCCGTAAATGTCGGTGACCTGCCGCTTCCACAGGCGTATCAAGCGCCGCTGCGCCAAATCCGGGCCGACCAATGACGCGCGCGCAAGCGCGATGCCCTGCCCGGCTGCCGCGGCTTCGAGCAAGGCCAGGGCGTCATCGAACACGGGGCCGCCACGCGGCTCGGTCATATCGAGCCCAACCGCCTGAAACCACGGCTCCCACGGCTGCGATCGGTGCCTGAGCAACGTGCATGTGCTCATATCGGCGAAACGACGCGGGCGCACACCATCGCGATAACTCGGGCTCATCACGGGAAAGATCTCTTCACCCATGAAGCGCTCCGCCTGCACCCCGGGCCACGCGCCCGGGCCGTAGCGAAGCGCCGCATCGATACCGTCGCGCCCGTTCAAACGCGCGAGCGCGACTTCCTTGCGCAGGGTAACGGCGATCCGCGGATGCTTGCGCCGCAAACCGTCGAGCCGAGGGGCGAGCCAGCGATCCGCAAACGAGGGCAACACACTCACGGTCAAGTCCACCGTCTCGCGAGCCTGGCCGCGCGTGCGATCGTGGCCGCGCGCGGGGCCGTCGAACGCGCGCTCGAGCACATTCAGCCCTTGCCGGATCTGCAACGCCAGCGCGTGCGCGCGCTGCGTCGGCCACGCGCCGCCGCGCTCGCGTACGAACAGGTGTACGCCCAAGCGCTCTTCTAGCGCCCGCACGTGCTGACTGATCGCGCCTTGCGTCAAGGCAAGCTCGTCCGCGGCGCGCGTGAAGCTTTCGAGCCGCACCGCCGCTTCGAATGCACGCAACGTTTGCAAGGGAGGAAGACGCGATCGATTTTGCATCTATGCATTAGTATCACTAATGCATACCCCATGCAAATATTCGTTTGTGCCGCCGCGCGTTCGGCCAATACACTCCTTCGCTATGAAGGAGCGCGGCTTGCTCATGCGCCTCGTGGCCGCATCGCTCCTCGGTTTCGACTCACTCACCCGATGCCACCCTCATCATGACCTATCGACTCTACTACTCGCCCGGTGCGTGCTCGTTGGCCGTTCACGTGGTGCTCGAAGAAATCGGCGCATCCTTTGCACTGCACGAAGTTTCCGTTGCACGCGGCGAAACTCAGCAAGCGGCCTACCTCGCGATGAACCCGAAGGGCCGCGTGCCCGTGCTCGAAATCCCTTCGGAAACGAAGCCTCTCACGGAGTTGCCCGCGATCCTCGTCTACCTTGCTCGCCGGCATCCCGAAGCGGGGCTGCTGCCTGCGAGCCCGATCGCGGAAGCACGCGTGCTCGAATGGCTCGCCTGGCTCGCGGACTGGGTGCATGGCGTCGGCTACGGCGAACTGTGGCGCCCGCAGCGGTTCTGCGCGCAAGACCCAACGCCGCACGAGGCGCTTCGCGCCAACGGCCGCCGCATCGTGCATGAAGCCTATGCCACCATCGAGCAGAAGCTCGGCGACGGTCGCCAATGGGCCGTGCCGAGCGGCTACTCGATCGCCGACCCGTTCTTGCTCGTGCTTTATCGATGGGGCAATCGGATCGGCATGCAAATGCGCGAGCACTACCCGGCATGGAGCGCGCTCACGCAGCGCATGCTCGAGCGTCCGGCCGTTCAGCGCACCATCGAACGCGAAGCGATCTCGATCGACTAGCGCGCGCCGCATGTCGCGCCGTGCACCGCTTTCGTCTCCGAACGATCACCCGTCAACGTTTTGAAAGCCACCGACACGCACGCGTCTTGCGCGTGTCACATTCCCTTCTCGCATACGTCATCGTCCGCCGTTATCGTCTTGCTCGCACACGTCTTTTTAGATGCGCCGAGGCTTCGAAGGCCCGATCGCCACACCGCTACGTTTCCAGTCCGCGCAGTCGGCTTCAAGTCAACGGAGATGCAAATGAAGCGATACGACAATGTCAGAGGTGGTCCCGCAGTACTACGTTCATGCTTGACGCTCGGCGCGCTTTCGCTCGCCGCCGCCGGCGCCTTGTTCCCGGCGCTGGCCGCAAGCGAGCCGCAACCTTCCGGCGATGCATCGTCGGCGACGGCGACGCCGATCAAACACGTGATCGTCATCGTCGGAGAGAACCGCACGTTCGACCAAGTCTTCGGCGCCTATCGGCCGCGCGCCGGCCAGCGCATCTCGAACTTGTTGTCCAAGGGCATCATCACCGCGGACGGCCGCCCTGGCCCCAACTTCGCGCTGGCCGCCCAGAACACGGCGCAAGCGGTCGATCCGACTCGCTTCGAAATGAGCCCCGGGGGCAAGGCGCCGTACAGCGTTTTGCCCGCGCCCAACACGGGCTCGGCGCCGACTACCGCGAGCGACACGAACCCGCCGCCGTTTGCGACGCTCGCCGCCGCACAGGCGTTCGAAGGCGCCGTGCTCGAACCGCAAGATCTCGCGCAATTGACGACGGGCGCAACGGGTCTGCCCAAGGGCGTGCCCGACACGCGCTTCGGCGCGAATACCTTCACGCTGCCGAACGGGCCTTTCCAAATTTCGCGCGTGGGACCGAGCTACGATCAGTACATCGCGAGCCCGGTGCATCGCTTTTATCAAGCCTGGCAGCAGGCCGACTGCAGCGTGAAGTCCGCCACCACGGCCAACCCTAGCGGATGCGCGATGGACCTCGTCGCCTGGGTCGAGACCTCGGTGGGCGCGGGCACGAACGGCAAGCCGCAACCGGCGAACTTCAACGATCAAACGACGCGCGAAGGCTCGACGGCGCTCGGCTACTACAACGTGCAAACGGGCGACATGCCCTACTTCAACGAGCTCGCGCGCAAGTACACGATCAGCGACAACTATCATCAACCCGTGATGGGCGGCACGGGCGCGAACAGCGTCATGATCGGCACGGCCGATGCGATCTATTACACCGACGGCCACGGCAACCCGGCAACGCCGCCTTCGAATCAAATCGAAGACCCGCGTCCGCAAGCCAGCACCAACAATTGGTACAAGCAGGACGGGTACTCGGGCGGCTCGTACAGCAATTGCTCAGATACGTCGCAACCGGGCGTGGGCGCCGTGCGCAGCTATCTGGACTCGCTCCCCTATCATCCCAAAGCCAATTGCGCGCCGGGCGCGTACTACCTGCTGAACAACTACAACCCCGGCTACAACGGCGACGGCACGGTCAACACGAGCAGTTTCACGATTCCGCCCTCGCCGGTGCGCACGATCGCCGATTCGATGATCGAGCACGGCGTCTCTTGGAAGTATTACGGCGAAGGCTGGAACACGTTCGTCGCCAATTCGCCCACGAGCACGTATTGCAACATCTGCAATCCGTTTCTCTATGAGACGGCAATCATGACGAAGCCCGCGCTCGTCAAAGCGCACCTGCAAGACACTGCCGACCTCTATGCCGACATCTCGCGCGGCTACTTGCCCGCCGTGTCCTTCGTCAAGCCGGGCTGGCTGCTGGACGGCCATCCGGCATCGTCGAAGTACGGCTTGTTCGAAGCCTTCTCGCGCAAGCTCGTCGATGCGGTCCGCAGCAATCCGAAGCTGTGGGCCTCGACGGCGATCTTCATCACGAACGACGAAGGCGGCGGCTACTACGATTCGGGGTATATACAGCCGGTCGATTTCTTCGGCGACGGCCCGCGCATCCCGCTCATCATCGTCTCGCCCTACTCGCGCGGCGGCCGTGTCTCGCATCAGTACAGTGATCACGTCTCGATCTTGAAGTTCATCGAGCGCAACTGGTCGCTCGCGCCCATCACGACGCGCAGCCGAGACAATCTGCCCAACCCCGTGCAATTGCCCGGCAACCCGTACGTGCCCGTGAACGCACCGGCCATTGGCGATTTGTTCACCGCGTTCCATTTCGGCGATCGCGATCATGACGATGGCGATGGCGATGACGGTCGCCACGGGGGGGAGCATCGCAACGGGCAAGGCGGCGCCGGGTGGTGGCCGTTCTAGTCACGGCAGGCCGGGCGCAGGCCGAGCCCGGTTCGCCTTGACGATGATTTGCGCGGATGCATCGCGTTCGATCCTGACGAGCGTCGATCGCATCGCTTCGAACTCCTTGGGGCTGCACACTTGCTTACCGAAGTCTGCCTGCAGCCGGCGCGTCACTTGAACGACGCGAGAAGCGGGATCGAACACGTAGCGCGATCGATATCGAACCGGGGGCGCGTCGATGGTCAGATCCGTCGGCGCATAAACGAGCGTTACGTCGAGCGGCAACGTCATCGTGCTCTGTTCGGCGAAGACGCCGCCGATGCAAACGTACGGCTGCGTGCGCACGGGAAGGGTCAGCCAACTTCGAACGTGCGAGGCGATTCCGCCCGCAAAGCTCGATAGCGACGGCATCGCAGTCATGCCGTCGGTCCACAGCACATGCTCGAGCGCGCCTGTCAGCGCAACCCAAAACGGGCCGCTCGTCGCGCTCGTGTCGGCCGTCTCGATCGAACTCGTGCCGCGCAGCCCCGTTTCGCGCACCCGCTCCTGCGCGATCTGCGCCGCCCGCACGCGGGTGGCCCGCCGAAAGACGTTGCGTTCGAGTTCCGCCGGGAACCCCTCGTCTTCGACACGATAGCTGTAGCGGGCATTGCCCTGTTCGTCGATCTCGAGCGCCAGGCGGCCCTCGCGTGCGTTCGCTTGCGTCGGCGGCGTGCGCGCGAGGATCCCCTCGTCGACGAGCAGCGCCGGCCGGTCCATCACGCCCGGGGGCAAAAAGCCGAACGCGATGCCGCCGCCTGCCGTGGTATCGGCAAAGCGCCCCAGCGTGGGCAGCCAAACGATCACATGATTGATCGCGCCTGCGCCGTAGCCAGGCACCGAGGGAAGCGTGTATACGGGCCCGAGATTGATCAATGCGGGTTCGCTGCGAATGCCGACGGCGGCGAGCAACGCACCGTAGAGCGCCACGTGGTCCTTACAGTCGCCATAGCGGTTGCGAAGGATGTCCGCGACGCGATGCGGCTTCGCGGCTGTCTCGCCGAGAAAAAGCGCGACATAGCGAATGTTCATCCGCGTCCAATCGTAAAGCCGCGCCGCCTTCGTCCAATCGTCGGGGGCATCGCGCGTCAGCGTGCGGGCGAGTTCGACGATTTCGGGATCGCCCGCGCTCGGATCGACAGCGTCTTCGCGGTAACGCTCGGCGAACGCGGCGAAGCTTGGCACCGTCGTCACCATCAAGCGGTCGCCCTCGCTCTCATAGCCGACTGCGCCCTGCTCGATCGGCGCGAAAGGGCCGTGCCGGTAGTCGAATTCGTAGCGCGTGCGCCCGTTTTCGGTGACGGGCGTGCGCGCAACGTACCCGCGCGCATCCGCGTAGAGCGGCAAATCGACCGGCAAATCGAAGATGAGCCGTTGCTCGAGCACTGGCTCGCGCGCCGGCGTCGCGAAATACTGGAACAAGTCCGTCCGGCTCGCTTTGCGCGCCTTACGAAACGTCAAATGCTCACGCCAGCCCGGTTCGATGCCCGGGAAGATGACCGAGCGCAGTACGCCGTCTTCGAACGTCGGTGCGCCCGCGGCCCGCGGCTCCTGAACGTCTCTGATCGCCTCGGCCCCGACCCGATGCACACCGCCTTGCGGGTCGATCGACTCGGCCGATAACGCGAGGATCCGCTCGATGTCTTTGTTGAACCACACGTAACGTTGCGCCGCGGCATCGACGCCGGCCGCCGTGTCGATGCGAAGCGTCGTGTCGTCGTCCTCCACGACGGAGCCATCGTGCTCCACGGTGAACACATGCGTGTCGGACTCGATCGTGACGGGCGCGCGATCGGGCAACATCGACCCCGATGCATCGTCCTGCGCCAACTCAGCCGCGAACGCCCCGGCGCCGGCGCCGGCGGCCAGTCCAACGCCCAAGCCCAAGCAGCAGACCATGCTGATTCTCGTGCCTGCGCGAATGCAGGCGGCCGCGAATCGCTGCTCATGATCGGCGCGCACGGGCATGGTCCTCACCTCAACGCGGTTCGTCAGGGCGACTCATGACGCGATCGTTGCCAATGCCTGCGATAGCCCCGCGGCGCCATACCGAATTCCGTGCGGAACGCCCGGTTGAAATTCGATAGATCGGCGAATCCGCAATCGAGCGCGACCTCGACGATCTTGTCGCCCGCATCGGCCAGTCGCTCGGCGGCCGCGCGCAGACGCGCGCGCAGCACGTATTGATGCGGGGTCACACCGGTCGCGCGTTCGAAGGTGCGTAGGAAATGATAGGGGCTCAAGCGCGCCTGCTGCGCCAACCGATCTAGACCCATATCGGCCTCGGGCGTCTCGTCGATCCAGCGCAGCGTCTCGACCACGCGCGCGAGCGCGCCCGGCGGCAGCGGCTTGTCGCTGCGCGTGTTCGTGCCCTCGGCGAGCCGCACGGCATGCGCCGCCAGTGTCAGCGCGAACTCGTCCCAGGCCATTCGAGCAGCCGTCGTCACGCCGGTGCTCGCAGCCGCTATGTACGGCGACAATGCCCGCGACGGCTCGATGCGCGCCGCCGAAAACGATGCCCGCCGGCGGCGTGCAACGCCTGCATCGGCGAACACGCGTTCGAAGTACTCGGGCTGATAACGAAACGCAATGCAGCGATCGCCCGCGCGATGCCGGTGAGCGCATTCGAAACATTCGCCCGCGTTGCCAAGCATGGCCGCGCCCGGCGTCATGAGCGCCGCCGCGGTCTCCGAGCGATATTCGAACGCTCCCGCGACAACCAGCGCGATACAAAACGCGCTGTGACGCTCTTCGAACGCGTGATCGCCGGGGCCGCAGGTGCAAAGGACGTCGGCGACATTCCAGCCCGGGCCTTGCGCGATCGTGCGCGGCTGAGTCTCACCCTGCGCCGCCTCGCGGGCGCGTCGCGCCAGCGCACGTTTCAGATCGACCGCAATTTTTGCCAAGATTCGCCTCGCTTCGTTGCCTACGATCATGACACGGCGTACACATTCGGCGGCTCGACTGCACACGCCATCGCAATCTCCGCAACCCCTAGGACATCATGATGAACGGCACACACAGCGACATCCCGCAGGCCCTTTTTTCCGCTCTTGCCACGGCGTCGCGCGCGGCTGAGATCGAGCAAGCCGATGACGTCTACGGCTGGCTGGTCGGCAGTTGGTCCTTGCAGGTGCTCCACTACCGAGGGTTCGACCTGCGCGACGAACGCTTGAGCGGCGAAGTCCACGCCGGCTGGACGCTCGAAGGGCGCGCGATTCAGGATGTATGGATTATGCCCGCCCGCGAAGAACGGCGTGCGAAGCGAATGGCGCGCGATCCGCAAAACGACATGTACGGCACGACGCTGCGGACGTGGGACCCGGCGTTGCGCGCGTGGCGCATCGCCTGGAACAACCCGGCGCGCGGCCATCGGGAGACGCAGATCGGCCGGCGCATCGGCGACGAGATCGTTCAGATCGGCTCGCGCCCCGACGGCCAGGCGACACGCTGGCGCTTCACCGACATGACGCCGAACCGCTTCCATTGGATCGGCGAAGCGCTGGACGTCGACGGCAAGACATGGCGGCTCGAGGGCGAATTCGTCGCGACGCGCGCCGGTACGTAACCCGGATCGCGCGCTGCTCGCGGGTGCGGCGAAGGCGCGGCCTCGGATTAGGCCGCTTAGCCCCGCGCGCCTTCGTCGAGCGCCCGACGCAACGAGAGCGCGATGGCCTGCCCCGCCCACTCGATTTCGGCGAGCGACGGACAGCTCGGTGCGATGCGTACGTGCCGGTCGCGCGGATCGGTGCGATACGGAAACGCCGCCCCAGCGCCCGTCAGCACGACGCCCGCTTGCGCCGCAAGCTCGACGGTCCGCTTCGCATGGCCGTCCGGCGTGTACAGACTGACGAAATAGCCGCCTCGGGGCTTGGTCCAAGAAACGCCGGGAACATCGCCGACCCATGCGTGCAAGATCGCGTCGAGCAGGTCGAACTTAGGCTGCAAAATCGCGCGATGGCGGTCCATTAGCTGTTCGAGTGTCGCTCGATCGCGCAAATAACGTACGTGCCGCAACTGGTTCAGCTTGTCCGGCCCGATGGTTCGCGCCGACATATGCCGCTGCCACCACGCGATGTTCGCAGCAGACGAAGCCAGCCACGCCATCCCGCCGCCCGCAAAGGTGACCTTCGACGTCGACGCGAATACAAGAGCCCGATCGGCATGCCCGGCCTCGGCGCAAGCCGCGAGCACGTCGGGACTCTCGAGGCGTTGCGCGGTCAGATGATGAAAGCGATAGGCATCGTCCCAAAACAAGCGAAAATCGGGCGCTGCCGCCGGCATCCGCGCCAGACGACGAACGATCTCGGGCGAGTAGATCGCCCCGGTCGGATTGCTATAGAGCGGCGTGCACCACATGCCCTTGATGGCCGGATCGCTGGCGACCAGCGCCTCGACGCGCGCCATATCGGGACCGTCGTCGTTCATCGGCACGGCGATCATCCGAATCCCGAGCGCCTCGCAAATCGCGAAGTGGCGGTCATAGCCGGGTACGGGGCACAGCCACGCGACATCGTCCGCGCGCCGCCATGGCTCGGCCTGCGGTAAGCCATGCAGCATCGCGAAGGCCAGTGCGTCATGCATCAGTTCGAGGCTCGAATTGCCGCCCGCGACAACTTGCTGCGCGGGCACGCCGAGGCATTGCGCGCCCAGCTCACGCGCCTCCGGTAGGCCCAGTACATGGCCGTAGTTACGGCAATCGATGCCGTCTCGCGAGCGATAACCCGCTTGCGGCGCATCCTCGATGAGCGCCAACGAAAGATCGAGTTGCTCGGGCGCGGGCTTGCCGCGTGTCATGTCGATGGAAAGGCCTAGCGCTTTGAACCCGTCGTAGGTGATCGTCATCGTTGCGTTTCCCCAAAGGGCGTGAATCCGTCCAATAGCGGCGAGTATGCCGACCGAGCTGCCTTCAGGCAAACGCGTTATATTGATTTCACCCTTCAGTTTTTCTGATACCGGAACATTCGATGAAGACGCTCGATTTGGACGTGTTATCGATGGTCGTCGCCGTCGCCGATGCGGGCAGTTTCGTGCGCGGCGCGGCGCTCGTGCATCGATCCCAGTCTGCGGTGAGCATGCAAATCAAAGCGCTGGAGCAGGCGCTGGGTAAGCCGGTTTTCGAGCGGCGCGCGCGCAGCGTCGTGCCGACGCCGGAAGGACGCTCACTCGTCGATTACGCCCGGCGCTTGCTCGCCCTGCGCGATGAGGCCTGGGCCTCGCTCGTCCACCCCGACGTCAAGGGCCGTGTGGTGATCGGCGTGCCGGACGACTACGCGTCCTCGCTGCTGCCGCCCGTGCTGCGCAAGTTCTCGGCGACCTACCCCAAGGTCGAAATGCAGGTGATCGGGCTGCCCAGCCATGCGCTCGCGCCGCTCGTGCGAGAGAACGAGGTCGACTTGGCGTGCATGACGCGCGTCAAAGGCGTGCGGGGAGAACGCCTGAGGCTCGAGCCGACCGTTTGGGCCGGTGCGCCGCGCGCGCCCGAGCTTTGGCGCGAACGGCCGCTGCCGATAGCGGTGTTCGCGGCAGGCAGCGTGGCCCGAGAGAACGCGATCCGGGCGCTCGAGCGCGCGCGCATCGCCTACCGAACGTCGTACGAGAGTCCGAGCTTGCTCGGGCTGTTGGCCATGGTCGAGGCCGGGCTCGCGGTCGCACCGATCGCCCGCTGCGCCGTGCCCGAGCGCTTCGTCCAACTCGGCCGCGCGCAAGGGCTGCCGGCGCTGCCGCCGCTTGAAATCGTGCTCGCTCGCAGCGCGCGGTCCAACCGGCCCGAATGCGAGTTTCTTGCAGAGCAAATCCTGACGGAACTGAGGCTTCCCACGGCATGAGCGCCCGCGATATCGGCCGGCCGCGGCGGGTTTCAGAACAATGAGCGCTGGCGTTGTTGCGCCATCGACACGACGTCGAGCTCGTCCAACCGCTTGCGAGCCTTGGCCAAGTCATGCACTAGTTGCCGCTGCAGCCACGTTTCGGCGCCGCCGCCGAACGCCTTGTCCAGGCGCAGCGCCATTTCGGGAGAGATGCCGGCTTTGCCGCTGAGGAGATTGGTCAGCGCTTGGCGGCTCACGCCCAGCACCGAAGCGCCTTCGGTCACGCTCAAATTGAAGCGCTCGAGGCAAAGCTGACGCACGATCGCGCCGGGGTGATTGGTATCTGTATCGGCCATGGGGCCACACCATAGCCGCTGAAGCAGCCGGCCGTCAACCGACAAGCGCCGGTTGTCGCCTCTACGCATCAGATTGGGGCGCGGCTGTCGAACGCCGAACCCGGAGCGAAGAGCACAGCGCCGCGCTCCGAGCCCACTATCGGCCCGCGCGCGCGTGGCGGCCGGCGCCTGCCTACCCCCTGCGTCGTTGCCGATGTCAAATGCGCGCAAGCGCGACATCGAGCACCGTTTCGAGCAACGCTTCGACGCGCGCCGCCAACGCCTCGTCGTAAGCGTAAGGCCGCGTTTCTTGCATGTAAGTGCGCTGCGACAACTCGAGTTGCACGGCATGGATGCCATCGTCCGGGCGGCCGTACTGCCGCGTGATATAGCCCCCCTTGAACCGCCCGTTCGCCACCCCCGTATAGGCGCCGTCGCGCGTCACGCTCTCGGCCAATGCCTCGGCCATTCCATTCGCGGCGCTCGCCCCATCGGCCGTGCCGAAATTGAAATCCGGCAACCGGCCTTCGAAAAACCGGGGAACCTGCGAGCGAATCGAATGCGCCTCCCATAGCAGCACCGCGCCGTGTCGCGCTTTGAGCTCCGCAAGCGTGCGCGCGAGGGCATCGTGATAGGGCTGCCAATATCGCGCGAGGCGCCGCGCGACCTCGGCCTCGGTCGGCGCTCCGCCCGGATGGTAGAGCGGCGCCTTGTCGAAGGTGTCGACGGGCACCAAGCCCGTCGTGTCCTGCCCCGGATACAAATTCGCGTTGTCGGGCGGACGGTTCAGGTCGATCACGTATCGGGCATGCGACGGCACGAGCAGCGAAGCCCCGCGGCGCGCCGCGAACTCATACAAACGTTCGAGGTGCCAGTCGCAATCGTCCACATGGCGAGCGACCTCGGTCATCGTCGCCAAAATCCCGGCGGGAATGTGCGTGCCTGCATGCGGCATCGAAATCAGCAGCGGCAACGTGCCGGGCCGCAGGTCGAAAATGGCGGGATCGGTAGAGGCGTTCATGGTCTGTCGGTCGAAACTCGAAAGGTCTTCAGATTAGCGCGCACCGGGCGCGGCGTCATGCGCGCCGGCGCGCGTTGGCGTGCTCGGGAACACAGCGTGAAGATACGCTAGCCGAGCGAGCGCCTTGCGGCGCTCATGCCAGCAACTGGGCAGCCGCCTCGCGATAGGCCGCGTACGCTCGCGCTTCGTCTTCATGCCGCCCGTCGCGCACGACACAGCGCCCGCCCGTATGGACTTCGACGATAGGCGAACCGCCATGCTCGCAGAACACGACGCCTGCGAGCCAACTCTCCGGGCGGCGTCCATCGAGTGCCGGATGCGCGGCGTCGAGCACGAGCCAGTCGGCGCGGCGCCCCGGCGCGAGTGCGCCAATGGCGCGGCCGCTCGCCCGCGCGCCGCCCGCCAGCGCCGCGTCGAAGAGCCGCTCCGCCACTTGCGGCCGCGCCTGCGAAGCCAGCACGTTGCGTTGCAGTTTCACCAAGCGCTGCCCATATTCGAGCAGCCGCAGTTCCGAGCGCCAATCGACGGCGATATGGCTGTCCGATCCCACGCCGATGCATCCGCCCGCCTCCAGGTAAGCCTGCGCCGGAAACACGCCGTCGCCCAGATTCGCCTCCGTCGTGAGGCATAAGCCCGCCACGGCGCCGCTCGCCGCAAGCGCTGCCGTTTCGGCCGGGTCGATATGGGTCGCATGGACGAGGCACCAGCGCGCATCGACATCGAAGCGATCGAGCAGCCATGTCACTGGGCGCGCGCCCATCGCGGCAATGCATTCGTCGACTTCGCCCATCTGCTCGGCAATGTGAAGATGAATGGGCGCGCCCGGCAAAAGCGCGTCGAGCCCCCTCAACAACGAACGCAACGAAGCCTCGGATACGGCGCGCAGCGAATGCGGCGCGACGCCGTAGGTGAGCGCGCCATGCTCCGGTCGCGAGCGGCGCAGCGCCGCCAAGAGGTCGAGCAACGCCTCGGGCGTATTGACGAAGCGGCGTTGATCCGGCCTCGGCTCGCGCATGGGCAAGCCGCTGTACTGATAGAGCACGGGCAGCATCGTCATGCCGATGCCCGCCTGCGAGGCGGCGTCCACGACCCGCTGCCCGAGCTCGGACCGGTTCTCGTAGCCGCCGCCATCGCTCATATGATGAACGTAATGAAATTCGCAAACCGAGGTATAGCCCGCCTTGAGCATTTCGACGTAAACCCAGCGTGCGATGGCTTCGAGCCGCTCCGGTGTGATTCGCGCCGCGAACCGATACATGAGGTCGCGCCAGCTCCAAAAGTTGTCGCTCGCCTGCGCACGGTACTCGGCGAGTCCGGCCATCGCTCGCTGAAACGCGTGCGAGTGCAAGTTCGGCATGCCCGGCAAGACCGGGCCACGCGCCCGGGTGGCGTGCGCGGGCGCCGCAGCGTCGGCGGTCACGGCCGTCAGCGTGCCGGCGTCGTCCCACTCGAGTAGCACATCGCGCCTCCACCCTTGCGGCAGGTAAGCATGCGCGGCGAACAATGCACGGCGATCGATCGTCACATCACGCTCCTTCGGGGGAAGCCGCTCGCTCGGCGGCGAGCGTCCAATGCGCCGTGGGGGCGCGATGGACGGTGGCGCCAGCGTGCACCACACGTTGGGCGAGCGGCCGGCCGATCCAATAGGCCAGTTCGGCCAAGCTGCCGATCTGCCAAGCCACGAAGTCGGCCCGCCGCCCCGGCGCCAGTTGTCCATGACGCTGGCTTTGCCCGAGCGCGCCCGCCGCGTGGCGCGTGACGCCACGCAATACCTCGGGCAACGTCAAACGAAACAGCGTGCAACCCAGATTGAGCATCGCGAGCAGTGAGGTTGCCGGCGAGGTCCCCGGGTTGCTGTCGGTCGCGAGCGCCATCGGCACGCCGTGGCGGCGCAGCAAATCGATCGGGGGCAACTGTGTTTCGCGAATGAAGTAGTAGGCGCCGGGCAGCAGCACGGCGACGGTACCTGCCGCTTTCATCGCCTCTACGCCGGCTTCGTCGAGAAATTCGAGGTGGTCGGCCGACAGCGCGCGATAACGCGCCGCGAGCGCCGCGCCGCCCGAGAGGCTCAATTGCTCGGCATGCATCTTCACCGGCAAACCGCGGCGGGCCGCCGCCTCGAACACGCGCTCGCTCTGGGCGAGCGTGAAACCGATGCGCTCGCAAAAAACGTCGACGGCATCGACGAGCCCCTCATCGGCCAGAGCGGGCAACATCCGCTCGCATACTTCATCGATGTAGGCGTCGGCGCGCCCCGCATATTCCGGCGGCAACGCATGGGCGCCGAGAAACGTCGTGTAGACCGAAATCGGATAACGACGCTCGAGCGCGCGCGCGACGCGGAGCATCTTGCGTTCGGCATTCAGTTCGAGCCCGTAGCCCGACTTGATTTCGATGGCGCCGACGCCTTCCGCCAATAGCGGCTCCAAGCGCGCCGCGGCCGACGCAAATAGCGCGTCCTCATCGGCCTCTCGCGTGGCGCGCACCGTGGAGACGATGCCGCCTCCGCGCCGCGCGATCTCTTCGTAGCTCGCACCCGCAAGCCTGAGCGCGAACTCGTCGGCACGGTTGCCGCCGTACACGAGGTGCGTGTGGCAATCGACGAGACTCGGCGTGACCCAAGCGCCTCCGAGGTCCTCGCGCGGCCAAGCGGAGAACTCGCGCGGCAGATCCCGTGCGGCGCCAAGCCACACGATGTCGCCGTCGCGTACGACAAGCGCGGCATCGGCGATCGTCTCGTCCGGATCGCCGCTCGCGCACAGATTCAAGTGTTGCCAAACCAGATCGCTCATGACTTTCTCATAGACATCGGTCGGGACTGCGACGCTTCTCAAACATAGCGCAAGCACACGACGATCGCGACTCCGCCGCCGGTCACCTCGCACGAGACACCGCGGGCAGCATCCAGCACGATCGTATCCATCGACGATAGTTCGATCGACGGCAGAGACGCCGACTGCGAATCGGGCGCTGAAGCAGGCGCGCCCCGTTCGAACCGAACGTCGAGCGAGCCGCCCGCGCAAAACACGAGCGCCGCATCCGCATCGAGCATGCACCCGTGCGCACGCGGTCCTTCCAAGAGCTCGAGCGAGGCGTGCACGCGATCGCGTCGAACCATCAAGTTGAAATCGCACGTCGCGCCATCCACGAGTTGCGCATCGAGCGCCGCCGCGCCGTCGAAGCGCGCGAGCGCCAGCGGCTGCATGAGGGCGAGCGTCGCGCCGTGCGCCTGGCTAAGATGCATGCCCGCCCCCGCGAGCAAAACGAGGGTGCGCTCGACGCCGGGAAACTGCGAGAACGGGCCGGAGCGCTCGACGTCGGCAACGCTGACTCGCCAAACGAACGTGTCGAGGCTCGCGCCGACCGGGTAGGCGGCGATTTCGCGCGTCAAGCCGCCGCCGTTCTTCCAACGCGTGGCCGTCAAGGCGGTGCCGCGCACCACACGCGGCCAAGCCTGCGCTGCCGCGCCGCAGGCCGCATGCCCCGCAGGACGAACCTTGGCCGGCATGGGTATCAACGCCCGAGCATGGGCAGCTTCAGCCCGACCTCGCGCGCGGTCGCGCACGCCAGATCGTAGCCGGCGTCGGCATGCCGCATGATGCCGGTGGCGGGATCGTTGAAGAGCACGCGCTCGATGCGCCGCGCAGCCGCGTCGGTGCCGTCGCAAACGATGACGACGCCCGCATGCTGACTGAAACCCATCCCGACACCGCCGCCATGATGAATCGACACCCAGGTCGCGCCGCCGGCCGTGTTGAGCAGCGCATTGAGCAGCGGCCAATCGCTCACGGCATCCGAGCCGTCCTTCATTGCTTCCGTTTCGCGGTTCGGGCTGGCAACGGAACCCGTGTCGAGGTGGTCGCGGCCGATCACGATCGGCGCTTTCAATTCGCCGCGCGCGACCATCTCGTTGAAAGCGAGTCCCAAGCGGTAACGATCCTTGACGCCGACCCAGCAAATGCGCGCGGGCAACCCTTGGAACGCAATGCGCTCGCGCGCCATGTCGAGCCAGTTGTGCAGATGGGGATCGTCGGGAATCAACTCCTTGACCTTCGCATCGGTCTTGTAGATGTCCTGCGGATCGCCCGAGAGCGCCACCCAGCGGAACGGACCCTTGCCTTCGCAAAAGAGCGGCCGGATATACGCCGGCACGAAACCCGGGAAATCGAAGGCATTGGCCACGCCCATGTCCTGCGCCATCTGCCGAATGTTGTTGCCGTAATCGAGCGTCGCCGCCCCGCGCTCCTGCAGCGTCAGCATCGCGCGCACTTGTCTTGCCATCGATTGCTTTGCCGGCGCGACGATGCTTTGCGGATCGGTTTTTTGCCGTTCGCGCCATTGGTCGATGGTCCATCCCTGCGGCAGATAGCCGTTGATGGGATCGTGCGCGCTCGTCTGATCGGTCACGCAATCGGGCGTGACGCCGCGCGCCACGCACGCTTCGAATACGTCGACCGCATTGCCGACGAGGCCGATGGAGACGGGTTTGCCGCTCGTCTTGGCCGCATCGATCATCGCGAGCGCCTCGTCCAGCGACTTCGCCTTCTTGTCGACGTAGCGCGTCTTCAAGCGAAAATCGATCCGCGTTTCATCGCACTCGACGGCGATCATCGAAAATCCCGCCATCGTCGCCGCGAGCGGCTGCGCGCCGCCCATGCCGCCGAGGCCGCCGGTCAGGATCCAGCGTCCCGACGGGTCGCCGTTGAAATGCTGGTTGGCGACGGCGTAGAACGTCTCGTACGTACCTTGCACGATCCCTTGGCTGCCGATGTAGATCCAACTACCGGCCGTCATTTGGCCGTACATCATGAGACCCTTGCGATCGAGTTCGTGAAAGTGCTCCCAGGTCGCCCAATGCGGGACGAGGTTCGAATTGGCGAGCAGGACTCGGGGCGCGTCCGGATGCGTGCGAAAGACGCCAACGGGCTTGCCCGATTGAATCAACAGCGTTTCGTCGTCTTCGAGGTCCTTCAGTGCGGCGAGGATGCGATCGAAGCAATCCCAGTTGCGCGCGGCCCGGCCGATACCGCCGTAGACGACGAGCGCATGCGGATGCTCGGCCACCTCGGCATCGAGGTTGTTTTGGATCATTCGGTACGCGGCTTCGGTCAGCCAGCTCTTGCAAGTCTTCTCGGCCCCGCGCGGCGCCCGGATCGTGCGCGTCGGGTCGAGGCGCGGGTCGAAGGGTTTCGGATCGTTCATGAATGTCCTCTCTTTCTGCATGCATTGGGTGCAGCTATGGCGGTGCGCAAACGGATGACCGAGGGCTTGCGCTCAGAAATGGCCCGTGAAGCGATAACGGCTGCCGGGATGCCAAAGATCGGCGACCGAGGCGACTTGCTCGCGCGACCACGTGCGCCGATGCAACAGCAAGCACGGTTCGCCCTCGTCCATCGTCAATTGCCGCGTCGTGAAGGGTTCCGGAAGCGCGGCCTCGATGCGATACTCCACGCGCTGCAGCGGTGCGACGCGCATCAAGTATTGGTTCGGCGTAATGCGTGAAAAATCTTGCAGCGCATATTCGGGGGCAACGGCCGGATTGACCCAGCGCGCTTCGAGTTGCACGGGTTCGTCGTTCTCGAAATGCAGCACGCGCGAATGAAACACGGGGCTGCCGGGTTTGATCTGCATCTCGTCGACAAGCGCCTCGCAGGCCACCGTCGCACCGAGTTCGAGCACCTGCGCGCGATAGCGATGTCCGCGCGCCGCGATTTCATCGGAAATACTGCGAATCGCCACCAGCGTCGATTCGTACTTCGGCCGCGCAACGAAGGTTCCCGCGCCTTGCACGCGCGTGAGCACCTGCTCCGCCGTCAACTCGCGCAGCGCGCGGTTCACCGTCATGCGCGCAACTTTGAACTCGCGCGCGAGCTCGTTCTCGGAGGGCACCAGATCGCCCTCGGCCCACTCGCCCGAGTGAATCCGCTCGAGGATGAAATCTTTGATGCCCTGGTAGGCGGGCGCGTTCGCGTTCATCGGTTTGGCAAGGTCCATCGCTCAGGCTGCAACGCTCGCTTCCGACGGAAACGAGAACGGGCTCGCTTGCGCAATCGTGCCTTCTTCCACCAGCCGGGTAATGGCCGCGATATCGGGTGCGAAATAGCGATCCAAGTCGTAGTGCGGCACATGCTTGCGCACCGTTTGCATGACGCGCTCGAGCGCCGCGCTCGTGCGATGCGGGGCACGCAGATCGACGCCTTGCGCGGCCGCGAGCAATTCGATCGCCAAAATATGCGCCGTGTTGCTCGCGATGTCGGCGAGCTTGCGCGCCGCGAACGTGGCCATCGAGACGTGATCTTCCTGGTTGGCGGAAGTGGGCAGCGAATCGACCGACGCCGGATGCGCAAGCGTCTTGTTCTCCGATGCCAACGCCGCCGCCGTCACATGCGCGATCATGAAGCCGGAGTTGACGCCGCCATCTTTGACGAGGAACGGGGGCAGCCCCGACAACGTGGCGTCGATGAGCAGCGCGATGCGGCGCTCGGCGAGCGCGCCGATCTCGGCCGCCGCGAGCGCGAGGTTGTCGGCGGCGAATGCGACGGGTTCGGCGTGGAAGTTGCCGCCCGATAGGACTTCGCCCGTATCGGGGAAGACGAGCGGATTGTCGGAGACGGCGTTGGCTTCGACGAGCAGCACGTCGGCCGCGTGGCGCATCTGGTCCAGGCAAGCGCCCATCACCTGCGGCTGGCAACGCAAACTGTACGGGTCTTGCACCTTGCCGCAATCGCGATGAGACAGATTGATGCTCGAGCCGTCGAGCAGCGCGCGATAGGCCGCGGCCGCATCGATCTGGCCGCGATGGCCGCGCAATGCATGAATGCGCGCGTCGAACGGTTTGACCGAGCCGGCGGCCGCATCGACCGACAATGCGCCGGCCACGAGCGCCGTGCGAAACAAGTCCTCGATCGCGAACAAGTTGTACAAGGCAAGCGCCGTCGAAGCCTGAGTGCCGTTGAGCAGCGCCAGCCCCTCTTTCGCCTGCAATGCAAGCGGTGCGAGACCGGCCAGCTTCAGGCCTTCGGCGGCGCTCATGCGCTCGCCGCGCGCCATGACTTCGCCGATGCCGAGCAGCGTCGCCGACATATGCGCGAGCGGCGCCAGATCGCCCGATGCGCCGACCGACCCCTTGATCGGAATGATCGGCAAGACGTCGGCGTTGAACAGCGTCACGAGCGCATCCATGACTTCACCGCGGATGCCCGAATGCCCGCGGCCGAGGCTCGAGAGCTTCAGGGCGATCAAGAGCCGCACGACCGGCGCGGCCATCGGTTCGCCCACGCCCACCGCATGCGAGAGCACGAGATTGCGCTGCAATAGCTCGAGCTGATCATGCGCGATGTGCGTGCTCGCCAACCGGCCGAACCCGGTGTTGATGCCATAAGCCGGCTCGCCCTTAGCCGCGATATCCGCGACCGCTTTCGCGCCGGCGTCGATCACGGCGCGGCTCGCGGGATCGAGCGTCAGCGTGACGCGCTCGCTCGCAATGCGGCGCAACTGAGGGAGCGTCAAATGGCCAGGCGTAAGAATCATCATGGAAAGCATCCTGTATTTGTCTTCTGCGTTTTGCGGCGAGTCGCAGTGGTCGACTCCGGTTTGAAAGCGAGTCTAGTGCGGTCATCTTGTATATACAACTCGTTTTTGTAGAGAAGTCTCTAGGGATTACCACTAGAAAGCGCACGGCTTCGGGCGCGCCGGGCAGCGGCTTTCGTGCGTGCGCCGATTTGATGGCAGCCGTTACACAGCGGGGAAGTAAGGAAAAATTGCGGTGCCGAGGGGCACGACGGCGAGCAGGCGCAATCTATTACCGGTAGCGCTCGATGTTGTCTAGACAAATCGGTCCGAACGATCCAACCGCGGGCTGCCCGCGTGCGCCAGCCAAACTGGGATGCTGGTGGCGCGTATTCGAGCCTCGTGACGGCGCAAATGGAAAGGCAGCCCAAGGCACCAGCGGGTACGCGTCGTGCTTTATCGAAGGCGGGATGGGCGCAGCGCTAACGCGCCTCTCGAGCCGGATGCCTTCACGAAGCCGCTCGCTCGCCGGTCCCGGCATCCCGAGCGACTTATAGACGACCATGAACACGATGCAAGCACCACGACAGAGCATGGACCTTATCGAACTCGCACGCGAATCGGGCATGGCGGTGCTGCTCGATGCGAAGATAGGCCGCGAGCAATACGTCAGCGTGAGCGGATCGCTTGCCGCGCTCGCTCGCTTCGCGGACGCGGTCCGCAGCGAAGCCGACGAAAGCGGCCCCGACGGCGGCAGCGAGCGCCGATAGTTTCTCCTTACGCACACGGTTGCCGGCGCGTGCGCGGGCCGCCGCAGGCGCAGGATGCATGCATGCGCCTTCGCTCTAGAGCGGCCCATCCCTTGCCCTTGCGTCGAACGACTCGTTAGCCCCCTCGCTCGTTCGATGCTGCCGTCCCCCGCGCGGGCCTTCGCGCGCCGTCGCGCCTCCTCTCTTTCTCTTCAGACGAGCATCAGCACAGCGGCGCGCGGATAACTACGGCCAGTTCCCACACTAGGCACGCCACGGCCTCGGGGCGCATCTAGCGCTTCTCTGACCGAGCGCCTACCAAAGCTATCAGTTACGTATCCGCATACGAATGGCTTAAAACCGGCCACGACCGAATGCATTTTGGCGGGCGCGCACCCGCGCCCGCCGGCCGCCCTTCGAATAGGTCCAATTCGGTCCGATTCGGTCCGATTGGATCGCGCGCTCGGCTGCGGCTCGGCGTTCTTCCCGCAACTTTTCCACGAGGTACTCGCATGGCAACGCCTCTCGTTCGACTAGCACCGCTCGATTTGATCCGCGGCTTCGTCGCCGTCGGCCGCCGCATGAGCGTCACGCTCGCGGCCGAGGATCTATGTCTGACCCAATCGGCCGTCAGCCGACAAATTCATTCGCTCGAAGATGCACTCGGCGTGCCGCTGTTCCATCGCGGCTATCGCTCGATCTCTTTCACCCAGGCCGGCGAGCGTTTGTTCCGCACGGCCGATAGCGTCGTGCGCCAACTGCAGGACACCTTCGAGACGATCATGCGACCGGCCGAACGGCAGCCGGTGACGATCACGGCCAGCATCGGCGCGACGGCCCTGTGGCTGCTGCCGCGGCTGTCCGAGCTGCAGCGCCGCTACCCCGAGCTCGACGTGCGCGTGGCAGCCAACGACAAACTGCTCGACCTGCGCACGGAGGGGATCGACCTGGCGCTTCGCTATGCGAGCGTCGCCAACCCGCCGCGAGGCGCGACGCGTCTGTTCGACGATACGATCGTCGCCGTCGCGCACCCGTCGCTGGCGCTCGACCGGCTCGATGCCGATGCGCTCGGGCGTCATGCGCTGCTCGAGTTCGACGCCTTGCGCCGGCCACTCGCGCGGTGGTCCGATCACTTGGCGGCGCTGGGTTTGAGCGAGGCCCCGCCCCGCGGCATCCTGCACTTCGATCAGTACGATCAAGTCGTGCAAGCGGCGCTCGCCGGCCAGGGCATCGCGCTCGGAACGCTCGACCTCGTGCAACCGCTGCTCGACGAAGGCAGCCTCGTGGCCCTGACCGCGGACCAAAACCACGCCGGGGGGTATGCCTACTGGATCGTGCAAGGCGACGCGCTCGCCCGGCAGGAAGTGCGCGACGTCGCGCAGTGGCTGGCAGAGCAAGCGCGCTTGCCGGCGCCGCCCGCGGAGCGTCCCATAGCGGCCGGCGCCGGTCTCTGCGCGCGCGCCGCGGTGTCTCCTTGCCCGCCGCCCGCCGCGAACGCTGTGCCGGCGTACTTGAGCGCCGGCGCCGCAGCGCGCGCGACCGAGGCTGCATCGGCCGCCGAGCGCGCAGCGCTCTCATAGGCATACGCGCGGGCTGCCCCTTTCCCACTATTTGTGGTAGTTGTGGTCGGATCGGACGGCGGGTGAAATCGACGGCGTCCGCATCCGGCGCCGCCCAAGACGCGCCGGGCGAACACTCTCGAGGTGACACCCGATGCGCATGCCACTGCTGCAGATCGAATCGCTCACCGCCGGCTACGGCAAGAGCGACGTACTAGACGATGTCTCCGTCGCCCTGTTTTCAGGCAGCCTTGCCTATGTGCTGGGGCCGGGGGGCGCCGGCAAGACCACGTTGCTGATGACCATTGCCGGTCTTGTCCGGCCCAAGCGCGGCGCAATCCGTCTCGACGGCGAAGACATTCGGCGCAAGCGCCCGAACGAGCTGCTTGCCCGCGGCATCGCCTATGTGCCGCACAATCGTTTGCTCTTCAGTTCGCTTTCGGTGCGCGACAATCTTCTCGCCGGCGTATGGCGCGAGACCGATCGGCCGCGTATCGAGGCCGACGCGGCGCGTCTCACGGCGCGTTTTCCGTTCTTGCAGACATGCGCCCGCCAAAGCGCGAGCCGCCTCACCAACGGCGAGCGGCAATTGCTGGCGATCGCGCGTGCGCTCATGTCGCGGCCGCGCCTATTGCTGCTCGACGACCCGTTCGACGCGCTGGCCCCCGTCGAGGCCGAACGCGTGGCAGATCTCGGAGCCGAGCTCGCCGCCGACGGAACGGCTGTGGTAATCGCGCAACGCAATGCGACGCCAATCGCATGGCCCGGCGAACAAGCCTATCGGCTCGACGGCGGCCGCCTATGCCAATCGGACTGCCGCAGTGCACCCACTTGGCCGGCGCTGAGGGCTTCGATATGAAACAGCATACCGGCGCAGGAAGTGCCCTCGGCCCGGCTGTCGTCGCGGCGACCTGTGAATCGCAATTCGAGTTGCCGGATTCCTGGTGACCGTGTCATGCATTGCCGCCAACTGCTCGCATCGCGACGTGGCGTAAATGCATGCAAGGTGCGAGACATTCGCGCCCCGTCGCACTTGGCAGACCCATGCCGAACGCGGGAAGAATTGCATTAGCGCGGCATGGCCTCCTATCAGTGCGACGCGCATTAAGCGCTTTTCCGGTCAATTGCGGAACGATTGTGAAATTCGGCAATAAATAGCATTGAATTGCAATCGTCGGCAGCGGTTACTGAAGCAGGCCGAGCATCGCCGCGCGCACGACGGCGGCCGTCTTGTTCGTCGTCTTCAGCTTCGTCACGGCGTTCTTCACGTGGAAATTCACGGTATCGACCGAGATCACGAGAATCTTCGAAATCTCGCCGGACGTCTTGCCATCGGCGGCCCACTTCAGCACTTCGACCTCGCGATCGGTCAGCCCGCGTTCGGGATCGTCCATCAAGGTCGGCATCAGTGCGCGCTTGAGCGATAAATGCGCGGTGCTCACGAGCCACCGCATCTTCACTTCGTTCTCGGCAAGCTCTTCGCTCGTGAGCGGATCACGCGAACGGGCGAGTGTGAGCATGCCGCCTACGCCGCAACTGTCGAACGCCGATTGCGCCCACCCATAGCGCAACCCGTACGACTGCGCCTCTCGCCACAGTTGCGGCACACCGCTAAAAAGTGCGTCGTTCCAGACGATCGGCGCTTGCGAGCGCCGCGCATGCTGCACGGTGGGGTCGATTTCGTCGTAGCGCGCTTCCTGATAGCGCCGTTTCCACGCTTCGGGGTAGTTGCTCAGCAACCGCGTCTTCGGCTTGGACAGCGGCCACGGCGCCCGCAAGCCATATGCGCAGAACTCGAAGCCCAAGCTCCGAGCGGCCAGCGCGATCTTGCTGAAAATCTCCGCATCGGAGCTCGTATGATTCAACTCGTGCAGCAGTTCCTCGGCCCAGCTTTTCATTTATGCCTCCTCGTCGTCGCGCAAGCCATGCGAGCGACCCGCGCGATACCGCAACGGCTCGCGTATCGCGAGCCGAAGTATCGACATCCCGGCATGCGCCTCCCGCGGTACGGCACGACCCGGCCCGCGGCTCTCGACGAGGTGCACACCAAAGGCTCTTCTTCGATTCGATGCAAAGACTTCAATGCGACGACCGCAATTTCAGCACTTCCCAAGGGTGCGGCGCACCGGCGAGGGCAGCAAGGACGAACAAGTCCAACGAGCAATAGCCATTGCGCCGAACGGTGACAGCGGCGGCGAACGCGCAGCGCATCGATTTATTTCCCGGTGGCAGCCCCGCTATTGCCGAATCCATCTATGCTGAGTGTCGACGCTCGAGCGGTCGATAAAACGACACGATCATCGCACATTTTTTGTAATTGGAAATTCGAGGCGACGCTCACTTACGAATAACCGAAATTCCGAAGAAATTAATACCGAAACGATAATCCATCCTGTCAATTTCAGCGTCATATTTACGCGAATCGATGCCCCCATCTTCCCAGTATGCGCTGCGCTGGGCGGGTCGAACCGGCGCCCAGCCTCGATCACCCGGGCAACATCGCAGGCTCGGCGCCCATTGGGCGTGCGGGTTGCTTCTCCACCCCGAGAGGACGCCGCCATCGGGCTGCGGCGCGAATACGAGGCCTTCGGTGCGTTTCTACACACATTCCGCTATGCACAGGGGTTCGGCGCACGATTACACTAGTACGAGCGTTGTCAGCGCGCCATCGTGCCGCAGCGCGACCGCCGCGCCGGCCGGAACCGAAGCGGATGTCGCGACAGCGGCGAACGACGAAGCGCCCGGAGGCGACGCCGCCCAGGGAGCCTCATCATGAATCGCCCACTCGCCCGCCTTCCCTTGCGCTACATCTCCACGATGTCGCTGGGCGCGCGATGGAAGTGGCTGACGCTCGTGGGCATCGCCGCACTCGTCGGCGTACTCGCCTACTTCGTTTCAGTGGAAATGCAAACTTCCCGGCTGCAAGCGCGCTATTTCGCGAAGCTTGGCCGGCAGGTATCGTTTTCAGTTGCTTCGGGCCCGAGTGACAGCGTTTTATTCCCCACGCCCGGCGGCCCTTACGACTGGCGCTTGGGCTATGCCCGGCTGCCCGACTTCGAAGCGCGACTTCGCAAGCGCGGTTTTGCCGTAACGAGCCAAGCGCGCGATTCGTCGATGATGAAGTCGCTCGCCGGTCAAGGGCTGTTTATTCCATATGCGGAAAAGGACCAAGCCGGACTGCGTTTGTTCGACGAGGCGGGCGTGCCGCTATTTAGCGCGCGCTACCCGGCGCTCGCGTACGCCGATTACGATTCGATTCCCCCCATCATCGTCAGTGCGCTGACGTTCATCGAAGATCGCTACTTGCTCGATGCGAGCGAACCCGCCCGCAACCCCGCGATCGACTGGGGCCGTTTCGGCCGTGCCCTGTGGGATCAAGCGCTGCGCCTCGTCAATCACCATCGGCACACGCCCGGCGGCAGCACGCTCGCCACGCAAACCGAAAAATTCCGCCACTCCCCCGGAGGCCGCACCGCCACGCCTCCGGAAAAGCTCCGTCAAATCGCATCGGCATCGGTCCGCGCCTATCTCGGTGGGGAAAACACGATGGCGGCGCGCAAGTCCATCGTCGTTCACTACCTGAACACGGTGCCGCTTGCGGCGCAGCCGGGCGTCGGCGAAATCGAGGGGTTGGGCGACGGGCTGACCGCTTGGTATGGACGCGATTTCGCGCAAGTCAATCGTCTGCTCTCGCAAGCGAGCACCGAAACGGGCAACGGCCCGATGGCGCCGGGCGTTCTTGCCGACGAAGCCGTCGCATTCAAGCAAGTGCTCTCGCTGCTGATCGCGCAGCGCGCGCCGTCGTACTACCTCGTGCGCGACCGCGCTGCGCTGGCGGCGCTGACCGACAGCTACATCCGCGTGCTCGCCGCCAACGGCGTGATCTCGGCGCCCTTGCGCGATGCCGCCCTCGCCGCCTCTCTGCAAACGCACAAGGCCGCACCGCCCCAGCCGGCGATGTCGTACGTCGCGCGCAAGGCCGTCACGCTCGTGCGTTCGCAGTTGCAACAAACGCTCGGCATCGCCAGCTTCTACGATCTCGATCGGCTCGATCTCACAGTGCGCTCGACGCTGAACGATGCTGCGCAACGCGCCGTCAGCGAGCGCCTCGCGCAAGCGGCCACCATCGACGGCGCGAAGGCGGCCGGCCTATATGGCTTCGAAATGCTGCGCCCCGGGGACGATCCTTCGAAAATCTCATTCAGCTTCATCCTGTTCGAACACAAGAGCGGCGCCGATGTCGTGCGCGTGCAAACGGACAGCGTGAATCAGCCGTTCGACATCAACGGCGGCGCGCGCTTGAACCTCGGCTCCACCGCGAAGCTGCGCACGCTCGTCACCTATCTGCAAATCGTCTCGGCGCTGCACGACCGTTACGCCTCCTTGAGCCGCGCGCAACTGAAGCGCACGAACGTCGACCCGCTCGACGGTCTCTCGCGCTGGGCGCTCGACTACCTCGCCGACGCGAAAGACCGCTCGCTCCCCGCCATGCTCGATGCGGCCGTCGAACGCAAGTATTCGGCAAACCCGGGGGAAACCTTCTACACCGGCGGGGGTGCGCAGGTGTTCACGAACTTCGACAAAGCCGAGAACGGACGCATTCTCACGGTGCGCGAGGCGTTCCAGCATTCGGTGAACCTCGTGTTCGTGCGGCTCATGCGCGACATCGTTCATTACGAGATGGTCGAGTCGGCCGGGCCCTCGGCGCATTGGCTCGACGACCCCGCGCTCCGTCATCGCTATCTCGTACAGTTCGCCGATCAGGAAAGCCTCGTCTACCTGCATCGGTTCTACGTGAAGTACCACGGCAAAGCGCCCGACGATGCGCTCGACGCGCTGATCGCGGACATGCGCAAGAGCCCACCGAAGCTTGCCACGGCGCTGCGCAGCATCGCGCCCGATGCGCCATTACCCTGGTTCGCGGCCCGCATGCGTGCCGCGCTCGCGCACACGCCGAGCGCCTCGCTCTCCGACGACGATCTCGCCAAGCTCTATGCGAAGTACGGCATCGACAAGTTCAACTTGAACGATCGGGGCTACATTTCGGGCGTTCACCCGATCGCGCTGTGGATGCTCGCCTACCTGCGCCAGCATCCCGACGCGACCGAGGCGCAGCTGCGCGAGGCGAGCCGCGATGCACGCCTCACGTCGTACACGTGGCTGTTCAAGACACGGCACCATCTGACGCAGGATCGCCGTATTCGCCACATGGTCGAGTTGCAGGCGTACGCCGCCATCGGCAAGTCCTGGCGTGCGCTGGGCTATCCGTTCGAGACGGTCACGCCCTCCTATGCGGCTGCGATCGGCGCTTCGGGCGATCGCCCCGACGCGCTCGCGCAATTGATGGGGATCATCGCCGACGACGGCAAGATGCGCCGGGCGCAAAGCATCGACACGCTCGCGTTCGCCGCGGGCACGCCCTTCGAAACGCATTTCGCACACGCGCCGAGCGCGGGCAACGAGGCCGTCTCGCCCGAGATCGTGGCCGTCGCACGCCAGCTCTTGCACCAGGTCGTGCAAGCCGGCACGGGCAGGCGCCTCGCCACGGGGTTGCCGCTTGGCGACGGGCGCACGCTCGACGTGTACGGCAAGACCGGCACCGGCGATCAACGCTTCGACGTCTATGCGCGCGGCGCGCGGCTCATCGAATCGCGCAAGGTCAACCGCACGGCCACGTTCGTGTTCGTCATCGGCGACCGCTTCTACGGCACGCTAACGGCTTACGCGCACGAGCCCTATGCCGCGCGCTACGACTACACCAGCGCGATGGCGGTGCAATTGCTCAAATCGCTCGGTCCCTCGCTCGCCCCGGTCCTTGCCGCGGACGATGCGCAAACGCAGGCCGCCAGCGCGCAGGCCGACGCCTCGACGCCCGCCGCTGCCCAATCCACGCCCTCCTTCTGACTCGCCTTCGCTCCTGCGCAGGCGCGCCGCACGCATGCTACGAATATTGCGCTCCGTCCCCAAAGCGGCGCGCGAGGGACGGGCACGTGCGTTGCGTCTTCGAACATGTCGCACGTGCGGCACACCGCAACCAAGGAGAGATTAGATGAACAAGGACCAAGTGAAGGGCGTCACGGAAAAGGCGAAGGGCAAGGTCAATCAAGCCGTCGGTAAGGTGACGAACGATCCGGCACGCGAAGCCAAGGGCGATCTCCAAGAAGCGGCGGGAGAGGTCCGTAAGGGCTACGGCGACGCCAAGGAAGACGTGAAGGACGAACTCGAGCGCGAACGCGATGCGAAGAAGCATCACTAGCGCCACAGCTACGGTCAGCTAGCGCTAGCGCGCCCAGCACGAAGCGCTAGCTGGCGGCCGTCGCGACAGGAAGCGAGCGGCCGAAGCCGAGGGGCGGTCCCTACGCGGTCCGCCCCGATTTTTTTGCCTGCGCGAGAATGAAGTCGATAAAAGTCGCCGCCGCACGCGTTTGATGGCGATCCGGCATATAGAGCAGGTACATGCGCGTGCCGAAAATGCTGAGCCGCCACTCGTCGAGCGTCGTCACGACTTCTCCCCGGCGAATGTCGTCCTGCACGACATAATCGGGCACGATGCCGACGCCGAGGCCCGCACGCACCGCTTGCCTCAAGAACAAGAAATTCTCGGAAATCAGCGTGGGCTCGAGCAGGACCTCGTGCCGCTCATCGCCCAGGTAGGCCGCCACGCGCAACTGACGCCCGACCACCGTCGCCGTGATGAGCGGTGTCGCGCCCAACGCCGCCAGTTGCGTCGGCAAACCATGCTCGCTCGCATAAGCCTTGGACGCACAGGCGACATACCGCACCGCGCCCATGTCGCGCGCCACGAGGTTTTGCGGCGGCTCCGACATCACACGCACTGCAATATCGACTTCATCGCGAAGCAAGTCTTCCACGCGGTTTTCGAACACGACGTCCAGAACGATGCCCGGATGCTGCCGCTTGAATTCGAGCAGCCAATCGGCCATCACCAGTTGGCCGTAGCCGCTCGGCACGGACAGCCGCACCCGGCCCTGCAGCGTGCGGCCGAGCGTTTCCACCGTCTCCCGGGCCGCTTCGAGCGCGCGTCGGATTGCGCGGCCATGCTCGACCAGGCGCAGGCCGACTTCGGTCGGCTCGACTCGGCGCGTCGTGCGCCGCACGAGTTGCAATCCGAGCGTGCGCTCGAACTGGTTCAAGTGGTAGCTGACGTTGGCGCGGGTCATCTTGAGGCGGCGCGCCGCCTCGCTCAGATTACCGGCTTCGAGAATTTCGACGAGCAGAGAGAGAGAATTCAGGTCCACGCGTCTCCCAGCGAGGCTGTGGTAAAAGGAATCACGGCATCGTCAAATACGATTTGACAGTCTGTCAACTCATGCTTGGATTGTCAATTGCGGCTATCCGCTCGACAATCGGGCTACCTGTCACCATCGAGTCCCGCCCCGCCCATGACCGCCTCGAGTTCGCCTCCCGTCGTCTCCCGCTCCCTGCACGGCAATGTCCTTGTGGTCAGCATCGATCATCCCCCCGTGAACGCGCTCGGCGCCGACGTTCGGCGCGGCCTGCTCGAGGCAATCGACGCCGCGCAGGCCGACGCGGCCGTGGCCGCGGTGTTGATCGTCGGCGCGGGCCGCAATTTCATTGCAGGCGCCGACATTCGCGAGTTCGGCAAGCCGCCGCAGCAGCCGTTGCTGCCCGCCGTGTGCAACCGCATCGAGGCGTGCACCAAGCCCGTGGTGGCCGCGATCCATGGCGCCGCGCTCGGCGGCGGGCTGGAAATCGCGCTCGCCGCCCATTACCGCCTCGTCGTGCGCGGCGCAAAACTCGGTTTGCCCGAAGTGCAGCTCGGCCTGCTGCCGGGAGCGGGCGGCACGCAGCGCACGCCCCGGCTGATCGGGGCTGGGCCCGCCCTCGATTTGATGCTCTCGGGCCGTCATGTTTCGGCCGAAGAAGCCTGGTCCTTGGGCTTGGTCGATCGCCTCGGCACCTCCGACGACGTCCTCGGCGAAGGGCTTGCTTATGCTCGGGAGCTGCTGGCCGCGCATGCGGGCGTGCGCCCGACGCGCGCCGCCACCGCGCTCGCGAACGAAGGCCCCGAGGCTAGCCGCAGCGCCATCGAAGCCGCGCGCAAGAACGCGGCAGCGCGTCAACGGGGGCTGTTTTCACCCCTGAAGATCATCGAGGCGGTCCAAGCCGCCCTCGGCTTGCCGTTCGACGAAGGCCTCGCGCTCGAGCGCAAGCTATTCCTCGAATGTCTCGAAAGCCCACAACGCGCCGGACTCGTGCATGCCTTCTTCGCCGAACGCGAAGTGGCGAAGGCGCCGGAAACCCAGGTCGCCACGCCGCGCCCCGTAGCGACGCTCGGCGTCGTCGGCGGCGGCACGATGGGCGCGGGCATCGCCGTGGCGGTGCTCGAAGCGGGCTTGCCCGTCACGATGATCGAGCGCGACGACGAAGCGCTCGCGCGCGGCCGCGCACATGTCGAACGCGTCTATGAAGGCCTCGTTGCGAAAGGCCGCATGAGCAGCGAGGGCAAAGCCGCCGCGCTGGCCCGCTTCGCCGGCAGCACCTCGTACGAGGCGCTCGCTCACGTCGATCTCGTCATCGAAGCCGTATTCGAGGACATGGCGGTCAAGAAGGCCGTGTTCGCCGAACTCGATCGCGTGTGCAAGCCCGGCGCCGTGCTCGCGACGAACACGTCCTATCTCGACATCGACGAGATCGCCGCTACTACCTCGCGCCCGGCCGACGTGATCGGCCTGCACTTCTTCTCGCCGGCCAACGTCATGAAGCTGCTCGAGATCGTGGTACCGGCGCGCGTCGGCCCGGACGTCGTCGCCACCGCATTCGCGCTGGCCAAGCAACTGCGCAAAGTGCCCGTGCGCGCTGGGGTGTGCGACGGCTTCATCGGCAACCGCCTGCTCGCCGTCTATCGCACCGCCGCCGACTATCTGATGGAAGACGGCGCGTCGCCCTATCAAATCGACCACGCCATGCGTGAGTTCGGCTATCCGATGGGACCGTATCAAGTGGTCGATCTCGCGGGCGGCGATATCGGCTGGGCGGCGCGTAAGCGGCGCGCGCCGACGCGCGATCCGCGCATGCGCTACGTGCAAATCGCCGATCGCCTCTGCGAGCGCGGCTGGTTCGGTCAAAAGACGGGCCGCGGCTTTTACCGCTACGAGCCGGGCGCGCGCACCGGCGCACCCGACCCCGAAGTGGAAGCGATCATTGAAGCCGAGCGCTCGCGCGCCGGCGTCTCGCCGCGTAGTTTCACCGATGACGAAATCGTGCGCCGCCTCATGTGCGCCATCATCAACGAAGCGGCGAACGTCGTGCGCGAAGGCATCGCGCTGCGTCCGCTCGACGTCGACATCGCGCTCGTCTACGGCTACGGCTTTCCGCGTTATCGCGGCGGTCCGATGAAGTATGCCGACATGCTCGGCTTGCCGAACGTGCTCGCGGAACTCGAACGTTTGTCGCAAGAGGACGCGTTCTTCTGGCGACCGTCGCCGCTCATCGTCGAACTCGTTGCACGCGGCGCCGATTTTTCGAGCTTGAACGAAACGGCGTCCTAGCGCGGGCCCACCGAACGACCACCCTCGAGGGCGACCCGATGGATCTGAATTTCACGGCGGAAGAAGAGGCGTTTCGTGCCGAAGTCCGGCGTTTTCTCGACGAACGGCTGCCGGCGCGCACCGCCCGTAAGGTCAAGCACGGGCTGCGGCTCACGCGCGAGGACATGGCGCAATGGCATGCCATTCTGAACGAGCGGGGCTGGCTCGCCAGCCACTGGCCGCGCGAGCATGGGGGCACCGGTTGGAGCGCGGTCGAGCGCTTCATCTTCGATAACGAATGCGCGCTGGCGGGAGCGCCGCGCATCGTGCCGTTCGGCGTGAACATGCTCGGCCCCGTGCTGATCAAGTACGGCAGCGAAGCGCAAAAACGGCATTTCCTCCCGCGCATTCTCGACGGCAGTCACTGGTGGTGCCAGGGCTATTCCGAACCGGGCGCGGGCTCGGATCTCGCATCGCTTTCCACGCGCGCGCAACGCAAGGTGGACGCGGACGGCGAACACTACCTCGTCAACGGCCAGAAGACGTGGACCACGCTCGGCCACTACGCGAACATGATGTTCTGCCTCGTGCGCACGGCCACCGACGTTCGCAAGCAGGAAGGCATCAGCTTCTTGCTGATCGACATGAGCACGCCGGGCATCGAGGTGCGCCCCATCGTCACGCTCGATGGCGAGCACGAAGTCAACGAGGTATTTTTCACCGACGTGCGCGTGCCCGTGGAAAACCTCGTCGGCGAAGAGAACCGCGGTTGGACCTACGCGAAGTACTTGCTCACTTACGAACGCACCAATATTGCCGGTATCGGGTTTTCGACGGCGGCGCTCGAGCGGCTCGAGCAAGCCGCGGCGGCGGTCATGCATCGCGGGCGCCCGCTGGCCGAAGACCCGCTTTTTGCGGCGCGCATGGCTCGCGTGGCGATCGATCTGGAGAACATGAGGACGACCAATCTGCGTACGATCGCCGCGGCCGCGGGCGGCGGCGCGCCGGGCGCGCAAAGCTCGATGCTGAAAGTGCGCGGCACGCAGATCCGCCAGGAAATCGCCAGCTTGATGCGGCGCGCCCTGGGCCCCTACGCCCACCCGTTCATCGACGAGGCGTTCGACGAGGGATACGACGGCGAGCCGCTCGGCGCGTTCGATGCACCCGACGCCGCCAAAAGCGACTTCAACAACTACAAGCTCTCGATCTTCGGCGGATCGAACGAAATTCAAAAGAACATCATCGCGAAAGCGATCCTTGACCTCTGAAAGGGCTCGACGATGAACTTCGAAGTGACCGACGAACAGCGGATGCTTGCCGATACGCTCGCGCGATTCGTCGCGGAGCAATACGGCTTCGCCACGCGCGAGCGCAACGCGCGCTCGCCCGAAGGATTCGATCGCGCGATGTGGCGGCGCTTCGGAGAGCTCGGCGCGATCGGCGCGCTATTCGCGCCCGAGCACGGTGGCTTCGGCGGCAGCGGTGACGATATCGCCGTCGTCTTCGATCAGTTGGGCCGCGGCTTGGTGGTCGAACCGTTTCTCGGCGCGCTCGTGGCGGGCCGCGTGCTCGCGCTGGCCGGCAACGAAACGCAGCGCGCCGAGCTAGTACGGCTGATCGACGGCGAAACGGTCGTTGCGCTGGCCCACGGCGAACCGGACTCGCGCTACGAGCCGGCGCGCGTCGCCGCCACCGCCATGCGCGCCGGCGACGGCTGGCGCTTGAACGGAGCGAAGGCCGTGGTGCTGTTCGGCGCAGCGGCCGACGGGTTTGTCGTTTCGGCGCGCACGAGCGGCGAGGTGGCTGCCGAGCATGGCATCTCGCTGTTTTGGGTGCCGCGCGGCACACCGGGTTTGGCGCTGCGCGACTACGCGTTGATCGACGGCGGCCGCGGCGCGGAAGTGATGCTCGGCGATGTGAAGCTGGCGTCCGATGCGTTGATCGGTGCGGTGGACGGTGGTTTTGCCACGCTCGAAACCGCGCTGGGCGCGGGTCTCCTCGCGCTTTCGGCCGAAGCGTTGGGGGCGATGCAAACCGCGTTCTGCGCCACGCTCGAATACTTGCGCACGCGTCGCCAGTTCGGCGTGCCGATCGGCAGCTTTCAGGCACTGCAACATCGCATGGCCGATCTCGCGATCGATATCGAGCAAGTGCGCTCCGCCGTCATCAACGCAGCCGCGGCGCTCGACGCCTCGCGCGCTGCCCGCGAGCGGGCGCTGTCGGCGGCCAAGCACACCGCGGGGCAAGTCGGCGCGCGGCTAGCGCGCGAAGCCGTGCAACTGCATGGGGGCATCGGCATGACCTGGGAGTTGCCGCTATCCCACTACGCGAAGCGGCTCGTCATGATCGATCATCAGTTCGGCGACGAAGATCACCACCTGGCCAGATACATTGCACTCGGCCGCACATCGACGCAAGCGTGAGCGAGGACGCCGCGACATGAACGAATCGAACACCCAGGGGCGCGCCGCTCTGCCGCTATCGGGTATCCGCGTGCTCGACCTCTCGCGCGTGCTCGCCGGGCCATCGTGTGCAATGGCTCTGGCGGACCTCGGCGCCGAAGTCATCAAGATCGAACATCCGAAGCGCGGTGACGACACGCGCGATTGGGGCTCGCGCATCGGCGCGACCGAGACCTGCTACTTCAACAGCGTGAATCGCAACAAGCGCTCGGTGACGCTCGATCTGCAGACCGGCGAAGGGGCTCGGCTCGCACGCGAACTTGCGATCAAGAGCGACATCGTCATCGAGAACTTCAAGCTCGGCGGCGCGCGCAACTTCGGCCTCGACTACGAGGCCTTGAGCCGCGTGCATCCCTCGCTCGTGTACTGCTCGATTTCGGGCTATGGGCGCAGCGGGCCGGAGGCCGCGCGGCCCGGATACGACCTCGTCGTGCAGGCCGAGTCGGGCTTGATGGCGATGAACGGCGAGCCCACGCAACCGCCGTTGAAATTCGGCGTCGCGGTCGTCGATTTGGTCACGGGCATGTACGCGGCCCAAGCAATCCTCGCGGCATTGTTCGATCGAGCGCGCACGGGGCGCGGACGCCGCATCGAGATGGCGCTGTTCGATTGCGGCGTGGCGATCACCGCTTACTACGGCCTCGAAGCGCTGCTCGCGGGCGAGGACCCGCCACGCTACGGCAATGCGCATCCGTCCATCGTCCCGTACGGCGTCTTCGATGCGAAAGACGGACCGATCGTCGTTACCGTCGGCACGAACGCGCAATTCGAGCGGTTTTGCCGGGACGTCATCGATCGGCCCGACTTGGCCGAGGACGATCGCTTCAAGACGAACCTCGCGCGCGGCGCGCATCGAGAACCGTTGATCGCTCAGATCAAAGCGGAGTTGGGCAAGCGCGAACGTTCCACCTTGCTCGCGCGGCTGACGGCGGCTGGCATCCCCTGCGGGGAAGTGATGGGGTTGCTGGAAGCGTTGACTTCCCCGCGCGCCGCAGCAGCCGGGCTCGTGACCGAGCAGTCGCATCCGGTGGCGGGCGCGGAGCACGTGCTCGCGCCGCCTTACCGGATCGACGGCGAGCGGCCGCCGGTCCGGCATGCGCCGCCCGTGCTCGGCGAAGGGACGCAAGACGTGCTGCGCTGCGTGCTGGGGTTGGACGCTGAGACCGTCGCGCAGCTTCGACGCAGCGGCGTGATTTAGACGGTTGGTCGGTACATCGAGGGGAGTCGAGTTGCGCCGTGCCAAGCCAAGCCAAGCCAAGCCAAGCCAAGCCAAGCCAAGCCAAGCCGCTCTTAGCGGATGGCGCCGGCTTACGTCACCGCTCCTTCTGCCTGCCGTGCTTGATAGTCGCGCAATGCGGCGGCTGTGGCCGCATCGGCGGGAAAGAAGGCTTCGATGGCCAGTTCCGACAAAGTCACATCGACCGGTGAGCCGAACACCGTCGTCGTACTGAAAAACGACAACACTCCGATGTCCGTGCGCAGACCGAACGGCACGACGACATCGGCCAACGGCGGTGGTTCGCCACCGTGTTCGGCTTTGGCGCCTGCCGGCGCCGGATAGGCTGCGAGCTCCTCGATCATTGCCGCGAGCGTCGCATCCCCGCTCGCTTGCGCCTGCCGCTCGATGCGTTGCAGCGCGTGCGCACGCCAGCCGGTCCAATCGACGATATGCGGCGCGAGGCCGTCGGGATGGAGCGACAAGCGCATGACGTTGACGGGCGCCTCGAGCAATCGCGGATCGGCGCGCGCGACGAGCGGCGCCAACGCGGCGTTGGCCGCCACCATCGTCCAGTGCCGATCGATCGCGAGCGCGGGGTATGGCTCGTGCCCGCGCAGCACGAGTTGCACGGCTTCGCGCGCGGCATCGAGTTGCGGATCGCTCAAGGGCCGCTCGGCATAGAGCGGCGCATAACCGGCGGCGACGAACAACGCGTTACGCGCACGCAGCGGCACCTCGAGTTGTTCGGCCAAATGCATGAGCATCTCGCGGCTTGGCTGTGCGCGGCCCGACTCGACGAAACTGAGATGGCGCGTCGAAATCTGCGCCTCGGTGGCAAGCACGAGTTGGCTCATGCGGCGGCGCTGGCGCCACTCGCGCAGGAGATCGCCGACGGGGCGGCTCCCCCGTTGCGAGGCGGCGCGCGAAGGGGAGCGCGATGGACTGAGGATCGAGTTCATAACGGCGATCATAGCGAAACGCCGCGGTGTTTCCATTACCTCGCACGTAATCGACGCGCCTCGCGCTTTGTCCGAAGCTTCGGTCCAGGCGCTAACCGAATCGACCTGAACGAGGCGAGACGGCTAGCGACCGAGCGATACGGCCTACCTGCGCCGTCAACCTTAGCCTTGAGTTTTGGAGAAAGCCATGACTGCCCATCTCGACCTCGTCGACCGCTATTTTTCCGCTTGGAACGAAACCGATGCTGCCCGCCGCCGCGAATTGATCGCACGGACGTGGGCCGAAGACGCGTCCTATGTCGATCCGCTACTGGCCGGCAAGGGACACGACGGCATCGACGCCATGATTGGCGCCGTGCATGAACGCTTTCCGCAGCACGTGTTCCGGCTCAGCGCACCCGCCGACGGTTTCGGCAATTACGTGCGTTTCTCGTGGGACCTCGTGGCGCCGGGCGGCGACGCGATCGTGAAAGGCTCCGACTTCGGAGTGGTCGATGCCGCGGGCCGGTTCAAGAACGTCACCGGATTTTTGGATGTCGTGCCGCAAGCGGCTTAGGGCTGCGAGTGGAGACATCGACCGAACCTGTCCGCATTTTGTGGGTGAGGCGTTGAACAATGCGTTATCCGCGCGCCTGCGTAGATTTCCGGCCGACCAGGACAGCAAACTGGTTCATCGCTGATTTCCAGTCGAAAGCAGCGCGCACAGTCTTCGCCGGTACATTGCGCAGCGCCAGCCACCCACACAATGACGAATGGGTTCGCTTCGCCCGCCTCGATCCGCCTCAATCGCCTACCGAGATCATCAGCGTTTCCTTGATCTCTTCCATCACCACATAGCTCTTCGATTGAACGGCGCCCGGCAGTTGCAAGAGGATGTCGCCGAGCAGTTTGCGGTAATCGGTCATCTCGCCGATGCGTGCTTTGATGAGGTAATCGAAATCGCCTGAGACGAGGTGGCACTCGAGCACCTCGGGGATCTTTTGAACTTCGCGCCGGAACTGATCGAACATATTGCCGCTTTTGTTGCCGAGCGTGATCTCGACGAATACGAGCAGCGCCGCGCCGAGCTGAGCCGGATCCACGCGGGCGTAATAACCCAGGATCACGCCGTCGCGCTCCATTCGCTTGACGCGCTCGATGCACGGCGTAACGGTCAGCCCCACGCGCTCGGCCAAGTCCTTCATGGCGATGCGGCCGTCCTCCTGCAGCAGCTTGAGAATCTTGTGATCGAGCTTGTCCAGCTTACGAATCGGCTGCCGTTGCGTGCGCATGATGTTTCAACCAAAAATCAAAAAAATACACGAACAAAAACTGCTTTTGTCGCAATAGTATAGCGTCATCAACTGGACTAGTCGGTGTTTGGGAGCAACTATGCGAGTCGTCGTTTTAGGTAGTGGCGTCGTCGGCGTGACAACCGCGTATTACCTGGCGCGCGCCGGTCACGAGGTCACGGTGGTGGATCGCGAAGCCGGTCCCGCGCTCGATACGAGCTTTGCCAACGCCGGCCAGATCTCGCCCGGCTACGCGGCTCCCTGGGCAGCTCCCGGCGTCCCAGTCAAAGCAGTGAAGTGGATGTTCCAAAAGCACGCGCCTCTCGCAATCCGTCTGGACGGCACGCAGTTCCAATTGCGCTGGATGTGGCAGATGTTGCAAAACTGCACCGCCGAGCGCTATGCCGTCAATAAAGGCCGGATGGTGCGCCTCGCCGAATACAGTCGCGACTGTTTGCAGGCGTTGCGCGCCGATACCGGCATCCAATACGAAGGCCGCACGGGCGGTACGCTGCAGGTTTTTCGCACGCAGCAACAGCTCGACGGCGCACAAAAAGACATTGCCGTGCTGAAGGACGCCAACGTGGCGTACGAGCTCTTGAGCCCCGCCGAGCTCGCACGCGCCGAGCCGGCGCTCGCCGCCGTCTCGCACAAGCTGACGGGCGGCCTGCGGCTGCCCGGCGACGAAACGGGCGACTGCCAATTGTTCACCACGCGCCTGGCTGCGCTCGCCGAATCGCTCGGCGTTAAGTTCCGTTTCAACACATCGATCGATGCGCTCGAAACGGCCGGCGGCCGCATTGCCGGGGTGCGTTGCGGCGGGCAAACGTTGCGCGCCGACGCCTACGTCGTCGCCCTCGGTTCGTACTCCACTCAGCTGTTGTCGGGCATCGTGAAGATCCCCGTCTATCCGCTCAAGGGCTATTCCATCACGGCGCCGATCGTCGATTCCGCGAAAGCGCCCGTTTCGACGGTGCTCGACGAAACCTACAAGATCGCGATCACGCGTTTCGACGATCGCATTCGCGTGGGCGGCATGGCGGAAATCGTGGGCTTTAGCAAGACGCTGCGCCAGGCGCGGCGCGAAACGCTCGAAATGTGCGTCAACGACTTGTTCCCAGGCGGGGGCGACACCACGCAAGCCTCGTTCTGGACGGGCCTGCGTCCGATGACGCCGGACGGCACGCCGGTCGTGGGCCGCACACCCGTTTCGAACCTGTTCTTGAACACGGGGCACGGTACGCTCGGCTGGACCATGTCGTGCGGTTCCGGTCAGTTGCTGGCCGACTTGATCTCGGGGCGACGCCCGGCAATCCAGGCCGACGATCTGTCCGTTCATCGCTACCTCGGCGATCGCGGCGCGGCGCCGCAACCCGCTTACGCGTAACGGCTCGCGCATACCTCAGCAGCCGGCAGCAGCACGAGCGGCGCCCCAACCGGGCGCCGCTTGCTTTTTGACCGCACGCCGTCGGCTCACGCTCGAAGCGCGCGCTCCAGCGAATCGATCATTAAAAAAGGGGTGCGGCTAAGCCGCACCCCTCCTCTCCTGCATTCCGCCCGCTTCGCGGAGCCAGCGCGTTTAGCCCAAGGCGCTCACGAGTTCAGGCACCAGCGTGAACAAATCGCCGACGAGGCCATAATCGGCCACGCTGAAAATCGGCGCTTCCGGATCCTTGTTGATCGCCACGATCACCTTCGAATCCTTCATGCCCGCCAAGTGCTGAATCGCGCCTGAAATGCCCACCGCCACATACAGTTGCGGCGCGACGATCTTGCCCGTCTGCCCCACTTGGTAGTCGTTCGGCACGTAGCCCGCGTCCACTGCCGCGCGCGATGCGCCGAGCGCCGCGCCCAGCTTATCGGCCAGCGGCTCTAGAACCTTCGTGTAGTTCTCGCCGCTGCCCAGCCCCCGGCCCCCCGAAACGATGATGTTCGCGCTCGTCAGTTCCGGACGATCGAGCTTCGTCACTTCGCGATTCACGAACTGCGAGATACCGCGATCGGCCGCCGCTTCGATCTTCTCGACGGACGCGCCACCACCCTCGGCCGCCACTGCGTCGAAGCCCGTCGCGCGCACCGTGATCACCTTGATCGCGTCGCCCGATTGCACCGTGGCAATGGCGTTGCCAGCATAGATCGGGCGCTCGAACGTATCGGCCGACACGACGGCCGTAATTTCGCTGATCTGCGCCACGTCGAGCTTGGCCGCCACGCGCGGGGCCACGTTCTTGCCGTAAGCCGTAGCCGGCGCCACGATGTGCGAATAATCCTTCGCAATGTTCAGCACGGTCGCTTCGACGTTTTCCGCGAGGCCTTCGGCCAGTTGCGGAGCATCGGCGAGCAGCACCTTCGACACGCCCGCGATCTTGGCCGCGGCATCGGCCGCGCCCTGCGCGTTGTGGCCCGCAACCAGCACGTGAATGTCGCCGCCGATCTTCAGTGCGGCAGCAACGGTGTTCAGCGTCGCGCCTTTGATCGACGCGTTGTCATGTTCGGCAATCACCAGAATCGTCATTTTCTTTCGTCCCCCCTCACAGCACCTTGGCTTCGGTCTTCAGCTTCTCGACCAGCGTTTGCACGTCCGGCACCATCACGCCGGCGCTGCGCTTGGGCGGCTCGGCAACCTTCAGCGTCTTCAAGCGGGGAGCGACGTCCACACCGAGGTCTTCGGGCTTGATCGTTTCCAACGGCTTCTTCTTCGCCTTCATGATGTTGGGCAGCGTGACGTAGCGCGGCTCGTTCAGGCGAAGGTCGGTCGTCACCACGGCCGGCAGCGCGAGCGTCAGCGTCTCGGAGCCGCCGTCCACTTCACGCGCCACCGTCGCACGGCCGTCCGCAATCGTCACCTTCGACGCGAAGGTCGCCTGCGGCAAGCCAGCCAGCGCAGCGAGCATCTGGCCTGTTTGGTTCGAGTCGTCGTCGATCGCCTGCTTGCCGAGGATCACGAGTTGGGGCTGCTCTTTATCGACCAGCGCCTTGAGCAGCTTGGCCACCGCCAACGGCTGCAGATCTTCGTTCGACTCGATCAAGATCGCACGATCGGCGCCGATCGCCAGCGCCGTGCGCAGCGTCTCCTGCGCTTGCGCCACGCCCGCCGACACCGCCACCACTTCGGTGGCCACGCCCGCTTCCTTCAGGCGCACCGCTTCTTCCACGGCAATTTCGTCGAACGGATTCATCGACATCTTCACGTTTGCAATGTCGACGCCCGTGCCGTCCGACTTCACTCGGACCTTGACGTTGTAGTCGACCACGCGCTTGACTGGCACCAAAATTTTCATGCACTCGCTCCAAAGTTACGAATACGTCAACCCAGCGGCCATTATAGCGACAGCCGGTCCCGCGGCCGCACCGCCCGACGCTCGGCAAACTCCCAATGGGCAAAAACGGCTGTGCCGGAGTGACGAACAGCAGCCCGGCGGGGAGCCACCGCTGGCCTGGACAGGCCGGCCAGTCCAGATAGGCGCGGCCAACACCGCAGCCGGCGTGCCGCGCCGCCGCGCTCCTCATTAACGAACGATCGTTTTATTTTATGAGCAAGCAGCCCGAGCGCCAAGCCCGGCTTTCGACCAACGCCTCTAACGCCCGGCAGCTCATCGATGGCTCAGCCGGCGCACGAGCCAGTCGCCGAACGACTGCACCAACTGCACGAAGACGATCAGGATCACGACGACGGTCACCATCACCTCGGGCAGGAACCGTTGATAGCCGTAGCGGATCCCGAGATCGCCCAGGCCGCCGCCCCCGATCGCGCCGGCCATCGCCGAATAGCCGACGAGCGAGACGAACGTGATCGTGAGCCCCGCGACGATGCCCGGCAACGCTTCTGGCAGTAAGACTTTGAAGACGATCTGGCGCGTCGTCGCACCGAGCGCTTCGGCGGTTTCGATGAGGCCGCGGTCGACTTCGCGCAGTGCCGTCTCGACCAACCGCGCGATGAACGGCGCGGCGGCGATCGTGAGCGGCACGACGGCGGCCGCCGTGCCGATCGACGTGCCGACGATCACGCGCGTGAACGGAATCACGGCCACGAGCAGGATGATGAACGGCGTCGATCGCACCGCATTGACGGTCAACCCCATGAAACGGTTCGCTGCGACGCTTTGCAGCACCCCGCCACGATCGGTCAGGAACAGCAGCACGCCGAGCGGCAAACCCGCGAGCGCGCCGAGAAGGCCGGAGATCCCGACCATGACGAGCGTCTCCCAGAACGACTGAACGAACATCGACGACATTTCACTGAACATGCGAGAGCGCCTCCACGACAACGCCTTGCTCGCGCAAGAACGCGAGCGCGGCGTCAAGCTGCTGCGGCTCGCCGTCTGCGAGCACGGCAAGCGAGCCGAACGCGCGCCCTTGAATCTCGTCCACCTGGCCATGCAGGATGTTGAAGTCGAGCGAGTAGCGACGGATCGTCTCCGACAGAATCGGCCGATCGACGCCGCCGCCGGCGAACGCGAGCCGCAATAGCTGGCCTTCGCCGGCCTCGATTTGCGCCGCGACGCGCGCCTTCACGGCGCTCGGCAGCTCGTGCGCGATGACATCGCCGAGCAACGCGCGCGTGACATCGTGACGCGGCTCGAGAAAGACATCGACGACATTGCCCTCTTCCACGATACGACCGGCATCGAGCACGGCGACACGATCGCATACGTCCTTGATCACCTCCATCTGGTGCGTGATGAGCACGATGGTCAGGCCCAATTCGCGATTGATCCGCTTGAGCAGTTCGAGGATCGAGCGCGTCGTTTCGGGATCGAGCGCGGAGGTCGCTTCGTCGGACAGCAAGACCTTCGGCCGGCTCGCCAGCGCTCGGGCAATTCCGACGCGCTGCTTCTGCCCGCCGCTGATGCGTGCGGGATACCGGTCCTTGAGCGGCGTGAGCCCCACGAGCTCGAGCAGCGGCAACACCGTTCGTTCGATATCGGCGCGCTTCATGCCGGCAAGCTCGAGCGGCAAGGCGACGTTATCGAACACCGTGCGCGAACTGAGCAGGTTGAAGTGTTGGAACACCATCCCGATCTCGCGGCGCGCCTCGCGCAACGCCGCCGGCGCCAGTGCGGTCAGCACCTTGCCGTCGACCACGACTTCACCCGCGCTCGGGCGAGTAAGCAGATTGATGGTGCGCACGAGCGTGCTTTTGCCCGCGCCGCTGCGGCCGATGATGCCGAAGATCTGGCCCGCGGCAATACTCAAGTTGATGTCGTGCAGGGCCTCGACCCAGCCGCTCGGACCGGCGAAACGCTGCGAGAGATGACGAAGTTCGATCATGAATGACGAAACGGCGGCGATGGCCCGCCGGCGCGTGCGCACAGGAACCCATCATCCGCCGTCGCAGTTGCGAGAAAAGGTGACGACGTGCAATTTTATCGCACCGCACAAATAGGCTTTAATAATTAATTGCAAGGCCTTAATGAGTTTTCGAAATTAGAGGACGCCACCGCGGAAGTGTCTCGCGGGCTTCGGGAAGCGACCTTATGATCGCGCCCATGCGCCGAGGAGGGGAACCACGATGTCCGAGACAACCGCACTGCCCAACGCCAACGCCCCCGCTGCCCCCAGTGGCGGCGTTCCAGGTGCAGCCGAGCCGCTCGCTATCGCAACGATTCGCACCGCCGACGGCGTCGACCTTGCGCTGTACCGGTGGCCATGCGCTCACCCCGTTCGCGCCACGGTCGCGTTGCTGCATGGCTTGGCCGAGCATGCGGGCCGTTATGCCGCACTGGCCGAGCGGCTCGGCGCATTGGGCATTGAACTCGTCGCCGTCGATTTGCGCGGCCACGGACGCTCGCCCGGCGAACGCACCTGGGTCACGACCTTCGACGACTATCTGTACGACGCCCGCGCCTTGCTAGACGCCGCGGCGCGCCCCGATGCCCCGCTGTTCCTCATGGGTCACAGCATGGGCGGCACGATCGCCACATTGTTTGCAATTGAGCGGATGGAAGCGTTCGAGCACGCCGGCAAGCGGGTGACGGGGCTGATTCTCTCGAGCCCCGCGCTTGCACCGGGCAAGGACGTACCCCGCTGGATGCTTGCGGCGAGCCGGATCGTGAGCCGCCTCTGGCCGCGCTACCAGGCGATGAAGATCGAGCCTGCGCTGCTTTCGCGCGACGCGGGCGTCGTCCAAGCGAACCGCCTCGACCCGCTCGTGCATCACGGCGCCGTCCCGGCGCGCACGGGCGCGCAGATCCTCGAAGCGATGGCGCGCATCGAGCACGGCCGAGCGTCGCTGCACGTGCCGGTGCTCGTCTATCACGGCACGGCCGACAAACTGACCGAGCCCGATGGCAGTCGCACGTTCATCGAGCACGTCGGCGCCGTCGATCGAACGCTCTTGCTCTATGAAGGCGCGTACCACGAAACCATGAACGACCTCGATGGAGACAATGTCATCGATGCGCTGACGCAGTGGATCCTCGCTCACCTCTGAAAGAATGCCGTTCACGGTAGCTGTCGAACGCGGCGGCGCCGTGGTCCATGCCGTGCGTCAGGCGCGCCAGTTGGGCGTGCGCTTTTCGATGAACGCCTGCATGCCCTCCTGCGCGACTGGGTCGTTCGCATTGCAGGCGATCGTCTGACCGGCCATCTGATAGGCGGCTTCGATCCCCGTCTCCAGTTGCCGATAGAACAGCGACTTGCCCATGCTCACGGCGGCGGCCGGTTTGTCGCAGATGCGTTTGGCCAGCGCGGCGACATCGGTGTCGAGCGCATCGAGCGGCGTCATATGGTTGATCAGCCCGAGTTCGCGCGCCTTGGCCGCATCGATGAAATCGCCGGTCATGAGCATCTCGAACGCCGCTTTGCGAGGGATATTGCGCGAGAGCGGCACGGCCGGCGTCGAGCAGAACAAGCCGTAATGGATGCCCGAAGTCGCGAAACGCGCCGTATCGGCCGCCACCGCGAGATCGCACATGGCGACGAGTTGGCAGCCCGCCGCCGTGGCGATGCCCTGCACGCGCGCGATGACGGGCTGCGGCATTCGCTGAATCGTCATCATCAGCGCGGAACAACGCCCGAAGAGCCGCTGATAGAACTCGAGCGAAGGCGTCGCTCGCAACTCCTTCAAGTCGTGTCCGGCACAATACGCGCGCCCTTCGGCCGCGAGCACGACGACGCGCGCATCCGATTGCGCGATCGCGGAAAGCGCCGCCTGCAACTGCTCGATCAGATCTTCCGAGAGCGCATTGAAGGCGTCGGGGCGATTGAGCGTGACTCGCACGACGCCGGCGAGCCCGTACGCGTCGCGCTCGATCAAGAGCGCTTCCGAAGTGCAAGGCGAAGAAGAGGAAGAGGGGGGATTCATGATGCGCTCGCTCCTGGCAACAAGTAACAAATGCGGTCGGTCGTGGCTTCGTGCTTCAGCGCGCCTGCAGCGCGCTTCCCGGGCGCTCGGGCGGGCTTCAAATTCCAGCCAACGCGCGCAAGTGTGCGACGACGCTGCGGCCGAGCGCCGACAAGTTATAGCCTCCTTCGAGACAGCTAACGATACGGCCGCGTGCGTAGCGCTCGGCGATGCGGCGAATTTGATCCGTGATCCACGTGTAGTCGTCCTCGACGAGTCCCATATTCCCGAGATCGTCTTCCCGGTGCGCGTCGAAGCCGGCCGATACGAAGATCATCTCGGGCTTGAACGCTTCGAGCCGCGGCAGCCACACGAGGTCGATCGCTTCGCGCACCGCAGCGCCCGGCGTGCGCGCCGGCATCGGCAAATTGGCCATGTTGGGCGCTTGGTTGTCGGCGCCGCTGAACGGATAGAACGGGTGTTGAAAGAAACTGCACATCAGCACGCGCTCGTCGCCGGCAAAAGCCGCCTCGGTGCCGTTGCCGTGATGCACGTCGAAGTCGACGACGGCCACGCGCGCCAGGCCGCGCACTTCGAGCGCGTGACGCGCAGCGATCGCGACGTTGTTGAAGAAGCAAAACCCCATCGCACGAGCGGGCTCCGCATGATGTCCTGGCGGGCGCACGGCGCAGAACGCGTTGTCGTACCGCCCGTCGATCACGGCGTCGGTCGCCGCGACGGCCGCGCCCGCCGCCCGCAGCGCGGCCTGCCACGTATGCGGGTTCATGGCGGTATCGGGATCGATCCACGCATGGCCCTCGCGCGGCGCGCTGCGTTCGATGAAATCGATATGTGCGCGGGTATGCACCCGTGCGAGATCGGCCACTCGCGCGAGCGGCGCGCTCTCGCGCTCGATGAATTCGGCGATGCGGCTCGCGATCAACTGATCCTCGATCGCGACGAGACGCTCGGGACATTCCGGATGCCCGCGCCCCATCTCGTGCAGCAGGCAGTCGGGGTGTGAGTAGACAGCGGTGGCCATGATCGTTCGTTTGCCGCGGTCGCGGCATGTCTCCTAGTTAACGTCGTCGGCCGTGCGTCGCAGGTGCGGCCGCGGACCGAACTACGTTACCACAGGCGGCGGTGCGCGTTCCCGGGCGCCTCGTTTGCACGGTGCGGCAACCGGCCTTGACGCGCTATCTCGGCGCGCGCCGCGCTTGCCTGCGGTTCCTCCTGCGCCGACCGTTCGCTATACTGCGCCGAACGCCAAGACGAGTTCGCGGTCGCGCACTTCGGTGCGCCTCCGAACCCGAGCGGTCCGTCGCCCCCTTTCGCTCTCTTTTATGACCGGTCAACTTGCATCGCCCGCTGTGCCACGCCGGCGCCTCGCCGTTCTTCTCGCCCTGATGCTGGGCGCCGCCGTTTCGTCGCAAAGCGGCTACGCCCAGAACGCTCACACCACCAAGCACCCAACTCATCTTGCGCAAGGTCGGCAGCCACAATCGGCCTCGCCCGGCACGACCTTCGAAGAAGAGATCATTCCCCAGCGCTACGCAGCCAACGCGGACGTCAACGCGTTCATCGACGACATGGTGGCGCGCTACGACTTCGACGCCGCGGCGCTGCACGCGTTGTTCGCCGGCGTGAGCTACTCGGCTACCGCCGTCAAGCTCGTCACGCCAGCGCCTACGCCGTTCGTCAAGAATTGGCATGTCTATCAGGCGCGCTTCCTCGATCCCGTGCGCATCAACGCGGGCGTCAAATTCTGGCGCGAGAATCGCGCAACGCTGCAACGCGCCTACGAGCAATTCGGCGTGCCGCCTGAAATCGTGGTCGGCATTATTGGCGTCGAGACGATATACGGCCGCTACATGGGCAACTTCCGCGTGCTCGACGCGCTTACGACGCTCGCGTTCGACTATCCGAACACGCCGAACCGCGCCGAGCGCGAAATGACTTTTCGCAAGAACCTCGTGGACTATCTCGTCTGGACGCGCGACGCCCAGATCGACCCGACGACGGTGCTCGGTTCGTACACGGGCGCCATCGGGATTCCTCAATTCTTGCCAAGCAGCATCGTCAAGTACGCGGTCGATTTCGAAGGCAACAAGCGGATCGATCTGCGCACGAGCAAAGCGGACGCAATCGGCAGCGTGGCCAACTATCTGAAGGAAAACGGCTGGGAGAGCGGGCAGCCGGTCGTATGGCAGATCGCGCACGACGCCGGCAGCATCGGCGTCGCGCAGGCCGCCGCCGATGGGCAGCCGCAGCCGCATTGGCCGCTCGCGCAACTGCTGCGCGCCGGCATGCTGCTCGATCAGCCGGGGCTCGATTCGACTTCGGAAGCCAGCACGCCCGTCACGGTGATCGATTTGCCGACACCCGGCGAACCGACCGAGTACATGCTCGGACTGCAGAATTTCTATGCGCTCACGCGCTATAACCGCAGCTTCTTCTACGCGCTCGCCGTGTACGAGCTCGGTCAGCGCGTCAAGGCCCGTATCGAGCAAGAAGATGGAGGCGTCCCGGGCTCCGGTTCGACTTCGCCTTCGACTTCTTCCGCACTGGCGCCGACTCGAACTGCAGGTCCGGCTGCGGCGCCCAACCCCCAAGCAAGCCCGGCTGCGCAATCCGGTGCCTTTGCGCCGACTGCGCCGGCATCGGCACCGTCTGCTTCGTCCGATCCATGGGTCGGCGCTCAGCCGCCACAAGCGCCGCAACCACCACAAACGCCGCCAATGCCGCAAGGAACGCCGCAAACTCCGCAGCAATAATTGCGGCAATAACAGCGGCACGACCGGCCAGCCGATCGCGGCGGCGCAAGCGCGCTTTCGTCCGCCGCTGCATCTGCTCGTGTACCGCATCCGCTGCATCCGCCGCTAGCGCGGCAATGACAAACGCCGCAACAAGAGCGGCAGGCCTGGCATCGCCCGTGACCAGGACTACCCGTGACCCATTGTCGCGCCCGAGCGCTGCGCGTCAGAACGTTAAGCTCGCACTCGTCGGCGTCACCGTGACGCCATAGTTGCAAACGGGCGCGCCGTTTTGCAGCAGCCCGCTCGCGGCCCAGTGAACTTTGCCGATGCGCTTCTTTTCGACATCGAGCAGCGAAATTTGCGTAAAGTCGACGAAGCCGTTGCTCGAGTATTGGTCGCATGCCCCAACCCCGTAGACTTCGACGACGCCCGCAAACGCCCAATCGAACCTTTGCCCATAGCTGCTCGTTTTCCTCAGGGTGGAAGAGCGGCCGTTCGTCTTATCGATCGTCGCGATATCCCACGTCGAGCACACTTGCCCCGCCGGGCAGTCGCCGGCGATCTTGCCGACGATCGAATCGCCCGTTGCGACCGGCTCCGGCACGCTGTGGTCGACGTTGCCGCCCCGGCAGCAATTCCAACTCGTGATGGTCCATGCGTGGTCGTTGAAGCCATTCCAACCGAGCACCGGCTGCAAAATGCTGACGATGTTCTCGTAGTCCTCCAGCCCGGGAAAGTAGTACAGCACTTGGCCGACATCCGACGCCGGTGCGGACGGCACGAACCAGTGCGAGCTAACTCCGCCGAACGTCGCTTTGTCGTGGTACCAACTCGCTTCGAGCCAACCGTCCACTCGTGGCGGTAGATTTGCGCTGCTCGCGGGCGGCGTTACCCCCGGCGCCGTCGACATGCCGGGCTCGATCCGGTTACCGCTTTTGCCATAGCGTGCATAGCCGCAGGTGTGAGCCGGCGAACGGGTGCCGTCGGCATGCTGGACCCGCCCGTCGGCGAGCACGATGTCGGAGCGGCCGACCGTACGCACGCAGGAAGGGTGAAAGTAGCCGAAGGGGGTAATGACATAGTCTCGAGGCACGTCGCGGGGTGCATCATGCGCAAGCGTTAGCGTGGGCCCCGACGCAGCCGAGGCCACGTCGGCCCAGCCTGCGGCCGGCACGGCGCAATACAGAACGATGCCTAAGAAGAGGAAAGCGAGTGCGCCGATTCGTGCGATCGGCGTCTTAATGCAATGTCCCATATCGGCTCCGGTCGAGCGGTCGAGATCGTCGCGCCCTCGTGGGGCGCGACGCGGTGGCTCTGGTCGACTGGCAATATAGGACGCGCCTTCAGCGAGACATAGCTATCCAGACGAATAGGTGCGCATTCGATGGGAAACGCAATTTGCGGGGCGCACGCCCGTCAAGCCGGAAACACGCCTGTCGATAGGTACCGATCGCCGCGATCGCACACGATGAACACGATCGTCGCGTTCTCGACTTGACGCGCCACGCGCAGCGCAACCTCGCACGCGCCGCCCGACGAGATTCCGCAGAAGATCCCCTCGACGGCGGCCAAGCGTCGCGCCATGGTCTCGGCGGCAGCCTGCGAGACGTTCTCGGTGCGATCGACCGCCGCGCGATCGAAGATTTTCGGCATATAGGCCTCGGGCCACTTACGGATGCCCGGAATGCGCGAACCTTCCTCGGGCTGCGCCCCGATGATCTCGATTGCCCCGTTCTGCTCTTTCAAATAGCGCGAGACACCCATGATCGTGCCGGTCGTACCCATCGACGAGACGAAGTGAGTGACGCGCCCTTCTGTATCGCGCCAAATCTCAGGCCCCGTCGCTTCGTAATGCGCGGCCGGATTGTCGGGGTTCGCGAACTGATCGAGAATGATGCCGCGTCCGTCGCGCTGCATTTGTTCGGCGAGATCGCGCGCATATTCCATCCCACCTTTCACCGGCGTCAACACGATTTCGGCGCCGTAAGCGGCCATGCTCTGGCGCCGCTCGACCGATAGATCCTCGGGCATCAGCAAGACCATCTTGTAGCCGCGGATCGCCGCCGCCATGGCGAGCGCGATACCGGTGTTGCCGCTCGTCGCTTCGATCAGCGTGTCGCCCGGCTTGATGCGGCCGCGCGCCTCCGCTTTCTTGATCATCGACAGGGCCGGGCGATCTTTCACGGAGCCTGCGGGATTGTTCCCTTCGAGCTTCGCGAGCACGACGTTGTTGCGGCTGCGGATCTCGTCGTCGGACACGCGGACGAGTTGGACCAGCGGCGTATTGCCGATCGTGTCTTCGATGGTTTTGTAAGGCATAGGCGTGACGCGCGACGCGCGCTCATCTCTGGCAATGGGAATGAGCCGATTGTAAAGCACGCGGCGAGCAACCGCCGCGTAGGGTCTTTTGGCACACGCGGCAACCGCGCCCATCAGCAAAAAACCCGCGTACGAACGCGGGAAACCGTCAAAGCCGCATGACGGCTGAAGGAGCCGGTAGAGCGCCTCCCGCGCCCGACGACGAACGCTCAGCGCTTGATAGAAACCGGATCGGCCGCGATGCGCTCGCGTCGCGCGACGCCGGCGGTCTCGGCGCCTTTGATCTCGCGACCGGTCGATGCCAATGAGTCCGAGGCCCGTTCCCAGTGCGTTTGCGAGCCGACCGTGAGCCCTTGGGCGCGCAGGCGCTCGACCGTTTGGCCGCCCATGCCTTTGACGCGGCGGCTCAGATCGCCTGCGTCCAGGAACGGACCGCCCGTGGCGCGTTCTTCGACGATCGCTCGCGCCTTGACCGGACCGATGCCCTTGATCGCGCGCAACGCCGCCTCGTCGGCGGCATTGACCTCGACAGCGTGAGCAAAAAGGGAAACGAATGCTGCGACGAGGGGCGCCGCGAAAAAAAGAACGTGCTTGAACATGGGACCTCCGTGCAAAATGCCGGGCGGCGAGCGCCGACCGAGAAGCCCCAGTCTAAGCAGTGCGCGCCGCCGATTACAGCTGGCCGGATAGCCAACGTACATAGCGGTCGACGCCTTCTTGCACGGTTAGGAAAGGCGCGTCGTAGCCGGCCGCGCGCAAGCGTCCGAGGTCCGCCTGCGTGAAGCATTGATACTTGCCGCGCAGTGCATCGGGGAACGGCACGTATTCGACGAGCCCGCGCTGGACCATCTCGGCCAACGAAAGCGCCGGTTGACCCTCGAGTGCGCGCAGCGTGTTCACGACGGAGGAAGCGATATCGTTGAAAGGTTGAGCTCGGCCGGTGCCGAGGTTGAAAATGCCCGATTTCTCGGGATGGTCGAAGAAAAATAAATTGACCTTCGCGACGTCCTCGACGGAGACGAAATCGCGCGTCTGCTCGCCCGCGGCGTAACCGTTGTATTCGCCGAACAGCTTGACCTTGCCCTCGGCGCGAAACTGGTTGAAGTTGTGAAACGCGACGGATGCCATGCGGCCCTTATGCGCTTCGCGCGGGCCGTACACGTTGAAGTAGCGAAAGCCCACGATTTGGCTGTGCGCAGCAGGCATGACGCGACGCACTATCTGATCGAAAAGAAACTTCGAATAGCCGTAGACATTGAGCGGCGCTTCGACCGCACGCTCTTCGACGAAGCGGCTCGAGCCGCCGTAGATCGCCGCCGACGACGCATAGAGAAACTGCGCCCCCTGCGCCAGGCACGCGTCGAGCACGGCGCGGCTGTAGCGGAAATTGTTCTCCATCATGTAGCGGCCGTCGGTTTCCATCGTGTCCGAACATGCGCCCTCGTGGAATACGGCCCGCACTTTGCCGAATTCGCCGCGCGCGAAGCGCTCGACGAATTCGGTCTTGTCGAGGTAATCGTCGATTTCGCAATCGACGAGGTTCTTGAATTTGTCGGCACGCGAGAGGTTGTCGACGGCGATGATGCGAGTCTCGCCGCGCTCGTTCAGTGCCTTGACGAGATTGGCGCCGATGAACCCGGCGGCTCCGGTGACGATGAGAGTCATGATCGTGGTAGCGGTTATTCGATAACGGTGATGGGCGCAGGCCTCTTGCGGCGGTGTGGGCTAGCCGGTAATTAGCGCGGGTCGGCGCCGAACAGCTCGTCGTAATCGACGGTGGCCGTTCCGAGCTTGCCGACGACGATCCCGGCCGCCCGGTTCGCCAGCGTGACGGCGGCCACCAGCGGAAGCTTCGCCGCGAGCATGACGGCCAACGTGGCGATGACGGTGTCGCCGGCCCCGGAGACGTCATACACTTCGCGCGCGACGGCCGGTGCGGTCAACACGGCGCCGTCGGCCGTAAACAGCGTCATGCCCTCCTCCGATCGCGTCAGCAACAACGACTCGATGTCGAGCGATGCACGCAATGCGTCGACGCGCGAGCGCAAATCGTCTTCCGATTTCCAGTGACCCACCACCTCGCGCAACTCGGCGCGATTCGGCGTGATCAGCGTGGCGCCGCGATAGCGCTCCCAGTCGTCGCCTTTCGGATCCACGAGCACCGGCTTGCCGGCTGCGCGGGCCTTGGCGATCATCTGCGTGACATGGGTCAAGCCGCCCTTCGCGTAGTCGGACAGCAAGATCACGTCGTGCGAGGCAAGCAGCGCGTCAAAGCGCGCAAGCCCCGCCAACAGCGCTTCGTGCGTCGGCGTCTTCTCGAAATCGACGCGCAGTAGCTGCTGCTGGCGCGAGAGAACGCGCAGCTTGATCGTCGTCGGCAATTCGGGATCGCGCTCCAAATGCGTCGCTACACCCGTCGCTTTGAGGAGTTCGACGATGCGCTCGCCGGGCTCGTCGTGGCCGACGACACAGAGCAGCCCAGCGCGCGCGCCGAGCGCCGCCACATTGCGGGCAACGTTCGCCGCGCCGCCCAAGCGGTCTTCCTGCCGCTGGACATGCACGACCGGTACCGGCGCTTCGGGCGAAATGCGATTGACGTCGCCGAACCAGTAGCGATCGAGCATGACGTCGCCGACGATCAGCACCCGGGCCTCGCCCAGCTGTTCGCGCGACACGCGCGCGACGCCGGCCTCGCGAGCAGCCGGCTCTGTCGATGGCTCAGACCCGTGCATCGCTTGCGGTATTGACTTGGACATAGGGACGTCCGATTGCGTAGTAGTCGATGCCGAGCTCGGCCATCGCCAACGGTTCGTAGAGGTTGCGGCCATCGAAAATCACGGGCGCTTTCAGCACGGATTTCAAGTGCGCGAAATCGGGGCTCTTGAACTCCTTCCACTCGGTGACGATGACTAGCGCATCGGCGCCCGAGAGCGTCTCGTCCTGCGATTTCGCGAACGTCAAGCGCGCGAGCGCGTCCGGCGCATCGGCCAAATCGAGCGGGAAGACGCGGCGCGCCTCCTCGATCGCGACAGGATCGTAGGCCTGCACCTTTGCGCCGCGCGCGAGCAACGCCGCAATCAAGCGCCGGCTCGGCGCTTCGCGCATATCGTCCGTATTGGGCTTGAACGCGAGCCCCCAGACGGCGAACGTGCGGCCGGTCAGATCCGCGCCGAGGCGCTTGACGATCTTTTCGACGAGCACTTGCTTTTGATCGTGATTGACTTCTTCCACCGCTTCGAGAATGCGCAGCCGTTGTCCGTTCTCGCTCGCCGTGCGCACGAGCGCCTGCACGTCCTTGGGAAAGCATGAGCCGCCGTAGCCGGCGCCCGCGTAGAGGAAGTGGTAACCGATACGCGGGTCGGAACCGATGCCGCGCCGCACGGCCTCGATGTCGGCGCCCACGCGATCGGCCAGATTCGACATTTCGTTCATGAAGGAGATGCGCGTCGCGAGCATGGCGTTGGCGGCATACTTCGTGAACTCGGCCGAGCGCACGTCCATATACAGCGTGCGCTCGTGATTGCGGTTGAACGGCGCATACAGCCGCTTCATCTTCTCGCGTGCGATGAGTCCCGCATCGTCGTCGTCGATGCCGATGACGATGCGGTCAGGCCGCATGAAATCGTCGACGGCGGCCCCTTCTTTCAGAAACTCCGGGTTCGATACGACCGAGAAGCAATGGGCCGCGCTCGCACCCAAGCCGCGCGCATCGAGTTCAGCCGCAATCACGGCCCGCACGCGCTCCGCCGTGCCCACGGGCACCGTCGATTTGTCGACGACGACCTTGAACCCGTTCGAATAACGGCCGATATTGCGCGCCGCTTCGAGCACGTATTGCAAATCGGCGGAACCGTCCTCGTCGGGCGGCGTGCCGACCGCGATGAATTGCACGTCGCCGTGCTCGACGCTCGCCTTCACATCGGTCGAGAACGTGATACGGCCGTGGGCGCGCGTACGCGCGATGATTTCTTGCAAACCCGGCTCGTGAATCGGCACCCCGCCCTTGTTCAGGATGTCGATCTTGCGCGGATCGACGTCGAGGCAGAAAACGTCGTTGCCGATTTCGGCCAAGCAAGCGCCCGTGACGAGACCGACGTAGCCCGTGCCGATGATGGTGATTTTCATACGCGTTCCGATGGTGGATGCTTCAAGCTTGCGCTGCAATGGGCTCTATGCGGCGTGGCGCATAGGTTTCCCAGCCGCTGCAGCCGGGGCACTGCCAATAGAACAGACGCGCCCGGAAACCGCAATTTTGGCATGTGTAACGTGGCAGATTTTTGGTGCGCTGCTTGATCAGCGTGCGCATCAATTCGAGTTCTCCGCGTCGCGGCTCCTCGGCCGATTCGATTTGCGCATCGAGCAAGCGCGTCATGCCCGACAGGTTCGGCGCGGTCTGCATCTGCGTGCGCGCCAGCGCATGCGCCACTTCGGTTCCGCACAGCTGGGCGACATGCGGATAAGCGACATCGAGCAAATCGCTGGAACCGTATTGCTTGACGTAGCCTTCGAGCAAGGCGGCGCCTTCCTGCGGGCGCGAGAGCGCCGCATACGCCTTCATCAGCTTTTCGGCCACGAGCGGCAAGTACGACGGATTCTGGGATTCGACGCGGCGCCAGGCGTCGATCGCCGCATCGTAATCGCCGCGCGCCTGCGCGACGTCGCCGCGCAGAATCGTCGCCCGCACATTGCTCGGATTGGCCTCGAGGGCTAAATCGAGCTGACTCGATGCCTGCGCGGCGTCCTTGCGCTGCAAGGCCTCCTGAGCAAGCTCGCAATGAAATTGCGCGACCTCCTTGGCAAGCGAATCCGCGCCCATCGTCTCGAGCCGCCGCGCGGCGTCGATCGCCTTGGTCCAGTCTTTCTCGATTTCGTAGATCGTCAGCAGGGCGCGTTGCGCGTCGCGTGCGTATTCCCCGGCGTCGAGCCGGCTCAACGCCTCCTCCGCCCGATCGAGCAGCCCGGCCTTCAAGAAATCCTGCCCCAACTCGAACAACGCGTGATCGCGCTCGCTCACCGGTAAATCCGCGCGGCTCAACAGGTTCTGATGAATGCGGATGGCACGGTCGGTTTCGCCGCGACGACGAAACAGATTGCCGAGCGCGAAATGCAGTTCGATCGTCTCCGGATCGAGCTTCACGACTTCGATGAACGCGTCGATCGCCTGGTCCGGCTGTTCATTCAGAAGAAAGTTCAAGCCGCGAAAGTAGGAGCGCGGCAAGTTGGCGCTTTCGGACAACAGCGTCTTCAAATCGTAGCGCGAGGCCATCCATCCGAGCGCGAAAGCGACGGGGACCACCAGCAGCCACCAAAAATCGAGATCCATGCGAAGGTCGAGGAAGCGAGGATGAGAGCGCGCGTGCGTGCCGCGCGCTTAGATAACGGGGGGCATCGGCGGCTCGACGACAGCGGGCGGCGTGTTCTCGCTGGCTGCGCGCAACGCTCGCCGCAAGCGGCCATTTTCCAGCCGAAGCCGTACCACCGCGGGTAGCGCCGAGACGAGGCCGGCCAGCAACCCCACGAGGAAAAACGCGAGGCCGATCAAGATGAGCGGCGCCTGCCACGCATATCCGGCAAACGAGATCGACGTGTTCTGGGTATTGCCCATCGCGAGAACGAGCAGGACGACGAACACGAGCACACGGATCAACCAGACGATAAGTTTCATAAGCGTTCTCTTGGCGGCGACTGCGATTGTCGTGCCGGCGTCGATACCTTCGCTGCCGGCGCTGCGCCTGGCGCCAAGGCGCCCGACGCCCGGACAAAAGTGCCCGTATTGTAATGGAAACGATGCTGACCAGGCCGCGCCGCGCGGCTGCGTCGCCCCGGGGAGCACCGAACCCGCGCAGCCAGCCCGGCGCCAGCATGAAGGGGGCGCAAGAAATAAAAAAGCGCCCGAAGGCGCTTTTTGTACCGTTTTGCCGGTTCTCACTGTCGGCCTTGGCGTCGACGACGCCATCGACAATCGCGATCTTCGCGTTGCGAACGCCACCTCGGGGGCGGCATGGCACTCAAAGATCGTCGTCAGCCGAATCGAGCTTCAGTGGCTCGCCGGCCCGGCCGTCCACCCGCTCGCGCAGTTCCTTGCCGGGCTTGAAGTGCGGCACGTGCTTTTCGGGCACGTGCACCTTCTCGCCCGATTTCGGGTTACGCCCGACGCGGGACGGGCGACGGTTCAGACCGAAGCTGCCGAAGCCGCGAATTTCAATGCGATGCCCTTTGGCCAAGGCCTCCGACATCGCATCGAGCATCGTCTTGACCGCGAAATCCGCATCCTTGAGAACAAGTTGCGGAAATCGCGCTGCCAACTGGGCGACCAATTCCGATTTGGTCATACTGCGGCAGACCTCTCAAAGGCTTACTGATTCTGGCCGTCGAGCTTGGCCTTGAGCAACGCGCCGAGATTGGTCGTGCCCGTTGCCGCCGAACTCGTATCGGCCGCCAGGCCGCGAATCGCTTCTTGCTGCTCGGCCGAATCCTTGGCCTTGATCGACAGGTTGATGCCGCGCGACTTGCGATCGATGTTGATGATCATCGCGTTGACCTTGTCGCCTTCCTTCAGCACGTTGCGAGCATCTTCCACGCGATCTTGCGCGATTTCCGACGCGCGCAGGTAGCCTTCGACGTCCGCCGTCAGCGCAACCACCGCGCCCTTGGCATCCACCGACTTCACCGTGCCGTCGACGATCGAACCCTTGTCGTTCATGGCAACGAAGTTGCTGAACGGATCGCCTTCGAGTTGCTTGATGCCCAGCGAAATGCGTTCCTTCTCGACGTCGATGCCGAGCACGACCGCTTCCACTTCGTCGCCCTTCTTGTACTTGCGCACGGCTTCTTCGCCGGCTTCGCTCCACGACAGATCCGACAGGTGAACGAGACCGTCGATGCCGCCGGGCAGACCGATGAACACGCCGAAGTCGGTGATCGACTTGATCGCGCCGCTGATCTTGTCGCCCTTCTTGAAGTTGCGGCTGAAGTCATCCCACGGATTCGGCTTGCACTGCTTCATGCCGAGGCTGATACGACGGCGGTCTTCGTCGATCTCGAGCACCATGACTTCGACTTCGTCGCCGAGCTGAACGACCTTCGACGGAGCGACGTTCTTGTTCGTCCAGTCCATTTCGGAAACGTGAACGAGGCCTTCGATGCCCGATTCCACTTCGACGAACGCGCCGTAATCGGTGATGTTCGTGACCTTGCCGAACAGACGCGTGCCCGACGGGTAGCGGCGCGAAATGCCTTCCCACGGATCGTCGCCGAGTTGCTTGATACCCAGCGAAACGCGGTTCTTCTCTTGATCGAACTTGAGGATCTTGGCCGTGACTTCTTGGCCGACCGACAACACTTCGCTCGGATGACGCACGCGACGCCATGCGATGTCGGTGATGTGGAGCAGGCCGTCGATGCCGCCCAGATCCACGAACGCGCCGTAATCGGTGATGTTCTTGACCACGCCGTTGACGATCGCGCCTTCCTTGAGCGTCTCGAGGAGCTTCGCACGCTCTTCGCCCTGCGTCGCTTCGATGACGGCGCGGCGCGACAGCACGACGTTGTTGCGCTTGCGGTCGAGCTTGATGACGCGGAATTCGAGCGTCTTGCCTTCGTACGGGGTCGTATCCTTGACGGGACGCGTATCGACGAGCGAACCCGGCAGGAACGCGCGGATGCCGTTGACCATGACGGTCATGCCGCCCTTGACCTTGCCCGTGATCGTGCCGGTCACGAGTTCGTTGTTGTCGAGCGCTTTTTCCAGCGACAGCCACGAAGCGAGACGCTTGGCCTTGTCGCGCGACAGAATCGTGTCGCCATAACCGTTTTCGAGCGCGTCGATCGCGACCGAAACGAAGTCGCCCGCCTGCACTTCTACCTCGCCCGCGTCGTTCAAGAACTCTTCGAGCGGGATGTAGGCTTCGGACTTGAGACCTGCATTGACGACCACGAAGTTGTGGTCGACACGCACGACTTCGGCGGAAATCACTTCGCCGGCGCGCATGTCTTGCTTGGTCAACGACTCCTCGAAGAGGGCCGCAAAAGATTCGGTGTTCGGGTTGGAAGTTTGCAGGTCGGACATAAAAATCGTAAATGCATGGCTTCGCGAGTGTCAGTGCCGGCGACTAGGACCGGACACGCTGCGACATGGATGCGAACGCCATACGGGGTTAAGGGTTAACACCACGCTTGGGGCCCACGGGGGCACCCAAGCACCTACCGCTCTCGATACCACTGCACCACGGCTTCGACCGCTTGATCGATCGACAGCGCAGAAGTATCGAGCAGCTTTGCGTCTGCCGCGGGCTTGAGCGGCGCGACGGCGCGCTGACTGTCGCGCTCGTCCCGCTCTCGCAAATCCCGGAGCAAGTTATCCATATTAGCAGAAAAGCCTTTTTGGATCAATTGCTTATGCCGCCTGGCCGCGCGCGCCTCCACACTGGCCGTCAGGAACACCTTGAGCATGGCGTCCGGGAAGATCACGGTGCCCATGTCGCGGCCGTCGGCCACGAGCCCCGGTTCCTTGCGAAACGCCCGCTGGCGCGCCACCAGCGCGGCCCGCACGTTTTGATGGACGGCGATCGCCGAGGCCCGGTTGCCGATTTCCTCGGCGCGAATCTCGCTCGACACATCGGCGCCGTCGAGCTGCGCGCAGCCTTCCCGGAACGTGATGTGCAACTCGCTCACGAGTGCGGCGAGCGCGTCGGCGTCATCCGGCGCGACCCCATAACGTACGCTTGCAAGGGCGGCAAGCCGGTAAAGCGCGCCGCTATCCAACAAGTGAAAGCCGAGTCGCGCGGCGACGAGCGCCGCGACCGTGCCTTTGCCTGAAGCGGTCGGGCCGTCGATCGTGATGACGGGAGTTTGGTGAAAGGGGCGAGTCGGTTTCATCTAATAAAGGGAGGTCACGCGCGAACGAGCGTCTCGAAACGGGCGAAATAATCGGGAAACGTCTTGCCGACGCACTTCGGATCATTGATCCGCACGGGAACGCCGCCGAGCGATACGAGCGAGAAGCACATCGCCATGCGGTGATCGTCATAGGTGTCGATCGCCGCGTGGGGCGTCAGTTTCGCAGGGGGCGTCACGACGAGAAAATCTTCGCCCTCCTCGACCGTCGCGCCGACTTTGCGCAGCTCGTTGGCCATCGCGGCAATCCGATCCGTCTCTTTCACGCGCCAACTGCCGATGTTGCGCAGCGTGGTCGTGCCGCGCGCGAACAGCGCACACACGGCGATCGTCATCGCCGCATCGGGAATCAAATTGAAATCCATGTCGACCGCTTCGAGCTGGCCGTGATCGTGGCCTACGCCGCGCACCTCGATCCAGTCTTGCGCCATCGTGACGTTGGCGCCCATCGCGGTCAGTGCGTCCGCGAACGCGACATCGCCCTGGATACTGTCGCGGCCGACGCCGACGACGCGCACAGGACCGCCGCCGATCGCGCCGGCCGCGAGGAAATACGACGCCGACGAAGCATCGCCCTCGACCATGATCGCGCCCGGCGATCGGTAACGCACGCCGGCCGGCACCGTGAAGCGCTGCCACCCCTCGCGCGCGACGGTCACGCCGAAGCGCTCCATCAACTTGATCGTGATGTCGATGTAAGGCTTCGAGATCAACTCGCCTTCCACTTCCACCACGATCTCGCCGGTCTTGGCGCGCACGAGCGGCAGCGTCATCAGCAGCGCCGTCAGGAACTGGCTCGACACGTCGCCGCGCACGCGGATCGGCGCCTCGATCGCGATCGCGCCCGGGCGAATGCGCAGCGGCGGGTACCCCTCGTTTTCTTCGTAATCGATGCGCGCGCCGATCTGGCGCAGACCATCCACGAGATCGCCGATGGGCCGCTCATGCATACGCGGCACGCCATGCACGCGATAGTCGCCGCCGTTGACCGCGAGCGCAGCCGTCAGCGGACGGATCGCCGTGCCTGCGTTGCCGAGAAATAGATCGGCCGTCTTCGCCGTGAATGCGCCGCGGGTGCCCTGAACGACACAGCGCTCGTCCTCGCGCGTCATTTTGACGCCGAGCTTCTCGAGCGCAGCCAGCATGACGCGCGTGTCGTCGGAATCGAGCAAGTTCGAAACGGTCGTTTCGCCCTCCGCCAGCGCAGCGAGCAGCAGCACGCGGTTCGAAATGCTCTTGGAACCGGGCAGGCGCACCGTGCCTTGCGCGCGCGAGTAGGGTCCGAGATCGAGGTGATCCATAACATGTCCTTTCATTTCGGAGCGAGATCGGCAGGCGCAGCCGCTTGCCCCCCGCGTTCTTGCCATTGCGTGCGCGCCTCGCGCGAACGCGCGAACACCGCCTCGAGCGCGGCGCCGTCTTCGGCGACGATCGCAGCGCGCAAGCGTGCGAGCACCGTCATATAACCGTCGAGTTCGTCGACGAGGGCATGGCGGTTGGCCAAGCAGACATCGCGCCACATTTCCGGATTCGACGCCGCTATCCGCGTGAAATCGCGGAAACCGCCGGCGGCGAACGAAAACTTCAGCGCCGCGTCGGGCGCATTCAAGATGCGCTCGACGAGCGCGAACGAGAGCAGATGCGGCAAGTGGCTAACGGCCGCGAACACCCGATCGTGCTGCTCGTGCGTCATCGTGCTGACGATCGCGCCGGTGGCACGCCAAAGCGCCTCGATGCGCGCGACGTCTTGCGCACGGTTCTCCGGTAGCGGGCACAGCACGACGTTGCGGCCGACGTAGAGGTCGGGCAGCGCCGCCTCGATGCCGCTCGATTCGCGGCCGGCGATCGGGTGGCCGGGCACGAACTGGCCGGCGCGCTCGGCGAGCGCTGCGCGCGCGGCGGCGACCACGTCGGACTTCGTGCTGCCGGCGTCGGTCACGATAGTGTCGGCGCCGAGAAACAGCGCGATGCGCTGTAGTAGCGGCAGCGTCTGCGCGACCGGCGCTGCAAGCAGCACGAGGTCAGCGCCCGCCAACGCGACGGCTAGTTCGGCGTCGTCATCGAGCGCCGCTGCTTCATCGACGACGCCAAGCTGGCACGCGCGCTCGGCTGATGCGCGCGAACGGCCCACGCCGACGATGCGGCCGACGCTCGCCGCACCGGCGCGCTCGCGCAGCGCACGCGCCAACGAGCCGCCGATCAGGCCCACGCCGAAAATCACGAGTTTGTCGAAAGAAAACGAAGTCACGAATCGCTCGCAGGCTGAAGGTCGAAATTGGCCGCGCCTCAAGGCCGCGCGAGCGCCGTTTGAAGGGCGGCGAGGAACGCCTCGTTCTCCTGCGGCAGGCCGATCGTCACACGCAACCATTGCGGCAGCCCGTAATTGCCGACCGGACGCACGATCACGCCTTGCTGGAGCAGTGCGAGGTTCACACGTGCGCCCGCATCGTCGTCGTTGCCCACGCGCACCAGCACGAAGTTGCCGAACGAGGGCACGTACTCGATGCCCAGCGCATCGAACGCCTCGGTCAAGCGGCGATAGCCGGCCGCATTCAACGCCGCGCTCTTCTCGAGGAACGCCGTATCGCTCAGCGCCGCGACCGCCGCCGCTTGCGCGACCGTGTTGACATTGAACGGCTGACGCAACCGGTTCAGCAGATCGGTCAATTCCGGCGGCGCGATGGCGAAACCCACGCGCAGGCCCGCGAGGCCAAACGCCTTGGAGAACGTGCGCGACACCATCAGATTCGGATAGCGGCGCACCCATGCGAGGCTATCGTAGCGATGCGAATCGTCGAGGTATTCCGTGTAAGCCTCGTCGAGCACGACCACGACGCGCTTGGGGACCCGCTCCAAAAACGCTTCGAGCGACGCGGCGCCGATGAAGGTCCCGGTCGGATTGTTGGGGTTGGCGATGAACACCAGGCGCGTATCGTCTTCGATTGCCGCGAGCATCGCCTCGAGGTCGTGCCCGTACTTCACCGCGGGAACGACGATGGCGCGCGCGCCCAGGCCTTGCGTGGCCAGGGCATAAACCGCAAACGAGTACTGCGAATAAACGACCGACTGCCCTTTCTCGACGAACGCATGGGCGGCCATCTCGAGGATGTCGTTGCTGCCGTTGCCGAGCGTGATCCATTCGGCCGGAACGCCGTAGCGCGCCGCCAGGGCAGCCTTCAGTTCGAACGCGTTGGAATCCGGGTACCGGCCCAGTTCCGCGGCGGCCCTCACCATCGCGGCCCGCGCCGATTCGGGCATACCGAGCGGGTTTTCGTTCGAGGCGAGCTTGACGATGCGCGCCTCGTCGAGGCCGAACTCGCGCGCGACTTCCGAGATCGGCTTGCCGGCGACGTACGGCGCGATGCCGCGCACGTAGGACGGGCCGTATTGCGTTGTCATGTCTGTCTCCAAAGCGGACCAAGCCGATTCGTTGCACCGGCCGTGCGCCGCGCGGGTGCACGCGCCGATGCGCTGGCTCGCATGGCGAGCTGCGTCGAGCGCGCGAACCGCGCCGCGTCAGCGCGAGCGCGGATACGAGCCGAGGATCTTGAGGAACGCCGCCTTCTGTTCGAGCTCGGCGAGCGCCGCGGCGACGGACGCGTCTTCTCGATGACCTTCGACGTCGATGTAAAAGTAATACTCCCAGGTGCCCACGCGCGCCGGACGAGACTCGAAGCGCGTCATCGATACGCCGTGGCGCGCGAGCGGTTCGAGCAGCTTGAACACGGCCCCCGGCTCGTTCTTCACCGACACGATCAGCGAGGTCTGGTCATGGCCGCTGCGGCCCGCCGGCGCGTTGCCGATCATGACGAAGCGCGTGCGGTTGTGCGGATCGTCCTGGATCATCGGATAAGCGACCAGCAGCCCGTAAAACGACGCCGCACGGTCGCTCGCGATCGCGGCGACCGTCGGATCCTGCGCCGCCAGGCGCGCCGCCTCGGCATTGCTCGTGACGGCCTGCCGCTCGACGTGCGGCATGTGGGTCGCGAGCCAGCGCTGACACTGCGCCAGCGCTTGCGCGTGGGCGCAGACGCGAACGATGCCGGTCACCGCGCCGCTTCGGGTCAACAGGTTATGGCGAATCGGCAACGCAAGCTCGCCGCCGATCAGCAACTGCGATTGCAGCAACAAGTCGAGCGTGCGCGAAACGGCGCCCTCGCTCGAGTTCTCGACCGGCACGACGCCGAACTCGGCGCCGCCGGCTTCGACCGAGCGGAACACTTCGTCGATCGATAGACACGGCGAGCCTTCGATCGAATGACCGAAGTACTCGTACATCGCCTCTTCGCTATAGGTGCCGGCCGGCCCGAGATAGGCCGCGGTGACGGGGCGCTCGAGCGAACGGCTCGCCGCCATGATCTCGCGCCAGATCGCGCTGATGTGGTCGCCCGCCAACGGTCCCGCGCTCATGTTCTGCAAGCGCGCGATGACCTGCTGCTCGCGCTCGGGCCGAAACACGGGCGCGTTGTACTGCTTCTTGACCTCGCCCACTTCTAGCGCGATCGCGGCGCGCTGGTTGAGCAGCGCGATGAGCTGCTCGTCGATCGCATCGATTCGATCGCGCAGCGGCTTCAGCTTTGAATTGAGTTCGTCATCCATGCGTAAAACGGCCGTATCGAAAACGGGCGGCGTCATGCCGCCCCGCCCGCGCGACTTAAGCGCGAGTCCGTTCGAATTCCAACATGTACTCGACCAGCGCCTTGACGCCTTCGAGCGACACCGCGTTGTAGATCGACGCCCGCATGCCGCCGACGGACTTGTGGCCCTTGAGCTGCATTAGCCCGCGCGCTTTCGCGCCGGCAAGGAAATCTTCGTTGCGCGATTCGTCGGCGAGAAAGAACGGTACGTTCATTCTCGAACGCGAATCGCGCTCCACTTTGTTGATATAGAAGCTGCTTGCATCGATCGTGTCGTAAAGCAGCTTCGACTTCTCGAGGTTGCGCGCCTCGATTTCCTTCAACCCGCCTTGCCGCTTGAGCCACTTGAAAACGAGGCCCGCGATGTAGATCGCATAGGTAGGGGGCGTGTTGAACATGGAATTGTTCTCGGCGACGATGCGCCACTCGAATGCAGACGGGCAAATCGCGAGCGCGCGATCGAGCAGGTCCTCGCGCACCACGACGATCGTCAAGCCCGCCATGCCGATGTTCTTTTGCGCGCCGCCGAACATCACACCGTATTTGGCCACGTCGAGCGGGCGCGACAGCACGTGCGAAGAAACATCGGCAACGAGCGGAATATCGCCGAGATCGGGGATATCGAAGGTCTCGACGCCGTGAATCGTCTCGTTGGTGCACAGGTGGACGTAGGCCGGATCGCTCGACAACTGCCACTCGCTGCGTTTGGGCGCGCGCGTGAAACCATCGGCCGTCTCGCCGGTCGCGGCCAGATGCGGCTTGCAGTACTTGGCCGCCTCTTTGAACGACTTTTGCGACCACGAACCCGTAACGATGAAATCGGCGACATCGCGCTTGCCCAGCATATTCATGGGCACGATCGCGTTCTCGCCTAGACCGCCGCCTTGCAAAAAGAGAATGCGATGGCTGGCCGGCGCCTGCAAGAGCTCGCGCAGATCGGTGAGCGCTTCTTCGTGGATCGACATGAACTCGCGCCCGCGATGGCTCATTTCCATCACGCTCATGCCGCTGCCATGCCAATCGAGCATTTCGTCGGCCGCTTGGCGCAGCACTTCCTCGGGCAACGCTGCCGGCCCCGCCGAGAAATTGAAGACCCGCATCGTGAGACTCCCCGAACAATGAAATGGAATGAAGCGTGGCGCGCCTCCGGTGACGCCTCACAGCGGACGCATACCGCAAATAGTAATGGCCGTTCGCGCGTTTCGCGCAAACGGCCATTATCGCACCGCCGATCGAAAACCGCTCGCATAGGCCCGAACGCGGGCCTATGCCGACAAGCCCGAAGGGCTTTGCGGCTTACTTGCCGGGCTTGACCGCGGCGACTTCCTTATCGGCTTGCGTGCGCGTTGCCTGGATCGATTGCGGCATGTACTTCTGCATCAATCCACCCACGACATCGCGGCCGACTTGATCTTGCACCTGGATGAACTTACGACCCGTCGGGCTCTTGTAGAACGTCGTCAGATCTTTGATTTCCTGCGTCGAGTAGTACTTCGCATAGGCGTCGTACTGCGCTTGCATCGCGTCTTGGCGGAACGCATCCGTCGCAAACACTTGGCCGGCGGAATCGACGAGCTTTTGCACGGCCGTCTTCTGCAACGACGGCACTGCTGCTTGCTTTTGCTTATCCGTCAGCGTTTTGTTTTCCGAAAGCGCTTCGGACAGGATTTCCGGAACGTACTGGCGCGCTTGCATCTGCGCGCTGTTGCCGATGGCGCCGACGAGCTTTTGCGCGTCGATCGCTTCGAGCAATTCCTTGATTGCAGCCTGCTTGGCCGGGTCGACCGGAGCAGTTGCAGCAGCGGAAGCCGCCGGCGCTTGAGACTGGAGCGCTTGCGCCATTGCGAAAGTCGGCACGAAAGCGGCCAGCAGCATCCATTGCTTGAATCGTTGTTGCATCTTCACTCCCTCTAAAAAATGAGTCGTTAGCGCGCAGCCGTCGGTTCGTTGCGCCGCCGTCGCACGCGGCGGCAGGTCCCAACCTATAGCACGATCGCTCGCGCGCTTCGTTGTCTTTCGTCAAAAACCGCAGCCATGCCGCGCGGCTCGCAAAGCACACGGCCGACTGCGGTCGGCCGCGCCGATACTTACTGCTGCGCGCCGTCTTCGCCGTCCTCGCCGGCTTCCTCTTCAGGCGCCGCGCCTTCGACGTCAACTTCGGCTTCCGCGATCTGCTGCAGGCCGGAGAGCTTCGTCCCCTCATCGAGGCTGATGAGTGTAACACCCTGCGTTGCCCGCCCCATCTCGCGGATCTCCGAAACCCGCGTGCGAATCAACACACCCGTGGTGGTAATCAGCATGATTTGGCCTTCGGCGTCGACGAGCGTGGCCGCTACGACCTTGCCGTTGCGCTCGGACGTCTGGATCGCGATCATGCCCTTCGTTCCGCGCCCGTGACGCGTGTACTCGGTGATCGGCGTGCGCTTGCCGTAGCCGTTCTCCGTGGCCGTCAGCACGGACTGCGTCTCGCTGCCCGCCACGAGCATGGCGATGACCTGCTGCCCCTCTTCGAGCTGCATGCCGCGAACGCCGCGCGCCTCGCGGCCCATCGGGCGCACGTCGTTCTCGTCGAAGCGCACCGCTTTGCCTGCGTCCGAGAACAACATGACGTCGTGCTGACCGTCGGTGATCGCTGCGCCGATCAGGTAATCGCCATCGTCGAGACCGACCGCAATGATACCTTTACGCAATGGTCTGCTGAAAGCCTCGAGCGGCGTCTTCTTGACCGTGCCGAGCGAGGTCGCCATGAACACGAACTTGTCCGCCGAAAACTCCTTGACCGGCAGCACGACGTTGATCTTCTCGCCTTCCTGCAGCGGGAACATGTTGACGATGGGGCGGCCGCGCGAGTTGCGCGAGCCCTGCGGCACCTCGTACACCTTGACCCAATAGACGCGGCCGCGATTCGAGAAGCACAGAATATGATCGTGCGTGTTCGCGATGAACAGCGTATCGATCCAATCGTCTTCCTTCATCTGCGTGGCCTGCTTGCCTCGGCCGCCGCGTTTTTGCGCGCGATACTCGGACAGCGGCTGCGACTTGACGTAGCCCGCATGCGACATCGTCACGACCATGTCTTGCGGCGTGATCAGATCTTCCGTGTTCAGTTCGGTCGCGTTCAGCTCGATCTTCGAGCGCCGCGCGTCGCCGAACTCGGTCTTCACGGCCGTGAGCTCGTCGCCGATGATGGCCGTGATGCGCTCGGGCCGCCCGAGGATGTCGAGCAGATCGGCGATTTGGGCCATGACTTCGCGGTACTCGCCGATGATCTTGTCTTGTTCGAGGCCCGTGAGGCGTTGCAGGCGCATCTGCAGAATTTCCTGCGCCTGCGTATCGGACAGCTTGTAGAGGCCGTCGCCCTGCATGCCGAAAGCGGGATTCAAACCTTCCGGGCGGTAGGCTTCGCGCCCGCCCGCCGCCGAATTCTCGCTTTCGGCCCGCGCCAACATCTCGCGCACGAGCGAGGAGTCCCACGCGCGCGCCATCAATTCTTGCTTCGCGATCGGCGGCGTGGGCGCAGCCTTGATGATCGCGATGAATTCGTCGATGTTCGCGAGCGCAACGGCCAGCCCTTCGAGGACATGGCCGCGTTCGCGCGCTTTGCGCAGCTCGTACACGGTGCGCCGCGTCAGCACCTCGCGCCGATGCGACAGGAACGCGTCGAGCATCTCCTTCAAGTTCAGGAGCTTGGGCTGGCCGTCGACGAGCGCGACCATGTTCATGCCGAACGTGTCCTGCAGCTGCGTCGCTTTATAGAGGTTGTTCAGGACGACCTCGGGCACTTCGCCGCGCTTGAGCTCGATGACGACGCGCATGCCGCTCTTGTCGGACTCGTCGCGGATGTCGGAAATGCCCTCGAGCTTCTTTTCGTTGACGAGTTCGGCAATGCGCTCGAGCAGCGAGCGCTTGTTGACCTGATACGGCAGCTCGTCGACGATGATCGCCATGCGCTGGCCGCGATCGATTTCCTCGAAGTGCGTGGCCGCGCGCATGACGACGCGGCCGCGCCCGGTGCGGTAGCCGTCCCGCACGCCGGCCACGCCGTAGATGATGCCGGCCGTGGGGAAATCAGGGGCCGGTATGATTTCGATGAGTTCGTCGATGCTCGCCTGCGGGTTCTTCAGCAGGTGGTGGCAGGCGTCCACGACTTCGTTCAGGTTGTGCGGCGGAATGTTCGTGGCCATCCCCACCGCGATGCCCGACGAGCCATTGATCAGCAGATTCGGGATGCGCGCCGGCAAAATGAGCGGCTCGCTTTCGCTGCCGTCGTAGTTCGGCCCGAAGTCGACGGTTTCTTTGTCGATGTCGGCCAGCAGCTCGTGGCCGATCTTGGCCATGCGGATTTCGGTGTACCGCATGGCGGCGGCATTGTCGCCGTCGATCGACCCGAAATTGCCTTGACCGTCGACCAGCATGTAGCGCAGCGAGAAATCCTGCGCCATCCGAACGATGGTGTCGTAGACCGCGGTGTCGCCGTGCGGATGATATTTACCGATGACGTCGCCGACGATACGCGCCGACTTCTTGTAGGCGCGGTTCCAGTCGTTGTTCAGTTCGTGCATCGCATAGAGCACGCGGCGATGCACCGGCTTCAAGCCGTCCCGCACGTCGGGGAGCGCCCGTCCAACGATTACGCTCATCGCGTAATCGAGATACGAACGACGCATTTCCTCTTCGAGGGAGATCGGCAGAGTCTCTTTGGCGAATTGATCCATTATCCGTATCGATTTCGGGCGCGAGCGGAGCGAAAACCCAATCGGACCGCCACCCCCGCCGACCCGGCAGGAGGCGCCGGGCATCACGCGATTCTAACATGCCCGCCCTTGCCGCCCGCCACCCGGCGCGTACTCCCCCATGCACCCGAACGCCGGACACCCGCGTCGACCGATTTTTGCGGTGCGCGAAGGCAATTGTTGCGGGGATGCTGGCACGCATCGTGCGACCTACCACCCCCTTCGGAAGCCCGCCTGGCTTCCCTGTTGCGGGAGCACCACAATCGAAACGGGCGATTTGGGACGGCGGGATTTTTTTTTCGTAAGAAGGGAACGATATGGCAAAATGCCAACGCACTTGGTTAGACGCTGCTCGAAGTGTCCACAGGGTCGCCGTTTTTTGTGCCGCACCAATGTTATACTTCGAGCAATGTATGACTTGTCTACGTCATCCAGGCTCGCAGTAAACCTGCGGTAATCTCAATTTCGAGAGGAGAAATATGAATAAATTTTCAAAGCTCGCGTTCATTGCAGCTACCGCAGTTGTGGCTGCATCCGCATCGGCACAGTCGGTGCCGGCGTCGCGACAAGCTACGAACGACAACTGGGTGAATGGTACCGGCGAATACGTGTGGATGAACGGCACGAACGAGCTTTGCTGGCGCGATGCGTTCTGGACGCCGGCCACGGCCAACGCGAAGTGCGACGGCGCGCTCGTCGCCCAAGCCCCGACGCCGCCCGCTCCGGTCGCCCCGGCTGCTCCGGCTATCTCGAGCCAGAAGGTCACGTATCAAGCCGATACGCTGTTCGACTTCGACAAGGCTGTGCTGAAGCCGGCCGGCAAGCAAGCGCTTGACGATCTGGCCACGAAGATCCAAGGCATGGATCTGGAAGTCGCCGTTGCAACGGGCTACACCGACAAGATCGGTTCGGACAAGTACAACGATCGTCTGTCGCTGCGCCGCGCGCAAGCTGTCAAGGCTTACCTCGTCAGCAAGGGCGTGCCTGCCAACAAGATCTACACGGAAGGCAAGGGCAAGCGCAACCCGGTCAAGACGGATTGCAACCAGAAGAACCGCAAGGCGCTCATCGCTTGCCTGGCTCCGAACCGTCGCGTGGAAGTCGAAATCGTCGGCACGCAAAAAGCAGCGCAGTAAGCTGCCGTTTTCGGCGTCACGAAAAAACCCCGCTGCGGCGGGGTTTTTTTCTGCCTGCGGCATACAGCGCAGGGGCAACCGCAACGCAGTCCAACCACGCGAACCGGCGCTTCGCAGAGCGCGGCGAACCGGTCTTGCCCGCGATAGTTTGGCGCGCTCCGAGCGCCCCGGCGGTTTTGCCGCAGCGCGCAACCCTCGATATACTCAGCCTAATTCTCGCCCACTCCACGTTTGCAAGCTTATGACGAATGCCGATCCCCACGAGCTACGGAAATTTAGCGACCTTGCGCACCGCTGGTGGGATCCGAACGCCGAGTTCAAACCGCTGCATGAACTAAACCCCATCCGCCTCGCGTGGATCGATGCGCACGCTCATTTGCCGGGAAAACGGGTGCTCGACGTCGGCTGCGGCGGCGGCATCCTATCCGAATCCATGGCCGGCCTCGGCGCGCAAGTCAAAGGCATCGACCTATCCAATCAAGCGCTCGGTGTAGCAGACCTGCACAGCTTGGAGAGCGGCATCACCGTCGAGTACGAAGAGATCGCAGCCGAGGCGCTCGCCGTCCGGGAGCCCGCCAGCTACGACGTCGTGACCTGCATGGAAATGCTCGAGCACGTGCCCGATCCCGCGGCGATCGTTCGCGCCTGCGCCACGCTCGTCAAGCCCGGCGGCTGGGTGTTCTTCTCCACGCTCAATCGAAACATGAAGGCGTATCTGTTCGCCGTGATCGGCGCGGAATACATCGCGCAGATGCTGCCGAAAGGCACGCACGACTACGCGCGCTTCATCCGTCCGTCGGAGTTGGCCGGCTTCGCCCGAGCGGCCGGCTTGCGCGAGGCGCAAGTCAAAGGCATCACCTATCGCCCGCTCGGCAAGCGCTTCGCCTTGTCCGACGACACGAGCGTCAACTACTTGTTCGCCTGCCGCCGCGACGATTGACCGAAACCGAGCGGCGGCCGTCATCGGCACCGCTCATCCTCGCATCGCGCGCCCTGCCAGCCCCCTCCTTCCTCCGCTTTCGACTCATGAGCCAACCGTCGTCCCCACCCGCGCGTCAAGACGACGCGCCGCAGATCGCCCGATGCCGCGCCGCCCTGTTCGACCTCGACGGAACGCTCGCCGATACCGCACCGGATCTCGTGGCCGCCGTGAATAAGATGCGCCGCGACCGAGGGCTCGAACTCGTCCCCGTCGAGCAGTTGCGACCGTTCGCCTCGGCCGGTGCGCGCGGCCTGATCGGCTCAGCCTTCGGCATCGGCCCGCAGGACCGCGAGTTCACCCCGATGCGCGAGGAATTCCTCGCGAATTACGAGGCCGACCTATGCATCGAGACGACGCTGTTCCCAGGTATCGCGCAACTGCTCGACGCCTTGGATGCACGCGGCGTTCGTTGGGGCATCGTCACGAACAAGGTCGGCCGCCTGACCCTGCCGCTCGTCGCGCAGCTTGGGCTTGCGGCACGCGCAGGCTGCGTCGTGAGCGGCGACACGACGCCGCATTCCAAACCCCATCCGGCACCGTTGCTTCATGCCGCCGAAACGCTCGCGCTGCCGCCCGAGCAAATCGTCTACGTCGGCGACGATTTGAGAGACGTGCAGGCGGGATTCGCCGCCGGCATGGCGACCGTGGCGGCGGCATACGGCTACTGCGGTGCCGATCTGCCGCCGGCCATGTGGCATGCGCAGCACATCGTCGACACGCCCGAGCAGCTCGAGCTGTTGCTCGCTGCGCTTGGGTGACGCGAGGCCGGCGCGTCGCACCGAGTCCGAGCGGCGGCCCTTGGCGCATCCGCGCCCTCTTGATTTTTCGGCCGGCCGCACCATCTTGCTTTCTGTGGGATAATTCCACCTAACCTAACGGGGCCGACCTGGTTTCGACGTGGGTAACGAAGCAGTTCAGGGCATACCGAGGACCCGTCACCTCGTAAATCAATGGGACTTAAGTAACCGCAAACGATAACTCGTTCGCCGTAGCGGCTTAACCCCCGCTCGCCTCGCACTAGCTCGCTGACGGGCTAGGGTCGCAAGACTAGCGAGGTCATTTACGTCAGATAATCCTCGGTGGTGTCACGACGCCGGGGCCGAAAACCTAGTGACTCGCCGTAACGAAGCGTGTTCGTCCGCGTCGGTGCGGTTAAATCAAACGACTGAACTAAGTATGTAGAACTGGCTGTGGACTATTTGCGGACGCGGGTTCGATTCCCGCCGGCTCCACCAGCATTGCAGGGCCAACCTTCGGGTTGGCCTTTTTCATTGGTGCGCTCCGCGCGCGCAGTTACACTGGCCCACCCGATCCATTGCCAAGCAGGCCTCTCACCGATGAAAAGATTGACGCTCGCAACCGCCGCCCTAGCCCCCGCCGTGCTGCTGATCGCATGCGGATCCACCACACCGCAAAACTCGGCGAACACGCGCGACGCCAGTGCGCCGATGGCGTTCTCATCGTCACGCTCTCCCCGCGCCATCGCGAACTGCCTGACGGGCCGCTTGTCGGGCGTGCACCGGCGAACCGGCGCCGGTTACACCGAACTGGGGGTCGGCCGCTCTGCCGACGGCTACGCCTGGCTCATCACGTTGGCGCCGTCGACCGCGGGCTCGAACGTGCGCGTCGAACAAACTCGCGGTGACGATTCCGTCTCCGAACCCGAGTTACGCTTGGCGATCGCGCGCTGCACGACCTAGCCGCCGCAGGTGCGCGAGCCGCGCACAACCCTGCCCTCGAACGTAACTCGAAGAACGCATCGCGCACACGCAGCACACCAGCGCTCGCTAGTTGCTCACACCGCTATGACGCGATTGACCGAACACCCGCCCTCTATTGCACGTCGTCCGGGCATTGCAAGTTGCAGCCATTGGGATCGCCGTTGTCGCCGCGCTTGCGCAGCTGCGAGCGGCGCGATTGGTACTTCTTCGACGGCGCCGACGCGGCAAATTCCAATTGCGGATGCTCTTGCAACCGGAACTGATCTTGCAAGATGCCTCCCGGCACCCCGGGGGAATTCTGCGCGAAAGCGAGCGTTGCGACCGTGGCCAGCGTACCGGCAGCCGCGAAGGCGGCGCAGAAGTTGACGAGTGATTTCATAGCAATTTACAGCGCCGTGCGGCGCATTCCGAGCCAGTCCGAACGAGAAACCAGCAAGAGTAACGCAGAATCGCCGGCACTTGCAGCGGAACCGGTTAAGGCCGTAATCGCCGCCGCGGTGGGGGCCGGCCCAATCCGCCCAGATCGCTATCGCTTGACGGGCGAAACTTCCCCGTGCGGCGAGCCGCGCAAGCCCGCGGCCACGTCGATCAGTTCACCGCAATGCGTGGGGTCGTAACCTTCGAGCGACGCAACCTTCGCACGAAAGCCGTCGCTTCGCAGCACCCCGAGGGCGGATGCCGACGGCTGCGTCGATAACCGGCTGCGATCGCAGGCGAAGTAGTAATCCTCGTCGACGATCGGCAGAAAATCGAGTCCGAAATGGTGCGCGGCCGGCGCCACCCCGAAGCCCGCGTCGGCCATGCCGCTCGCAACGAAGGCGGCGATCGCCGTATGCGTGAGTTCAGTCGATGCGTAGCCGTTGATACGGTCGGGATCGATGCCCACGCTGTTCAACGCCAAATCGAGCAGCAGCCGCGTACCCGATCCGGCCTGCCGATTGACGAACCGGATATCGGCGCGTGCCAGATCGGCGAGGCCGCGCACGCCCTTAGGGTTGCCTTTTGCGAGGAAAAGGCCTTGCTTGCGCCCGGTCAGATAGACGAGCACGTGCCGCCGAGGGTCCAGCCAGCGTCGGTAAATATCGGCGCAGAACTCGCGAAACGCCCCGCGGGGCAGGTGAAAACCCGCGAACTCGCATTCACCGCGCGCAAGCGCCGCGACGGCTTCGGCGCTTTCCCGATACTTGATCTCCACGGCGTTCGCATCGAGCTCGTTCATCTGCGCCACCAGCGCGGCCACCGCATACCCGTGCGAAGCATGGATGCGCATCGTGCCGCTCGCGCCCAGTTGCCGGTTCAATTCGGCCGCAACTTCGGCAGCCAATTGCTGCAGCGGCCCGTCGAGCCGCTCCGCGCAGGTGCGTTGCGCCTGCACGACGGCACGCCCCAGCGACGACAATGCCGAGCCTTTGCCGCGCTCCTTCGATATCAGCTCGCCGCCAAGCCGCGCTTCGATCGCGCGCAACAACCCCCAGGCGTGCCGGTACGAGAGCTGCCGCTCGCCGGCCGCTTGCGCGATGCTGCCCGTTTCGCCGATCGACGCCAAAAGGGGCACGATGTCCGTCAAGCTCATTTCCCGGCCCGCACTGTCGCGTACGATCAATTCCGCGACGCATTTGATGTCGATCATTTATGCAGTCCGATTTCCTATTGCACAAGATGCGGCCCGCGCCTATCGTGGCATCACAACGGCCAGAGCCGAGCATATATGCACAGCATATGACTAGCAAGTGCATATAGCCTCGCCATACAGGAGCCGGAGCTTAAGAGGAGCCCCACCTTGGAACAGGTCAGCGCCGCGGCGCCGGACGAGCTCGTCCGCCGACACGCTTCGCCGGGCGCATCGCTGCTTGCGGTGCTGCACGCCATACAGGACGAAATGGGCTTCGTCCCGCCCGAGGTCGTCGCGCCGCTTGCGCGCGCCTTCAATCTTTCTCGCGCCGAAGTCCACGGCGTGCTCACCTATTACCATCACTTCCGCACGCACCCGCCCGCGCAGGTCGCGGTCGCGCTGTGCCGTGCCGAAGCCTGCCGCAGCATGGGCGTCGAAGCGCTCGCGCGGCACATCGAGGGTCGCACAGGATGCCGCTTCGACGCCTCCCGCGAGGCTGGCGACCCAGGCGAGCACGGCGTGCAGCCGGTCGAGCTCGAATCGGTCTACTGCCTCGGCCAGTGCGCGTTGTCGCCGTCGATGACGATCAACGGCGAACTGCATGTGAAGGTCACGCCGGACAAATTCGATGCCCTGTTCGACGAGGCGCGCACCCATGCGGCAGCGCCGCTCGCCCGCGCCAAGGAGAACGCATGACCACGCGTGTTTTCGTCCCCCGCGATTCGTCGGCGCTTGCGCTCGGCGCCGATGCGATTGCCGAGGCGATCGTGCAAGAGGCCGCGCGACGCGGTACGTCGGTGGAACTCGTGCGCAACGGTTCGCGCGGGCTGCTCTGGCTCGAACCGCTCGTCGAAGTGCAGACGCCCCAAGGGCGGATCGGCTACGGCAACGTGCAGGTGCACGAAGTCGCATCGCTGTTCGATACCGGCTTCCTGACCGGCGGCGCGCACGCGCGCTCGGTCGGTCTCGTCGATGAAATCGACTATCTGAAGCGCCAGCAACGTCTCACGTTCGCACGGTTGGGCGTGACCGACCCGCTCTCGGTCGACGACTACCTGGCGCATGGCGGCCTGGCAGGGCTGAAGGCGGCGCTCGAGATGAGCGCTCAAGCCGCCTGCCAAACGGTGTTGGACTCGGGCCTGCGCGGCCGCGGCGGCGCGGCGTTTCCCGCCGGCATCAAATGGCGCACCGTCCAAGAAGCGAAGGCTGCGCAAAAGTATGTCGTCTGCAATGCGGATGAAGGCGATTCGGGCACCTTCTCCGATCGACTCGCCATGGAGGGCGACCCGTTTGCATTGATCGAAGGCATGGTCATCGCGGGCGTGGCGACGGGCGCCACGCGCGGCTACATCTATGTGCGCAGCGAATACCCGCATGCAATCGCGATGTTGAACGCCGCGCTCGGCAAGGCGCGCGCGGCGGGCTGGCTCGGCGAGCGCGTGCTCGGCTCGAACCACGCTTTCGAGCTCGAAGTCGCCAAAGGCGCGGGTTCGTATGTCTGCGGGGAGGAAACGGCGCTGCTCGAGTCGCTCGAAGGCAAGCGCGGCATCGTGCGCGCCAAGCCGCCGGTCCCGGCGCTCTCAGGCCTGTTCGGTCAACCCACCGTCGTCCATAACGTCATCACGCTCGCGACCGTGCCGATCATCTTCGCGCGCGGCGCCGCGTTCTATCGCGACTTCGGCATGGGCCGCTCGCGCGGCACGCTGCCGTTTCAGTTGGCGGGCAACATCAAGCGCGGCGGCCTGGTCGAACTGGCCTTCGGCGTCACGCTGCGCGAGCTCGTCGATGAGTTCGGCGGCGGCACGGCAAGTGGTCGTCCCGTGCGTGCCGTGCAGGTGGGCGGGCCGCTCGGCACTTATCTGCCCGAGAGCCAGTGGGATATTCCGCTGGATTACGAAGCCTATGCGGCCGTCGGCGCGGTAGTCGGCCACGGCGGGCTCGTCGTTCATGACGACAGCTCGAACCTCGCGGAACTCGCACAGTACGCGATGCACTTTTGCGCCGTCGAATCATGCGGCAAATGCACGCCTTGCCGCATCGGCTCGACCCGCGGCGTCGAAGTCATCGCGCGCATCCGCAACGGCGACACCTCCGAAAAGCAAATTCAATTGCTGCGCGACCTGTGCGACACCATGGTGTCCGGTTCGCTCTGCGCGATGGGCGGCATGACACCCTACCCGGTCTTGTCCGCGCTGGATCATTTCCCAGAAGACTTCGGTCTTCGCCCCGTTCAGCCGAAAGCGGCTGCGGCTTGACGATGGAGCCTCTCATGTCCGATGCGCCCGCCCGCACCCCTGCCGCCCCGTCAAGCTCGGGCGGTTGCGGTTCCGCACACTGCGCATGCCGATCGAACGCCGCCGCGCCGGCAAGCGATATCGATTACGGCACCCCGCGCCGGCACGCCGACACAGATGTCACGCTCGAGATCGACGGCGTCGCGATCACCGTGCCCGCCGGCACGTCGGTCATGCGCGCCGCGATCGAAGCCGGCGTCAACGTGCCCAAGCTGTGCGCGACCGATTCGCTCGAGCCGTTCGGATCGTGCCGCCTTTGCCTCGTCGAAATCGAAGGCAAGCGCGGGTATCCGGCCTCGTGCACCACGCCCGTCGAAGCGGGCATGCGCGTGCGCACGCAAAGCGACCGGCTGCAATCGCTGCGCCGCAACGTGATGGAGCTCTATATCTCCGATCACCCTCTCGACTGTCTGACCTGCCCCGCCAACGGCGACTGCGAATTGCAAGACATGGCCGGGGTCGTGGGGCTGCGCGAAGTGCGCTACGGCTTCGACGGCGCGAACCATCTTCGGGACGCCAAAGACGAGTCCAATCCGTACTTCACGTACGATCCGTCCAAGTGCATCGTGTGCAATCGCTGCGTGCGCGCGTGCGAAGAGACGCAAGGCACTTTCGCGCTGACGATCGCCGCACGCGGGTTCGAATCGCGCGTGGCGGCAAGCCAAAGCCAGCCGTTCATGGAGTCGGAGTGCGTCTCGTGCGGCGCCTGCGTGGCCGCTTGCCCGACCGCCACGCTCGTCGAGAAGACGATCGAGTTCGCAGGCCAACCCGAGCACTCGGTCGTCACCACCTGCGCCTATTGCGGCGTGGGCTGCTCGTTCAAAGCCGAGATGAAGGGCTCGCAAGTGGTACGCATGACGCCTAACAAGAACGGGCAGGCCAACGAAGGCCATGCTTGCGTCAAAGGGCGCTTCGCGTGGGGCTATGCGACCCACAAAGATCGCATCACGACGCCGATGATTCGCGCAAAGATCACCGACCCATGGCGCGAGGTGTCGTGGGAGGAAGCAATTGCCTACGCCGCCTCGGAGTTCCGCCGCATCCAAGCGAAGTACGGTCGCGATTCCGTCGGCGGCATCACGTCCTCACGTTGCACCAACGAAGAAACGTACCTCGTGCAGAAACTCGTGCGCGCAGCCTTCGGCAACAACAACGTCGACACCTGCGCACGCGTATGCCATTCGCCGACCGGCTACGGCCTGAAGACGACGATCGGCGAATCGGCCGGCACGCAGACGTTCGCGTCCGTCGAGAAGGCCGACGTCATCATGGTCATCGGCGCCAACCCGACCGATGGGCACCCTGTCTTCGGCTCGCGCTTGAAACGGCGCTTGCGCGAAGGCGCCAAGCTCATCGTCGCGGACCCGCGCCGCATCGATCTCGTCGATGGTCCGCACGTGAAGGCGGACTATCATCTGCAACTGCGCCCGGGCACCAACGTCGCACTCGTGAACGCGCTCGCACATACGATCGTGACCGAGGGCCTTTTGGCGGATGCGTTCATCGCGCAACGGTGCGAGCCGCTCGCCTTCGAGCAATGGCGCGCGTTCATCGCGCAACCGGAGAATTCGCCGGAGGCGACGGCCGACGTCACGGGCGTGCCGGCCGAGCTCGTGCGCGAAGCGGCCCGGCTCTATGCGACAGGCGGCAATGCCGCGATCTATTACGGCCTGGGCGTCACCGAGCACGCCCAAGGCTCGACCATGGTCATGGGCATCGCCAACCTGGCCATGGCCACCGGCAACATCGGGCGCGAAGGCGTCGGCGTCAATCCCTTGCGCGGCCAAAACAACGTGCAGGGTTCGTGCGACATGGGCTCGTTCCCGCACGAATTGCCCGGTTATCGCCATATCGGCGGCGATGAAGTCCGGCATGAATTCGAAGCGGCGTGGGGCGTGCAATTGCAACCCGAGCCCGGCTTGCGCATCCCGAACATGTTCGACGCGGCGCTCGACGGCAGCTTCCGCGGCCTGTATTGCCAAGGGGAGGACATCGTCCAATCCGACCCCGACACGCAACACGTGGCCGCCGCGCTCACGGCGATGGAATGCATCGTCGTGCAGGACATCTTCCTGAACGAGACGGCCAAGTACGCGCACGTGTTTCTACCGGGGTCGTCGTTCCTCGAAAAGGACGGCACATTCACGAACGCCGAGCGACGGATCTCGCGCGTGCGACGAGTGATGCCGCCCCTTGCGCGCTACGCCGACTGGGAAGTGACCCTGATGCTCTCGCGTGCGCTCGGCTACGAGATGGATTACGCACATCCTGCGGAGATCATGGACGAAATCGCGCGACTGACGCCGACCTTCCATGGGGTCTCCTACGCGCTCATCGATCAGCTCGGCAGCGTGCAGTGGCCGTGCAACGAGCAAGCGCCCGAAGGCACGCCGACGATGCACGTCGACCAATTCGTGCGCGGCAAGGGCAAGTTCGTCATTACGCAATTCGTCGCCTCGCGCGAGAAAGTCACGCGACGCTACCCGCTGCTGCTGACGACGGGACGCATCCTGTCGCAATACAACGTGGGGGCGCAGACGCGCCGCACCGAAAACTCGCGTTGGCACGAAGAGGATCGTCTCGAGATCCATCCGCACGACGCGCAGGATCGCGGCATCAAGACGGGCGATTGGGTCGGCATCGAATCGCGTGCCGGTCAAACGGTGCAACGGGCGCTCGTCAGCGAGCGGATGCAACCGGGCGTGGTCTACACGACGTTCCATTTCCCGGAATCGGGCGCGAACGTCATCACGACGGACAGTTCGGACTGGGCGACGAATTGCCCCGAGTACAAAGTCACCGCGGTGCAGGTGCAGCCCGTGCAGCAGCCGTCCGAATGGCAGCGGCAATACGAACGGTTCAACGAAACGCAGCTAGAGTTGTTGCGCGAGCGTGAACGCGCGCTGGCTGGCGCGACGAGCGGGAAGTGAGCATGCGCACGACGGTTTGCGGCGCGACACTGACGAAGGAAGGCGGGCGGGGATGAATCTCGAGCATTTGATCGAAATGGCAAATCAAATCGGTGCGTTCTTCGCGTCGATGCCCGATCGCGAGGAAGCGCTGACCGGCATTGCCGATCACATCCGCCGCTTCTGGGAACCGCGCATGCGGCGCACGATCCTCGCTTCGCTCGACGATCCGGCAGCAAGTGCCGCGATGTCGCCGATCGTGCGCGAAGCGCTGTCCCGCGCTCGCGAGGCGCTTACGCCGCACGCGCTCTCGTAACGAACGCTGGCCGCAGCGTTCAGGGCGCGGCGCCTTGGCCGCCGAACCACGTCTCGCAATGCCGCATGAGCGAGTTCGCATCGGATGCGGGGCGTCCGCGCGCGCACAGATAGCCGTCAGGACGCAAGAGGTAGAACGCCGGACGCGTGCGCCCGTATGCATGCATGAGCGACGGTGCGTCGCCGTCGCTCGCATCGGTCACACGCCAAATGCGCACTGCGCCAGGCAACGCGGCTTCTACCGCAGCGCACAGACCATCGACGTCCGAATCCGCCGCGACCTTCGGCGCGACGAGCGTCCCGGTCGCGTCCAGCGCCGCTTGCGCGCCGCCGGGCAACGCCACCAGCACGAACAGCGTGAAGAACGCCGGATCGTGCAAATCGTACAAGCGCGCCGTGCCGGGAGCTCGGCCAAGCGGACCGTCGATCACATGCACGAGCGCATCGGGCGCCCTCTCCCCGGCTCGCGGCCCGCCGTCCAAGACACGCTCGAGCGTGAGCGGGCTGCGCCGGTATTGAATCGCAAGCTCGCTGACCATGAGCCGCGCAGCGTCGCGCAGCGGCCCGAAAGCGGCCAGCAGCGGCATGACGCGCTCGCGCAGCAGTTTCATCGGTCCGCGTTCCGCCTCGGCCAATTGCGTGATGAACGCCGTTTGGCGTAGAACGTCGCGTTCGATGGGATGGCGCTCGAGCTGGTAGGTGTCCAATAGCGCCTCGCCGGCTCGGCCTGCCATGTGCCGTGCCAGTTTCCAACCCAGATTCAGCGCTTCCTGAATGCCCGTGTTCATGCCCTGCGCACCGGCGGGACTATGCACGTGCGCCGCATCGCCCGCGAGGAAAACGCGCTGCATGCGCAGCCGCTCGACCATGCGGCTATTCAGATGGAAGAGAGAGGACCACCCCAACGCCGACAGTTGCAGCGGATGTCCGATCCGCCGAGCGGCGATGGCGACGCATAGATCGAGAGAAGGCCTGTGATCGCCGCTATCGGCGGCCGGCGCAGGCTCTAACCGGTGCGGCAAGTCTTTCAGGCGATGTTCGGCGGCCGCGTTTTCGCGTGCATGCACCGTCATCCGCTCCTGGGTAGGTGTTGCCGCCGCCGGCGATGCCTGTTCAGGGCCGCCGACGCCGTTCGGCTCATCCTCGTCATCCACGCCATCGACGTTATCGGCGATAAAGCGGTGACGCCCTCCCCCCATCGGAATGACGGCAGCCAACCCGTCGCTCGATGCAAACAGATGAAGCTCGTCTGCCGACAAGTCGGAATCGACTTGCAGATCGGCAAGCAGGAAGGTCTGCTCGAACGTTTTACCCGAGAAGCCCAAGCCGAGCAGGTGACGCGTGGTGCTGTGCGCGCCGTCCGCGCCGATCACGTAAGCCGCGCGGCACGTCTCTTGCCTGCCGTCGGCGTGCAGCAACTGCGCCTCGACCTGCGACGCATCCTGTTTCAGGCCGACGAGCGCAACGCCGCGCTCGATCCGTACGCCAAGCGTGGCCAGATGCTCCGTCAACAGCCGCTCGGTGATGGATTGATCGAGGCAAAGCAGATAGGGATAACGCGTGTGCAGCGGGTCGAAATCGAGCCGCGCGAGCCGATGCCCGTTCGAGTACAGGTTTGCCGCGCGCAGTCTGTGGCCCAACGCGAGAAATGGCTCGACCACGCGGTGTTGTTCGAACAGCTCGAGCGTGCGCGCTTGAATGCCGATCGCACGCGAAAAGGCGGCGGGCGCGAGCGCTCGGTCGATGAGGCGCACGTGCGTATGCGCACGCGCCAAGCTCATTGCGGCGGCGAGTCCGGTCGGCCCGGCCCCGACAATCAATACCGGCAGCGCATCGATGGTAGCGGCGGCCATGCTTGTCCTCCGGCGAACCACGAGATCTTGCCAAGTGTACGCCGCCTCGTCGGGATCGGCGCTCGAACTCGACCGCGCAGGTCGGCCGTCCCCAGCGATGGGCGAATGGCCTCCCGGCGCCGGCGCCCGACGCCCGACGCCCGACGCCCTACTATCCGAGTATGGGACAATGTTGCGTTTGCGCAATTGCCTGCCGTCATGGAATCCTTGTTCGCGCGCGCCTATGCGGCGCATCGTGACGGACGCCTCGCCGATGCCGAGCGCGACTATCGCGCGGCGATCGAGGCCGACCCCGTCCACACCGACGCCCTCCATCTGCTGGGGGTGCTCCGCCACCAGCAAGGGCGGCACGAAGAAGCGGCCGAGCTCGTCGGTCGCGCGGTAGCGCTGCGCCCTGGCGATGCGGCCCTGCAACTGAACCTCGGCAATGCGCTGAAGGCGCTCGGGCGCCTCGACGGCGCAATCGAGCGCTTTCGCAATGCCCTCTCGCTTGCCCCCGAATTTCCGCTGGCCCATTACAACCTGGGCAATGCCTACGCACAGGCAGGGCGCCACGAAGATGCCGTCGACGCGTTCGACCGTTCGTTGCGGCTGCAACCGAACGACGCATCGACCTACAACAACCTTGGTAACGCGCTGCACGCGTTGGGCCGGACCGAAGAGGCGATCGCTGCATTCTCGCGGGCGCTGGCGCTGCGCCCGGGCCACGCGGGGGCGCACAACAACCTCGGCATGGCGCTGGCGGCGCTCGGGCGCGCAGATGAGGCGATCACGCATTTTCGCGCTGCTCTGGCTGCCGAGCCGCGCTATGTCGCCGCGCATTTCAACCTTGGCAATACGCTCGACGCCGTGGGTCTTCATGCGCAGGCCGCCGCGGCATTCGAGGCGGCACTGGCATTACAGGCCGCGTTCCCGCCCGCGTTGCTGGGGCTGGGCAATGCACTGGCGGCGCTTGGCCGGCACGAAGAAGCGATCGCCCGCTACGAACGCGCCGTCGGCCTCGACCCACGGTTGGCTCTGGCCTGGCTAGGCCTGGGCAATGCGCACCACGCGCTGGGCGCACACGAGGCGGCGCTGCGCGCATTCGATCAGGCGCTGCGGCTGCGTCCGGACCTCGCTTCGGCGCAATTGAATCGGGCGCTTACCTTGTTGACGCTGGGCGATCTTGCCCGAGGCTTGCCCGCCTACGAATCGCGGCTCGAGATCGCAGCCGCAGCGGCAGCGAACGAGCACGCGGCGGCGGAGGGGGCAGCCCTACCGCGCTGGCGCGGCGAGCCGATCCCCACGAAAACACTGTGGATCGAAGCGGAGCAAGGTTTCGGCGATACGCTCCAATTTCTGCGCTTCGTGCCGCTTGCGCAAGCGCGCGCCGGCCGCGTCATGCTGACGGTGCAGCGCGAACTCGCCCCGCTCGTGGCGCCCCTCGCGAACGCATGGGGCGTTACATTGGGCATCACGGGCGAGCCGGCGCCGCAAGCGCACTTGCATTGCCCTTTGCTGAGCCTGCCGCTCGCGCTGGGAACGCGGCTCGAGACATTGCCCTGCGCTCGCCGCTACTTGGAGGTCCCCGCCGCCTACCGCCGCCATTGGCGCGGTTCGCTCGGCGGGCATGCGAAGGTGAAGATCGGCTTGGCCTGGTCGGGCCGCATCCAAGCACAGGAAAACCGCGCCATGCCGGTGGCGACGCTTGCCCCGCTGTTCGCGTTGCCAGGCATCGATTGGCTCGTGCTGCAGCCGAATTTGAGCGACGACGATCGGCGCTCGCTCGATCTGCACGCGCGCACCGCGTCGCTTCACCGTCTCGACGCCCGTATCCGCGATTTCGCCGATACCGCCGCTATCGTCGATAAACTCGACGCCGTCGTCTCGATCGACACGTCGATCGCCCACCTCGCCGGCGCACTGGGCAAGCCGCTGTGGCTCATGCTCCCTTTCGCGGCGGACTGGCGCTGGTTCACGAGCACCGACCGCAGCCCCTGGTACCCGAGTGCGCGGCTAGTGCGGCAACCCGCGCCGGGTCAATGGGCGAGCGTCGTCGAAGAAGTGGCGCGCGCCGTTTCGAGCGAATTTCCGGACGAAGACCGATAGATAAAGAACGGCGCCGCGCGAATAACGCTTCCCGCGATCACTGCGCGCCGCCGCGTTCGCGGATTTGCGGCCACGCGAGTTTCATGTAATAGAGCATCGACCAAATCGTGAGCACGGCGGCGAGGTAGATGAGCCAGATGCCCCACACGCGCGTATCGATGGCGAACGACGAGCCGAACGGGATCCTGCCGTAATAGAGCAGCATGGGAATCGCGATCATCTGGCACGCCGTCTTGAACTTGCCTAGTTGGTTGACGGCGACGCTCTTGGACGCGCCGATATGCGCCATCCACTCGCGCAACGCGGAAATGGCGATCTCCCGGCCGACGATCACGAGCGCGATCGCCGCTTCGATGCGCGACAGTTGCACGAGCACGAGCAGCGCCGCGGTCACCATCAGCTTATCGGCGACCGGATCGAGAAACGCGCCGAACGCCGAAGTCTGATTCCACTTGCGTGCAAGAAACCCGTCGAACCAATCGGTCAGCGCGGCCAGGACGAAGATCGCCGCCGCCGCCATGTTGCGATCGACGGAGCTCATCATCGAATCGGGGACGTAGAAGACGCCGACGACGAGCGGAATCAGCACGATCCGCAGCCATGTCAGAAAGATCGGAAAGTTGAACGGCATGGACGAGTGCGGGCGTTGGAGTGAGGAACCGGTCTAGGGAGACGCCATTGTGCCGCGTCGCCGTACCCGCCACAAGCCAAGCGCCACCGCGACAGCCCATTCATGCCGGTTCCGGGCCTGCGCCGGCAGAGGAATGTCTCATTCGACCCGGGATCGTACCCTCGGCGGCGCCCGGCCGGTGGCTCAATGCAGTTGCCGGTAGATCTGCTCGGCCAGCGAGCGCGAAATGCCTTCGACGCTCGCCAGGTCCTCCACGCTCGCCGCGACCACGCCGCGCAGCCCACCGAAGCGCGCGAGCAGACGCTGCCGCCGTTTCGCGCCGATGCCCTCGAGTTCTTCGAGCCGCGACGTTTGACGTGCCTTCGCCCGTTTCGCGCGCATCCCCGTGATCGCGAAACGGTGCGCTTCGTCGCGGATCTGCGCGACGAGCATCAGTGCGGCGCTTTCCTTGCCGAGTTCGAGCGCCGCGCGGCCATCGGCGAAGACGAGCGTTTCGAGGCCGACCTTGCGACCCTCGCCTTTGGCGACGCCCACCAGCATCGAACGATCGAGGCCAAGTTCGGTGAAGACCTGCCGGGCAACCTCGACCTGCCCTTTCCCGCCGTCGATCAGCACGATGTTGGGCAATGCGCCCGCCGCGGCCACCGGTTCAGGCGAACCCGCCGCTAGATCCGGATCGGCCCCGGCTTTCGGCTGCGGCTCGCTCGCGCGCGCGTCGGCATTGCTCGCAGCGAGTTCCACCAGCTTTTCGTAGCGCCGCGTAAGCACCTGGCGCATGGCGGCATAGTCGTCGCCTGGCGTGATGCCGGTGATGTTGTAGCGGCGATACTCGCCCGGCTGCATTTTATGGTCGCGGTAGACGACGCAAGACGCTTGAGTTGCTTCGCCCATCGTATGGCTGATGTCGAAGCATTCGATGCGCAAATGCGCGAGGTCGTCGCACTCCATGTTCAACACGTCGGCCAGCGCGCGCGTGCGCGCCTGCTGCGATCCGCGCTCGGACAACAAGCGCGTCAGCGCGAGCCGGGCGTTTTGCTCGGCCATCGCCAGCCAGACGCGTCGTTGCCCTTGCGGCTGGCGCACGAAGCTGACTTTGTGGCCGGCCTGCTCGGCAAGCAGATCGACCAGCTCGCGATTGGCGGGCGCGTGACTCACGACGAGCACGGGTGGAATTCGATTGCCAAGATAGTGCTGGGCGATGAACGCTTCGAGCACTTCGGTCTCGATGCCGGAATGAAGACGATTCGCTTGCTCGGTCTGAGCTTGTTCGGTCTGAGCTTGCTCGGCCTGCGCAGCGTCGGTCGTCCGCCCCTCGAGCGGCGCCTGCGCTTCTATCGCTGCCTCGCTCACCGTCGAAGCGTGCGCCGGCTGCACCCCCTCCAGGCCTTCGGTCTCGCCCTCCCACGCCTCGTCCAAAGCCGCTTCGTCGACTGCAATGGCGCTTTCGAGATGCGCGGGGAAGTACGCTTTGTCGCCCAGATGCCGCCCGCCGCGCACCATGGCGAGATTCACGCAGACGCGTCCCCCCTGCGCTACGACAGCGAGAATGTCGACATCGCTATCGCCCCCAACCTCGATCGCTTGCTGGTGCAGCACCGTGGAAAGCGAACTCATCTGATTGCGCACGGCTGCAGCCTGCTCGAACTTCAGTTCGGCCGCGAACGCATGCATTTTGGCTTCGAGCTCCTTCATCACCTCGCTCTGCCGCCCGAGCAGGAAGCGCGAAGCATTCGCAACGTCGCGCGCGTAGTCCTCCTCGCCGATCGCGCCCACGCACGGTGCGGTGCATCGGCCGATCTGATGCAGCAGGCAGGGCCGCGTCCGATTGCTGAACACCGAGTCTTCGCAAGTGCGTAGTTGGAACACGCGCTGCAGGATCTGAATGCTTTCGCGTACGGCCCACGCGCTCGGAAACGGCCCGAAGTACTGGTTCTTTTTGTCGACCGCGCCGCGGTAGTAGGCCATGCGCGGAAAGCGATGCCCCGTCAGCTTCAAATACGGGTACGACTTGTCGTCGCGAAACAGGATGTTGTAGCGCGGCGCCAGCGCTTTGATCAGATTGTTCTCGAGCAGCAGCGCCTCGGCCTCCGAGCGCGTCACCGTGGTTTCGATTCGCGCAATGCGCGTGATCATCATCGCGATGCGCGGCGACAGTTGCGTCTTCGTGAAGTAGCTCGACACGCGCTTTTTCAGATCCCGCGCCTTGCCGACGTAGAGCACGCTGTCCTGCGCGTCGTAATAACGGTACACGCCCGGCAGGTGCGGCAATTGGGCTAGGAGCTTCTTCGGTTCGAAAGGCGGCTTCGGAGTGTGGGAATCGGTCATGCGTATAGGAGGCGAAACGCCGCACGGCTAGTGGCGGCGTGCTTTAGAATCGCCAGTTTAGACCATTTGCGCAACGGTTCGCGCCGTCCGGCGCATCGCGCTTCGCGCGGTTTCACGGTCTGCTCGCCCACCCTCGCCCGTTGCCCGCGCCATGAGTCCCGCTCGCCCCGACACGATTGCCTGCGACCTGTTTTGCGCCGTCATCGACAATTTCGGCGACGTCGGCGTATGTTGGCGCCTGGCGCGACAGCTTGCCGCCGAGTACGGGTGGCAAATGCGCTTGCTCGTCGACGATCTGCATACCTTCACGCGGCTTTGCCCCACGCTGGACGTCGGGCTCCCGCGGCAGCGCGTCGAGGGCATCGTCGTCGAACATTGGGGCGAGATGGCGCACGCGGGCGACCCGATCGCCGTGCCCGATATCGTGATCGAAGCTTTCGCCTGCGAACTGCCGCCCGCTTACGTCGCGGCCATGGCCCGCCGCGTTCGGGCGCCGGTTTGGCTCAATCTCGACTATTTGAGCGCCGAAGACTGGGTGGCCGACTATCACCTGAAACCGTCGCCGCACCCGCGCCATGCGCTCACCAAAACGTTCTTCTTTCCCGGCCTCGGCCCCGGCACCGGCGGCGTCGTGAAGGAACGCACGCTCGATGCCGAGCGCGTCGCCTTCGAAACCTCCGAAGACGCGCGCAACGCCTGGTGGCGACAGGCCACCGGAGCGCCGCGTCCCGATCCGGATACGACCGTCATTTCCCTGTTCTGCTACGAAAACCCGGCCATCGATGGCTTATTGGAGCAGTGGCGCGATGGGCCCGAGCCGATCGCGTTGCTTGCGCCCGAAGGACGCATCTCGGGCGCGCTCGCCCGCTTTTTCGGCGCCTCGCGGTTCGGCGCGGGGACCCATGCCGAGCGCGGCAACTTGCGCGCGCATTCGTTGGCGTTTCGGCCACAGCCCGAATTCGACCGCCTGCTATGGGCGAGCGACGTCAACTTCGTGCGTGGCGAAGATTCCTTCGTCCGCGCTCAATGGGCGCACCGGCCCTTCGTCTGGCATATCTATCCGCAAGCCGACGCGGCGCATTTGCCCAAACTGGACGCCGCTCTGTCGCACTATGCGGCGGCGCTGCCGGCGCCGGCGCGTGCGGCGCTCGGCCGCTTTTGGCATGCATGGAACGGCGCCGACGCGCCCGATTGGAGCGACTTTTGGCGCCATCGGGAAGCCCTTCGAGCGCGCGCCGACCAATGGGCGGAGGAACTCGCGTCCGTGGGGGACCTAGCCGGCAACCTAGCCGAATTCGCCCAATCTCAGTTAAAATAAACGGTTATCCGACGGCTTAGCGCATTGAGAAGCATTGAGAAACATCGGCAATGCGGGACTGATTAAACGATCGATGTCGATGCCGTTGAGCAACAGATCAACCACCTTATTCGCATAGGATCGTTTTTTTATGAAGATTGCACAGGAACTGCGCACGGGCAACGTCGTGATGATCGGCAACGACGCCATGGTCGTGCTAAAGACCGAGTACAACAAATCGGGCCGTAACGCCGCCGTCGTCAAGATGAAGCTGAAGAACCTGCTGACCGGCGCAGGCATGGAATCGGTGTACAAGGCGGACGACAAGTTCGACGTCGTCGTGCTCGATCGCAAGGAAGTCACGTATTCGTACTTCGCAGATCCCATGTACGTCTTCATGGATGCCGACTACAACCAGTTCGAAGTCGAAGCCGAGTTGATGGGCAACGCGCTCAACTACCTCGAAGACGGCATGCCTTGCGAAGTGGTGTTCTACAACGAGAAGGCCATTTCCGTCGAGTTGCCCACCACGCTCGTGCGCGAAATCACGTACACGGAACCGGCGGTGAAGGGCGATACGTCGTCGGGCAAGGTGCTCAAGACCGCGAAGATCAACACGGGCTTCGAACTGCAAGTCCCGCTGTTCTGCAACATCGGCGACAAGATCGAAATCGATACTCGTACCGACGAATACCGTAGCCGCGCGTAACCGACCTACCGCGCACGCCCTCGCTGGGCGTATGCGGCACGTTATGCCGACTGAAGGCGCCCCACGGGGCGCTTTTTTTTTCGTATGAGTAGTGTATGGTTGAGCAATCTTTACCGGTCGTTTTTGCACTATCGCGTGGCCGGTACGGCCGCTCTTGCCGAGTGACGCCCGCAAGTACTTGTTCTAAAAAGGAGAATGATCTGGCACGCGATATGCTTTGCTTACGCCGCCTGTTTCGCCGTCGAAAGGCGTTTTCCGTGCATGGCGTTTTTTTACACGGCGCCGACGGGCTCTCGACTCCTTGATTGATTACGCCAGCCATGCCACATGCCCTGATTGTCGAAGACGATCCCAATAGCTTGTCCGGCCTCAACGCTATCGTCGCCGCGGACGGCTTTTCCGTCGACACCGCCGCCACGCTTGCGGAGGCACGCGCTGCGCTGACGCGCTTCATCCCCGATGTCGTGTTGATCGACCTCAATTTGCCCGACGGTAGCGGGCTCGAGCTACTGCACAATTTGCCGGCTCAACCGGACGGTGTCGTTCCCGTCATCGTCATGACAGGCAACGCAACGGTCGAAAGCGCCATCGAAGGCTTACGCCACGGGATTTGGGATTATCTGCTCAAGCCCGTCAATATCCCGCGTCTGCGCAGCTTGCTTGCGCGCATCCCCCGTCCGTACGAGCTGACCGAGGAAGTGCAAACGCTGCGCACGACGTTGCGCCGGTTGGGCCGCTTCGGGCCGATGATCGGCCGCAGCAATGCGATCCAACATGTCTACGATTCCATCGAACGGCTTGCGCCCACCGAGTCCGCCGTGCTCATCTGCGGAGAAGCCGGGACCGGCAAGGAAGTCGCGGCCCGCACGCTGCATGAGATGAGCCGTCGCCGCAAAGGTCCGTTCGTGGTGTTCGACTGCCGTGCGTTCGCTCGGGATCCTGCCAGCGAGCGGGGGCTCGACAGCATGCTGTTCGGCCAGGAAAGCGCCATCCCCGCCATCGAGCGACGCGAGCCGGGCCTGTTCGAGCAAGCGGCGGGCGGCACCCTCTTCTTGGACGAAATTGCCGAGCTGCCATTGCCGCAGCAAGAAGCGCTACTGCGTGCACTCGATTCGCAAACCTACATGCGCGTGGGCGGCAGCAATCAAGTCAGCGTCGATTGCCGCATCGTTGCCGCTTCGCGCAAGCCGGCCCGCGACGCCGTCGCGCAGGGCATCTTGCGCGAGGATCTATGGCTGCGGCTGGACGCGGCATCGGTCGCGCTACCGCCTCTGCGCGAGCGCGACGACGATGCCGTGCTGATTGCGGAGGCGCTTGTCGACGAGCTCAACCGTGAAATCAACGCGAGCGGGCTCGCCACGGTGAACAAGCGCATCGGGCCGAATCTCGTACGCGAGTGCCTGACCTACGATTGGCCCGGCAACGTACGTGAATTGCACGAACGCGTGCGGCGCGCCTATAACGCGTCGGGCGAAATCGTCGATTCGCTACGCGCCGACGAAACCAACGGATCGACCGGGCGGCGTTTGAATGGAGGCAGTGTGCAAGTCACCGTCGGCACGCCGCTGTCCGACGTGGAGGATTTGTTGATTCGCGCCACGCTAGACGCCGTGGGCGGCACGCGTCACCGCGCCGCCACGCTGCTCGGCATTAGTCCAAAGACGCTCTACAACAAGCTGCAACGGATGAAGATGGCCTGAGACAGAGCACGCGGGCGCGACGTGGCGCGGCCAGCCGCTCGCCCGCCGCGCGCTCGGACGTCTCGCGCACCCGGCGCCGCACACAGCCCATCGCGTCGCACACGGCGTTTCTTCGCGAGCCCTAGCGCAAAGTCGCGCGCAGTAGGGCCAGGGCGTCTCGATACGTCGGCCGGCCGGCCAATTTGCGCCAGGTCGGCGCGGAACCCCGCGGGCGCAGTTGCTTGATCCTGCGCACGCTTTCCTTCGACGGCGTATATCTCAATTCGTCGAGCACCGCCCCTGCGGCGTCGGGCTGATTGCATATGAGCACCATATCGCAACCGGCCTGAAGCGCCGCCTGCGCCGCCTGCGTCAACGTGCCGCCCGCCCGCGCCGCTTCCATCGACAAGTCGTCGCTGAAGATCGCGCCGGTGAAACCCACTTTGCCGCGCAAGATGTCCTGGAGCCAAATGCGTGAAAATCCCGCGGGCTTCGCATCGACTTTCGAGTAGATCACATGGGCCGGAATGACGGATGCGAGCGCCATGCCGAGCCAGTCGTAGGGCATGACATCCTCGCGCAGGATGACATCGAGGTCGCGCTCGTCCACCGGCAACGCCACGTGCGAATCAGCCGAGGCGAAGCCATGCCCCGGAAAATGCTTGCCGCAGTTGCTCATGCCGGCCAGCGCCAAGCCATGGTTCAAACTCTTGGCAAGCAGCGTCACGACGCGCGGGTCGCGGTGAAACGCACGATCGCCGATCACCGCCGACCGCCCGTAATCGAGGTCGAGCACGGGCGTGAAACTGAGGTCCACGCCGCACGCGCGCAATTCGGAGGCAAGCACGTAGCCCGTCGCCGTGGCGACCTTGGTCGCCAGCAGCACGTCGCGATCCCACAGCTCGCCAAGGCGTCGCATCGCCGGCAGCACCGTGAAGCCATCGGTGCGAAAGCGCTGCACGCGCCCGCCCTCGTGATCCACGGCGATCAGCAGATCGTCGCGCACATCCCGAATCGCATCGGTCAGCGCGATCAGTTGCTCCCGGCTCTCGTAGTGACGCGCGAACAAAATCACGCCGCCGGTCATCGGGTGCGATAAGCGGCGTAGGTCGTCGTCAGCGAGCACGGGCCCCTTGACGTCGAGCATCACCGGTCCGATAGATTTTTTCATCGAAGAATGGGAAAGGAAAAAGACGAAGTGTCGAGGGCCGAATGCGCGGCACCCACCGTCCCGGGTGAGGGCCGCTCGGTCAGGTTGCGGGCGTCGCCGCCTGCGTTTCGGCGATGACGAACGCCACGGCGTAATCGCGCTCGTCGCTGATGCTCACGCGCGCCGTGATGCCTCGGGTCGCGAGCCATTCGGCCAGTTCACCCGAGGCCTTCACCACGGGTTTGCCGCTCGCCTCGTTCAGCGTTTGCAGCGCGCGCCAGGTCATCGGCCAATGCATACCGAGCCCGATCGCTTTGGAGAATGCCTCCTTGGCCGAAAACCGCGTCGCCAGAAACGCGAGACCGCGCGCCTGTGAGCGCGTGTTGCGCGCGTGGTAGACGCGCAGTTCGTCCGCGCCTAGCACCTTCTCGGCGAAGCGCCCGTTCGTGCGCGACATCACTGCCGCGACGCGGCTCACTTGAACGATGTCGGTGCCGATTCCGTAGATCGCCATGCGTATGCCGTATGTGGTCAGTGCGTCGCGCCAAGACGCGCGGCCACCATAATGGCCTTCATCTCGCGCACCGCGTTATCCCACCCAACGAAGATCGCATGCGCGACGATCGCGTGGCCGATGTTCAATTCGACGATGCCTTCGATGGCTGCAATCTGCTGCACGTTCGTGTAATGCAGGCCGTGGCCGGCGTTGACCTTCAGGCCGAGCGACACGCCCAATTCCACTCCGCGCACGATGCGCTCGTACTCGCTCCGCTGCTCGGCTTCGTCGTGCGCATCGGCGTAGCGCCCCGTGTGCAGTTCGATGACGGGCGCGCCCGCTTCGTGCGCCGCACGAATCTGGGCCTCGTCGGCATCGATGAAGAGCGATACGCGCGAACCGGCATCGGCCAGTTGCCGGCAAGCGGCGCGGACGGCTTCGAAGTGGGCCGTCACGTCCAACCCGCCTTCGGTCGTCAGTTCCTCACGTTTTTCCGGCACGAGGCAAATATCGTGAGGGCGCACCGCACAGGCGATATCGAGCATTTCCCGGGTGACTGCGCACTCGAGGTTCATCCGCGTGGACAGTTGCGTGCGCAGCGAATGCACGTCGGCGTCGACGATATGACGACGGTCTTCGCGCAAATGCAGCGTGATCGCGTCGGCGCCTGCCGCCTCGGCGGCAAGCGCTGCACGAATCGGATCCGGGTAGCGCGTGCCGCGCACGTTGCGCAGGGTGGCGACGTGGTCGATGTTGACGCCGAGTTCGATGACGGTCGGCGACGTCAAAAAGAAGCTCATAGGTTCTGCAGATCGAGAAGAATTTGTCGGGTGGCGAGCGGCGCACCGCCAAGATAAGTGTTGAGTAGGAAGCGCATCAGCGTTTTGCTTTGCGCGACGGTCTGGGCACGATGGTAATCGTCCCGCTCCATGTCGAGCAACGTCTGCCCCGACACGACAGGCCAGTGCGCGGGCAACTCGCTCACGGCCTCGCGCACGCCGCGCTCGGGGTCGAACACATAACGACCTTCGGGCGTCACCGGTTTGCGCGCCACGGTGCGATCGAGCGCCATGGCGTAGCCTGTCTCGCGCAGCAGCACCCGCTCGAACGAACGCAGGACCTGCACGGGCGGTTCCTCGTGCGCGAGCCGCGTCAGGGTGACGACGTAGTGATGAAACAATTGCGGATGGGCGTCTTCGCGCGCGCAGAACTTCACGAGCAATTCATTGACGTAAAAGCCGCAGAGCAGCGCGTCGCCCGTCAACGGCAGCATGCCGCCCACCCACTCGGCCCCGGTCAACGTGCGCATCTCCGATTTGCCCGACCACGACATCGACAACGGCTGAAACGTCTGCAACACGCCGCGCAACGCCGAGTGCGGGCGCTTCGCGCCTTTCGCGACGAGCGCCAGGCGGCCGTGGTCGCGAGAGAAGACGTCGATGACGAGACTCGTCTCGCGATAAGCGTAACTGTGAAGAACGAAGGCCGGCTGCTCCGCAATGCGATGCGACGGCTCGCGGGCTATGCGGCGCTCGGGCGCCGGCATGCCCTCCTCACCCGCGTTCGCGTCCACTCGACGCGCGCGTCGACGCTCCTTCGCGTCAGGCTCGGTCGAAGCCGATCTTGCCGGCACGGCGCGGCGCTTGGCCGCGCTGCGCCGATCGGCGTGCTCGTCGGTTTCGTCGCCGACGCGGTGAAGCGTCACCGCCTCGTCGCGGATCCCATCATTCGTACCCATAGGCACGCAGCCCGGCTTCGTTGTCGGCCCAGCCGCTCTTCACTTTGATGAAGGTTTCGAGATAGACGGGACCGTCGAAGAGCCTCTCCATATCGAGGCGCGCTTCGGTGCTGATCTGCTTGAGCTTCGCGCCCTTATGGCCGATGATCATCGCCTTGTGAGCGTCCCGGTCGACGAGGATCGTCGCGAAGACACGGCGCAGGCGTCCTTCCGTTTCGAACTTGTCGATGAGCACCGTGCTCGTGTACGGCAATTCATCGCCGGTCCAGCGAAACACCTTTTCGCGCAGGATCTCGGCGGCGAGGAAACGCTCGCTGCGGTCGGTCAGATCGTCTTCGCCGTAAATGGGGGCGCCCTCGGGCAGATACGGCTTCACCGTCTCGAGCAAATGCTTGACGTCTTCGGCACGCTTGGCCGAAAGCGGCACGATCTCCTTGAACTCGCGCAACGTGCCCATGCGCTGCAAGAACGGATAGAGCGTCTTTTTATCGTTGACCCGATCGAGCTTGTTGACGACGAGCAGCAGCGGTGCCGAGGGCGGAACGAGATCGAGCACCCTCTGATCGTCGGGGCCGAAGCGGCCGGCTTCGATCACGAACAGCACGGCGTCGACGGCCGTCAGGGTCGAGGTGACGGCGCGATTCAACGAGCGGTTGAGCGCGCCGCTGTGCTGGGTTTGAAAGCCCGGCGTATCGACGAAGATGAACTGGGCATCCTCGAACGTGTGGATCCCCGTGATGCGATGACGCGTAGTTTGCGCCTTACGCGAGGTGATGCTGATCTTCTGACCGACGAGCGCATTCATCAACGTCGATTTGCCGACGTTGGGGCGGCCGACGATGGCGACCATGCCGCAGCGAAAGCCGGAGGAAGTGGGGGTATCGATCATGCGGAACAGGCGGTTCGAGAAGAGGCGGCGCGGCGCACGCTTGGCGCCGGGGACGCTAAAGAGATCATGGGTGATCGGGCTCCGGCGCGCGCGCACGCGCGGCGCCGGCTATGTCGGAGATCAGCTCCGCTTCGCCGCCTGACACGGCGCCGCCGCTCATCGACGTTTTCGCGCTGGCACCCGCTTCGGTCTTGCCTTGGGTGTCCGCCTTCAGGTCCGGCTTCGGCGCGGGCGCGTCGGACATGACATCGGGCTTGCCGTCGGATTTCGCTTCGGCCCGGCCCGCCGGCTCCTCGACCTTCGCAAGGGCCGCATCGGGCTTGGCCGACTGAGCCTCGGCCTTACCGGACGCGTCCGCCTTCGCGGGCGCTTCCTGTGCACGCGGCACGCCCTTGTGCTCGACATGCGCCGCGCGAATCATGGCCGGCGGCACGGTCGCGGCGCTACGTTCGGCGGCTTCAGCCGCCGCACCCGCTTTCGCGGCTTCGCTGCGGCCCGCTTTGTCCTTCTCGGCCTTGCGCTCGGGCGCTCTGAGGTCGAGCGCCGCTTGGATGCCCTTCACGCCCGGCACGACCTCGGGCTCGCCCGCCTTGGCCGCCCGCGCACCGCGTGAGCGCTTGGGCTTCGTTGCGAGCGCCGGTTGCAACAACATGACTTCGTCCAGCGCCTTTTTCGCCGCGGCCTGCTCGGCGGCCCGCCGGCTCGCGCCCGAGCCCGATACTTTCACCTCGAGCTTGGGCACCGTGCATTCGACCTCGAACTGCTGATTGTGAGCGGCACCGTGCGTCGCCACGACCGTATAGGTGGGCAATGCGATCTTGTGCCCTTGCAGATACTCCTGCAGCAGCGTCTTGGAGTCCTTGCCCAACGTGCGCGGATCGATGTGATCGAGGATCGGCACGTACAAACGCTTGATGACGGTCTGAGCGACATCGAAGCCGCCGTCGAGGAAGATCGCCCCGAGGATCGCCTCGAACGCATCGGCCAAGATCGACGGCCGCCGGAAGCCTCCGCTACGCAGTTCCCCTTCGCCAAGCCTGAGGGACTCGGAGATATTGAGGGCCTGAGCAATCTCGTACAGCGACTGCTGTTTCACGAGGTTGGCGCGAACGCGGGACAGATCGCCTTCGTCCAATTTGCCGAATCGCTGATACAAAAGCGCAGCCACCGCGCAATTTAGAACGGAATCGCCCAAAAATTCGAGCCGTTCATTGTGCGAGGCACTATGACTGCGGTGAGTTAACGCCTGGCGCAACAATTCCGCATTGCGAAATTCGTAGCGCAACCGGCTTTCCAGCGGAGATAGCGGCATGTGCAGAGTATAACGCGCGCGCCTTACCCGACGGTTTGCGGGGGTAAGGCGCGAAAAACATAGCGAGCTGGGGGTGTGTCAGCGTCGACGAGGGCGAAGGCGGCGCGCAAGCGCAGCCCGTCTGCGCTCAGTTGAACGAACCGATGCGTTTCAGATTGCTGAAGTTCATCCAAATGAAAAACGCGCGGCCCACGATGTTGCGATCGGGCACGAAGCCCCAGTAGCGGCTGTCGGCGCTATTGTCGCGGTTATCGCCCATCATGAAGTAGTGCCCTGGCGGCACCTTGCAGACGACGCCCGCGCTGTTGTACGAGCAGTTGTCGCGATACGGATAGTCTTCGGCGCCGATCACGAACGGCGGCACGGCCGGATTGTTCAAAATGCCATGCTTGCGCCCGTCGAGCGACTCCTCGAACTGCTTGGCGTAGCCGATGCGCTCTTCGTCGAAGTAATCGGGCAACGGCGTCTCGGCAACGCTCTTGCCGTTGATCGTCAGGCGCTTGTTCTCGTAAGCGACGACGTCGCCCGGCACGCCGACCACGCGTTTGATGTAATCGACCGATTCGTCCTTCGGATAGCGGAACACGACGACGTCGCCGCGTTGCGGCGCTCGCCCCTGCGTGATCTTCGTATCGGTGATCGGCAGGCGCAGGCCATACTCGAATTTGTTGACGAGGATGAAATCGCCGACGAGCAGCGTGGGCACCATCGAGCCCGACGGGATCTTGAACGGCTCGACCACGAACGAGCGCACCAGGAATACGACGAGGATGACGGGGAAGAAACTGGCGGTGTATTCGAGCCACCAGGGCTGGCGCAGCTTCTCGTCGCGCAGCCGCGCGCGCGTTTGCGGCGCATTTTCGTCGGCGAAGCGCTCGCCGATGCGGGCCTGTTGCCGGTCGAACTCGTCGACGGCGGCGTCGGCCGCTCGCCGTCGTTGCGGCAGAAACACCAATTTATCGGCAACCCACGCGATGCCCGTCAACACGACGAGCACAAAAAGAATCAGCGCAAAGTTCATGTAGTAGAGGTCCTGTTATTTGTCTTCGACGCGCAAGATAGCGAGGAAAGCCTCTTGCGGAATCTCGACGGACCCGACCTGCTTCATTCGCTTCTTGCCTTCTTTTTGCTTTTCCAACAGCTTCTTTTTACGCGTGATGTCGCCCCCGTAACACTTGGCGAGCACGTTCTTGCGCAGCGCCTTGATGTTTTCTCGCGCGATGATGTGCGCGCCGATGGCGGCCTGAATCGCGACGTCGTACATTTGGCGCGGAATGATCTCGCGCATCTTGGCCGCCACTTCCCTGCCGCGGTATTGCGACTGCGTCCGGTGGACGATGACGGACAATGCATCGACTTTGTCGCCGTTGATGAGCATATCGACCTTGACGACATCGGACGGACGATATTCCTTGAACTCGTAATCCATCGACGCATAGCCGCGCGACACCGATTTGAGCCGGTCGAAGAAGTCGAGCACGATCTCGGCCATCGGGATCTCGTAGGTGAGCTGAACCTGGCGGCCGTGATACTGCATGTTGATCTGGTTGCCGCGCTTTTGCGTGCAGAGCGTGATGACCGAACCGACATAGTCCTGCGGCATATACAGGTTCACGGTGACGATCGGCTCGCGAATCTCCTCGATCTTGGACGGATCGGGCATCTTCGCCGGGTTCTCGACCATGATCGTCGTGCCGTCGCGCTGCACGACCTCGTACACGACGGTAGGCGCCGTCGTGATGAGGTCCATGTCGAACTCGCGCTCGAGCCGCTCCTGCACGATCTCCATGTGCAAGAGGCCGAGAAAACCGCAGCGAAAGCCGAAACCCAGCGCTTGCGACACCTCGGGCTCGTATTGCAGCGACGCGTCGTTGAGCTTGAGCTTTTCGAGCGATTCGCGCAGCGCGTCGTATTGATTGGCCTCGACGGGATAAAGCCCCGCGAACACTTGCGGCTTGACTTCCTTGAAGCCGGGCAGCGGCTCTTGCGCCGGGCGCGAGGCGAGCGTGACCGTATCGCCCACCTTTGCCGCCGTGAGTTCCTTGATACCGGCGATGATGAAGCCCACCTGCCCCGCCGCGAGTTGCTCCAGGTCCTTCGACTTCGGCGTGAACACGCCGATGTGCTCGACCGGGAACTGCGCGCCCGTGGCCATCAGCTTGATCTTGTCTTTCGGGCGCAGCGTGCCGTTCACGATGCGCACGAGCATCACGACGCCGACGTAGTTGTCGAACCACGAATCGATGATGAGCGCCTGCAACGGCGCGGCCGGATCGCCCTTGGGCGGCGGCACCTTCACGATCAGCGCTTCGAGCACGTCTTCGACGCCCAGGCCCGTCTTCGCGCTGCAGCGCACGGCGTCGGCGGCGTCGATGCCGATGACGTCCTCGATCTCGGAGATCGCGTTCTCGGGGTTGGCCGCAGGCAGATCGATCTTGTTGAGCACCGGCACGACTTCGACGCCCAGTTCGATCGCGGTGTAGCAATTGGCGACCGTCTGCGCCTCGACGCCTTGGCTCGCGTCGACGACGAGCAGCGCCCCCTCGCACGCCGAGAGCGAGCGGCTGACTTCATAGGAGAAGTCGACGTGGCCCGGGGTATCGATGAGGTTCAGGTTGTAGATCTTGCCGTCGCGAGCCCGATAGTGGAGCGCGGCCGTTTGCGCCTTGATGGTGATGCCGCGCTCGCGCTCGAGATCCATCGAGTCGAGCACTTGCGATTCCATTTCGCGGTCGGACAAGCCGCCGCACAGTTGGATGATGCGATCGGCGAGCGTCGACTTGCCATGGTCGATGTGGGCAATAATCGAGAAGTTGCGTATGTGATCCATTCAGGGCCGATCAAGCGAAAAAGGCGCGCTCGTACGACTGCGGAGCACGCCTTGTAAGTACGTGAAAAACCGGGCTATTTTAGCCGAAGTGGGCCTGGGCCGGGACATTTTGCGGTGCAGACGGCCGATGCGCTCGCCCGCGGCAGGCTCGCTCACGCTGCGCGATTGGCCAATGCCGCACGCACGCGTTCCGCGTCGAGGCGGTAACGGCTCAACTCGACGCCTTCGTACACGAGCACCGGCACGAGCTCGTCGTAACGTTCGACCAGGGCAGGGTCGGCATCGACGTCGACCACGTCGATGCGCGCCCCGACAGCGCGCGCGAGCGGCTCGAGCTGGGTCAACATCTCTTCGCAAAGATGGCACCAAGCCCGCGAGTAGAGCGTCAGCGACGGCAACGTCGAGGCCGGCAACGGCGCTGCGGCGGGCGTATTTTTCATTTGGCTTGCGTGCGCGGCTTTATCGGCACGAACTGCGTGTTCTCGCCGCGGCGCACGAGCACCGGCACCATCTTCTGCGGATCCACGCGCGCCGCGACTTGGTCGAACTGCTTCGCGCTCGTCACATCGGTATCGCCGACGCGCAAAATAATGTCGCCCTTTTGCAGTCCGACGCGCGCGGCCGGGCCGTCGACAGCGTCGACTTGCACTCCGCCCGTGTGCAGCTTCATCGCCTTGACTTGGTCGGCCGAGAGATCGGACACCGTCACACCCAGCGCATTCGACGGACGCGCCTTGGGCGCGGGCGCCTGCTGCTCGTCTGCCTTCGCCAATTTCTCGGGCTGCGTTTGCACCACCGTGATCGGCAACTCGCGCGATTGCCCTTTGCGCCAAATGGTCACCGTGGCCCGGGTGCCGGGCTTGGTGTCGCCCACCATGCGGGGCAAGTCCGTATCGGCTTCGACCGGCACACCGTTGAATTTGAGGATGATGTCGCCGGGCTGGATGCCTGCCTTGTCGGCCGGACCGCCGGGCTCGACGCTGCTCACGAGCGCGCCTTGGGCGCGCGGCAAACCGAGCGAATCCGACACATCCTTCGTCACCTGCCCGATCGAGACGGCGATGCGGCTGCGCACCACCTTGCCCGTGGACTTCAGCTGCTCGGCCACGCGCATCGCTTCATCGATGGGAATGGCGAACGCGATGCCCATGAAGCCGCCCGTGCGGCTGTAGATCTGCGAGTTGATGCCGATGACCTCGCCTTGCATGTTGATGAGCGGGCCGCCCGAATTGCCTGGATTGACGGCCGCATCGGTCTGGATGAACGGCAAATAATCGCCCGTCTCGCGCCCTTTCGCGCTGACGATGCCTTCCGTCACCGTGTTGTCGAGCCCGAACGGCGAGCCGATCGCGAGCACCCATTCCCCCACGCGCAATTTGTTCGAGTCCCCGATCGTGACGGCGGGCAGACTCGCCGCGCTGATCTTCACGATGGCGATATCGGTGCGATCGTCGGCTCCGATCAATTTCGCCTTGAACTCGCGCTTGTCGGTAAGCGTGACGTAGATGTTGTCGGCGTCGTCCACGACGTGCGCGTTCGTCATCACATAGCCGTCGGAAGAGATGATGAAGCCGGAACCGACGCCGCTGTTCTGCTCGCCGCCATCCCCGTTGTCGGACGGGTCGGGGCTGCCGCCGCGATCGCCGCGGTCCCCTCGGCCGCCGCCGCGCGGCGTATTCGGCGCCTGCGGCAAGGGAATGCCGAAAAAACGCCGGAAAAACTCGGACATGTCGCCGTCGCCCATCCCCGGCGGGGCGTTGCGTTGGCCGCTCGCAGTCGGCACGCGAGCGGTCGTACGGATGTTGACGACGGCCGGGCCGACCTTATCGACGAGGTCGGCGAAGTCGGGCAAGGCCACCCCGGCCGGAATGGCCGATGCCGTATGGGGCGCGAACGACAGACACGCCATGGCCGCGGCGGCCGCGAAGAATTTGCGCACCGAGAGATTCGTCATAGGAAGGGCAGCAGAAAAAGCGTTACTTGGTAGCTTTGTATTCTATGGCAGACGCGAAGCGCTGCAGCGTTGCTAGGGGAACTTCCCCTAGCACGGTGACCCAGTAATCGCGATATTTCGTGACTAGCACATGCGTGGCGCCGGTGCTGCCCACTCCTTCCTTGCGCGAGCTTTTTTCGGCAGGCTCGACGAAAACGGAAATCGTGGACAGTCCGTCGGAAAACACGGCTTGATCCACGGGGATCGGCGGGGCACCGGCCTCGCGCGCCGCCATCGGCCGGCGCAGCTCGCGGATTTCGTGGAAACCGGGGACATCGGGCTTGATGCGCCAGCCTTGCGCTTGCATGTCGATCGGGGAGACGGGCGGACGCACGAGCGTCCAGCCGCTGGTGTTACGCATGCCAGCGGCGATGCTCGACTTTTGCGCGGGCACGCCCAACCGCACCTGCGTAAAAGCCGTCTGCTCCAACACCTGCCCAGAGGCGTCGAGCGTCTGCACGCGCAGCAGCAGCCCAGTCTTCGCCTCCGCCCAAAGCTTATAGGCGAAGCGGTAAGCGTCTTTCGGGTCGAGTTCGATGACCTGCGCGTCGAGGCCTGCGACGCGATCGCCGCTGAGCAGCTTCGGATCGTACACCGACAACACTTGCTCGCCCTTCTCGCTCATCAGCGCCGGAAACGCATCGCGGTTCAGCCGTTTTTCGACGACGCACAAATGGCGCTCGGGCACGAACGTGTAAAGATCGTCGTCATGGCGCAGCAGCTTGCGCGGCTGGCCATCCAGGCTTTCGAGCGATTCGAACTCGCCTTCACCGCGCACCGCGTAATGCGCGATACGAGACGATTGCACGAAATTGCCGCGCTGATAGACGAAAACGCCTTCGTAATTCTCGCGTTGCGCAGCCTCGTGAATTCGATCGAGCCACGCCGCAGCCTGCTGGCGGACCGACGGATCGGCTTGTGCGATTGCGGCGCGCGGGGACGCCGAGAGCAACGCAGCCGCGCAAATCAGCCACGCCGCCCATTGCCCCCGGGCGGCGGCGCGCATCGAGCGCAAGGTCTGCATCGACTTATTGGCCTTCCGAAGTCTGAACGGCCGCGCGAATCAACGGCATCGAGCCCGGCATCATGGGCTGTTGAGCGAATTGCTGATGGGCTTCGAGGTATTGGTCGAGGCTGGCATCACGGATGATATTGGCCCCTTGCGCCCCGGTATTCTGAGCCAATGCAACGGTATGCACCGCATCGGCTCGCCCGTTCGTGGATGCCGTTTGAACGGTGCCTTGCGATGCGCCGCCGTGCTGCAACTGCGGCAGCACGATCCAACTGAGCGTGGCAGCCGCGGCCGCTACCGCGAGTGCCGGCGCGATGCGCCGTCGCAGCAGGGCGAGCGGCGCGCCGCTGCCCGCGCGAGCCGGAGCGAGGATGTGCGGCTCGGCCTCGAGCCGGGCCGCGAAACCGGACAAAAAGGCGCGGCTCGTTGCCGGATGGACCGCCAAATCATCGGAGCGCAATGCGTCGCCGATCAAGTGGTAGGCCGACCATGTCGAGCGATCCGCATGGTCGAACCCGGCCAGCATTTCGTCGAACGACGCGCAGGCGTCGAGTTTCTCTCCATCGACCAATGCGGACAAACGCTCGCTGCGCGAGCTTGCTTGCGACTCCATCGAGACCGACCCCATGACGCTCCCCATCTTACAAACCCCGTAGTGATACCACTTGACCCGTTCTCATCGCACCCCCGAGCCTTGCGCCGATGGCGGCAGGCGCTACCAGCGCTTGCCTTCCGGCGTATCGAGCAACGGACGCAATTTTGCCGCAATCGCCTCGCGAGCGCGAAAAATTCGCGACCGAACCGTTCCGATGGGGCACCCCATCATTTCCGCGATTTCCTCGTAGCTCAAACCTTCGATCTCGCGCAGCGTAATGGCAACCCTCAGTTCCTCGGGCAACAGCGCCATCGCGGCATTGACCGTCTGCGCGATTTGCTTGCTCATCAACATCGACTCGGGCGTGTTGATATCCCTTAGTTGATCGGCGTCCGAGAAAGTTTCCGCCTCCTCGGCGTTTGCCTCCGTGGAAGTGGGCGCGCGCCGGCTTTGCGTCGCCAGATAGTTCTTCGCCGTGTTGACGGCGATCCGGTACAGCCACGTGTAGAACGCCGATTCGCCGCGAAACTGCGGCAGCGCGCGGTAAGCCTTGATGAACGCGTCTTGCGCGACGTCCTCGACCTCGGCCGGGTCGCGCACGAGTCGCGAGATCAGCCGAATGATCTTGCGGTGGTATTTCGAGACCAGGAGTTCGAACGCGGCTTTATCGCCCTGCTGCACGCGCTCGACCAGAACCTGATCGATTTCTTTTTCGCTCACCTGTTGGGGTCCGTTCACTTGGGAGGGGTGCGTCGCGGACCGCTATTGTAGCGTCCCCATCACACCGTCATGCGCCATGTGTAACCGCGGTTACGGCCGTTACAGATCGGTAGGCGCGCACCACGCGCCGTCGAGCCCTCAATGCGCGGCGTGGCGAGCGCGCACGGCAAGCTCCCGAAAAACGGGCGCGGGCACGGCGTCGGCCGCGACGACCAAGGTCTGTTGCCGGCCATCCACGCCCGCGACGGCCAACACCAGCAACCGTCCCGCCCACTGCGCCGCACCGGCGATACGCCCTTGCAGCAGCGCACGGCCGGTATCGTCGAATGCCGCAACGCCCTCGGACGTCAACTCGATCCACGCCGGCTGCCTGCGTTCGTAACACATGAACGAGACGCCGAGCGCCGCACAGGCCGCGACCGCGAGCCAGACGGCATCGGCCGCCGCAAGGTGCGCAGCCGCGGCGAAATGAACGGCGACCGTGCAAACGAGCGCGAAGGCCAACACGGCCAAGCGTACGGCGAGCGAGCGCCGCAGCGCGATGCGCCACGGCTTGCCCGCTCCCCGATCGCCGCCGGCGGCCTGCGTCAACGAACCGCCCCGCTCAGACGCGCTTGAAGACGAGCGTGCCGTTCGTGCCGCCGAACCCGAACGAGTTCTTCAACGCGACATCGATCTTCATGTCCCGCGCCGTGTTCGCGCAGTAATCGAGATCGCACTCGGGGTCTTGATTGAAGAGATTGATCGTTGGAGGCGACACTTGATGATGGACGGCCAGCACCGTAAACACCGACTCGAGCCCGCCGGAGCCGCCAAGCAAGTGGCCCGTCATCGACTTGGTCGAATTGACGACGACCTTTTTCGCATGCTCCCCGAGCGCGCGCTTGATGCCGGTCGTCTCGGCCAAGTCGCCGAGCGGCGTGGACGTGCCGTGCGCGTTGACATAAGCAACCTCGTCGCCGTTCATGCCCGCGTTGCGCAGTGCCGCGGCCATGCAGCGCCGCGCGCCGTCGCCGTCTTCGAGAGGCGCCGTCATGTGGTACGCATCGGCGCTCATGCCGTAACCGGCAACCTCGGCGTAGATCTTCGCGCCGCGCGCCTTCGCATGCTCGTATTCCTCGAGCACCATGACGCCCGCCCCCTCGCCCAGCACGAAGCCGTCGCGGTCCTTGTCCCAGGGCCGGCTGGCCGTCGCGGGATCGTCGTTGCGCTGAGACAGCGCGCGCGCCGCGGCGAAGCCGCCGATGCCGAGCGGCGAAACGGTGGCCTCGGCGCCGCCGGCCAGCATGAAGTCGGCATCGCCGTATTCGATGAGGCGCGCAGCCTCGCCGATGCAGTGCAGCCCCGTCGTGCAAGCCGTGACGATGGCCAGATTCGGCCCCTTCAAGCCGAACCTCATCGACAGATGGCCCGAGATCATGTTGATGATCGACGCCGGCACGAAGAACGGCGAAATGCGCCGCGGACCGCGGTTGAGCAGTTCCGTTTGCGTCACTTCGATCATCGGCAAACCGCCGATACCCGAACCCACCACGACGCCGGAGCGCTCCGCGTTGGCTTCGGTGATTTCGATGCCGCTGTCCTGCATCGCTTGGATGCCGGCCGCCATGCCGTAATGGATGAACGTATCCATGTGGCGCGCTTCTTTGGCAGGCATGTAGTCTTCGACGTTAAAGCCTTTCACTTCACCGGCGAAGCGCGTCGAGAAGTTCGTTGCATCGAACTTCGTGATGGTCGCGATGCCGGATTTGCCGGCGAGCAAATTGGCCCACCCGTCGGCAACATTATTGCCAACAGGCGACACCAGCCCTAAGCCTGTAACAACAACACGGCGACGGCTCACGGTAACCCCTTTTCCATAAATGACAAAAGCAAAAGCCACAGCGGCCACAGGAAACCGCCCCTGTGAGCCCTGTGGCTAAGAATTCGGCACCAGCATCGGCATCCGACGTGAAAACGCGTCAAACGCGGCCAGCGCAAACACGCTAGGCGCGAAAGGCGTTATGCCTTGACGTTGGCGCGAGCGTAATCGATCGCTTGCTGCACAGTCGTGATCTTTTCCGCTTCCTCGTCCGGAATTTCCATGCCGAACTCGTCTTCCAGCGCCATCACGAGTTCAACCGTGTCGAGCGAGTCCGCACCGAGGTCGTTCACGAACGAAGCTTCGTTCTTGATTTCAGCTTCGGCGACGCCCAGTTGTTCCGCGACGATCTTCTTGACGCGCTGTTCGATGTTGTCCATTACCCCTCCGAGGGAAAAAGTTCAAAATTGCAAGTGCGCGCATTTTATCAGGTTTGCCTGCTCAAAAAGCGCGCTCAACCAAGGTTCAAGCTTCGCGCCGGAAGCGTTCGGCTACCGCCGGCGCGGATGGTAAACGAAATTCGTCAAGACATGTACATTCCGCCGTTCACGTGCAACGTCGTGCCGGTGATGTATCCGGCCTGCGGCGAAGCAAGAAAGGCGACGGCGTGGCCGATGTCCTCGGGGCTGCCCAGACGGCCGAGCGGGATTTGCGTCTTCAGCGCGGCCTGCTGTTCCTCGGGCAGCACCTTCGTCATATCGGTATCGATGAAGCCCGGCGCCACGCAGTTGACCGTGATGTTGCGGCTGCCGATCTCACGGGCGAGCGCACGCGTCATGCCCGCCACGCCGGCCTTGGCGGCCGCGTAGTTGGCCTGCCCGGCATTGCCGGCGGAGCCGACGACCGACGTGATGTTGATGATGCGTCCGCCGCGCGCCTTCATCATCGGGCGCAGCACGGCGCGCGAGAGGCGAAACACGGCCTTCAGGTTCGTATCGATGACGGCGTCCCACTCGTCGTCCTTCATGCGCATCGCAAGCTGATCGCGCGTGATGCCGGCATTGTTGACGAGCACGTTCAGCGCGCCGAATTCTTTGACGAGGGTTTCGATGAGGGCGTCGATCGCTTGTGCGTCGTTGACCTCGAGGACGACCCCGCGCCCGGCCAAGCCCTCGGCCGCCAGCGCTTCGGTGATGCCGGCCGCGCCGGTGTCGCTCGTAGCCGTGCCGATGACCGTCGCGCCTTGGCGCGCGAGCACGAGCGCAATCGCCCGGCCGATGCCGCGCGAGGCGCCCGTCACGAGCGCAACTTGTTTATCGAGAGCTTTTTCCATGATGGTTCGGATGTTCCGCGAGTTTGCGGCGAATTCGGGCGAAATCGCGGTGGTTCTTCGTATCGGCTAATGGCGGGTGCGAAAGCTCGCGCATCAAACGCCGAGAAGCTTCATGGTTTCCTCGAGCGAAGCCGGATCGGTGATGGCCGCCCCGACGAGATTGCCGTCGATGCGCTTGCTCAAACCGGCCAGCACTTTACCGGGGCCGCACTCGATCAAATGGGTGACGCCTTGCTTGGCCATCGCCTGGACGCACTCGACCCAGCGCACGGGCCCGGCGGCCTGGCGCACGAGGGCATCCTTGATGGCCGCAGGCTCCGAGACGATGGCGACGTCGACATTGTTGACGATGGGAATCTGCGGCACTTTGACATCGACGCTCGCCAGATACTCGCGCAGGCGGTCGGAGGCCGGCTGAAGCAGCGAGGAATGAAACGGCGCCGAGACGGGCAGCGGCAGCGCACGCTTGGCGCCCTTCGCTTTGGCCAGTTCGCATGCTTTTTCAACGGCGGCCTTGTGCCCCGCTATCACCACTTGGGCCGGCGCATTGAAGTTGACCGCCTCGACCACGCCGGCGCTTTCGCGCGCCGCTTCCGCGCACACCGCGCGAACCGTATCGTCTTCCAGGCCGAGGATGGCCGCCATTGCGCCCACGCCGACCGGCACGGCCGTTTGCATCGCCTGCGCCCGAAAGCGCACGAGCGGCACGGCGTCACGAAAAGACAGCGCCCCAGCGGCGACGAGCGCCGTATATTCGCCAAGGCTATGACCCGCGACGAGAGCGGGCGCGGCCCCGCCGGCGTCACGCCAAGCGCGGTACATCGCATAGGCGGCCGTCAGCATGACGGGCTGGGTATTCGTAGTGAGATTGAGCTCTTCGGCAGGACCTTCGGCAATCAGCTTGCCGATATCCATCTCGAGCGCGTCCGAGGCTTCCTGCAGCGTTTCGCGCACGACCGCGCGGTCGGCAAACGCATTGAGCATCCCGACCGACTGCGATCCTTGGCCGGGAAAAACGAACGCAAATTTCATATCGTCCCCAAAATGTGAGCATATTGGCGCAAGCGGCGCGCACGGCCCCTCCGGCCGACGGCCGGACGCGGCGCCCGCTCGCTGCCGATCAGTAGCGGATGACCGAGGCGCCCCAGGTGAAGCCGCCGCCGACACCTTCGATGAGCACGTTCTGGCCGCGCTTGATGCGTCCGTCGCGCACGGCGACGTCGAGCGCGAGCGGGATCGAGGCCGCCGACGTGTTGCCGTGTTCGCCGACCGTGACGATCATGCGCTCTTGCGGCACGCCCAGCTTGCGGCAGGTGTGCGACATGATACGGATATTGGCTTGGTGCGGAATCAGCCAATCGATCTGGTCCGCCGACAAATCGGCTTTGTGGAGCGCTTCGACGGCAACCTTCTCCAGGACGTTGACGGCCAACTTGAAGACGGCTTGCCCATCCATATGAAGGAAGGCGCTACCCGCGACGACCCCGCCATTGACATGGCCCGGGGTGCAAAGAATGCTGGCGTAGCTACCGTCCGCGTGGAGCGCGCTCGCGAGCACGCCCGGCTCGTCGGACGCTTGCAGGATCACGGCGCCGGCGCCGTCGCCGAACAACACGCAGGTCGTGCGATCGTTGAAATCGAGGATGCGCGAGAAGGTTTCGGCGCCGACGATGAGCGCCGTGCGATGCTGCCCGGTGCGAATCAAGGCGTCGACGGTTGCGACGGCATAGGCGAAACCCGAGCACACGGCCTGGATGTCGAACGCGGCGCCGCCATTCTTGATTTGCAGTTTGTCCTGCAACAAGCAAGCGGTGCTCGGAAACACGAAATCGGGCGTGGAGGTGGCGACGACGATCAGATCGATGGCCTGCGGATCGATGTTGGCCGCTTCGATGGCGCGCTGCGCCGCGACGAGCGCAAGCTCGCTCGTCGTCACATCCGGGTCGGCGAAATGCCGCGCGTGAATGCCCGTGCGCGCGACGATCCATTCGTCGCTCGTCTCGATGCCGCGTTCGGCGAGCCGATCCGCGAGCGCTTGATTCGTAACGCGGGCGGGCGGCAGATAGCTGCCGGTGCCGAGCACGCGCGAGTAGATAGTCGATTGAGCCATTTATGCTTTCGGAGATACCGCGGCGTAAGGCTCGGCCGGGCGGCCGGCGAGATTCGCGTGACCGGCGCCGCCCGCATCCCGCGCTACTTGCGCGAGCGGGGCCGCATTCTCTTGCATCGCTCGCGCCAGGCGTTCGAGGACGCCATTTTTGACGGCATCATACCCGCGTTTGATGGCCCACTCAAACGCATAGGCATCGGCCGAACCGTGGCTCTTGATCACGAGCCCCCGCAAACCGAGCAACGCCGCGCCGTTGTACTGACGATGATCGACGCGCTTCTTGAAGCGCATCAGCACCGGCATCGCCAACAACGCCATCAGCTTGGTCAGCACGGAGCGACCGAACTCCTCGCGGATGATCTCGGAGAGCATTTGGGCCAAACCTTCCGATGTTTTCAGCGCAACGTTGCCCACGAAGCCGTCGCACACGATCACGTCGACAGTGCCCTTGTAGATATCGTTGCCCTCGACGTTGCCGCGGAAATTGAGCGTGCTCGCGCGCAACAGCTCGCCTGCGCGCTTGATGGTCTCGTTGCCTTTGATGACCTCTTCGCCGATATTCAAGAGACCGATCGTAGGACGATCCTTGCCCTCGAGCGCGGAGACGAGCGCATGCCCCATCTCGGCGAATTGCAGCAAATGCTGCGGCTCGCAATCGACGTTCGCGCCGAGATCGAGCATCATCGTGTAGCCGCGCGAATTGGGCAGCGGCGACGCGATCGCCGGCCGTTCGATACCCGAGAGCGTCTTGAGCACGTAGCGCGATACGGCCATCAGCGCGCCGGTATTGCCCGCCGAAATACACGCCTGCGCCGCCTCGTCCTTCACGAGATTCAGCGCAACGCGCATCGACGAGTCCTTCTTTTTGCGCAATGCGACTTCGACCGGATCGTCCATGGCGACCACCTCGGACGCCGGAACGACCGTCAGCGCTCGCTCATCGAGCGCCTTGCATTTCTTCAGTTGAGCACGAATCGGAGCTTCGAGGCCGACCAGCATCAGCTCGGCGTCGGCATGCGAACGAACGAAGCTGACGGCAGCGGGAACGGTCACGGCCGGGCCGTGGTCGCCTCCCATGCAATCTATCGTGAGCTTTATGGTCATGGACTGCGACGAATTTTCAGGCGCTGTGCATAGAGCCGGAGCCAGCGCTGACCCGCTGGTTCCGATCCGAGCGCACAGCATGGGACCGGAGTAAGCGCGCCGCGGCGCGCCGAATCGGGGGCCGAGGCGCTCGGCCGACTGCGACCGGAGCACCCGTTTGCGCTTGCCATGCCGCGAAGCATGAGGCCTGCGCCAGCCGAAGCACGAACGCTAGCCGCACGCGAAGCGCGGACTCGGAACGAGTCCCCGATGCACGCACTCTGGCCGACGCAAAAAAGCGGCAGTTGAATGCCGCCTTTTCTGTTCGAGCCGGAAGGATGCCCAGCAAGCTGCTTGTCGCGCACAGATCCACCGGGCTCGGCGGCGCCGCGCGCCGATGCACTTAGTCGTTCTTCGTCTTGACGACTTTCTTGCCGCGATAATAGCCGTTCGGGCTGATGTGGTGGCGCATATGAACTTCGCCCGTGCTCGGCTCGACCGCGAGCGGCGTCGTAGCCAGGAAATCGTGCGAGCGGTGCATGCCGCGCTTCGACGGCGACTTCTTGTTTTGTTGGACTGCCATGGTAACTCCTAAAAATTTTCGGGATTCTAACACAGCCCGATCGGCGTAACGCCAGTGGCCAAACGGCCGGCGCGCCGCATCGTGCTACTCATGCAACGATCAATGTTTCTTGCCGCCCTCGCCGTCGCGCTTGAGCGCTTCCAGCACGGCGAACGGATTGGGCTTGCCCGCGGCGGGCTCGTCCGGCTGCGCGCCGCCCGACGACTGCGGTTCGCCCTCGCCCTCTTCCTCGCCTTCGGCCAAATCGACCGCATACTCGCCGGCCGCACCCGAGACGAGACTCTCGTGCACCGCAGGACAGACTTCGTGCTTCGGCACGAGCGGCAACGACAACAGCAGCTCTTCCTCGATCAGCTCGACGAGATCGAATTGGCGCGAACCGACGATCACATCGAGTTCCTCCTCGTCGAGGGGGAATTCCTCGGCTTGCGCTTCTGTCGCCACGATGCGGTACGCCGCCTCGAGATCGAACGGCTGCTCGTAGGGCGCGAGGCAGCGCTGACATTCGAGCCAGGCCGCGCCGTGCAACGCCAACCTCAAATAAGGCTGCGCCGCCTCGGTGCCGTCGTCTTGCAACTCGGGCTGCGTCGAGCCTTCCGCCTGCCACGTAAATAACGTGTCGCGATCTGGCGCGGCCGCCGGGACTTCGTTTAACATGCGCGGCAGTTGCGAAAGACGTACGGCACCGGCCGCCTGGCGGCCACTGCGCGCGAATTCGAACACGTCGAACGCATGCGGATCGATCAGCCCGCTCGCCTTGCCGGAATGTTGGGACATATTGACTCCTCGCTCCGCTCGAGCAGCCGTGTGCAGACGGGCCGTCTCGCCGGCAGCGTTTGCTTTGGCCCACGATGGTCGGCCCGCTGCGTTTGGGTTCGTCCCGGCCCGTTTTCCGGCCCGCTTGTTGGTTCGCCGCGCGTTCGCTCGCTTGGTCGCCTATTCGCTAATTCCGACGTTCGCATCGCGCCTCAGCTTCGATCGCCTGAGCGCGCCAGGCGTAGATCGGGCACATGCTTGAGAACGTGGAATGCCGTAGAACGTGTAAGCACCGCCACTGCACCGGCGCTCGATTCGCCCTCGATTCGCCCTCGAACCAGTCGCGCCCAGCAACGAGTTCGAGCCGCACCACCGCGCACCACTGAACAACCGCACCACGAAAAGCCCGATACTGTATTCGATTTACCGTTATCAGTCAATCACTTAAATGATCCGATGCGAACCGCCACGCTCGACCCGCGGTTCGTCCTTGCCCTAAATCCCCTCGTCCGACCATGCTCGATTCCAGCACCCAGCCATGCCGGCTGATTCTCGCCTCCAGTTCGCCCTACCGCCGTTCGCTGCTCGAGCGGTTGCGCATTCCGTTCGACGTCTGCGTGCCGGACGTGGACGAAACGCCGCACCCCGGCGAAACGCCCGCCGACACGGCGCTTCGGCTCGCGCAAGCAAAGGCGCACGCGGTCGCCGCACGCGAGGCGGCCGAACCCGTGCTCGTCATCGGTTCCGATCAGGTAGCGACTTTCGACGGCCTGCAGATCGGCAAGCCCGGGACCCACGAAAAAGCGTTGCAGCAACTGCGCGCCATGCGCAACCGCATCGTCGAATTCCATAGCGCGCTGTGCCTGTTCGACAGCGCGCGAGGCCTCGCGCAAACGGAGGATGTGGTCACACGCGTGCGCTTTCGCGATCTGCCCGATGCGGAGCTGGACGCCTATTTGCGCGCCGAGACGCCTTACGACGTGGCGGGCAGCGCCAAATCCGAGGGCTTGGGCATCGCGCTTTTGGACGCGATCGAATCGGACGATCCAACCGCCCTCGTCGGCCTGCCGCTGATCGCGCTCACGCGCATGCTCCGGGCGGCCGGCTATCCGCTGCTAAGAGGTGCGCGATGAGCGGCGTGCTCTATTTGATTCCGAACGCGCTGGGCGAAGGCGACACCGCGGCGCTCGCGACCGTGCTACCCGCCAGCGTCATGGCCCGCGCCGCTTCGCTCGGTTATTTCATCGGCGAAAATGCGAAAAGCACGCGCGCGTTTCTCAAACGCGTCGGCCTCGCTCGGCCAATTCAAGAGATCGACATTCGCGAACTGAACGTCAACACGCCGCCCGCCGAAATCAAGGCGCTGCTCGCACCGATCTTGGACGGCGCCGACGGCGGGCTCGTCTCCGAGGCCGGCTGCCCCGCCGTGGCGGATCCGGGCGCGCTGCTCGTGCGCCGCGCGCACGAGCACGGGGTCAAGGTGGTACCCCTCGTGGGGCCGAGTTCGATTCTGCTGGCCCTGATGGCTTCGGGGCTCGACGGCCAACGGTTCGCGTTTCACGGCTATCTGCCCGTCGACTCGGCCGAACGGACGAAGACCCTGCGCGAGCTCGAGCAACGCTCGCGCAAAGGACGGGAAACTCAGATCTTCATCGAGACGCCGTACCGCAACCGCACTTTGCTCGAGGCGCTCGTCGCGACCTGTGCGCCCTCGACGCTGCTCACGGTGGCCGTCGATCTGACGTTGGAATCGGAGCGAATCGCCACCCGCACCGCCAGCGATTGGAAGAAACATGCCGGGGCGTTCGACATGCACAAACGGCCGGCAATCTTTTTGATACTGGCGAACTGAGGCCCCGCGGCGTCGCGCCCGGCGCCCATTGCTTTCGGTGACGCAACGCCGACACCGCGCCGGAGCCTAGCCGCGACGGTGCGCAGGCGCTCGCGTCAATGCACGGTCACCCCGCCAAGCGCGAGCGCGTGGACGGCGCCTGCGCCGACTGCCGCGCCGAACTTGCGCGCGATGCGATCGGAAATGCCCTCCTTCTCCGTATAGTCGACGATGTCGGGCGCCTTGATCACCTCGCGCGCCACGTAGCCGGTATCGCCGAAACCGTCGGCAAGACCGAGTTGAACACTCTTCGCACCCGTCCAGAACAGGCCCGAGAAGAGGTCCGGCGTCTCGTGCAACCGCTTGCCGCGCCCCTGCCGGACCGCGTCGATGAATTGCTGGTGGATTTCGTCGAGCATCGCCTGCGCATGCGCGTCCATGGCCGGCGTCTCGGGCGAGAACGGATCGAAGAAGCCCTTGTTCGCGCCGGAGGTATGCAACCGCCGCTGGACGCCGAGCTTGTCCATGAGACCCGTGAAGCCGAAGCCGTCCATCAGCACGCCGATCGAACCCACGATGCTCGCACGGTCGACGTAGATCTTGTCGGCCGCCGCCGCGACGTAATAGCCGCCCGACGCGCACATGTCGCCGACCACGACGTACAACGGCTTGGCCGGGTATTTCGCGCGCAGCCGGCGAATTTCGGCATTGATGATGCCCGCCTGCACGGGCGAGCCGCCCGGGCTGTTGATATAGAGCACCACACCGGCGGAATCGGAATCGGCGAATGCGCGCCGCAGCGAGCGATCGATGTCTTTGGCGTTCGCATTCGTATTGGCCGCGATTTCGCCTTCGAGGGAAACGAGGGCAGTGTGCCGCCCCGCGGCCACGACCTTCTCGTGCGACACGCTGAACAGACTGGCGACGATCAACAACACGACGGCGAGAAACGCAAATCGAAAGAAGATCTTCCAGCGGCGCGCCGCCCTTTGCTCGGTAATGGCGGCAAGCGCAATGCGCTCCAACGCCGCGCGCTCCCAATGCGGCTCCTGCATCGTCGCGCCCGCGGCGGGCTGCGGCTGCGGTTCGAAAGGTTGCTGCGGTTCGGGCGTGTGCTGATCGGCCATGGGCTCTCGGTCGTCGTTGTTATCGGAAAAATTTGGGCAAACTCACTCGGCGCTCGGCACCGCCGGGTGTAAATCGTCATCGGGCAGCCAAAACACCGCGCGCCCCTCGGGCGTGTCGCGCTCTTGCACCTGCACCGGCCGCAAGCGTGCACCGCGGCAGGGGCCTCCGACGCAACGACCGCTCTCGGGGGCATAAATCGCGCCATGGGTGGCGCACATCAAGTATAAGCCGGACGAATCGAAGAACTGCCCCTCGACCCAGTCGAGCTCCATCGGCACATGCGCGCACCGGTTCAGATAACCGTGCACCTGCCCATCGTAGCGGATGAAGAAAACGACGGCGTCGCCATTCAGGTAGCGCGCCGCCCGGCGCACGCCTGGGCCGCCGTCGACGAGTTCGTCGGCGGCACACACGCGCACGGCCTGCCGCTCGGCGCCGCTCATGCGTGTTCCCGCAGCCAATCGGCCAACGCGGCGACATCGTCGGCGATGAAACGCGGTTCGAGCTTCGCCAGCGCATCGGCCGGGTGTGCGCCGTAAGTGACCGCAATCCCCGCCGCCCCGGCATTGCTCGCCATGGTCAGATCGTGAGTGGTGTCGCCGATCATGACCGTGCGCATCAAGTCCTGTCCCAGCTCACGCGTGAGTTCTTGAAGCATCGCCGGATGGGGCTTCGAGAAAGTTTCGTCGGCGCACCGTGTGCCGTCGAACACGCTCGTGAGCCGCGCCTCGGCCAGCGCGCGATTCAGCCCGACGCGGCTCTTGCCCGTCGCGACCGCCAACAGGTAGCCGAGCGAACTCAGCTCGCCCAACAGCTCGCGCACGCCGGCGAACAATTCCGTATGCGCATCCTTGACTAGATAGTGGTAGCGATAGCGCTCGGCCAGGCGCGGATAATCGGTCGGGTCGAGCGAGGGAGCGGCAATCTGCAGCGCATCGCGCAGACCGAGACCGATCACGAAGCGCGCGGCTTCATCGGCCGGGACGGGCAGCCCCAGATCGCGGCAAGCTGCTTGGATGCTGCGGGCGATGTGCGCCGTCGAATCCATCAGCGTGCCGTCCCAATCGAAGACGATGAGGTCAAATTGCTGTCGGGGCATCGGGTTGCGCCTCGTTGCGCAAGTCGGTGAGTTGGTCGAGGAAGCGCCGGCACTCGTCCGGCAGGGGCGCGCTCAATTCCAGCGCTTCGCCGGTGATCGGATGCGTCAGGCGCAAGCGATGGGCGTGCAAGAACATCCGTTTGAACGATGGCCGCGCGCCCGCGCGCGCGAGCGCCTTGTTCAGCGCGAAATCGCCGTATTTCGCATCGCCCACGATCGGCAAGCCCAGGTGCGCCAAATGGACGCGGATCTGGTGTGTGCGCCCCGTTTTGAGCTCGGCCTCGAGCAGCGCATAGCCAGGCCAGCGCTCCAGGAGGTTGAACACCGTGTGCGATGGCAGGCCGTCGGCCTGCACGCGCACGCGCCGCTCCCCTTCCGGCGTCAGGTATTTGTAAAGCGGCTCCTTGACGGCGCGCCGCCGCCCCCAGTCGCTCGGCCATTGCCCGTGGGCGCAGGCGTAGTAGCGCTTGTCCATCCGGCTTTCGCGAATCTGCTCGTGCAAGCCGACGAGCGCCGCGCGCTTCTTGGCGAGCAGCAAGACGCCCGACGTTTCGCGGTCGAGCCGATGCACGAGCTCGAGAAACTTGCCGAGCGGACGGGCCTCGCGCATTTGCTCGATCACGCCGAACGCGATGCCGCTGCCGCCGTGAACGGCGACGCCAGCCGGCTTGTTGATCGCGAGCATGTGCTCGTCTTCGAAGATGACCTCGAATTGCGCCGGCGGCGCGGCCATCGCCATGCGGGCCTCGGGTGCGTCCGATTGCGCGACGCGCACGGGCGGCACGCGTACGATGTCGCCCGTCACCAGCCGATATTTCGCATCGACGCGGCGCTTGTTGACGCGCACCTCGCCGCTGCGCAGGATTCGATAGATGTGGCTTTTCGGCACGCCTTTGCAGACGCGCAGCAAGAAATTGTCGATACGCTGGCCGGCGACCCCGTCGTCCACCTGTATCATCGAGACCTGGTCGGGTGCGACCGATTTCTGGGATATTTTGCCTAACTCATTCATTCTGAATATAATTTGCCCCAGCTGTCCGTGCGCGCCGCGCTTTTTTTCGCGGCCCATCGCCCGGATTGCCCAGGGTGAAGCAAGAACCTGTTATTTTACTTGCTTGGCGTACCCAAGGGCTGGTTGCTCGCCCTAATTTAAGTAGCAACGAGTTGCACGCACGGCATTCATTGCGGCAGGGACGTCGCCCACAGGCGCGTTCGGTCCGGTCCATGCCGACGGTAACGGAATTTTGGTAAAAAAGAATTCATCAGGTGAGCCTCGGTGGTATCGCGCGATGTCGAGCGAAACCGGGCTCCCGATTGCGAAACCTACGGCGAGCGCCTCATGCATTCCGCGTAAAGCGGAACTTTCGGCGACGTCAAACATTGGCGAGACACGCCGCGCGGCGGTCGAGCATGCATCGGGCTTCGCGCCGCCACACGCGGCGCGGCTTCCGCGGTCCCGCACCGGCATCGAACGATGCGCCGGGGGCGGCGCGGCCACCCGAGCGCTCGGTGCGCGCCCTGTGCAACGCCGTTATTTGAAGCCGTGTTCGCATGCGCCCATGCGGCTCGCGGCCCCGTTCGGCCATCCCGAGCCCTTCCAGGCAATTCTCCCCGCCATCGTTCCCGCTCCAGCGTGCTGTTAAAAACACAATAAGGACGCGGCGCGCTTCATTGCGTCGCTCGTTCGGCCTACACGCCCGACGAGCGCGCAGCGACGCCGCTCTGGAGCCGTTCAATGAAACGAATGCTGTTCAACGCGACGCAGCAGGAAGAACTGCGCGTCGCCATCGTCGATGGGCAAAAACTCATCGACATCGACATCGAAACCGCCGGGCGCGAACAACGCAAAGGCAATATCTACAAGGGGATCGTGACGCGCATCGAGCCTTCGCTCGAAGCCTGTTTCGTTAACTACGGGGAAGATCGCCACGGCTTTCTGCCGTTCAAGGAAGTCGCCCGCCAGTATTTCAAGGACGGCGTCGACATGCGCTCCGCGCGCATTCAGGACGCGCTGCGCGAAGGCCAGGAACTCATCGTTCAGGTCGAAAAGGAAGAGCGCGGCAACAAGGGCGCGGCGCTCACGACCTTCATCTCGCTCGCGGGCCGCTATCTCGTTCTGATGCCGAACAACCCGCGCGGCGGCGGCGTCTCGCGGCGCATCGAGGGCGACGATCGCCAAGAACTGCGCGAAACGATGGCGCAGTTGCAACTGCCCGACGGCATGAGCATCATCGCGCGCACGGCCGGCATCGGCCGCAGCGCCGAAGAGCTGCAGTGGGATTTGAACTACCTCATGCAGTTGTGGCGTGCGATCGAAGCGGCCTCGCAAAGCGGCCAGCCCGGTCAGCCGATGCTGATCTATCTCGAATCGAGCCTCGTGATTCGCGCGATTCGCGACTACTTCCAGCCCGATATCGGCGAAATCCTGATCGATACCACCGAAATCCATGACCAGGCCCGGGCCTTCATGGATATCGTGATGCCCGACAACGTCGGCAAGGTGAAGCGCTACCACGACGACGTACCGCTGTTCTCGCGCTTTCAGATCGAGCACCAAATCGAGACCGCGTATTCACGCACGGTGCCCCTGCCCTCCGGCGGCGCGATCGTCATCGACCACACCGAAGCGCTCGTCGCCATCGACGTGAACTCGGCGCGCGCCACCAAGGGCGCCGACATCGAGGAAACGGCCACGCGCACCAATCTCGAAGCGGCCGACGAGGTAGCGCGCCAGTTGCGACTGCGCGACCTCGGCGGGCTGATCGTGATCGATTTCATCGATATGGAATCGGCCAAGAGCCAGCGCGAGGTGGAGCAGCGCCTGAAGGACGCGCTCAAACACGACCGCGCGCGCGTGCAAATGGGCAAGATTTCCCGCTTCGGCTTGATGGAGCTGTCGCGCCAGCGTCTGCGCCCCGCCCTGTCCGAAGGCAGCCATGTCACGTGTCCGCGTTGCAACGGCACGGGCCATATCCGCGACACCGAATCGTCCGCGCTGCAAGTGTTGCGGATCATTCAAGAAGAAGCGATGAAGGAAAACACCGCGGCGATCCACTGCCAGGTGCCGGTCGAAGTGACCGCCTTTCTGCTCAACGAAAAACGCCAGGAAATCAACAAGATCGAGTCGCGCTTCAAGGTGGGCGTCGTGCTCATTCCGAATAAGCATCTCGATACGCCGCACTACAAGCTCGAGCGTCTGCGCCATGACGATTCGCGCCTGGACGAGCCGCGCGCTTCATGGAAGATGGCCGAGGAAGCCGCACGCGAACTGGAATCGGAAACCGCATACAGCAAGCGTGCCGAAGACGTGAAGCCCAAGCAGGAAGCGGCCGTCAAGGGCATCACGCCCGAGCGGCCCGCGCCGAGCGCGCCGGTACGGCCGCAAGAGCAAGCCGCGCCGGCCGTGGCCGTCGCAACGCCGCGCAGCGGTGGCTTCTTCGGCTGGCTCAAGAGCCTGTTCGGCGGCGAGAGTGCAGCGCCCGCGCCGGCGCCGGCGCCGATCCAACCCGCGCGCACGGCGCGTGCCGAACGCGGCGAACGCAGCAATGAGCGCGGTGGCGAGCGCAACCGCAATCGCCGTGGCGCAGGCGCCGGCCGCGACGGGGCGGCCCGCGACGGCGCGGGTCGCGTCGAAGCGGCTGTCGGCGGACGTGCCAGCGGCCAACAGCAAACGCAACGCCCAGCGCGCGAGCAGCGCGAGCAGCGCGAGGGGCGTGAGGGCCGGGAAACACGCGAAGGCCGGGAAGGACGCGGCGAACGCCAAGAGCGCGCGGAATCTGTCGAAGCTTCGACGCGCGGTGAACGACGCGAACGTACCGAGCGCCCGGACCGCGCCGAACGCGGCGAGCGTGCGGAACGAGGTGAGCGCCAAGAGCGGGGCGAACGCCCCGAGCGCGGCGAACGGCGCAAACAGCAACCTGAAATCGCAGCCGAAGTCACGGCCCGCGCCGAGACGCAGGCGGCGGAAGACGCGGTGGCAGCCGGCGTGCCGGCCCCCGAGCAGGAAGCGGTCGCTCGTGACGGTGAAGAGCGCCGCCGCCGCCGCCGCGGCCGTCGCGGTGGTCGTCGCGAGCGCGAAGAGGATGGCGTGAACGCGACGCTTGCCGCAGACGTAGCCGAAGCCGAAGGCGCCGCTGCCGCGGTGCAGCCGCAAGCCGCCCCGGCGGTTTCGCAGCCGCCCGAGCACACCGCCGAAGTCGCTCGAGCGCCGCTTGCGCAAGCCCGAGACGAAGATGTCGTCGCGACGCCGGTGCCGATGCACACGCCGGCCGCCGTGCCGTTGCAAGAAGCACCGGTGCAAGAAGCGCCGTTGCACGAAGCACCCGTGAGCGAAACGCCGGCGCCCGAAACTGAAGCACCGGCGACCGCGCCCGCGCAACTCGCGTCGGCCCCGGGCGAAACGATCGCCGCGCCGATCGAACGACCGGCAGCCGTGCCGGCCGCACCGGCAGCGCCCGCTCCGGTGGCGGCTGAGCCCGAGTCGACCGTCGCGCATGCGATTCAAACGGCTCCCGAGGCAGCCGAGGCTATCGAGCCCGCGGTGGCCGTAGAACGCGCGCCGCAAGTTGCCGCCGGAGCGGCCGCGGGCGCCATGCCGGCTCCCGTCGAGGCGGCCAGTGCCGCGACGGAAATTACGCAGCGGCCCGCGGCTTTGGAGGTCACGGCCACTCCGGCGAACGTGCACGGCAACGGCCTGTCGATCGGGCAATTGCAGCCGATGCTCGAATCGGCCGGCCTCGTCTGGGTCAACACCGACGCGGACAAACTGCGAGCCGCGCATGAAGCCGCAGCGCAAGCGCCGGCACCCGTGCGCACGCCCCGCCAACGCAAGCCTTTGCCGCCCGTCGATTCCACGCCGATGCAGCAAGTCGAAACGCGCAAAGACGCTTGATCGAGCACAACCCCGACAACGGGCGCCTCGGCGCCCGTTGTCGGCGAACAGCCCGCCTTCCGGGGCGGGCTTTTTCATGCGCATTTCCCCTCCGTTTTTGACGTGCGTCAGAGTTTCAGGCGTTATCCACACCATCCGCGCAGGCGATGCCGTCACGATGCCCAGCGTTCCGTTAGAATGGGTTTCTGCCTGTTTCTTGCTTCATCATGTCCCGACGCATCATTCCCGTCGCCAATCTCAGCGGAGCGCCCGATATCACGGGAGCGCCGGTCGCAGCACGGGGCACGCTCACCGATACGCTCGCGCGGCCGTTACGCGATCTGCGCATCTCGGTCACGGACCGGTGCAACTTCCGCTGCGTCTATTGCATGCCGCGCACGGTGTTCGGCAAGGACTACCCGTTTTTGCCGCATAGTGCGCTTCTCACGTTCGAGGAGATCGAACGGCTCGCGCGGGTGTTCGTCGCGCACGGCGTCGACAAGATTCGTCTGACGGGCGGCGAGCCGCTGCTGCGCAAGGACATCGAGCGGCTCATCGAACGGCTCGCCGCCTTGACCACGACCGACGGGCGCCCGCTCGACCTCACCCTGACCACGAACGGCTCACTGCTCACCCGTAAGGCCCGCAGCTTGAAGGATGCGGGCTTGACCCGCGTCACGGTGAGCCTCGATGCCCTCGATGAGGCCCTCTTCAAACGCATGAACGACGCCGATTTCGCCCCCGGCGCCGTGCTCGACGGCATCGAGGCGGCCCAAGCCGCAGGCCTTGCGCCCATCAAAGTCAATATGGTCGTCAAGCGCGGAACGAACGACCGCGAGATCGTGCCGATGGCGCGCCATTTCAAAGGGTCGGGTGCCGTCTTGCGGTTCATCGAATATATGGATGTCGGCGCCTCGAACGGCTGGAACATGGCCGAGGTCCTGCCTTCCGCCGAAGTCGTTGCACGCATCGCCGAACACTTTCCGCTCGTTCCACTCGAAGCGCACACCGCGTCCGAAACGGCGCAGCGCTGGGGGTATGCCGACGGCGGGGGCGAAATCGGCGTGATTTCCAGCGTCACGCGCGCGTTTTGCGGCACATGCACGCGTGCGCGCTTGTCCACCGAGGGCAAGGTTTACCTATGCCTGTTCGCGACGACCGGTTACGACCTGCGTGCGCTCGTGCGCGGCGGGGCCAGCGACGCCGACATCGCTACGGCTATTGCACGCATGTGGCAAGCGCGCGGGGACCGCTACTCGCAGTTGCGCGGCAGCGTCACCGCCGATGCCGACGCCGCGCGCAACGGCAATGCACGCGTCGAAATGTCTTACATCGGCGGTTAGCCGCGAGCACCCCGCGATGAATTCCGATCTACGCTCGCGCCTCACCGGCCTCGTGCTCGCCGGCGGCCAGGGTACGCGGATGGGCGGGCTCGACAAAGGGTTGCAACTGCTCGGCGGCGAACCGTTGGCGTTTCATGCCGTCAAGTGCATCGCTGGGCAAGTCGGCCCGTTGCTGTTCAGCGCGAATCGAAACATCGATCGATACCGTCTGCTCGCCGAGCGCTTCGGCGCTGGCGTCGTCCAGGATGCATCGAGCGACTTTCCCGGCCCGCTGGCAGGCATGCTGGCCGGGTTGCGCGAAACGACGACCGAGCTATTGCTTTGTGTTCCGTGCGATACGCCCCGCTTGCCGCACGACTTGGCGGCGCGGCTCGTCTCCGCGCTCGACGACGCCCAGGCCGATGTCGCCGTCGCAGCCACCATCGACGCGCAAGGCAAAACAAGCGTGCATCCCGTGGTCGCGGTCCTACGCGCCACGCTCGCCGACGATTTAGCCGCCTTTCTCGATGCGGGCGAACGAAAGGTCCGCGCGTGGTACGCACGCCACAAGCACGTCGAAGTCGCCTTTGAAGACGAGCACGCGTTTTACAATGCCAACTTCTTGCACGAGCTCACCGATCTCGCACGGACATTCGGCGCCTAGGCGCGAACCATAGACCCGTCCCGATCCGAAGCGTCCGCATTGCCTGCGTGCGTTGCTATGCTCGCAAGGCTTACCGGCGCGCTGGGCCGCGCCCCATCTCCGATGACCACCTCCAACGAACTTTCCGCCTCGAAGCCGCTTCCCGTCGAGACCGCCCGCGCCCTCATCCGCCGTGCAATTGCCCCGGTGACCACGATCGAACGTGTCGCACTGCGCACGGCGCTCGGCCGCGTGCTGGCCGAAGATGTCGAATCGCCGATCGACGTGCCCGCCCATGACAATGCAGCGATGGACGGCTACGCATTCGACGGCGCAACGCTATCGGTGGCCTCGCCGGCGCAGCCCACGCCTGTGTCGCGCACGCTTGCCGTAGCCGGCGAAGCCCGCGCGGGCCATCCGTTCGACCGCGTCTGCCCGGCAGGCGAATGCGTGCGGATCATGACGGGCGCGCCGATGCCGGCCGGCTGCGATACGGTCGTGGCGCAAGAGTTCGTCGCTCGCAGCGGCGCGAACATCACGTTCGACGTCGATCGCATCGAGCGCGGCGCGAACTGCCGCCGCGCCGGAGAAGATTTGGCCCGCGGACAAGCGGCGCTCGCAGCGGGGCGCGTCCTGCGCGCGGCCGATCTCGGGCTGTTGGCGTCGCTCGGTGTCGCCGAAGTTTGCGTGCGCCGGCGCTTGCGCGTCGCGTTCTTCTCCACGGGCGACGAATTGCGCTCGGTCGGAGAGCCGCTCGAAAGCGGGTGCGTCTATGACAGCAACCGCTACACGCTTCACGCCATGCTCACGCGCATGGGCGTAGAAGCGATCGATCTCGGTGTCGTGCGCGACGAGCCCCAAGCGCTCGAAACGGCGTTGCGCGCAGCGGCGGAGAGTGCCGATGTGGTGCTGACATCGGGAGGCGTATCCGTCGGTGACGCCGATTTCACGGCGCGCATGACGCAAACGTTCGGGGACGTCGCATTCTGGCAACTGGCGATGCGCCCAGGGCGTCCGCTGGCGTTCGGTCGCGTATGGCCTGGCGAGCGCGGCGACACCGCACGCAGCGCGCTGTTTTTTGGCCTGCCCGGCAACCCCGTTGCCGTGATGGTCACGTTCTACCAACTCGTGCGCGAAGCGCTAAGTTCCATGTCGGGGGCGGACACGGCGCCGCCGCTGCGATTCGCAGCCGAAAGCGGCGTGCCGATACGCAAGCGCCCCGGCCGGACCGAATACCTGCGCGGCATTGCGACGCGCGACGCCGCCGGAAAGTGGCGCGTGACACCCACGCGCTCACAAGGGTCGGGCGTACTGAGTTCGATGAGCGAAGCGAATTGCTTCATCGTCCTCGCTCATGAGCAGGGCGACATCGCCGTAGGCGCCCCTGTTGAAATCATGCCCTTCGATGGGCTCATTTGACTTGCGTTCGTCGTACGGCATCGATTTTCCGGACCGCACAACGTCTCTTAACGAGGCCTCCCAATGAAAAAACAAATTTTGTCGATCGCGCCGGGGCAAACCGCGAAGGCGCTCATCCTCGTCTATTTGACCTTCAGTATGCCGATCGTATTGCTCGGGATACTCGTGGCGTTCATCCGCCACGGTTCGGTTGAACTCAGCACAATTTTCAGCGCGCTACTGTTGAACGCCATTCTCGGCTTCGTATTGCTCTGGATTGCTTGTCACGCCTACAACTGGGTGGCCGGGCGTTTCGGCGGCATCGAAATCGTCTTGTCGGACGCGCCGGAGGAAGCGTGATGGCCGATCTCATTCGCGATGCCGCACCGGACGATGTCCGCGCAATGCTCGGTCTGATGCGCGAGCTGGCCGAATACGAGAAGCTCACCCATTTGTTCGTCGCGACGGAAGATTCGCTACACGAAGCGTTGTTTTCCGCGCGACCAGCAGCCGAAGCGCTCGTGGCCGAGCGCGAAGGCCGTATCGTGGGTTACGCGCTCTACTTTAACAATTTCTCGACGTTCCTCAGCCGCCGCGGCCTCTATCTCGAAGATCTGTACGTTCAGCCCAGCCTGCGCGGCAGCGGGCTCGGCACCGCGTTGCTGCGCCGGGTTGCAGCGATCGCCGTCGAACGGCAATGCGGGCGCTTCGAATGGTCGGTTCTCGATTGGAATCAAAGCGCCATCGATTTCTATACGAAGATGGGCGCGACCGTCTTGCCCGATTGGCGCATCGTGCGCGTGACCGACGAGGCATTGGCGGCGCTCGCCGGCGCCGCCTGAGGTGTGGTGTGCGTGCGCGGCCTTGCACGATACGCAGGCCGCCGCACTTGCATGCATCACCGACTCCATCACCGATGAAACGACTCAGACGTCGGGCTCCTGCAAGGCCCCGTAAGGATCGCCGAGCATGCCTTCCGTCTGGTCGCCTGGCAGCGCCTCGACCTCGCGCAACTTGGTGCTCATCACGCGCGTGCGGCGCTCGGCCGCTTCGATCGAGCGCGTGACCGTTTCAAGCTGCGATTTCGTCTTCGCCAAGACATCGCCGAACTTGCCGAACTCGGTCTTGACAGCGCCCAGAACCTGCCACACCTCGCTAGAGCGCTTTTCGATCGCGAGCGTGCGAAAGCCCATTTGCAGGCTGTTCAGGAGCGCCGTCAGCGTCGTGGGGCCGGCAATCGTCACGCGATAGTCGCGCTGCAACTGATCGGTTAGCCCCGGACGGCGCAGAATTTCCGCGTACAACCCTTCGGTCGGCAAGAACAGCAATGCGAAATCCGTGGTGTGCGGCGGCGCCACGTATTTTTCCGCGATGGTGCGCGCCTCGCCCCGCACGCGTGTTTCCAGTGCCCGCGAGGCTTCTTCGACGGCAACCGGATCGGCCCGTTCCTGCGCATCGATGAGGCGCTCGTAATCCTCGCGCGGAAATTTCGCATCGATCGGCAGCCAAACCGGAGTCGCCACGCCCTGCCCGCCGCCGCCGTCGAAGCGGCCCGGCAGCTTGATCGCGAACTCCACGCGCTCGCCGCTCTTAGGCACGGTCGCGACGTTCTTCGCATATTGATCGGGCGTCAGCATCTGCTCGAGCAGTGCTTCCAGTTGGACTTCGCCCCAAGTGCCGCGCGTTTTGACGTTCGTCAGCACCTTTTTTAGATCGCCGACGCCGGCCGCCAGCGTCTGCATCTCGCCCAGCCCGCGATGCACTTGCTCGAGCCGATCCGAGACGAGCTTGAAGGATTCTCCGAGCCGCTGCTCCAGCGTGGCGTGCAGCTTTTCATCGACGGTTCGCCGCATTTCTTCGAGCTTCGTCGCGTTGTTCGCTTCGATATCCTTGAGCCGCGCCTCGATCGTCGCGCGCACTTCGCCGAAACGGCGATCGTTCGCCTCCACCAGTTGGGCGAGTTGCTGCGCGAGGGTGTCGCCGAAGCGCTTGAGCGCGGCGGATTGCTCGTCGCGCGATTCGTGCGCGTGCCGCTGCAAGCTCTCGCGCATGGCGTCGAGTTGTGTCGCGTTCGTCTCCGTCAACTGCGCAAGGCGCATGGCGAAGCCGTCGATCTGCTGGTTTTGCACGGTGGCTACGCTGGTCAATTGCGCGGCAAGGGTTTGCTGAAACTGAGCGAAGCCACCGCCGAGTTCGGCGCGCGATAGACGCGAAGTTTCCGCGATCTCGCCGCGCAACTCGCGCTCGAGCCGCTCGTACGCACGAGCCTGCGCCTGCGCGGCCGTCTCGATGCACTCGCCCAATTCGCCGAGCGCGGCGCGATCGTTCGCACGGGTCGCGCTTCTAACGGCCAGCGCCAGTGCGAAGGCCAACACGACGACCGCCAGCGCGAGCGCCGCAATGAGAATGGTGGTCATGAACGCGTGCGTGCCAGTACTTCAGGGTTGATCGGATTGCTCGGCCGGCCGGCGCTGGGCCCTTCGCCGAGCGCTGCAATGAGGTTGTCGGCCGCGAGGTTGGCCATCGCCCGCCTCGTGGATTCGGTCGCGCTCGCAATGTGCGGCGTGAGCACGACGCTCGGCGCCGACAAAAGCCGCGGATGCACCTTCGGTTCGCCCTCGAAGACGTCCAGTCCCGCCGCCGCGATGCGCCGCTCGTGCAGCGCATCGGCCAGCGCCGCGTCGTCGACGACGCCACCGCGCGCGATATTCGTCAGCGTGGCCGTTCGCTTCATCAGCGAGAGTTCCGCCGCGCCGATCGTATGATGGCTCTGAGCGCTGTACGGCACCACGAGCACGACGTGATCGGCCTGCCGCAGCAAGTCCTCCTTGGACAGATACTGCGCCCCCAGTTCGGCCTCGATCTGCGGCGCAACGCGCGAGCGGTTGTGATAGACGACGCGCATGGCGAACCCGCGCGCGCGGCGCGCCAGCGCCTGGCCTATGCGCCCCATGCCGATGATGCCCAGCGTGGAGCCGCACACGTCGGCGCCGAGAAAGCCGTCGTAACGCCACGCGCCCCACTTGCCCGCACGCAGCCAGTGCTCGCTCTCCGTCACGCGCCGGGCCGCCGCCATCAGCAGCGCCCACCCGAAATCGGCCGTCGCCTCGTTGAGCACGTCGGGCGTATTCGTCGCGATCACGCCCGCGGCGTTGAACGCTTCGATATCGAAATTGTTGTAGCCGACTGCCATATTCGCGACCGCGCGCAACCGCGGAGCGGCCGCGACGATCGATGCGCCGATCGGATCGCCGGCCGTAAGCGCGCCGTCTTTGTCGGCCAGCCTGCGCGCGAGTTCCTCCGGCGGCAGCGCGGGCCCGTCATTCCAATCGACGTCGAAGTACTGCTCGAGACGCTCGACGACATCGGGAAAGATCGGACGCGCGACGAGGATTTTCTGCATGAAATGTCTCCCGCAATCAAAAGAACAGCCACGTGGTGAGCGCAAACACCGGAATCAACACGGCGCCGGCCCACCCGAGGTAGCCGAAAAAACTGGGCATACGCACCCCGCGCGACTCGGCGATCGCTTTCACCATGAAGTTCGGCGCGTTGCCGATATAGCTGTTGGCGCCCATGAAGACGGCGCCGGCCGAAATGGCCGCGAGTGTCGTCGCGCCCGTGCTCATCAGCGCGTGCGCGTCGCCGCCCATGAGATTGAAAAATACGAGGTACGTGGGTGCATTGTCGAGAAACGAAGACAGCATACCCGTTGCCCAAAAATACATGGCGTCGATGGGCTGGCCGTGCGCATCGGTGACCCAATGCAGCACGGCGGCGAAGGCGCCGCGCTCGCCCGCGCGCAGCATCATGACCACCGGGGCGATCGTGACGAAGATAGCCGCGAACAGCTTCGCGACCTCCTCGATCGGCGCCCAAGTGAACGCGTTGCCCGTGCGTGCGGTGCGCGGCGTGATGGCCAAAGAAACGAGCGCCAATACGACGAGCGCCGCATCGCGCACGAGGTTTTGCAATTCCAGATGCGTGCCGAGCACGTCGAAGACGATGCCGGGCTTCCAAAGCCCGCTCATGAGCACCAGTGCGATCACGAGCGCAAGCAGCACGAAGTTGCGCTTTCCTTCGATCGCGATGCCGATCGAATCGGGCGACGGGTCGAGCGCCTGCGCGCGCTCTTCGTCGCCGCGCCGGTAGAAGTGGGTGTCGAGTGCATAAAAGAGGACGAGTAACAGCGTGCAGACGAACAGCATCGGCAGCGCGAGATGGCGCGTCGTCCAAAAGAAGCTCACACCGTTCAGAAACCCGAGGAACAGCGGCGGATCGCCCAGCGGCGAGAGCGAACCGCCCACATTCGCCACCAAAAAGATGAAGAACACGAATACGTGGACGACATGCTTGCGATTGTCGTTCGCGCGCAAGAGCGGCCGGATCAGCAACATCGCCGCGCCCGTCGTGCCCATGACGCTCGCCAGCACCGTGCCGAGGGCAAGCAGCGCCGTATTGACGCGCGGCGAGCCATGCAGGTTGCCGCGCACGCAAATGCCGCCCGCTATCGTGTACAACGCCGCCAGCAACACGATGAAGGGAATGTATTCGGCGACGATCGCATGCGAAAAAGCGTGTGCTGCCGCACCCGGCCCGAATAGATAGGCGAACGGCGCAAGGAAGGCGATCGCCCAAGCGCCGGCCACCTTGCCGAAATGACGATGCCAGAAGCCCGGCGCGATCAATGGAAACAGCGCGATCGACAACAAGATGCCGGCGAACGGGACGATCCACTGCGCCCCGAGCGCCGCGCCATCCGGCATGGCTATCGTGGCGGCCGATGCGCCGGCGGACCAGATCGCTATCGTGAAGGCGAAGACAGAAGATGCAAAAGCGCTCGCCGCCCGTCGAGCGCGGGCGGCACGTCGTTCAATCATTAACTTCCTCTTTTTTGTGCTAGCGAAGATGCCCGGCTTGCAACCCGAGCCGCGACTCGAGCGCGGCTCAAGCGCCGCGCACGACGATCACATGGACACGATACGGGCCATGGGCGCCGAGCACGATGGTTTGCTCGATGTCGCCGGTGCGCGAAGGCCCCGACACGAAGTTGACCGCGCGCGGCAGCTCGCCGCGCTCGGTGCGCATTAGCGCGAACGCCTCCTCGTGACCCGCCACGATGCGCGAGGCGGGTACGACGGCGATGTGGGTCTCCGGCAGCAACGCCATCGACGCTTCCGTGTCAGGCCCCGACAGCAGCACGAGCGAGCCCGTTTCGGCGGTGGCGCAAAAGCACCCGGTGATACCGACGAGATCGCTGCTCTCCGGCTTGCGGAACTCGACCGCGAGCCCCGCCTGCGCCCACGGCAACGCGCCGAGCGCCGCCCAAGCGACGGCGCTCGGCGCCACGCCCAATTGAGCGAGATAGCGCGCCGCGGCCGCCGGGACGTGATCCAGCGATTCGACCTGTTCGACCGTGCTGGCCATGAGCCGCGCTTCGTCGATGAAGCGCGCCGTGAGACCTTCGAGGTCGGTGGGCATGGCCGGGCGCGGCCCCGGCGGGCGACGCTCGAGATAATCGGCGACCGCCTCGCGCTCGCCTGGCTGCGGCTCGGCCGGCCGCCCGGACGCCGCGCGAATGCGCGCCAAGATATTGCGTCGCGCCGCCGATGTATCCATTGCGCCCCCATCAAGAATGCGAGTGAATCACCGATTATACGGACGTTCTTTTTCGGGATACATCGGCCGTTCGGCCGAAGGAACCGCTCAGTCGGCGCCGTTCTCAGCAGGGGTTTGAATGCCGAAGACTTGCCGCAGATAAGCGAGATAAGCCTTGTCGTCGCACATGTTCTTGCCAGGCGAATCGGACAGCTTGGCGACGGGCTGCCCGTTGCAGCGGACCATTTTGATGACGATCTGCAGCGGGCTATAGCCGAGGTCGTTGGTGAGGTTGGTGCCCACTCCGAACGCCAGCTTGCAACGGCTGCGGAAGCGCTCGTAGAGCTGCAGCACCTTCGGGATATCGAGCGCGTCGGAAAAAACGAGCACTTTCGTGCGCGGGTCGCAGCGGTTTTCCTCGTAGTGGCGAAGCAGCTGCTCTCCCCAGTCGAAAGGATCGCCCGAGTCGTGGCGCGCGCCGTCGAACAGCTTGCAGAAATACATGTCGAAGTCGTTCAGAAACGCCTTCATGCCGTAGACATCGGAGAGCGCGATGCCCAAGTCGCCGCGGTATTCCTTGGCCCAGACCTCGAAGCCGTACGTCTGCGAATCGCGCAAACGAGGACCGAGCGCCTGGCAAGCCTGCAGGTATTCGTGCGCCATCGTGCCGAGCGGCGTCAAACCATGCTTTTGCGCATAGAAGACGTTGCTCGTGCCCGCGAATTGTTCGCCGATGCCCGACATCAGCGTGAGAATCACTTCCTCGTGCCAGCGTTTCGAGAAGCGCCGGCGGGTGCCGTAATCGGCGATCTTGCAATCGGCGAACTCGGGCCGCGCACCGAGCAACTGAATCTTCTCGCCGAGCCGCTCGCGCCCGCTCGCGTAGTCGGGCTCGCGCTGGGTATTGCGAAAATACACTTCGTTGACGATCGCGAGCACCGGAATTTCGAACAGAATCGTATGCAGCCACGGCCCCACGATCGAAATCTCGATTTCGCCGTTGCCCTTCGCCGAGGCCTCGATCGAGATGTACTTCTCGTTCAAGTGAAACAGAGCGAGAAAATCGACGAAATCGCTCTTGATGAAACGCATGCGCCGCAGATAGTCGAGTTCGTCGTCCGTGAAGCGCAGCTCGCACAACTGGCGCACTTCGTCGCGAATCTCCTCGACGTAAGGTGCGAGGTTCACGTTCGGCGTGCGGCAGCGAAAGCGGTATTCGACGTTGGCGGCGGGAAACTGATGCAGCACGACCTGCATCATCGTGAACTTGTAGAGATCGGTGTCGAGCAGCGAAGTGATGATCATGATGTCGATCGAGACGCGCGAGCGGGGGGACATGCTCGCGCCGCCTTCAAGGATGACGGATCGCCGCATGTTACCGCAACGGCCGCGCCAGGAGGCGCGCGCGGGCGCGGCGGCGCGCGGGTTTCCATAAACTAATCACCAATCGATCTAAACGACGCCAAGACCCTCGGCGCATCGGGGCCAGGACGTTCAGTTACAATACATGCTTTGCCAATTAGGCGTTTTCGCCCGATATCCCTGCAGGAGTTTGAATGACTCACGTTGTGACCGAAAGCTGCATCAAATGCCGCTATACCGACTGCGTCGACGTCTGCCCGGTGGACTGCTTTCGCGAAGGTCCCAACTTCCTCGCGATCGACCCCGATGAATGCATCGACTGCGCCGTCTGCGTGGCCGAATGCCCGGTGAACGCCATCTACGCCGAGGAAGACGTGCCCGGCGATCAGCAACAGTTCACGGCGCTCAATGCCGAATTGGCAAAAAGCTGGCCGAGCATCACCAAAACGAAGGCGCCGCTACCCGAAGCCGACGAATTCAAAGACATCCAAGACAAGATCCAATACCTCGAACGGTAAGCTAGAGGTGCCGTCCACGCCCGGCGGGCCGAGCACGAACGGCGGGCCGCCTGCGTCCGGGGGCGTCGCCAACACGCCTTAGGGTATTGACAGGTCTGGAGCCGGCCCATAGAATCTCGCTTCTCTGCTGTTGTTGTTCCCCGATAGCTCAGTCGGTAGAGCGCCGGACTGTTAATCCGTAGGTCCCTGGTTCGAGCCCAGGTCGGGGAGCCAAAGAATGAATGGAAAAGCCCGTTCGTCATAACGGGCTTTTTTACGCAGTAGCGATTTTCACCGTAGCACGTTGTTCCCCGATAGCTCAGTCGGTAGAGCGCCGGACTGTTAATCCGTAGGTCCCTGGTTCGAGCCCAGGTCGGGGAGCCAAGAGCTTCATGCAAAAGGGCCCGTCGCGTCGTCGACGGGCCCTTTTTGCGTTTGCCTTTGGAATTTTTCCCTTTCGTCGCGGCCAGTCACCCGCTTCAGCGCGAGATTCGGGGACACGTCCGATCATCGATTCCGGCTCGGCCGTTCGTGCGGAACCTTGTGATACCGTGTCGCTTTACCCCTTCGCGTGACCCATCGCCGCATGATCACCACTTCGCCATGAGCCGCTTCGCCCCTTCGCCGTTGCCGATCGTCGCGCTGGCCTGCGCCGCGCTTGCCTGCGCTCCTGCGCCCGCCCGTGCGCAGGAGATCGCCAGTGTCAACACGAATTTCCACGTCACGGGTTCCGATCGCGTGGTCGTCGAGGCCTATGACGATCCGGCGGTGGCCGGCGTGACCTGCTACGTCTCGCGCGCCCGCACCGGCGGGATCAAGGGCACGCTCGGCCTTGCCGAAGACCCGACCGAAGCATCGATCGCCTGCCGCCAAGTCGGCCCGATCAAGTTCGCCGAACCGCTGAAGCGCCAGGCCGATGTCTTCACCGAGCGTATGTCGTTGATCTTCAAAACGCTGCACGTGGTGCGCATCGTCGACCAAAAACGCAACGCGCTCGTCTATCTGACCTACAGCGATCGCGTCGTCTCAGGCAGCGCCAAAAATAGCGTCAGCGCCGTTGCTCTGCCGGAAGGCGCCCCGATCCCGCTGCGCTGACGCGCCGGCGCACCGTTGGCTATGATGTCGATGCCGCCCCTCGACCCACCCCGCTTTCGCGATTGCGCGCGTTACTGGCGCTCGCCGTTGCTGCCGGGCGCCGACATGCTCACGGCCGAGTACCGCGAACACGAGTTCTCGCCCCATTGGCACGAAGCCTATGCGGTGCCGGTGATCGAAGCGGGCGCGGAGATGTACGCTTACCAAGGCGCTCGGCACGTGGCCGAAGCGGGAACCGTCCCCGTGATCAATCCGGGCGAGGTCCACACGGGCTCGCGCGCGATGGAAGCAGGCTGGCGCTATCGAGTCTTCTACGTCCCCGTCGATTTCATGCAGCAGCTGGCCGGCGAGATCGCCTCGGCGCCGCAGCCAATGCCATGGTTTCCGGTCGATGTCATCCGCGATCCCGATCTCGCCGTTCGCATCGCCCGCGCTCACCGGCTGCTCGAAGGGCATGTCGATGGATCCCCGGGCGACGGCGCGGATGCACGCGGCCCTGGCGGCGACCCGCTCGCAGCCGAAATGGCGCTCATCGATGCCTTCTCGACGCTGATTACGCGGCACGCGCTCAGCCATCCGGATGCATACCGCCCCAGCGCCGATCCGCCGCGCGTCGCATTGATGAAAGCGCGCCTCGCGGCCGATTTGATCGAACCGCTGAGTCTGACCGAACTTGCCGCGCAGGTCGGCCTATCGGCGTTCCACGCCGCGCGCCTATTCACGCAGGCGACGCGCATGCCGCCCCACGCGTGGCGCAATCAATTGCGGCTGCAGCGCGCGCTGGGCCGCCTGCGCGAAGGCACGCCGGTCGCCGATGTCGCCGCGGCCTGCGGCTTCACCGATCAAAGCCATTTCACGCGCCACTTCCGGCGCATGTTCGGCGTACCGCCGGGCCGCTGGCAAAGCGGGGAGCGCGGCGCACGCTGAGCGGCGCACGGCGCTTGGTGCAGCGAGGACGCACGCGTCGAGACGAACCGTGCATGAAACCTCCGCCCGTAGCATGCACGAGCGCCGTTCATCCGTCCCGGCCGAGCAGCGTTTGGGCCAGGGCATCCCGAGAACGGCTCCACCGCTCCCGTCGCCGCTGCGCGCAAGGCAAAGCAAGAACGTACAAGCGCCGTGCATCGCACGGCCGCTATCCTGCGCCTAGCTGGAGGACTTCCCTTTGAAACCGCGCACCCCTTCAAACGAATTCATCGACGGCGCCCGCGACACGATCCCCATGATGGTGGGCGCGGCGCCCTTCGGCGTGATCTTCGGCACGCTGGTCACGGCCGGGCCGCTGCACCCGTGGCATGGGCAATTGATGTCGCTCGCCGTCTTCGCCGGCTCGTCGCAGTTCATCGCCCTCGGCCTGATCGCCTCGCATGCCGGCTTTGCGGTGATCTGGGCGACGACGCTGATCGTCAACGTGCGCCATGTCCTCTACAGCGCGACGTTGGCGCCCTACGTCGCCCGCTTGCCCCTGCGCTGGCGGCTCGCGCTCGCCGCGCTGCTGACCGACGAGGTGTTCGCCGTGGCCTATGCGCACTACCGCCACGCGCCGCCGGGGAAAATCGGTCCCCACTATTTCTTGGGTTCCGGCGTCGCCATGTACGTGAACTGGCAGATCTGGACCTTGGCCGGCCTGCTGTTCGGCGCGGCCTTTCCGCGACTGCAGTCGCTCGGGCTCGATTTTGCGATGGTAGCCACCTTCATCGCGATCGTGGTGCCGCAGCTCGTATCGCTGCGCTACCTCGCGTCGGCCGCTACCGCGGGCATCGTCGCGCTGGCCTGCGCCGGCTTGCCGTACAAGCTCGGCTTGCTGGCGGCCGTGGCGGCCGGCGTCGCCGTCGGCGTGATGCTGTCGCGGCCTTGGTCAACGCGCGGCGGCGAGTCGCAGGGAGCCAACGAAAGCGAACGGACCAACAACGGCGCGCGAGCGCAGCGAACCCACAGTGCGGCACCTGCCGATACCGTCGAGCGAAAGACGGCCGTACGCGCCGCCGATCGCGGTGCGGAGGTCGCACGATGAACTATGTTCTGCTGATCTTCGGCATGGCCGTCGTCACGTTCCTCATCCGCTCGACGGTCTTCATGCTCGGCGAGCGCTTGGCCTTTGCGCCGATCGTGCGCACGGCGCTCGCCTTCGTGCCCGTGACCGTGCTCACGGCCATCATCGTGCCGATGGCGGTCACGCCCCACGGCGGTGCGCTCGAGCTCACCTGGCGCAACCCTCAGCTCATCGGGGCGTTGGCCGCCTGCGTCGTGTCTGCGCTGACGCGCCGGCCGCTTCTGACGATCGCCGCCGGCTTGGCGGTCTTCTTCTTGTGGCAGGGCTTGATCGTTCGCTAATTGCCCAATCGTCTGACGACTTGCTCCCGACACCCCTAAAGTTCCGCGTCCGTTCGCCGTTATTCAGTCGAAGCGCGTTTTTTGGCCGCGCGGCGCGGGGGCGCGCCGGCGCCCGTCGTCGGTAGCGGTCCAAATCACGCATGCGAAAACCGTAAAGCCGATTTCGCGCCGGGCCACCCACTCGCACGTCGAACCGGCCGGGCGGGCAGGCGGCTCGCGCGGATGCTGCTGCAGCGTGCGGCCGGCCGGACGAGCGATCAGGACAAGCCATGGGTCAAATCACCCTTTCTCTTCGAGACGAGACGATCTCTTCGCTGCACAAGGACTTCGAGGCCTTCGTGCGCGTGTCGCTCAAGCTCGATCCCCAGTTCGCGACGCCCTCGTTCGAAGATTTCCTGCGTGCCAAGCTGCTCGACAACATGGTGCCGTTGACCGAGCACGCGGTGCAGCGGATGTTGCAGGGAGGCCAGTACGCGTGGGCCAAGCGCACGCTCGAAAAGGAATTTCCGGACGTGGTCGCCATCCTCATGCGCCAAGCCGAGGAGTTCGGCTTCAGCTTCGCCGTGCGCTCCGAATGGACCCCGGAGGAGCTCGCCAAAGCGGCGCGAGACTGGGCGTCGGCCATCGTCAAGGAAGCCGGCGGCGAACCCGAATTGGTCGATCCGCTCGCCGCACAGATCAAGTCGACAGCGCGCGACATTCAATCGCTCGAAGAGAAGATGCAGACGCCGGCTTGGCGGCTGGCCGAATCCCTTCGTCAGCGGGTGTACGAAGCGAAAATTGCCTGCGAGACGAGCATCGGCAGCACGGCGCGCGAAAAGCTCGGCGAACTGCGCGGCCTGCTCAAGCTCGGCCTTGCGCACGGCTCGTTCCAAAAGCAGGAAGCGCAGCAAATCATGGAGTACATGCGTTTGCTCAAGCCCGAGATTTTCGTCGAAGAGCCGTACGATATCTTCACGCGCATGGCAGCCTGGATGCGCAACTTCTTCATGCCGCCCCCCCGGCCCGCCCAGCCTCGCGTCGAACCTCGCCGGCCCCGCTAGCGCCGTCACGCCCGCTGGAACCCGAGGTCAGTCCCACATCGCCTTCAGTTGCGCGGCGATGTCCACGCGCGCTTTCGCGGCGGCCGCGAGCCCCGTCGCCGTCGGCGGCGCTGCCGGCGCAACCCGCGGCCACGCGTGGGCATCGAACAGCGGGAGCAGCGACGCGGGAATGAACCGCGTGCGCGAGGCCCAAACGTGCCGGTCGCCCTGCGCGCTCTGATTGTGGACGTAAAAGCGTTGCGGCACGACGATGTGCAGGTCTTCCTTCGCTCTCGTCATCGCCACGTAAAGCAGGCGGCGCTCTTCGTCGATTTCCTCTTGGCTGCCGGTACCTAGGTCGGACGGAATGCAGCCGTCGACACCGTTCAGAACGAACACGTTGCGCCATTCTTGACCCTTGGCCGAATGGATCGTCGAGAGGATCAGGTAGTCCTCGTCCACGAGCGGCACCCCCGCCTCGCCGCTCGTCGCATCGGGCGGGTCGAGCGTCAGCTCGGTCAAGAAACGCTCGCGCGAAGGAAACGTTGCGGCGAGGCTTTCCATCTGCAGGATATCGGCGTGGCGCATGGCGGCGTCTTCGTGATTGCGCTCCAGATGCGGCTCGTACCAACGCCGCACTTGCTCGAATTCGGCCGGCCAGGGCGTGCGCAATGCGCCGATCGCGCCCATCAGCAGCGCGAAATCCGGCCATTCGGCGTGGGCACGCGCCGGCATGTCATATGCGAGCAACGGGGCCGGCAGCTCGCCTGCCGCGGCCACCGCATCGAGCACGCGCGCGGCCGTCGCCGGTCCGACGCCAGGCAAGAGTTGCAGCACGCGAAAGCCCGCCACGCGGTCGCGCGGGTTTTGCGCCCAGCGCAGCACCGCGAGCACATCCTTCACATGCACTGAATCGAGAAAACGCAGGCCGCCGAACTTGACGAACGGGATGTTGCGCCGAGCGAGCTCGATCTCCAGCGCGGCGCTATGATGCGCGGCCCGAAACAAGACCGCTTGCGCCTTCAGCTTCATTCCCGCTTCGCGCGCCTCCAGCACCGCCTCCACCACGTAGCGCGCCTGCTCGATCTCTCCGGCCACCGATACGAGCCGCGGCCGCTGCGCGCCGGCCTTATCGGTCCATAAGTCCTTCGTGAAGCGCTCGGCAGCCAAACCGATCACGGCGTTCGACGCCGCCAAGATCGGCGCGGTGGAGCGGTAATTGCGCTCCAGCGTCACGCGCATGGCGTTCGGCTCGAATTGGGACGGGAAATCGAGAATGTTGCGCACGGTTGCGCCGCGGAACGCGTAAATCGATTGCGCGTCGTCGCCCACGACGGTGAGCCCGCGCCCCTCGGGCTTCATCGCGAATAGGATCGCGGCCTGCAAGCGGTTCGTGTCTTGGTACTCGTCGACGAGCACGTGATCGAAGCGCTGCTCGAGGTCGGAGGCGATCGACGGCTCCGACGCCATGCGCGACCAATACAACAGCAAATCGTCGTAATCGAGAATGTTCTGCGCCTGTTTCGCGGCGACGTAAGCGGCAAACAACGCGCGCAGGTCGCGCTCCCATTCGCGGCACCACGGAAACGCCTGTTCCAGCACCTGCGCGAGCGTGGCGCCGGTATTGACGACACGCGAATAAATGGCCAGGCACGTGCCCTTCGTGGGGAAGCGCCGTTCTTTCGCCGACAGCCCAAGCTCGTGCCGGACGACGTTGAGCAAATCCGTGCAGTCTTCTCGATCGTTGATCGTGAAAACGGGAGAGAGTCCGATCGATTCGGCATATTCGCGCAGCAATCGCGCTCCGACGCTGTGAAACGTCCCGCTCCATGTCAGCGCCTGCGCCAAATCGGCGCGCGTGCCGAGCGCCTGTGCGGCGATGCGCGTCGCGCGCCGGGTCATGTCTTGCGCTGCGCGGCGCGAGAACGTGAGCAGCAATAGCCGCCTCGGATCGGCGCCTTTGACGAGCAGATGCGCGACCCGGTGCGCGAGCGTATTGGTTTTGCCCGAACCCGCGCCGGCGATCACGAGCAGCGGGCCACCGGGGCTCGCATGCTCGCCCACGCCGTACTCGACCGCAGCGCGCTGGGCGTCGTTGAGCTTGTCGAGGTAAGGCGCTTGCGCCTGGGGCGCACCGGAGAGGACGGCGGTAGACATCGAGGACACGGCGCGATCATGCATCTTCAAAACCACTGGGCAATGTGCCGAGCGCCGCACTATCTCAAAAGCGAAGGCGGCGGCCATGCGTACTGTATAGGCATACATATGCCCCGTGCAAGCCCTGCGCAAAGGGCGACATCGACAAAATACGGGGCTTTATCTTCTCGCCCGGTAGCTCGGTGACTTATGATGCCTGCCCTAGTCGCTCATTTGCCGCACTGCCGGCTATCACCATGGCCAATCTCAATTTCACGCTCACGGGCGACCACGTCGAATTGCACAATCTGCTCAAACTCCTGGGCCTCGCGGACAGCGGCGGCACGGCGAAGTTGCTCGTCGCCTCCGGCGCGGTCACTGTCGACGGCCGCGTCGAATTGCGAAAGACTTGCAAAATCCGAGCGGGCCAAGTCGTGATGCTGGGCGACACGCGCATCGCGGTTCACGAGCCCGGATGAACCGAGGCTGGCTGCGGCCAGCGCGCCAAGCGCCGCCCCCGGCGCGTGAGATCCCCACGAACTTGCATCATCGACAGCCGCGCGCGGAAGCAATAAGCTCTTTCTTTCCGACGAAAACAACATGGGCCGCGCGCCTTGCGCGCCAACACGCCCGCTGCGCCTCGATCGCCTCGCCATGTCCGAATCCGCCGTTTCCGGGGCCGCCGCCAAATCGCCCCCGCCGCCTCTGTCGCGCCACGCCGCCGATACCGCTCGCCTGGCCGCGCCGCTCGCCATCGCGCAACTGTCGCAGATGGCGATGGGCGTCACCGACACGATCCTGCTCGGCTCGCTGAGCGCGGATGCGCTCGCCGCCGGCGGCCTCGGCGCGGGCATGTTCTTCGTCATCGTCACGCTGCTGCAAGGCGTGCTCAGCTCCGTGAGCGTGACCGTCGCCAATGCGCGCGGGGCCCAAGCCGAGCATCGCGTTCCGCACATTTATTGGACGGGGCTTGCCTTGTCGGTGCTGCTCGCCGTGCCCGCGTTCCTGCTTTTGTCGTACACCGAACCCATCCTGCTAGCCTTCGGCGAGCCGCCCAATCTTGCGCGCGACGTCGCGGCCTACACGGGCGTGCTGCGCTTCGCCTCGCTCGGCAGCCTGATCGGCATCGGCATGATGCGCGCGTTTTTGCCCGCCATCGGCGCGGCCAAGCGCCTGCTGTGGGTTTCGCTCATCGGCGTCGTGTTCAACGGCGTGCTCAACTACGGGCTCATCCACGGCGTGCACGGTCTGCCCAGGCTCGGCATGCTCGGCTCGGCTGCGGCCACGACGATCACGATTTGGCTCAGCGCCATCACGCTCGTGGCGCTGCTGCATGGGCGGCCGCGTTTCCGGCATTTCGTGGCCGCGAAACGGCCGACGATGCCGCTCATGGGCGAACTTTTCGCCATAGGCTGGCCCGTCGCGATCACCTACGGCGTCGAATCGATGCTGTTTCTTTGCACGGGCCTCTTCATCGGTTTGATCGGAGAAAAGCCGCTCGCTGCACATCAAGTCGCGATGAGCGTGAGCTCCGTCACGTTCATGGTGCCGCTCGCGATCGGCCAGGCCGCCAACGTGCGAGTCGGCTATTGGATGGGCGCAGGCGATCGCGTCGCCGCGCGCCATGCGGGCTTCGTCGCGCTCGCGCTCGGCGTCGTCTACATGTCGATGACGGGGTTGCTGTTCATCGTCGCACCGCACGCCATCATCGGCCTGTACCTGCGGTTGGACGATCCCGCCAACGCGCAAACGATCTCGATCGCGGCCTCGTTGCTCGGCGTCGCGGCCGTTTTCCAGATCGTCGACGGCATGCAGACGATCGGCTCGGGGTGCCTGCGCGGGCTCAAAGACACGCGCATCCCGATGCTCGCGGCCGCCTTCGGCTATTGGGGCGTCGGTTTTCCCACGGGCTATGTGCTCGCGTTTCACGCCGGGCTCGGCCCCCGCGGGCTCTGGTGGGGGCTGGCGGCGGGCTTGGCCAGCGTCGCCGTGTTGATGACCCTGCGCTTCGAACGCCGCACACGCCACCGTCCCGATCTCTAGCAGGCCGGCGGAGTATCCGGGCGCCAGCCCGCGCCGGCCCTATTTTTGGCTGCTCGCTCATCGCAAGCGCTAGAGCGCTTGGCCGTGTGCATGCGCAGCGGGTAATTCGCCCCGGCTTCCCATAAAATGCCCGTATCGGTGCCGGTACACGCGTCCGCCGGCCGCGGTCCGCCCCGGAGTGAGGATGAGTCCGACGTGTTCCATGAGCCATGCCTGAGGCTTCGGGCCGCATCGCGTCATTCGCTGCGCCGCTCGTTCGCCAGCTCGCCTCCTGCACGCCTGCGATCGTCCACGCGCACAGCAGCCTTCGACCTGGTGCGCTGGGCGGTGCTCGTCATGGCTGCGTGCCTCGCCGCCTGCACCACCCTGCCGCCTGCCACATCCCTCGAGCGTCCGGCCTCGCATGCGCTCGACCATCCCGAAGCCACGCCGCTCGGGCAAGCGCTCGCCCCGCTCGTTGCGGCGCATGCCGGCCAATCGGGCTTTCGTCTGCTCACCGATGGCACCGACGCGCTGCAAATGCGGATTGCTCTGGCACGCGCGGCGACCAAGACGCTCGATCTGCAGTACTACATCGCCGCGGAAGACACCACGGGCCGGTTGCTGCTCGCAGCAGCGCTCTATGCCGCCGATCGCGGCGTGCGAGTGCGCATGCTCGTCGACGATCTGAATTTCAACGACGTCAAACGGTTGATGGCGGCGCTCTCGACCCACCCGAAGATCGAAGTGCGTGTCTTCAATCCCTTTGGCAGCACGCGCTCGAGCGTTTTCGCGCGCACCGAGACGTTCGTCACTCGGCTCGATCGCTTCACTCACCGCATGCATAACAAGGCGATGATCGCCGACGGCGAAGTGGCGATCGTAGGCGGGCGCAATCTCGGCGACGAATACTTCAGCGCAAGCCCCAAACTGCAATTCCGCGATTTGGACGTGGTGGCCGCAGGCCCCATCGTCGAGGCGGTATCCAAGAGCTTCGATGCGTTCTGGAATAGCGCCGGCGCATATCCGCTCAGCGCGGTCGACAAGCAGCACTTCGCCGAGACCGACCTGCATGCGGCCCGCGAAGCGCTCCGTGCGCATTGGCGCGCGCAAGCGGACGCCGTCGGCGCAAAGCCGTTGCGCGGCGCCCCGCTCGCGGAGCAGATCGGCAAGGGGCAAATGAACCTCGTGTGGGCGCATGCGACCTTCCTCGTCGATTCACCGAGCAAAGTCACCGCCCCCAACGACGACTACCGAAGCCCGCCAATGCACCGGCTGGTCGACTTGCTGCGCGGCGCACAACACGAAGTGCTGCTGCTTTCGCCCTACTTCGTTCCCCATGAGGCGGGCGTCAAGTTGCTCGCGGACCTCACGCATCGGGGCGTGCGTGTGGCCGTCGTGACGAACTCCATGGCGTCGACGGACGCCGTCGCCGTTCAAGCCGGCTACAACCCTTATCGCATCCCGCTACTGCAGAACGGTGTCGAGCTCTATGAATATCAACCGCTGCAGCGGCAGACCCCCCGCTTCTTCTCCGGCTCGCAGTCACGCGCCAGTTTGCATGCGAAGGCCTATGTCATCGATCGCCGCATGCTCGTGATCGGGTCGCTGAACTTGGATCCGCGCTCGGCGCATTTGAACAGCGAACTCGCGCTGTTCATCGATAGTCCCGTCCTTGCCGATGCCGTCGCCAAGTTGATCGTTCAGTCGATGGCGCCCAGCGTCAGCTATCGCGTTCGGCTCGCCACGCCCAGCGAAGAGGCGCAATTGCGTGCGCTGGGCGCGCCCGTCTCCGGCCTCATCTGGACCGGCGAAGCGCCGGGCGCCGCCGGGCCCTATTTGCGTACCTGGTCGCTCGATCCCGACTCGGGGTTCGTACGGAATTTGCTCACCGGTCTATTCTCGTTCCTGCCCATCGATTCGCAACTGTAGCGGCTCCGCCGTCGGCGCTGCATGGGGCCGCAGCGCCAAAAAGGCGTGCCAACCGTTCAATCGCATCATTTCCGCACCGGAGTCCGAACACCATGACCGAAGACCATCGCATCGAGCGCGACACATTTGGCGAAATTGCCGTGCCGGCGGCGCGCTTGTGGGGCGCTCAAACGCAACGCTCGTTGCAGAACTTCAAGATATCGACGGAAAAGCAACCGCCCGAACTCGTCACCGCGCTTGCGCTCGTGAAGCGGGCGGCGGCCGAAGTCAATCTCGAGCTCGGCGTCCTGCCCGAGGACAAAGCACGCGCGATCATGCAGGCGGCCGACGAGATCATCGACGGTCTACACGCGGGCGAATTTCCGCTTGCCGTCTGGCAGACCGGATCGGGCACGCAAACGAACATGAATTTGAACGAGGTGATCGCCAACCGCGCGAGCGAGCTGCTCGGGGGCGAGCGCGGCGAAGCGCGCAAAGTTCATCCGAACGACGACGTCAATCGCGGCCAGTCGTCCAACGACGTGTTTCCGACGGCGATGCACGTGGCCGCGGCGAACGGCATCGTCAAGCATCTGCTGCCGGCGCTCGCTACGTTGCGCGCGACGCTCGAAGCGAAATCCCGAGCGTTTGCCGACGTCGTCAAGATCGGCCGCACGCATCTGCAGGATGCGACGCCGCTCACGCTCGGGCAAGAATTCTCCGGTTACGCGGCGCAACTGTCGCACGGCATCGCGCATATCGAATCGGCGCTGCCGCATCTTTACGAACTCGCGCAAGGCGGCACGGCGGTGGGCACCGGTTTGAACGCGCACCCGCAGTTCGCAGAGCGCGTCGCGGCGGCGATCGGCCGCTTGACTGGCCTGCCGTTCGTCACCGCGCCCAACAAATTCGAGGTGATGGCGGCGGCTGACGCGCTCGTCTTCGCACATGGCGCGCTCAAGACGCTTGCGGCCAGCCTCATGAAAATCGCCAACGACATCCGCTGGCTCGCAAGCGGTCCGCGCTGCGGCTTGGGCGAAATCACGATCCCGGAAAACGAGCCGGGCAGCTCGATCATGCCGGGCAAAGTCAACCCGACGCAGTCAGAGGCGGTGACCATGTTGTGTTGCCAAGTATTCGGCAACGACGTAGCGATCAACTTCGGCGGTGCGAGCGGCAACTTCGAGCTCAACGTTTTCCGGCCGATGATCGCGCACAACGTGCTGCAGTCGATTCGACTGCTGGCAGACGGCGCACAAAGCTTCAACGACCACTGCGCGGCGGGCATCGAACCGAATCGCACGCGCATCGATACCTTGCTGAACGAATCGCTGATGCTGGTTACCGCGCTCAATCCGCACATCGGCTACGACAAAGCCGCGCAGATCGCGAAGAAGGCGCATAAGGAAGGCACGACGTTGAAAGCGGCCGCGCTCGCGCTGGGGTATGTGACCGAGGCGCAGTTCGACGAGTGGGTGCGGCCCGAAGATATGACGGGAAGGCAGCAATAACCGGCTAAGGAAGGTCGATAGGCTCGCCGTATGGGCTTATTCGCACTAATGCAAGGCCCGTTTGCTATTCCGTATTCGCTCGCTCGGCCCCTAGCCGAACGAGCGGGCGAGCCCGTCGCAAGGTTTTAGATATTGCCCCTGGCCACTTCCTCCGGCTTGAGCTCGACGATCGCATCCAGCGCGGCTTTGACATCCATCGCGTACTTGGCCACGCGTTTTTGCTCGTCGGTTTGCGGCACGAACGCCGGCACCGGGATCGGTGTGTTGTTCTCGTCGACAGCGACGAATACGACGAGGCAGTCCGTCGTCAAACGAAGCTGCCCGCTCTTGGGGTCGCCCGCATGGACAGTCACGTGAATATGCATGCTCGTGCGGCCCGTTGCGACGACGCGCGCCCGCAATTCGACGAGATTGCCCACGAGAATCGGCCGGCGAAAGCGGATATTGCCGACGCTCACCGTTACGCAATAGCGCCCCGACCAGACCGCCGCGCAGGCGTAAGCCGTCTCGTCGATCCACTTCATCAGCGCGCCGCCGTGCACCTTGCCGCCGAAGTTGACGGAAGTGGGCTCGGCGAGAAAGCGAAAGGTGGTTTCCGAACGATCCAAGGGGGTCGAGGGCGTACTCATCGTGGCTCCGGTGGCGCGTTCGCGCGGCAAGAAAAGGGAAGAAAACGAAGAAAAGGAGCCGATTATACGGGCGCAATATTCGACGTGCGCGAGATGGATCACCCGGCGCTCAGCGACGCGAAGCGCGCTCGATAGTCGAACGGCGGCACGCCGTAACGTCTAAGAAATGCCCGTCGTAGGTTCTGTTCGGTGCCAAAGCCGCAATCGAGCGCAATCCGTTTCATGGGCCGTCGCGATTGCGCGAGCGAACGCGCGGCCGCCTCGAGCCGCAACGCCTCGACGGTTTTCGCCGGCGTGCGGCCGACCGCTTCGACATAGCGCCGCGCGAACGTGCGCGGCGACATGTGCGCACGCTCCGCGAGCCGCTCCACCGACAAATCCGCATGCAGGTTCGCGGCCATCCACGCATGCAGCTCGGCGAATTCGCCGCCCGCACAGTGTTGCGCATCGAGCGTGGCGCTGAACTGCGACTGCCCGCCCGGACGCTTCATGAACACCACCAGGCGGCGCGCGGCTTGCATCGCCACCGCGTGGCCCAAGTCCTCTTCGATCAGAGCAAGCGCCAAGTCGATGCCCGCCGTCACCCCTGCCGAGGTCCATACCGCGCGACCGCCGCGCTCGTCGCGCACGAAAATCGGATCGGCATCGACCTGGACCGAAGGGAAGGAACGAGCAAACGCGTCGACGCTGCGCCAGTGCGTCGTTGCACGCCGGCCTTCGAGCAAACCGGCCGCGCCTAGATAGAACGCACCGACGCAAACCGAACACACGCGGCGGATGCGCGGCGCCGAGCGCTCGAGCCACGCCACGAGCTTCTCGTCGAGCACCATTTGGTCCGCCACGAACGTGCCGGCAACGATGACCGTATCGATCGTCTCGTCGTCCAGCGCATCGAGCCGCTCCACGACGACAGGCAGGCCGACATGCGTGGCGAGCGTGCCGCCTTCGACAGAGGCCACTCGCGTTCGATAGGCCACGGGTTCGTCGCCCGTGCTGCCGCGGGCGCTGCGCATTTCGAGTTCCGCGCGCCAGAACGCCTCGAGCGGGCCGCAAGTGTCGAGCAGCACGAGGTGCGGGGCCACGGCGAACACGATTTGACGAACGCGAGGCGTAGCGAGCGTGGGGGCTGTCAACGAAGACGAATGCGTCATGGCGAATCTCTCAATTCCAATTACAGCGCCCCGGCCGCGGCCGGGGCGCTCGTGCGCGCACGCGTCCACGCATATCCGAGCGTCGCGCACGCGGCAACCGCGAGCGCGGGGAAAATCGAAGCGTTGACGACATGCCAACCGAAACGCGCGAGCAACTGCCCTGCGCTGAGCGAAGCGAGCGCGGTGCACGCAAAGGTCGTGAACTCGCTCGTGGCCTGCGTTTTTGCTCGCTCGCTCGAACGATACGATTGCGCCAACAGCGTCGTGCCGCCCACGAACATGAAGTTCCAGCCGACGCCAAGACACGCGAGCGCCGCATAGAAGTGCGGCAGATCGGTAGCGGCCAGCGCAATGGCCCCGCAGGCCGCGGACAAAACGATGCCCGCGCCGATGATGCGCAGCACGCCGAATCGCGCGATCAAGCGGGCCGCGAAGAACGACGGCGCGTACATGCCCACGAGATGCCATTGAATGATGCGTGCGCCGTCGCCGATCGTATGGCCGCATGCCACTGCCGCGATCGGCGTGGCCGTCATCACGAACATCATGACCATGTAGCCGATCGCGTTGTTGGCGAGCGCGGCAAGGAAGATCGGTTGCGTGACGATCCGTGCGAGCGGACGCGGATGCACGTCGTCGGCGTGCCGTGCGGGGCTCGCACCCGCCGGCGCGGTATTTCGGTAGGCAAGCAGCACGAGCGCGAGCGAACAGATGCCGAGCAACGTCACGAGCACGTAAGAACCCGCAAACGTGATCGGCGCGAGCCAGTCGCGGCTCCACGCCGCGAGGGCCGGCCCGAGGACTGCGGCGATCACGCCCCCAGTCAGCACCGTGGAGATGGCTCGCCCCTTCGACGGCGCATCGACAGCGTCGGCTGCAGCGAGTCGATAGTACTGGGCGAACGCTTGGAATACGCCCACCGTCGCCGTGCCGCAGCAAAACCACCAAAAGCTATGGATGAAAATCGCATGGACGGACATAGCGCCGCCGGCCGCGCCGACGGCCGCCCCCAGCGCGAACCCGGCTCGGCGGCCGATGCGCGCCATGAGAAAGGACGCGAAGATCGTCGTGAGCGCAGCCGCCACGGTGATCAGCGAGAACGGCAATGTGGCAAGCGCCTTGTCGTCGGCGAGCGTGTACCCGACGAGGCCGGTCAGTGTGAGGTCGATGGAGACCGAAGACGTATAAAGGGCTTGGCAGAGCGCGAGGATGCGCGCATTGCGGCGCCCAGCGCGATCGATACGCGGTTCGGCAGATGGCGTGGCATGCATCGGTGACCTTGACGAGGTGAGGAGGTAGAAACGGATACCGCTATCCTCACCCGAACGGAAATGGCAGAAATGACAATGATGCATCAATTTCTGCCATCAACTGCGTCGCCTCCGCAGCGCTCACGCAGCGATCGGCCCACCGCTCACTTGCGGAACGTGACGCCCTGATCGAGCGTGCCGTACATCGTGATGCTGCCGCCCTCGGTGTGCGGCGTCGGCGTCCCATGCTGGGCGCACCCGACCCCCAACCATGCGGCCAGAACGGCCGCCATCCACGCTTTCATCGAAGCCCTCTCTCCCGGATCGCGCATCGCGTCATTCTAGCGCGCGGTGCCGATGCGGCCGCGCCCTCGGAATTTCACGTTTTGCTTATCGCTGAAACATCGAATTCAGCTAACGATTAAAGTACGACCATACGCAGTTCGACGTAATGAGGACATCTTATGGCTACTTCCGCTTCCGCTGCCGAGCGCGACGTCGTGCACTTCCCCGGCCTATCGCGCATCGGCGCCCTGTTGGCCGACCCCGGTCGCGCGGCCATGCTTTGGTCGCTGATGGACGGCAGCGCCCGGCCCGCCGGCGAACTGACGATGATTGCCGGGCTGTCCCCCTCGGCCGCGAGCGGCCACCTCGCGAAACTGACGGAGGGCGGCCTATTGACGCTCGAAGTGCGCGGGCGCCATCGTTACTACCGAATCGCGACCGCCGAGATCGCCGTCGCGATCGAAGGGCTCGCGCATTTGGCTCAAGCCAGTGCGTCTGCGCGGCCCAAACCGGTGGCTGCACGCACCGTGCCGCTCGAAATGCGCTATGCGCGCACTTGCTACGATCACATGGCCGGCGAACTCGCTGTCCGCGTGTTCGACCGTCTGCTGGAAAAAGGCTGGCTCGTGGAACGAGACGGCGACGTCCAGGCCACGGAAACGGGCGCGGCGATGCTGGCCCAGTGGGGCATCGACGTGGGCGCGCAACGCGCGCGCAAGCGTCGTTTCGCCTGCACCTGCCTCGATTGGAGCGAGCGGCGGGCGCACCTTGCCGGCGCCCTTGGCGCGGCGCTGCTCGATCACTGGCGCGCGCAGCGGTGGGTGGAGCGAACCGAGCGGCCGCGCGCGCTGCGCATCACGCCCGTCGGCCGGGAGCGGTTCGAGGCCTTGCTCGCCGCCTAGCCGCAGAGGGTCGTCATTTTTGGTTACAGCGCGGAACGCAACGCTACAAAACAGAGCGCATTGATACATGCCGTCGGGCTACAGTGCTGTCACGTACCGCGTACGATCCGGCACCAAAACGAGACGCTCTATGACCACCGCTATCTCTTCCCCGCTACTGACCTTCCGGCGCGCGGCCGCCTACGCCTTGATCGCGGTTGCGCCGCTGGCCTTCGCCGCGCGCGCCGCATTCGCGCAGTCCGCGCCCTACCCCGGCGCCGCACCCGCCGCGCAGTCAGCCGATCCGCCCGGCCGCGTCGCCCGTCTGAATTACGCCGCCGGCACGGTGACGACGGAGCCGGCGGGCGCGAACGACTGGTCTTATGCATCGGTCAACCGGCCGCTGACCACGGGCGATCAATTGTGGAACGACGCCAACGCGCGCTCCGAGCTGCACATCGGATCGACGGCCGTGCGGCTCGGAGCGTCGACGAGCCTGGACGTGATGAACCTCGACGACTCGAACGCGCAACTGAAGGTCGCGCAAGGCACGCTCTCGACGCGCGTGCGCTCGATACCGAGCGGCTCGTCGTACGAAATCGATACGCCCAATGTCGCACTCGGCGTGACGCGCCCCGGTGATTACCGTGTCGATGTGGCGCCCGACGGCAGCACGACGACCGTGACGGTGCGCAGTGGCGCGCTGACCGCCTATGGCGACAACGGGCAAGTGCCCGTCGAGGCAGGGCAGCAGATCACGTTTGCCGGGACGAACCTGCAAGAGGCATCGGTTACGCAAGCGCCGGAGCCCGATCCCTTCGACGTGTGGGCGGCCAATCGCGACGCCGCCGAAGACCGCTCGGTTTCGGCCCGCTATGTCTCGCGCGACATTCCAGGGTACCAAGACCTCGATGCCAATGGGAGGTGGAGCGACGATCCGCAGTACGGGGCCGTCTGGGTCCCGAACGAAGAACCCGCGGGTTGGGCGCCCTACCACGACGGCCACTGGGCATGGATCGCCCCGTGGGGATGGACCTGGGTCGACGATGCGCCTTGGGGCTTTGCACCCTACCACTATGGCAGGTGGGCCTATCTTCATTCGTCGTGGTGCTGGGTGCCGGGGCCGCTCGTCGTGAGTGCGCCGCCTGTCTATGCGCCTGCGCTAGTCGCGTTCGTCGGCGGCGGGGGCGGCGGGCCGGGCTGGAGCGTGAGCCTCTCGATCGGGGGGGCTGCGACCCCGGGCATGGCGTGGTTCCCGCTCGGTCCCGGCGAAGTGTGGCACCCGGGATGGGGCGGCTGGAGCCCGCGCTATTACGAGCGTGTGAATCAAACGGTCATCGTGAATCAAAACGTCAATATCACGAACATCCACAACACCTACATCAACTATCGCGCGCCGGGCGCGGTCACGGCGGTGCCGGCGACGGCCTTCGTGCATGGCAAGCCCGTCGCTCACTTTGCGCAGCGCGTCGACCCGGCGCAGTGGGGCCGAAACGTGCGGATCAACCCGGGCGCGGCAGGCGTCGCGCCGGTGCGCGAAAGCATGCAGTCGGGCTTGCGGCCTGCGACCTATCATCCGCCGCAAACTCTAGCCGCGCGTCCTGTCGTCGCGACGCGCGGGCCAGCCACGCCGGCAGTTTATCGAGACCATTTGGCCGAGCACCTCGCGCAAACGGGCGGTCGCGTGCCGGGCGCGGGAGCGCCCCTCGTGCGGCCGGCGGCGCCTGCGCAATTCATGGGGCAAGCCGCGCATGGCGCCGCGGGCACGGCTCCGGCGATGCCGCGCAACGTGCACGTCGTCGATTCGCATTCGCCGGTCATCGCGCCTATGCACGGGCCGGCCGCAAGCGCTCAACGCCTCGCCGAGCCGGGCCGAAACGCCGGCGAGCCGCGGCCCGAAGCGAATGTCCGCCAAGCGCCCCAACGCGAGGCCGCAGGCGCGCAACCGCAACCTGGACTGCACTCGCCCGCCGCAACGGAGCGCGTGCAGCCGAGCAACGGCGTACCACGGCCACCCGCAGCAATGAACGGTGCGGCCGAGCACGGTGTGCAACCCGGCGCGCGCCAAGCGCCGGCTTGGACCCAACCGCACGCCCCCGTTACGCAGCACCCGCCAGCCGCCGAGCCGCGCTCGGTGACGGGCGGGGTACCGGGGCCTGCGCAGCCGATGCAGCACGGCGAAGCGCAGCGGGTGCAGCCGCAACCTGCCGAGCCGAGAGTGCAGACGCGCGAAGCGGCCGGCTCGCGAATGGAGAACGGCGCGCAAGCGCAAGCCCCGTCGCAACCCCGCTTCGAACAGCCGCGGGTCCCAGCGCAGCCGCAGCCTCATTTGGAACAGCCACGTCCGCAACCGCACTTCGAACAGCCACGTCCGCAACCGCAGTCCCAACCGCACTTCGAACAGCCGCGCCCGCAACCGCAGCCCCAACCGCACTTCGAACAGCCGCGCCCGCAACCGCAGCCCCAACCGCACTTCGAGCAACCGCGCCCGCAACCGCAGCCCCAACCGCACTTCGAGCAGCCGCGCCCGCAACCGCAGCCCCAACCGCACTTCGAGCAGCCGCGCCCGCAACCGCAGCCCCAACCACGGCCAGAGCCTGCGCCGCACCCCCAACACGAGCCGCAGCATGCCGCCGGCCCGTCGCAGCAAGGCCAGCATCGAGGGTGAGCGCGGCGAGCGCAGAGATGAGCGAGCGCTCGTTCGGCGACTTCACGGCAAGCCGAAACGGGAAGCCGTGGAGGCTCGGCTTGCCGCGCGAGATGGATCGCGTGACCGGACCCAAAGCGCCGGCTAAACGGCCATCGGCGCGGTCAGCGGCTCGTGGTGACGATAACCGACGAGCGAGAAATCGCCCGGCTCGACCTGTTCGAGCCATTCGGGCGCATACACCCCTGTTTGCGCATAAGCGGGCACGCGATCGGCAATCTGAAGCCGCGGGCTTTCATACGGTTCGCGCTCGAGTTGGCGCTTGAGCATATCGAGCTGGTTTTCGTAGATGTGCGCGTCGCCGATGAAGTACGTGAACCACCGCGGCGTGTAGCCCGTCAAACGGCCGACCAGAGATAGCAGCGCCGCGCCTTCGACCAAATTGAACGGCGTGCCGAGACCGACATCGTTGCTGCGAATGTAGAGGCACAGCGAAATTTCACGGCGAGCGGCATTAGGCAAGAACTGATAGAGCAGATGGCAGGCGGGCAACGCGATTTGGTCGAGCATGGCCGGATTCCAGCCGTGAAACAAGATCCGGCGATCCCCGGGGTTCGTCATGATCGTATCTAGGCACTGCCGCAATTGATCGATCGCCTTGTAGAGCAGCACCTTGCGCACGCCGTCTTCCTCGAACTGCGTGACGGTCCGATAACCACGCTCTGCGGCGTCGGCCAAACGTGCATCGGCGGACGCCTCGATGACCTTGTAGCCCGGCCACTTGCGCCACTGCACGCCGTACACGTCGCCGAGATCGTCCGGGCCCTCGCGGTACGGATTGGCGAGCCACTGCGCGTTCTCGTTCGCGTTCGCATCCCACACCTTACAGCCGAGCGCGCGGAAATCGGCTGCGCTGCGCGAGGCACGCAAAAATCCGATCATTTCGCCGATGGCGGACTTGAACGCGAGCTTTTTGGTGGTAACGGCCGGAAAACCCTCTTGTAGATCGAAGCGCATCATGGCGCCCGGCATCGTGATGGTGCGGATGCCCGTACGGTTTTCCTGCCAACTGCCCGTATCGAGAATGGCGCGGACGAGGTCGAGGTATTGTTTCATGCGAGGGGATGTCCTTCGGCTCGAGGCGCGCGGGCTCGTGGGTCGAGCACCGCGCAAACCTCGATTTTATCAAGCGCGAAGAATTTCGCCCCGAAGCATGCTTTGCGCCGAGCCGCACCGGCGCATCAACTCGTCATGCGATGCTCGCCCGGCACGATTTCCGGATGACGCATGTCGTGCGCACAGAGCAAGCGGTACAGCGTCACGCGCGAGATGCCGAGGTCTTGCGCGGCGTCGCCGAGCCGCCCGCGGTGCCGCAGCAGCGCCAATTCGATCGCCTGCCGCTCCGCGGCCTCGCGCGCCTGGGCAAGCGAGATGGGCGCGATCTCGACGTAGTCGGCCAATTCGAGATCGTGCGCCGTGATGAGCCGTCCTTCCGACATCACGATCGCCCGCCGGACACGGTTGATGAGCTCGCGCACGTTGCCGGGCCACGGGTAATTGTGGAGCGCGGCGATCGCGTCGGCCGAAAAACCGCGCCGCCGGCGCGCGCCATCTTTGCCGAAACGCTCGAGCATGTGGCGCGCGAGCAGCTCGATATCCCTCCCGCGCGCGCGCAGCGGCGGCTCGTCGATCTGCAGCACGCAGAGCCGATGATAGAGATCCGGGCGGAAACGCCCTTCCTGCATCGCGCGCTGCATGTCGACGTGCGTGGCCGAGATGACACGCACGTCGACGGCGATCGACTCCTGCCCCCCCAGCCGCTCGATTCGCCCCTCTTGCAAGAACCGCAACAGGCTCGCTTGGCTCTCGAGCGGCAGATCGCCGATTTCGTCGAGGAACAAGGTCCCGCCGTGGGCTGCCTCGATCCGGCCGATTTTGCGGTGGCTCGCACCCGTGAACGCGCCGCGCTCGTAGCCGAACAACTCCGACTGCAGCAAATGCGGCGGAATCGCGCCGCAGTTGATCGCCACCAAGGCCGCTGCGCGCCGCGCCGATCGCTCGTGTATGGCGACGGCCGTCAGTTCCTTGCCGGTGCCCGATTCGCCTGAAATGAAGACGGGCGCGTCGGTCATCGCCACCTTGCGGATGGCGCGGAACAAGGCGCGCATGGCGTCGCACGAGCCCACCATTTCGCCGTCGCCCGAGCGCACGGCATCGCCGTCTTCCGCTGCGCCGAGCACCACCATGCCATAGGCGTGCCCGACCGAATCGACGATGCGCGGGGCGTCGTAGGGCATCGTGACGTAGTCGTAGCAGTAGTCGCGCACGAGCCGGCGCAACGCGCTCTCTTGCAGTTGGCCGGGGGCGGTCGCCGCGACCCAACCGATATTGGGCAGAGTCAAGCACGACTCGAGCGCCGCGATTTCATGGGAATCGAATCGACTGGATAAATCGAGCAGACCGCCGGCCGCCGCGTCATTGCGCAACGCTCGGCGCGCATCACGCGCGCTCGCGGCCACCGACACCTGCCAGCCGCGCGCATTGAAATGCGCGCTCAATTGGGAATTGACCTCGCGAGTAACGTAAATCAGTGGCCGACTTGCGGGTTCCATTGTTCAGACCTCTTATTCATGAACATGAAGCAAGACGTCATGCACGACAAACGCGCCAGCGCATGCCTACCCCGACTCTCTCAAAGGCGTGGAGCCCGCTGCGGTCCTTGGCGACAACCCAGATCAACGCGCTCGCAAACGCATTATTAATAGCAATTGCCGTTTGTTCGGCGATTTTGCTGAGATGAAACTGTTCCCACAGCTTACTATATGGGCCGTTCCAGAAGCACTTACATTCGCCGTAAACTTGCAATAAGCCCGCGCGTCCCCTGCGCCGCCGGCATTCCCGCTGTTGCCGCCGCGCGATTTTGGCCGCCCTGCGTGGCCCTTTTGCGACACCGACTCTTCCCCGTGACAACGCGAACCGGCAGCTTTTCTGGTTCGCAGTTTCAGCGCTGAAACGCTTTCTCGCGATTTAGCCTCGTTTATCGCATCCGATTTTGCAAGAAGCCCATTCCCGCAACGTTTTTGGGGCCATGGCACGGCTTTCGCGTTGAGTGTCCGCACAACGGAGAGACCCCATGCCATTCGTTCAGCACATCACCTTGCGTTCCTGTGTCGCGATCGCCGCGCTGGCGATCGCGGCGGCGGCCGCGGTGTCCGGCAATGCATGCGCCGATACATTCGATACGTTCGATGCGCAGCCGCAGCAGCAAGCGCTGCAACACGAACCCACCTCGGCGCAACCCGAGGACGCCAGCCTCATTGCGAACGATCAAACAAGCGCAACCGTGAGCATGGCGCTCGACGACCGAGTGCTTGCGAATCAGCGCGGAACCGGGCTCGGGCTCATGACGATCGCGGCATCGGCGCAAACGGTTAGAGGCCGCTCGTCAGTGACGCTGTGGGACGAAATCGCGCCCCCTGCGCCCGTCCCCGTGCCGGTGGATACGTCCCACGTCGCGCAGAGCAACGCCGTCAGCTATTTCCGCAAGTAACCGTGCACCTGCACCAGGCGTTCGCCGGAGAACTCGTCATGCCCTTCATCGTCCTTGCCTCGCCCCCTCGCCGCGCCTGGGTTGCGCTGCTGCCGGGTTTGGCCGCCGTGCTCGTCGCCGCACCGGCGCCGAACGCGTTCGCGCAATACGCCGGCAATCCGGGCGACATCATCGTCGAGCGCGCCGTCATGCCGCGCGATGCATTCAACGCGATTCCCCGAAACGAGAATCCCGTAGCCGTGCGGGCCACGACCTTCCCCGCTCCCGCATTCGACGCGACGGTCGGCTCGCTCGTATCCGACGCTGACCTGACGCAGGCGCACGGCTCGCAAGGCGTCGCAAGCAATGGCGTAGCTGGCGGCGCGGCCAGTTTGCAAGCGCTGACCAAACTCTTGGGCGGCTCGGCAACGGGCAATAACGTCGCGATGGGTCCGACCGGCGCACCGTCGGCCACGGTCGGCGTCGGAGGAACGATCGCCACCTCCGTCACCGGCGCGCTCGCGCCGCTCACCACCGGACTAGCCGGCCTCGGGGGGTTCAGATGAACACGTCGAGCCATCGAGGCCGCGCACGGGCGGCCGGGATGTTCGCCGCGTGCTGTTGCGCACTCGCGGCGACATCGCCGGTCCTGGCGCAAACGATACCTGTCGTCACCGGCGAGGCCGCGATCGCGAGCGATGCGCTCGCCGGCATCAAGGGCGTCGTGAGCGTGAACGAAGCGGCCGGCCTGAGCAACGCGCAAAGCAACCAAGCCGCGATCGTGTTGGCGCCCAACGGCCTCGCCGATGTGAGCAGCGCGCAAAGCGCCCAGGCGAGCGCGCTCGTGCCCAGCGCGCGAGCCAGCATCGAGAGCGGCGCTTTGGCGAACGTGTCCGGCATGACGATGGTGAATCAAGCGGCCGGCGCGGCCAATCTTCAACGCAACAGCGTCGTGCTCGGCGCTGCGGCGACAGGAGTGGAAAGCGTCGCGGACAGCGTGCTGTCCGCGGCCTCTCCCAAGCAAGGACGTGTGGATGTATCGGCGATGGCTCAGGGCGAGCGCGCGGTGCGCATTGGCAACGATGTGCTCAAGAACGCAAGCGGCATCGCGCAAATCAACCAGACGGCCGGCGCCGGTAACGCCACGGCGAATAGTTTTGTGCTCCGTCCCCCGGCGGGCACTTTTTTCTAACGTAGTCCCTTTCCTCATCGGAGCGTCATCATGAAACGCACACTCATCGCCGCAGCAGTGCTCGCAGTCGCCTCGGGCAGCGCGTTCGCGCACAACGTCAAGAACCCCTTCATCTACAACGAAACGGGCGTGACCGAGAACGTCCATCTGGATGGTTTCGTGCGTCTGTTCGGCTGCGTCACCGTATCGAGCTCGGTCGGCGCCGTCGTCAACAACAACCAAGTGCTGGCGGCGAATGCAAGGCTCGATCCGATGGCCCAAAGCTACTCGATGGGCCAAGTGACGACGGCATTGAACAACAACTATCGCTCGGTGACGGGAAGCGGCTATGCGAAGGGGTCGAGCACGAGCAGCGAGTCGGGCGCCAGATCGTTTGCGCAAAGCTTTGGCGAATCCTCCGCCTACGCATACCGGAACCAGAGCAGCTCGATCTCGGGCGGCGGCTACGAATACAGCAACCAGCAATCGAGCAGCGCGAGCAGCGAATCGCACAACTCGCAGGACGCCAGCGCCACTTTGACCGCAAGCGGCTCGGCGAACCTGAACTACAGCGTTTCGCATCACCATCATCACGGCTCCAGCTCGGGCAGCGCCAGCGTGAGCGGCAACATTAGCGTCAACGCGTTCGAAGGCACCGCCGCCGACAAGTATGCGTCGCAAAAGCAACAGAGCGCCGCGCAGGGGTCGGGGCAAGGCGCCGTGTGGCAGTTCCACGCGGACCAGGGCTCCGGCGGGCAAGCCTTCGCCGAGCAATCGTCGGGCTCCGCATCGTGGAGCGAGTCGCACAGCAGGAGCCATGACGCATCGTGGGCCTTCGGCGAATCCGTCGATTCGAAGAACGTGACGGTGACGGGTTCGGTGACGGACTACATCAACACGCAACACCCGGGTGTCCTGACGGCCACGACGGGCGCGAACGCGGGCAACGGCTCCTCGGGCAACATCGGCATCAACGTGGCCGAAGGCGTCAGCAACGGTCAAAGCAACGATGCCTCGCTGGCCTCCGTCGATACCGGCAATGTGTTCGGCAACGCACAAATCTTCAGCTCGCAAGTGTCGGGCGGCACCGCGACCGTGAACAACTTCATGCTCAATGCTTCGCTGGGCGACAACTCGCTGAGCAACGTCTCGGGCAACTTGGGCGTGAATATCGCCGCCGGCGTGGCCAATGGGCAAAACAACAGCCTCGCCGCATCGACGACGAATCTGAAAGACGGCGCGATCCCGCTCGCGGTCGCCATGGTCGCCACCGACGACAACAGCCAATCGACGGCGCTCTCGTTCCAAGGTTCGATCAGCGGCACCGCAAGCATCGGCGCCGGAGCGTTGCGGAACTCGACCGGCAACATCGGCGTGAACATCGCCGGCGGCGCCGGGAATCTGCAGCACAACGGCCTGGCCATCGCAGCGACGAACATGAGCGGCCATTGAGCGTCGCGCTCGACGGCTAGCCGGCGCCCACGGCTAGCCGTGCGCCGCAGATCACAGCGCTTACGCATACCGGTGCTCGACAGCGGCCGGTATGCGCTCTACGAGGGGAGTCAGCATGTCACGACGTGCCAGCTTCGCGGCATGGCGGCAGATCGCCGCGCTCGTTTGCGCCGCGATATGTGCGCCAAGCAACGCGCAGTCGACCATCGATACGTCTAACCTTGCTGGCGTGCCACTCACCAAGACGGTGCGCTCGATGCGGGACATTCGATACGGTCATATCGTCGGCCAGCGCTACGACTACAGTTGCGGCTCGGCCGCGCTCGCGACGCTGCTCAAGTACGGCTACGGCATCGACATCGCCGAGCCCGAATTGATCCGCCGCATGATGGCCTTCTCGAGCCCGGAAGTCGTCGTCAAGAACGGCTTTTCGATGCTCGACATGAAGCACTTCGTCGAGACGATCGGCCTGCGCGGCCGCGGCTTTCGCGTGAACCTCGATGCGCTCTACCACCTGCAAATTCCCGTGCTCGTGCTGATGAATATCGGCGGCTACGAGCACTTCGTCATCGTCAAGCATGCCGAGCATGGGCGCATCTTCATCGCCGATCCCGCACTCGGCAATCGCATCGTGCTCGACGAGGACTTCGTCGCGAGCTGGAACGGGCTCGTGTTCGCGGTCCTCGGCAAGCCATTCCGGGAGGACTCCCCTTTATTGCAGGACAACGTGTCGCTGGCGTTGCAACTGCGCGAGCGCGCGCTCGCCGCGAGCACCGCCGCGACACCCTTCGTGGATTACGGATTGTCTAGGGCAGACTGGTTCTGAACCTCATGAGACACCTACTTCTATCCCCTCTCACGCTCGCGCTTGCACTGGCTACCGGTGGACTCGCAAGCGCCGCGCAGGCCGCGCCGCGGCTTGCGGCGCCGCCCGAGTTTCTCTCGGCATCGGCAGGCGCGCGCTGGCAAGCCGTCGACGACGACGTGCTTGCGCAGCAAAGCGGCAAAGGCCCCGGCGGCACGACGGTGTCGGGGCTCGTGCTCGAACTGCTCTCGCAATGGCAAATGCCCAACGGCGCGTCCGCCAGCGCGCAAGGCACGCTCACGATCTCGACCCATCTGAACAACGCCCTCTCCGCCCAGGTGACGACCTCGGCGCAAGCGAGCGACGGCGTCGGACATGGAAATGGCAATGCCAACGGTCTCGGCGTCGGCAACGGCAGGTCGCCGCAAACCGGCCTGCCAAGCGCGAATGCCGCCGGCGCTTCGAACGGCAACGCAGGGCCGATCGCGAGCGGCGGCCACACGTCGGCAATGGCCCCCGCCGGTTCCGGTGCGAACCCGCAAGCGAGCGCGACGGGCGGGCAAAACGTCTCCGTGAGCGGCGTCTCCCAGATCACGCAAGTCGCAGGCAACGGCAACGTCGGCGCGAATTCGACCGTGATCGACTTCAACGGCTCGGGCCCGGCACCGACCGTGACCACGACGAGTCCGACCGCCGCGGCCACGAGCGCGTCGGGCAACGTCAAAGCCGGCATCAGCTTCGCCAACGGCGGCGTTGCCGTGTCGGTGCAGACGCCGGCCGGGATCGCGACACAAACCATCGCGCCTGCGGGCGCGCAACGCGGCGGCTCGATCGCCCAGTTGCTGCAGATCGCGGGCAACGGGCAGGGGGTCGTCAATCAATTGAAGCTGAGCATCCAGACACAGCCGATGTCCGCCGCGCTATTGCGGCAGCTCGGCGTGCAGCAGGCGTTGCGCAACGCTGCCGCGCTCAGGCGCTGACCCGCAAGGTCGCGCAAGGGCGCCGCATCGAAAAGAGGACCAAGACCAAGCAAGCAGTCGGCTAACGAGGGAGACGTGAAGCGCAAGCGGCGACTAAGCCGCGCTTCACGCCGAAGCAAAACCGGGGGAACAACAATGTCCAAGTTGTCAACGAGGGGCGCATGCCAGGCTTGCCGCATCAAGCTTGCAGCGATACCGGCGGCGGTGCTCGTCATGGGGCTGCCGCAGGGCGCAGCGGCGCAGGCGCTGTCCGCGCAATCGATCGAAGAGCGGCTGACCACGATGATGCGCGTGGTCGACGAACAGCAGCGTCAAATCCAGTCGCTCGAGGCTCAGGTGACGCGCCTCGAAATGGCGCAGCGCGGGCGAGGCTTGACGGGCGCAGCGCAAGGGGATGCGGCAACTGTCCCGCCGCCCGGGGCCGACGGCTTGCCCGTGCAGTTGCCGCCGCTCGCGCAAGTCGATCCGGGGTCGACCGGCCCGACGAGCGGCGCCTCCACCGCCGCTGGCGTACCGACCACCACCACGTTGTCCCAACCGGGAACCGGCACGGCAGGCACGGGCGCGCAAGGCTCGGCGATCGGCACCACGCAAAAGGCGGCGCAACCGGTTCGCACCGAGGCGGAAAACGCCGTGGTTCAACGCGAGCACGCGCCGTTGTTCGATCGCAAGCTCACCCTGGATTGGGGCTTGAGCGATACCTACTACGATCGGCGCCAGTTGCAGTTGTCCGGGTTCTTGGCGCTGGACGCCATCTTCCTCGGCAACATCAACCTCGGCCAGACGAAGTCGCACCAAGTGATGGAGGACCTCGACGTGCGCTACGGCCTGACGGACCGCATCAGCTTCGACGTCGACGTCCCCTACGTCTATCGCCACAGCAACTTCATCGTCGGCGGCGCGGGCGGCGCGGCGGGCGCCCTGTCGGATGCATCGGGCTCCTCTAGCGCAATCGGCGACGTCAACTTCGGCATCTACTACCAATTGCTCAAGGAAAGCGGCGACTGGCCCGACATCGTCGGGAGCGTGCGCGTGAAAGCGCCGACGGGGACCTCACCCTTCGGCATCAAGCTCGTGCAGGTCGACCCGAACAACACGAGTCTCGTTGCGCCCACCAAGCTGCCCACGGGCACCGGCTTCTGGAACATCACGGCCGGCGTATCGGTGCTCAAAACCTACGATCCGGTCGTGTTGTTCGGTAGCCTGTCCTACACGTACAACCTCGCACGCTCGTTCTCGGATGTCTCTTCCGTCGAGGGGCAAACCTCGCCGGCAAAAGTCAAGCTAGGCGATGTGATTCAGTGGGGCGCCGGCGTCGCCCTCGCCTTCTCCGAGAAAGATTCCGCGAGCGTGTCCTACACGATGGCGATCGAGCCCGAGAGCGAAACGCAAGCGCCCGGCCAGGGCTGGCAGAAAGTGCCGGGCAGCGAGACCGTGGCGGCCGCGGTGAATTTTGGACTGAACCACGTCGTGAACAAGCACTTGACGATCAACGGATCGGTATCGATCGGGCTCACGCCCGATGCACCGAACTTCGTCGTCGGCGTGCGGTTCCCGTACACCTTTTGATGCGTGACCATACGGGTGCATCGTGCGTGATACTTCTCATTTGACCTCCCTCGCTCCGCTCTCGGCGCTCGGGCCGAAGTTGGCGCTCGCGCACGGCAAATGCAGCCGCGAGCAACAACACGAATCCGAACCGCGTGCCCTCGTCTATTTGTCGCGCACGCCCGACGACGGGCTCGTCGATCATTTGAAGAGCCGCGGCTGGAGCGTTTCGATCGCGCGCACGAGCGCCGATTGCGCCCGCCTCGTGCGGCCCGACATGCCCTACGCGGGCATCGTCGACCTATCGCGCCTGAGTGCGCGCGAGCTGTGCGCACTCGAGACGGGCTTGCGTCAGCCGCTCGTCGGATGGGTGGCGCTCGCCAGCCCCGACCGCCTGGCCGAACCCGACGTGCGCCGCTTGATTCGTAGTTATTGCTTCGATTACGTGAAGCTGCCGGCCGCCGCCCCTACCGTGGACTATCTGCTCGGTCATGCGTTCGGCATGGTGTCGCTGACGGACCTCGACCTCGCCACCGGCGTGGCGAGCGCGGGCGACGACGAAATGGTCGGAACCTGCGAGGCCATGCAGCAATTGTTCCGCACGATCCGCAAGATCGCGAACACCGACGCCTCGGTCTTCATTGCCGGCGAATCGGGCACGGGCAAAGAACTCACGGCGGTCGCCATTCACGAGCGTTCGCCGCGCCGCAAGGAACCGTTCGTCGCGATCAATTGCGGCGCGATCCCGCAACACTTGCTTCAGTCGGAATTGTTCGGCTATGAGCGCGGCGCATTCACCGGCGCCAACCAACGCAAGATCGGTCGTGTCGAAGCCGCGAACGGCGGCACGTTGTTCCTCGACGAGATCGGCGATCTGCCGCTGGAAAGCCAAGCCAGCCTGCTGCGCTTTCTGCAGGAAGGCAAGATCGAGCGGCTCGGGGGCCGCGAATCGATCCCCGTCGACGTACGCGTGATTTCAGCCACGCACGTCGATCTCGATGGCGCAATGCGCGACGGGCGTTTCCGGGCGGACTTGTTTCACCGGCTGTGCGTGCTGCGCATCGACGAGCCGCCGCTGCGCGCGCGTGGCAAAGACATCGAGATCTTGGCGCACCACGTCTTGCATAAGTTCAAGACCGACAGTGCGCGCAAGATTCGGGGGTTCGCGCCATCCGCGATCGAGGCGATGCACAAGTACGGCTGGCCCGGGAACGTGCGCGAACTCATCAATCGAGTGCGGCGCGCGATCGTGATGGCCGAGGGCAAGCTGATCAATGCGGACGACCTCGATCTCGCTCAGTTCACGCGACAGGAAACAATGACGCTCGCGCAAGCGCGCGAGGCCGCGGAAAAACGCGCTATCGAAGCCGCGTTGCTGCGCCATCGGCACCGGCTCAACGAAGCGGCCATGGATCTGGGTATCTCGCGCGTGACGCTTTACCGATTGATGGGCTCGCATGGACTGCGGGACCCCTCGGCATCGGAGGAGAAGACCAGCGCGGCAGACGACGAAGACCGCGGCGACGGCAAGATGGCGACGGAGTGAAGCGACGGCGAAAGCGGCATTCGATGCGCGCTCGCGTAAAATCGTGGTCGATTCCGACCGCTTCCTCGAACGCACTCGCTTTTCGCCATGACGACATTGACGATAATCGTCGCCCGCGCCCGCAACGGCGTGATCGGCCGCAATAACCAACTGCCCTGGCACCTGCCCGAAGACCTCGCCTTCTTCAAGCGCGCGACGATGGGCGCGCCGATCATCATGGGCCGCAAAACCCACGAATCGATCGGTCGGCCGCTGCCGGGGCGTCGCAATATCGTCGTCACGCGCGACGCGCAGCGCCGCTTCGAAGGCTGCGAGATCGCGACGAGCATCGAGAGCGCGCTGGCCTTGGCAGCCAAGGACGGCGCAACGCAAGCCTTCCTGATCGGCGGCACCCAGCTTTATGGCGAGGGCATCGCGTTGGCGGACAAGCTCGTCATCACGGAGATCGACGCCGACTTCGACGGAGACGCCACGTTTCCCGCCCCCGACGCCCGCGAGTGGGAAGCCGTGTCGCGCGAGACGCACCAGGGGCCCGACTTCGACTACGCGCGGGTGGTCTACCAGCGAATCGACAGCGCCCGCCGCTGAGCACGCTTGGGGGCTTCGCGCGCGCGTGGACCACTGACGGCCCGCGATCGCGCAGGCGACGCGCCCGTTCTATTCGCGCGGGGCGTGGCACCCCGCCGCATCTCCGCGCTCACTGTCCCGCGATGGTCATCCGTTCGATCAACACCGAACCGGTTTGCTTCGTACCCCGCACGATGGAATCGGCGCCGATTGCGACGATATGATTGAACATCTCCTGCAGCGTACCGGCGACGGTGATCTCCTCGACGGCATACTGAATCTCTCCGTTCTCGACCCAAAAGCCGGACGCACCGCGAGAATAGTCGCCGGTGACGTAATTGACGCCCTGCCCCATCAGCTCGGTTAGCAACAACCCCGTTCCAAGCTTCTTGAGCATTGCCTTGAAATCGTCTTCAGGCCGCGTCTCGCTGCTCATGAGCGTGAGATTGTGCGAACCGCCGGCATTGCCGGTCGTCTGCATGCCCAGCTTGCGCGCGGAGTAAGTGGACAGAAAGTAACCCTCGACGACTCCGTCTTTCACCACCGAGCGCTGTTTCGTGCGCACGCCTTCCTCGTCGAACGGCGCGCTGCCCATCGCGCGCGGCACATGCGGATCTTCCACGATCTGCACGTGCGGCGCGAAGACGCGCTTGCCCAGGCTATCGACGAGAAACGACGTCTTGCGATAGAGCGCGCCGCCGCTCGTCGCCTGCACGAACGCTCCGAGCAACCCGGCGGCAAGCGGCGCCTCGAACAGCACCGGCACCTTGCGCGTATCGAGCCGGCGCGCACCGAGCCGCGCGAGCGCCCGTTCGGCCGCGTAACGGCCGACGGCTTCGGGCTGCGCGAGCGAAAGCGCATCGCGCTTGGACGAATACCAATCGTCGCGCTGCATGTTGCGGCCGCTGCCCGCGATCGGCGCGCAGGCAACGTAGTGCCGCGAATACGGGTAACCGGCCAAAAAGCCGCGCGTGGTGGCGAGCACGAACTGCGAGTGCTGGGCCGATACGCTTGCGCCTTCCGAGTTGCGGATCTGCGGACCGGTGGCGAAGGCGGCGTCCTCGGCCCGGCGCGCGATCTCGACGGCCTCGTCGGCCGACAAATGCCATGGGTGATAGAGATCGAGGTCGCGCGGGTCCGTCTCGAGCAATTCGGCTTCGGCCAGCCCCGCGCATTCGTCCTCGGCCGTGAAGCGCGCGATGTTGTAGGCCGCCGCCACGGTGTCGCGCAGCGCCTCCTTCGAAAAATCCGACGTGCTCGCGTTGCCGCGCTTGGCCCCGATGAAGACGGTCACGCCGACCATCTTGTCGCGGTTGTGCTCGATCGTCTCGACTTCGCCGCGCCGCACGGATACCGATAGGCCGTCGCCCTCCGAAATTTCGGTGGCGGCGTCGGTGGCGCCCAGCGACTTCGCATGCTTGAGAATGTCGGACGCGATCTCCTTCAATTCATCTTGAGTATGCGGGAAGAAGCGTTGTGAGGTTTCGGTGTCCGCTGCCATCGTGATTGCCGTCCGGTATAGAACTGTCTGTTGAGCACGGCTCGGGCCGCCGGCCGACGTGCTGGCCGGGCATGCTCGATCGTTCGCATCCCGCGATCATAGCAAGGCTTGCGCGGATGGTCGCGCGCTACAATAACGCCCATGACACGCAAAACCCGTATTCAACCGATCGAGCACGATGATTCGGCCGATCAGGATCTGGCCGACGAGCGTCCCAGCAAATCGCAATTGAAGCGCGAAATGCACGCGCTGCAAGCCTTGGGCGTCGATCTGGTCGAGCTGCCGAAAGACGCGCTCAAGCGCATGCCGATGCCCGACAATTTGGCCGATGCCGTGCGCGACGCGCGCCGCATCACCGATCATGAAGGCAAACGCCGCCAAATCCAGTACATCGGGCGCGTCATGCGCTCGCTCACCGAAGACGAGATCGGGGCCTTGCGCACGGCCCTCGAAACGTACCGCGGCGTGAACAAAGCCGAAACGGCACGGCTGCATTGGATCGAGCAAACCCGCGAGCAACTGATCGCCCACGACGACGCGTTCACGGCATTTCTGCGCGCGCATCCCGGCGCCGACGCCCAGGAAGGCCGCACGCTGATCCGCAACGCGCGCAAGGAAGCGCAGCAAGGCAAGCCGCCGCGCTATTTCCGCGAACTGTTTCAGTGGATCAAGTCCGCGAGCGGCGGCGGCGAAGGCGAGGACCCTACGGATTCGACGGAAGACGACGATGACCAAAACGACGCGTAACCATCCCGACGAGATCGTCATCGGGCTCGTTTCGATCAGCGATCGCGCCTCGAGCGGCGTCTATGAAGACAAAGGACTGCCTGCGCTGGAAACGTGGCTGGGCGGCGCATTGGCTTCTCCGTGGCGCGTCGAGAAACGGCTCATCGCCGACGACCTCGAGCGAATTTCGGCCACGCTGATCGAACTCGTCGACACGTTCGGCTGCGATCTGGTGCTGACGACGGGCGGCACCGGCCCGGCGCGGCGAGACGTCACGCCCGAGGCGACGCTCGCCGTCGCCACGAAAGAAATGCCGGGATTCGGCGAGCAAATGCGCCAAATCAGCCTCAATTTCGTGCCCACGGCGATTCTCTCGCGCCAAGTGGCGGTGATTCGCGAAACCGGCGACCATGCGGCGCTGATCATCAATCTGCCGGGCCAGCCGAAGTCGATTCAGGAAACGCTCGAGGGGCTGCGCGACGAAAGCGGCGCGGTGAAAACGCCGGGCATCTTTGCGGCGGTGCCGTACTGCATCGATCTCATCGGCGGCCCGTACGTGAGCACGAACGATCGGGTCGTCGCGGCATTCCGGCCGAAGAGCGCCCGGCGCGCCCCTTCCGTTTGACGCGCCCGGCGGCGCCGGTCGGGGCCGTCGAGCGCGACGCGATGCCGCGTCAATTGCCTGCGCTCGGCACGGCGCTCGGCGATGGGATCAAGAAATGCGCTCGGTAGTATTTGAGCTCGTCGATCGACTCGTGAATGTCGGCGAGCGCCGTATGCATGGCGCGCTTTTGGAAACCCTTGTAGATGGCGGGTTGCCAGCGGCGGCAAAGCTCCTTGAGCGTGCTCACGTCGAGATTGCGGTAATGGAAGAAGCGCTCGAGTTCCGGCATCCACCGCGCCATGAAGCGCCGGTCCTGGCAAATCGAGTTGCCGCACATCGGCGATTTGCCCGGCGGCACGTAGTTGCCGAGGAACGCACGAATCAGTTCGGTGGCTTGCGCTTCGTCCACGGTGGACGCGCGCACCCGATCGATGAGACCCGAGCGGCCGTGTGTATTCTTGTTCCAATCATCCATTTTGCCGAGCGTTTCATCGCTCTGGTGAATGGCGAGCACAGGGCCTTCGACGACTTTATCGAGCGTCGAGTTCGTCACGACCACGGCGATCTCGATGATGCGGTCGGTATCGGGCTCGAGCCCCGTCATTTCCATATCGAGCCAGACGAGGTTCATCTCGCTGCGCACGAGCGTCGGCTCACCGACGGGTTCGAGTAAATCAGTCATGAAAGCAATCCGGTCGTTGATGCAAAGGGAAGCGAAACGGCGCCGCGCGGGGTCGGGCACGCTCGCCCGCGCCCGCGAAACTTTATAATTCTCGCATAGATACTTTGGACTTCCCGATGCCCGCTATCGACTTCACCGTCTTGTTCGCCGTCATGGTGGTCGCGATGGTCGCCACGAAACTGTGGCTGGCCTCCCGGCAAATCCGCTTCGTCGCGGCGCACCGAGACGCGGTGCCCAGGCAGTTCGCCGAAACGATCAAGCTCGAGGCGCATCGGCGCGCCGCCGACTACACCGTCGTTCGCACGCGCTTGTCGATGCTCGAAATCGTCGTCGGCGCCATGCTCGTCGTCGCGCTCACGCTGCTCGGCGGCGTGCAAGCACTCGATCGGGCCGTCTCTGCCTGGTTCGGCCAAGGCTATGCGGGCCAGATCGCGCTCGTGGCCGCCGTCGTCGTCATCACCAGCGTCGTCGATTTGCCGTTCGACTATTACCGGCAATTCGTCGTGGAGGAGCGATTCGGCTTCAACCGCATGACGCGAGCGATTTTCTTTGCGGATCTGGCCAAAGGCGCGGCGCTCGGCGCGGCGTTCGGCCTGCCGTTGCTGTTCGTCGTGCTGTGGCTGATGGGCCGCGCCGGCGCGCTGTGGTGGTTGTGGGCGTGGGCCGTTATCGTCGCCTTCCAAATGCTCGTGCTCGTCCTGTATCCAACGCTGATCGCGCCGCTGTTCAACAAGTTCGAACCGCTCGCGGACGAAGCGCTCAGCCACCGCATCGACGCGCTGATGAAACGCTGCGGCTTCGCCGCCAAGGGCTTGTTCGTGATGGACGGCAGCCGCCGCTCAGCGCATGGCAACGCCTATTTCACCGGTTTCGGCTCGGCCAAGCGCATCGTCTTTTTCGATACGCTGCTTGCCCGCCTCAGCGCCAGCGAGATCGAAGCCGTGCTCGCGCATGAGTTGGGACATTTCAAGCGACGCCACGTGCTCAAGCGCATGCTCGTCACGTTTGCGATCAGCCTCGGCCTGTTCGCGCTGCTCGGCTGGCTGGGCCAGCGCACGTGGTTTTACGAGGGTCTGGGCGTGCGCCCTTCGATGAGCGGCAGCAACGACGCTTTGGCGCTGGTCCTTTTCTTTCTAGCGCTGCCGGTGTTCATGTTCTTCGTCACGCCGCTCGGCAGCTTGAGTTCGCGCAAGCACGAGTTCGAAGCCGACGCCTTCGCGGCAAGCCAGACCGATGCCAACGAGCTCGTCAATGCCCTGGTGAAGCTCTACGAGGACAACGCGGCCACGCTGACCCCCGATCCTGTCTACACAGCGTTCTACTATTCGCACCCGCCCGCGTCGCAGCGGATCGAACGGCTGCTGCGGCACGCATGAGCGCCCCCTCCCACTCGGTAAAACGCAGCGGCGCCGAGCGCTTGGCCGGCCTCGTGATCGCCGCCCACGGCCGGCATTATCTCGTTGCGCCCGAGCACGAGCCTCATGCACTCTTGCAATGTTTTCCGCGGGGTAAAAAAAGCGAAGTGGCCGTGGGCGATCGCGTCGTCTACGAGCAAAGCTCGGCCGATCAAGGTGTCATCGTCGAAATCGGCGAACGCCGCAACCTCCTGTATCGGTCGGATCAATTCAAGTCGAAGCTGTTTGCGGCGAACCTCGATCAACTGCTGATCGTGTTGGCCACCGAGCCGCACTTCAGCGAAGACCTCCTCGGCCGTGCACTGGTGGCCGCCGAAGCCAACGAATTGAAGCCGCTGATCGTTCTGAACAAAACCGACGTGACCGCGGCACTGCCCGCTGCGCGCGAGCGCTTGGCGCGCTATCGCGCACTCGGTTACGAAGTGCTCGAGTTGTCGATCAAGACGCAGCCGGAGGAAGCGCTCACCGCACTACGGACGCGTTTGCAGGGCCATGCGACGCTGTTGCTTGGCCAATCGGGCATGGGCAAATCGACGCTCGTCAATCTCGTCGTGCCCAACGCCGATGTCGCCACGCGCGAAATTTCGACGGCGCTCAACAGCGGTCGCCACACGACGACGTTCACGCGCCTGTACCCGCTGCCCGAGGGTGGTGCATTGATCGATTCGCCCGGCTTTCAGGAGTTCGGGCTCTATCACTTGACCGAAGGCAGGCTCGAGCGCGCGTTCCCCGAATTTCGCCCTTTGCTTGCGCACTGTCGTTTTTACAATTGCCATCATCTGCACGAGCCAGGGTGCGCGATTCTGGAAGCGCTGGCGGACGGGCGCGTCGCGCGCGAGAGGCATGCGCTATACGCGCAGCTCGTTCATGAGGCCAGCCAGGTCGTGAGATAGCGCGGGCGCCGCATTGCGCTCTTTTAGGACGCCGCATGATCAAGCTGACCCAAGCCCCGAATCCCGTCATCGGCCAACATTGGGTCAACTTGCTCGAAGCGGCGGGAATCGGCTGCGAACTGCACAATCGCTACCTAAATGGTGCACTCGGCGAGATCCCCGCAGATCAGTGCGCACCCGAGCTATGGCTCGTCGACGAGCGCGATGAAATGTTGGCGAGGCGGATCCTGCAAGCCGCACAAAACGGCCCCCCGCCCGGCGCGCGACGTTGGCGCTGCAGCGCCTGCGGCGAAACCTTGGAGCCGCAATTCACCGCCTGCTGGCGTTGCGGCGCGGCGCGCGAAGCTGGCGAAGACGATGAGGTCTAGCTCAGCGCCAGCTAGCGCAATTTGCCGAGGCGATGGCTAGTGCGGTTGCGGCTGCCTAGAGGTCTAGCCGACCCAAACAGCGATGGTGAGCATCAGCAGCAGAATCATCCAGAGGATGACGGCGCGCCAAACCAGTCCCACGGCCGATTGGAGGGTGCGCGGCGTGCAATCGTCGCCGACCGGCATGGGCCCGCCATCGGGCGCACCTAGCGCATCGAGGCTCGACGGCTCCGCCAAGGGCCCCGCGAGCCGTGCGCCCAGTGCCCCGCTGCCGGCAGCGAGCAACACGCCGTCGTTCGCATCGGGCCACTGACGCGCGTGATTGCGCCACGCGTAAATGGCATCTTCGAAATTTCCGACAATCGCGAAACCGAGCGCCGTCAATCGCGCGGGCAGCCAGTCGATCACAAAAAAGGCACTGCGCGCGAACGCGCCGAAAGCGGCCGTACGTTCGCCGACCGACACGCCCCAGGTTCGGGCGAGGTATTCCGAGATCCGATAAAGCACGGCGCCGGCGGGGCCGATCGGCACCAAAAACCAGAAGAAGACGCCGAATACATGCCGATGCGAGGCGACGACCGCATGAATCAAGGTATGGCGCACGATCTCGCCCACCGGCATGTCGACGGTGTCCATGCCCGTCCATTCGCCCAGAATCTCTCGTGCTCTTGGGACATCGTCGTTATTGAGCGCGAGGTGAATATCGGTGAAGTAATGGCTGAACTGGCGAAAACCGAGCGTGAAATAAACGATGACCACGTTCCAAAGGAACGCCAGCACAAAGCTGATTCGATACAGGACGTAATAGATGGCCGCAACGGCTAGCGTCCATGGCAGCACTACCACGAGCCAGGCGAGCATGCCGTGTTTTTTCTTGCCCGCGTCGAAGCCTTGCGCGGCCGATTCCGCGTGATACTGCAGCAACGCAAAGATGGGGTTGCTTTGCGACAGCGCACGCAGTTGTTCGAAAACAAGGGCCAACAATACGGAGAAAAAGGTCATGCGAAGGGCCGTGGCAATTCGAGTTTGTTCAATTGTCGCGTAACGATAGCACAGGGCGCGATACTCGAATGCGCTCGTCTCGACGTGACGGCTCGCGCGCCGCGCGCTATGCGTTCAGGCAGCTAGAAAACGATAGAAATTGCGCAGCATGCCGGCCGTCGCGCCCCAGATGAAATAGTGCCCCCCTGCGCCCGAGCGCGGGTACGGCATCGCGAAGAACCGGCGCTCGCCCCCCTCCCAATGCAATACGCGTACCTCGTGATTGGCCGGGTTCATCAAAAACGGCAGTGGCACCTCGAAGATGTCGGCGACTTCGAGTGTATCGGCGCGCACGCTAAACGGCGGATGCACCAGGCCTACGACAGGCGTGACGCGAAAACCGGTGCCGGTCAGGTAATCGGGCAGCGCGCCGAGCACTTCGACGCGCTCGGGCGCAAGCGCCACCTCCTCTTGCGCCTCACGCAGGGCTGTCGCCACCGCATCCGGGTCGGACGGCTCCCGCCGACCGCCTGGGAAACTGATCTGTCCGGCGTGATCGCTGAGATGATCGGCGCGTTGCGTGAGCAGGACGGAAAGCCCTGTCTCGCGCGCGATCAATGGGACGAGCACAGCGGCCGCCCGCGGATCACTTAGCTCCTGCGACAAAACCTCGAAGGGCTCGGGCGCCCACGCAAGGCGCTGCTCGAAGCGCTCGCGCAACCCCGGTGGTGTGAGGCGATATGCCGCCACACCGGGCAAGCCGGCGCCGGTTGCTTCGATCGGAAGCACTTCGGGTTCGAAGACGGGGCGAATCAAAGTTGCACTCGGGAGGTCATGAGCGGATAACCGCCATTTTGATCCTGCTGCCGGGAAACAAAAAAGCACCCATTACGGGTGCTTTTTCTTACAGCTTTCACGCTTAGGAAGCCGCGCGGTCCTTCGAGACCAGCTTTTCCTTGATGCGTGCCGACTTGCCCGAACGTTCGCGCAGGTAGTACAGCTTCGCGCGACGCACGTCACCGCGACGCTTCACGACGATGCTGGCCAACAGCGGCGAATACGTTTGGAACGTACGCTCGACGCCTTCGCCCGACGAGATCTTGCGGACGATGAACGACGAGTTCAAGCCACGGTTGCGCTTGGCGATCACCACGCCTTCATAGGCCTGGACACGCTTGCGGGTACCTTCGACCACGTTGACGTTCACGATCACCGTATCGCCCGGGGCGAACTCGGGAATCGATTTGCCGGCGAGCACGCGCTCGATTTCTTCCTGCTCGAGTTTTGCAATCAGATCCATCACAGACTCCTTATGCCATCTTGTCGGCGTTCTGCCTGCCGCGTGTCACCTGGACGGTTTGGCTCGGCCCCGATAGAGGATGGGTTCAACATCTGGCGCCGCATACGCGGCGCCGCCTGCGCCCTGCGTTCGGGAAGAAGACCGCTAGGCCTTCGACGCCGCTTTCGCAAGACTTGCGAGCCATGCCTCATCGGCACGGCTCAACATCTTGTTGCGCCTAGCGCGCTCGATCAGATCGGGCCGCTTGGCGAGCGTATTTCTCAGCGCCTCTTTGCGCCGCCATTGCTCGATTTCGGCATGATGCCCGCCGAGCAGCACGTCGGGCACGCGCACGCCCTCGTATTCCTCGGGGCGCGTGTAATGCGGGCAATCGAGCAAGCCATCGACGAAGCTGTCTTGCACGGCCGACTGAGCGTCGCCCAGCACGCCCGGCAACTGCCGCACCACCGCGTCCATCAGCGCCATCGCCGGCAACTCACCGCCCGACAGCACGAAATCGCCGAGACTCACTTCTTCGTCTACGCAACGATCGATGAGCCGCTGATCGATCGCTTCATACCTGCCGCAGAGCAACACCAGCCCGGGCTCTTGAGCGAAACGCATGACGCGCTCGTGATCGAGGGTGGCGCCTTGCGGCGACATCATCACGACGCGCGTAACCGCGACACCCTGGGCCGCCTGCGCGGCCTTCGCCGCACCGATGGCCGCTTCGAGCGGCTTGGCTAGCATGACCATACCGGGGCCGCCGCCATAGGGCCGATCGTCGACGGTCCGGTAGTTGTCCGACGTGAAATCGCGTGGATTCCACGTTCTCAACCCAAACCGCCCTTGTTTCGCCGCTCGGCTCGTAATGCCCCACTCGGTAACCGCGCGGAACATTTCGGGAAAGAGCGTGACGACATCGAACTGCATCGTGCGCTCCCTAGCGTCGACCATGCTCAGTAATCGGCCTGCCAATCGACGACGATGCGCTTCGCCGCTTGATCCACCGTTTTCACATACACCCCGACGAACGGAATCAACCGCTCGCCGGTCACGAGCTGCCCATCCTTGCCCTGGGCGGGGTATTCGACGCGCAGCACGGCGTGCGCGCCGTTGTCGATCATATCGGCAACGGCGCCTAGCGCCACACCTTCCTCGTTGACGACGTGAAGGCCGATCAAATCGACCCAGTAGAACTCGTCAGCATCGAGCGCTGGAAAATCGCTCCGGCGTACATAGACCCGCCAGCCTTTCAGCGCTAAAGCCTGATCGCGATCGGCCGGGCCGCTCAATTGCGCGACCACGCTGTCGCTATGAATCTTCGCCGCAACGACAGGCGCGACTTTCAACTCGCGCCCTTTCTCGAGCCACCAGCGCTTGGCGCTGGTCAGCGCGTCGCCGCCTTTGCTCGTACCGGCGTGCGCCGCCACCTTGACCCAGCCTTTTAGGCCGTAGGCGTCGACGATGGCGCCGACTTCGACGGCATCGTCGGGCAACGTGTCGACCGGCTCGATACCCGACGCTCGACCGGCGGCTGCAGGCGCCACAGCATTGCGCTCGACCGGCTTGCGCGCGAACGCGCCAAACGACACAGACGCTCGGGAAGCTGTCTTCGCTCGCCCCGAACCGCCCGAATCACGAACGGACATCGATAAACCTCACAGTTGGCCGATTGCCCCGACCTGTGGCCGACCGGCGCGCCGCTATCGGCCAAACAGCGCCCGACGGCGCCGCAACGGCAATCAAGCAGCCGGCTGCGCCTTTTGCGCTTGCTTCACGAGGCGCTCGACGGTAGGCGAAAGCTGTGCGCCCACGCCTTGCCAGTACGTCAGACGATCCTGAGCGATACGCAGCGATTCACCCTTCGTGGCGACCGGGTTGTAGAAGCCGACACGCTCGATGAAACGGCCGTCGCGACGGCTGCGCGAATCGGTGGCGACGATGTTGTAGAACGGGCGCTTCTTCGAGCCGCCACGTGCCAAGCGGATGATGACCATACTGTAATCCTTGAAAACCGGGGGTTCGGAACCACTGAAACGCTCGATTATAGCGGGAAACTGAAACCATAACAAACACTTACCGCCCCAGTGTGCAAGCAGGGCGATTGCCGCCCGGCCCGCCGGGCAAACGCGGCCGTACAATGCGCGCTGCGGCGTCTCACGGGCGCAAGCTTTCCCCTCACGAACCCACGCAATCACCTCGATGGTCATGCCCACCAGTATTTCCCACGCCCCCGTTCGATTTCGCTCCAAAACCATCACCGCCCTACTGGCTTTTCTGCTCGGTAGCCTAGGCGCGCATCGCTTCTATCTATACGGCTGGCGCGACTCGTTCGGATGGGCGCACCTGGCCGGTACCGCGCTCGGCATTCCTGGCGTGCTCCTGCTCGTCGCCAGCGAACGTGCGTCGGCGCTTGGCTGGGCGCTGGCAATACCGGGCGCGGTGTCGCTCCTGGCCGCGTTTCTAGCCGCAATCGTTTACGGACTTCGCCCCGATCAAAAATGGGATGCGCAATTCAACCCCGGGCAGTCATCGCACAGCCGATCCGGTTGGGGTGTGATCTTCGTCGTGATATTTTCACTGCTGATCGGGGCCTTCCTGCTCATGAGCGGGCTCGCCGTGACGTTTCAAACCTATTTCGAGTCGCAAAGCAGCGTGGTCAATTCACTGTCGCGTTGAGGCGCCAAAGGGTAGCGCGCCAGCGTCAAAAGAGGCTCATCTGCGGGCTCGACGGCCGGACGATGATAGGCCGCCGGAAGTGTGACATATCGAGAATGCCGTGCCGGCGCGGGTTGAGGCCGAGCCGTTTCACGGCTTTTTCGAAACGCTGGCGGAGCAAATCCGCCCATGCGCCCTCGCCTTTCATGCGCCGCCCGAACGACGCGTCGTAATCCTTGCCGCCCCGCATGTCGCGCACGCGAGCCATAACCCGCTCGGCACGTTGCGGAAAGTGCGCGGCCAACCAATCTTTGAAAAGCGGCGCGACTTCCCACGGCAGACGCAGAACGATGTAGCTGGCGCTCGTCGCCCCGGCCTGCGCGCAAGCTTCCAACACGCGCTCGAGGTCGGGCTCCGTCACGAAAGGGATCACCGGCGCGATACTGACGCCGACGGGAATACCCGCCGCACTCAGTTCGCGAATGGTGCGCAGGCGCCGCATCGGCGTTGCTGCACGCGGCTCCAGCGTGCGCGCTATGTCGGCGTCGAGCGTCGTAATCGTGACCGCCGCCATCACCAGACCGCGCGCGGCCATCGGCGCGAGCAAATCGATGTCTCGCTCGATCAACGACGACTTGGTTATCGCCGCAAACGGATGCCCGCAGTCGTGCAGCACTTCGATCACGCGCCGCGTCAGGCGCAGTTCGCGCTCGACGGGTTGATAAGCGTCGGTATTCACCCCCAGGGCAATCGGCTCGGGCACATAAGCGTTCTTGGTCAGTTCGCGCCGCAACAACTCGGGGGCATTGACCTTCGCGTAGATGCGACTCTCGAAATCGAGCCCCGGTGATAGACCGAGATAACTGTGCGTGGGGCGCGCGAAGCAGTAAATGCATCCGTGCTCGCACCCGCGATACGGGTTCAAGGAGACGCTGAAGGGGATATCGGGCGAAACGTTACGCGTCAGGATGCTTTTCGCGTTTTCCTCGAATACCTGCGTCCTGAGCGCAGGCAGCGCACCGTCTTCGGCATCCGGCGCCCAGCCGTCGTCCACCGCCTCCCGCTGATCGCGTTCGAAGCGTCCTTGCAAGTTCGTCACCGCGCCGCGCCCCTTCAGGGGCTGCGGCGGGGCAACGAGATATTCGGTGTCGCGATCGTCCATCGTATCGACTCGCCCGCCAAAAAATAGGGCCGTTCGCAGCGAATGGCGTCAGCCGCTTCACGGGCACGCCCGGGTTGAGATCGCTTCTTTTTACTGTATGCCCATACAGTACGTCAAGCGATAGCGACCTTCCCCTCACCACGCGACCTCTCATCGGGGTGCAATTCTCGACGCTGCCAAGGCAGTCGGCGCGACCAAGCCGGTCGCCCTCGTCCTGACCGCGACCGCAATGGGGCGGCGAACTCATGGCCTATGGTCGCACGCAAGTTGTATGACAACCAAATACAGCACCAAGCTGGCGGACCCGAGTTTCTCCATCCCATATCGGGTATACGAGAGCGGAGATAGGGAGATTTTGCGGCGTACACTTTTCCAGGTTGTACGATGACTGGTGAAAATCGTCTGCGTTCGCGTCACCCCATCCCACTAGATACGAAGGAGTGCCATGCCAAAGCGCCACAGCGTTAACTCCACGCCGTCCCCAAGGGACCACCACGGCCAAAATCGGCGTCGTTTCATCGGCACGAGCAGCGCGTTGCTCGCTAGCGCAGTGCTGGGCGGCCCATTACGCTTCGCCCGAGCGGCGGAAAGCGCGACAAGCGAGGTCGCAGCGCGCGCGGGGCATGATTCGATCTGGGGCGAAGGGGGCGCGGCGGCGCGCATCGCCGCTTCGTTGGCACACGTCTCCGAGCGGCTGTTTCGCCCGCGTGATTACGATGTAACGGCGTACGGCGCACAACGATGCGCGGTGGTGCCTGCAACTTCGCCTTATACGAACACTGCAAAATCGCCTGCGAGCCCCGGCTCCGAGCACACGCCCGCACCGAGCGCCCCCGATTCTCGGTCGGCTTTCCTTGCGGCAATCGAGGCCTGCCACCGGGAGGGCGGCGGCCGCGTGGTCGTGCCGCCGGGTCATTGGTACTGCGCCGGCCCGATCGTGCTGCGCAGTCACGTTCATTTTCATCTGAGCGCCGATTGCACGATCTATTTCAGTCCGAACCCGGCCGACTATGCGAAAGACGGTCCCGTGGATTGCGGCGCAAACGGACACCTGTACTACAGCCGGTGGCAGGCCAACGATTGCCTGAATTTCGGCGCGCCGGTCTATGCGCGGGCTGCCGTTCGTATAGGACTCACCGGGGAAGGCCCGACGTCGGTCTTGAACGGGCAAGCAATGACACCCTTTTCGGGCACGGGCAACAATAGCGTCTGCTGGTGGACGTACAAAGGCTCCGCGGGCGCCTACGGCGGCGGTTCGTCGGCGCCTAGCCAAGCGTTCGCGAATCCGAATAACACGGATCTGAGAATCGTCGCGCCGGGTATTTCCGATGCGCTCTATGCGTTATTGACATCGCCGCTCACGCCCTGGCAACAGGACCAAAATTACCTGTCCGCATTGTCCGAGGCCGGCGTGCCGGTCGATAAACGTGTCTTCGGTTTGGGCCATTATTTGCGTCCTTGCATGGTCGAATTCATCGACTGTGAAGACGTCCTCCTGGCCGACTACCAGACCCAAAACACGCCGTTCTGGCAACACCATCCGACCGCCTGCACGAACGTGGTATTTCGCGGCGTAACGACCAACAGCATCGGCCCGAACAACGATGGGTTCGATCCCGATGCCTGCACGAATGTACTCGTGGAGGACTGCACCTTCAACACCGGTGACGACTGCATCGCGGTCAAATCCGGCAAGGATCTCGACACCGAATATGGGCCTGCACGACGCCATTTAATTCGCAATTGCACGATGAACAGCGGTCACGGCGGAATTACGCTTGGTAGCGAAATGGGCGGTGGAGTCGAGCAAATTTATGCGACGAACCTGTCGATGCTGAATGCGAATTGGCAAACGAATCCGCTTAATATCGCCATACGCGTGAAAACGAATATGAACCGCGGAGGATATGTGAAGGACTTTCACGTCAAGGGGGTATCCTTGCCCAACGGCGTGAATCTGAAAGGCGGCGGCTACGGTAGCGCCATGCTTCCGGGTAGTCCGATCAATTCGACTGTGCCGCTGGGCGTCGCCACTGCCGCCGCCGGCAACCCTTCGGCATCACAGGGTGGGCTGATCACGTTCGATTGCGATTACCAACCAGCCAACGACGCGGTCCGCACAAGGCCCCCCGTGGTTCAGAACGTGACGATCGCGGATGTGAAGGCGAGCAACGTGACCGTAGCCGGCGTTACTGGCTCGTGCTTCCAAGCAATCGTGATGCAGGGGCCGGTTGCATTCGACTATAACGGCGCGCCGCCAACACCAACGGTCGCCGCGATCTCCGGCGTCTCGATCAGTAATTGCGACTTCGGCTCGCCCGTCGCTGCGGGTCCTGCCACCGTGACATCCCCCGGTCCGATCTACGCCTTCAACGTCAGCGGGTTGACGTTGTCGGACACGCTCATCGCAGGCGCGACTTATAACACGACAATCAGCGATCGCCGCTAACCGGCAGGGCCGCTGTGGAGCTTGCCTGCGGCCCGCGAAGGCCAGCGATTCAGCGGCGAGTGTTTTGTGAGGCGTTAAAAGCACAAACCCCCGGTAGCGCTGAGGCTAACGGGGGTTTGGAGGCAGAAGGAGCCTGACGATTACCTACTTTCACACGGGAATCCGCACTATCATCGGCGTGGAGTCGTTTCACGGTCCTGTTCGGGATGGGAAGGGGTGGTACCAACTCGCTATGG